>NZ_JAQYWB010000028.1 GCF_030145185.1 Desulfoluna sp. | reverse complement strand
GCCGTGCGCACCGTCAGGCGTATCGTAAACCGGAAACACCGCATTTTGAAATAAGACTCGTGGTCATCGTTAACTTGCGAGGCTGAGGGTCCTCTCTACGGTAGAAGGTGCGGGAGCCGCACCCTACGCGGTGATGAAAAGACGTGACGTATTGGCATTTGAATCTTTATGTGATTTGCCTCGAACGACCTGGCGAAGGCAAGCTGAATAGTTACCGTTGTCTTTTGGTTTATTTCATAGCGGCCTTAATCTCAGTTTCCAGTGTCTCGCTGGTGGGGATCAGGGAGACGTGCTTGATCTCGCCGTTGATTAGCATGGACGGGGCGTTTGCAAGCCCTATCTTGCCCATGAAGGCGACGTTTTCCGGGTACATCATGGAGCGTTCCACGACCTTGACTTTGTCTCCGAAGGCGGCTGAGGCGTCGAGGGCCGAGGCGAGCATGTAGCCGCAGGCGGCGCAGGTCTGGGCATCGATGGTGACGACTTCAATGAGAACGTGATCGAGGCTGTCGTAATCAGGCAGTTCGATTTCGGGGAGTTCGTCTTTTTTCACGTAGGTTTCAAGTGCTTTTCTCACAGCCTCTTTGTTGTGGACGGCCATGCCCAGGCCCACAATATTTTCCGGGGGCACATTAAAGGGGACATCGCATCCGGGCGCGAGAATGAAATTATGGGTGCCCAGGGTATCCATGAGCTCAATGGCGGCTTTCTGGTTGTCCTGTTGGGATCCGAAGAGCATGGTGATGGTGAGCTGCAGGTTACCGGAGATGAGGACACCGAGTTCGTCCGTCACTTTCTTTGCCGCCACGATGTCTACGTTTTCGTCGATGGCGATGGCGTCGGGCCGGGTTGCGCACATGGCGGGGATGTTTTTGGTGGCATCTCCACAGACAAAGAAGGTGGAGGGCACGTTCTGGCTGCGCAGTCTCTCAAAGAAGGTCGCAAAAGGGGCGCTTAAGAACTGCTCAAAGGAGGCCGGAGAGATTTGAGAGACCAGGGGATCCACCGCACCGATGACGTCACATCCTGCTTCAACCAGAAAGCCAGCGTATTCGCTGACGACCTCTTCGCAGTAGTTGACAAGTTCTTTGACCTGTTCCGGGGCCGTGTACATATCCATAAAGATGTTGGTGCCACGCAGGTGTGAGGCCAGGGTAAAGGGGCCGCAGACCAGGCCGTAGAGAGCGATCCCGGGTTTTAACTTTTTCAGGCGTCGGGTCGCTTCCATGATGATGGGAATACGCCCGTCTTCTTTGGTCAAGCGCCGGGTGGGGAGAACGAATTCATTGGCCAGGGGGTGGGTGCAGACCGTGGGGGGGGTGTTGGGGTACCACTTGAGATCACATCCGAGGATTTCGGCCTCCACCTGAAGGTCGAACATCACGGGCAGTCCGTCGGGTGCATACTGCACATCGGCTTCCAGAAGGCACTCAACGAGCTTGTCGACGTCTTGAAACATTTCGTCGGCGGCGTATCCTTTAAGGTTTGCGATTTGCGCCCCGGTGTAGGGAACCCATGGCGTGCGGGGGACGTTTTCGTGGTTGAGAGCTTTTAAGATAAGAGTCTTGCCGTCCATATGAAACCTCCTGATATATGACTGTATGGTCTGTTCGTTATGTTTGCGTGTCGAAGGTGACGATGAATCCCACCCCTTGAATGGCAGATACTATGGCACGCGATCAAATTTCTTTCAACACAATATGGAAAAATATATTCATGGTCCCATATTATGGAATTCTACGTGTCGGGAATTTTCAGGAGGGCTTGCGAATTTATTTTCTGAGCGGCCTGTGAAAAAGGGTCTGAGAGTGGAGATGATGAATGAATGCAGAAGAATCAGACGATCGGACCGATCATTTGTGAAATGATCCCTTAAAACTTGGTTGTTTGGCTACATGCCGGGAATCAATTTTGCCAAGATTTGTTTTTTATAGCTGATGTATTTTTTAGTTCGATACTATTTTCTATATCTATGCCTGATGATTTCTTATTGTTATGTCTAAGGCTTAATTACCAGTGTTCTTCAGGCGGTAACTGACGTTGTTTTTTATTGATAGATAGGAATATGTGGCGTATTACTTTGCTAAGATTTGAATCTGATCTCGGAACCATCAGAGGTTCTGTCTGAGTGATGCAGAAAAAGTGGTCCGGGTCTCATATGAAAACGGTGTTTATATAAACATGAGGTACAAATGAGAGAGCACACAAAAGGAATTACATTAAAAACAGCTCTTGTGAGCAGCGTGGTTGTTTTTATTCTCCTGGTTATCAACAGTCTTTTTTTTATACGCATGGAATCAAATATGGCGCATCAGTTAATTGATGGGCATGGGCGATCACTTAAAACAATCACTGAAAAAGTGACCACACAGCAAATGGATGATCTTCGGGACACGACAACCCTCTTGTCTCGAATCTGCGGTGAGGGGTCGGCCCAGTTTATTTACAACTTTGATGCGGAGAACCTTTACAAGCTTCTTGAATCCTTTATGCAATTTCAGGGGGTTCGAGGGATTGAGGTGAAGGACAGCTCCGGGGCACCATTTGCGGCTGCGTGGCTTGAGGAATCGGTGATGACGGGATCGAAGATTCCCGACGGGGTGGCTTCGGCGTTGAATAACGATCTTTCATTTCTCGCCGATGCCATGGTGAACGGGGAGAAAACGGGAACCGTCCGGCTATATTATACTGATGATTTCATTCGGCAGGCGATTGAAAAGCAGACGCAGCTGAGCGAAAAAGAGCGGGTTGCTTTTAATGAGGTGGCGCGTAACGGCATTCAGATGGTGAAGAAGCTTCAAATTTGGGTCACGGTGATCATTCTTACCTCCCTGGTGTTGACCATCGTGCTTTGTTTACGGGTGATTGTCATCCGGCCCATCAATAAGTTAATTCAGAATGTCGTTGACCTTGCCGACGGCGAGGGCGATTTAACGATTCGCCTTGATATTCAGAGCAAGGATGAGATTGGACAGCTCGCCGGGCGGTTTAATGTGTTTATCCAAAAGCTTCATGAAATTATCGGGAAAGTCAAGGTAGATGCCGAGACGGTCAAGGCCTCTTCGGAAGAGTTTTCCGGGCTTTCCAAGCAAATGTACAGCGGTTCAGATTCTATCTCCACGCAGACCCGAACCGTTGCCGAGGGTGCTTCCCAGCTGAGTGAAAACATGGGCTCTGTGGCTGCGGGGTGTGAGCAGATCTCATCCAATGTGGCGGTGATGGCGACGGCGACGGAAGAGATGACCATCACGGTGGCGGATATCGCCCTGAATTGCGATAAAGCCCGAGCGGTGACGGCGGAGGCGACCCAACAGGCCCAGATTACCTCTGGCAAGGTGGATTCCCTCGGGGCTTCGGCTCGTGATATTTCCCAGATTACCGGTGTCATCACAGAGATCGCCGCCCAGACCAACCTGTTGGCCTTGAACGCAACCATTGAAGCCGCCCGAGCCGGAGAGGCGGGAAAAGGGTTTAATGTGGTGGCCAATGAGATCAAGGAGCTGGCCATTCAGACCTCTGAAGCAACGAGTGAAATCAAGCATAAAATCGATTCCATCCAGGATGCCACAACAGAGACAGTGGATGAGGTGTCAAAAATAACGGACGTGATCACCAGTGTGAATGAGATCGTGGAGGTCATCGCGGCTGCCCTTGATGAGCAGGCAACCACCACGAAAGAGATCTCTGGAAACATCGAAGAGTCGGCGGTCAGCCTTTCGGAGATCAACAACAAGGTGGCCGGAAGTTCTGAATTTTCATCTGAGATCGCCCAGAACATGAATCAATTGACCCTTTCGGCCGGAGAGATCGTGGAGAGCAGTACTCTGGTTGATCAAAACGCGGATAAACTGTCGCGGCTGGCCGCCAGTCTTGATGAACTGATGAAGTCATTCAAGGTCTGATGACGGGGGCAGATTAAGTGATGGCCTTTCGCTTAGACGAATGGACAGATCGGCCTTTTAAATATGTGTCCGGCGGAGAGGACGGCGGTAGTGATGCCCTTTCCAATGGAAAGATGGAATCCCTGTCATGCTGGAATAAACGCCAACATGACAGGACCAAATGACAAAGGAAGTAGAATGAACGTTATGAAAAGAATTTGTTTTTTTCTGGTTTTTCTGACAGCCCTCTGTGCAACCTGCTCTGCAGGAGAGATGGTTATTAACGGCAATGGTTTCAAGGAGCCTAAGTCCTGGCTGGAAGGCGATACAGCCAAAGGTATTCTGGTTGATATCATGAACCATGCAGGCAAAGAGCTTGGCGTCGACTTTACCTACAAGCTTGCACCGTGGGCAAGGGCCTATAACCTCGCGCTGAAAGGTGAGGGCGGGATCTTTGGTATCTCCATGACCGAAGAACGTCTGCAGAAGTTTGATTTTTCTGATCCTGTCTATTACGACACAGTGGTTCTTGTGGTTAAAAAGGGGAAAGAATTCAAATTTGAGGACGTCAAGGATTTATCCGGCAAGCGAGTGGGCACCTGTCGTGGCTGCTCCTTCGGACCGGAGTATGAGAAGGCCGCCACGTTTTTTACCCTCGATACTGATACAAACAATGTCCAGAGGCTTAAAAAACTCTTGGCCGGGCGTATCGACGCCGCCATCTTCAGCCCCGGTGTCGCAGCCTTGAACCTGGCCATCGACAGCGATGCCTCCCTGACCAAAGAGATGTTCACGGTACTTCCCAAGCCTTTGGTTAACGATGCCAACTATGTTGCCTTTGCCAAGAGCCTCAATAAGAAAGCATTTCTTGCCAAATTTAATGCAGTGATTAAAAAAGGGATGGCATCCGGAGAGATCGATTCCCTGGTAAGCAAATATTGATCTGGATTTATCCCTGATTTTGTCCGTTCGGTAGAGATGCGACATATTGAACACAGCCCAATTTCGGTTGGGCTGTGTTCAAACAAAGGTCGGGACAAAAAAGGTCGGGACAGGTAAAATGCGTTTGATCTTTTTTCTGACCTGTGAGATGATTTCATCAAAAGAATAACACGCCTTATTTATATCGAATTATTCCCTCAATAACCCACCTCTTCCATCAGCGATTCTTGAAAAGAAAGACCCAGAAGGAGAGCGATATGCCTCGTATTCCCCGGATGGTCATGACAGATCCAGGACAAAAGACTGTGTATCATGTCATCAGTCGCACGGCGTTAGACGGATTTCCTTTTAAACATGCTGAAAAAGACGAACTGGTTCGAGTCATCAAGACGTTTTCCATGGTGTACGCCGTGGACGTGCTAGGCTTTTCAGCACTTGGGAATCATTTCCACCTCCTGGTTGAGATGAGCCCAAGTTCTATGCTTTCAGATGAAGAGGTGAGGCGGCGGTTTATGCTTCTTTATAAAAAAGGGACAGAATTCCCCGAGGGACAGCTGGATCATTTCAGAGAACGATTTTGCAGTTTGTCGCGTTATATGAAAGATATTAAGCAAACTTTTTCCCGGATTTACAATCGTAAAAAGAAACGCAAGGGAACACTCTGGGGAGAGCGGTTTAAAAGCGTGATCGTGGAGAAGGGCAACGCCGTGATCAACTGCCTGGCTTATATAGATTTAAATGCGGTTCGCGCGGGAATCGTTAAGCGGCCGGAGGCGTATCGTTGGTGCTCTATCGGCTATCATGCGCAGACAGACAACAAGGATGATTTTCTCTCTTTGGATTTTGGGCTGGCAGAGTTTGGCGTGGAGAATTCTCAGCGGCTGAAAAAATATCGTGAATATCTTTATCATGCAGGGGCCGTTAAAAAACGAGGTAAGGCCAACATCTCCAAAGAAATCCTTGAGAAAGCAAGTGCAGAAGATTTTGAATTGGATTGGACCCGGCGATTCAGATACCGGACGCGGTATTTCAGTGATTCCGGTATTATTGGCTCCAAGGCGTTCGTTTTATCGACCTATGACGTATTTAAAGAGCGTCTATTTGAGAGCCGGGAGAGAGTTCCCAAGCGGGTAACAGGGCTTCATGGTATGTATTCCATGAAACGACTCTCTGAGAGATGATGCGTCTGAGCCGTGCCTTTTTTTATGGAAAAGTAGAACCTGTCCCCATAAAAATAAAATAAAAAATGAAGTTTTTTGAGTGGGTGGCTTGATATCTTTTTGGACGGACGAGGCTCGGTGTTCAAGGGCCGTGGGCCTGTTTACATATTGGAATAAAGTATTTATGATGTGATCAGTCTTTTTGTTGGATTAGACTCAAGCATGGGGGGAGGGCCGCCCCGAATGCCTCATATTTATCAGGATGATTCAGTGGCCGGGAATCAATAAATTCATATTTTTCGTATCAGTCTGCATACCTTGGACCGAAGGGTGATCGAAAAAATGGTGCAGTGATTTTTCTTGCTAAGACTGTGATTGTCTGCGGTTGTCGCATGGATGGAGCGTTATTAATGAACATAAGGCGATTAGATTTTCGAGGTATTCAGCATGCACTGTATGACATTATCTTTGAAGCGGATACACGCGCTGGCAAATGGTTTGATGTTATTCTAATCGTCTCTATTGTTTCCAGCGTCCTGGTCGTGATGCTGGACAGCGTGGCCAGTTACAATGAGAGTTATGGTTATTATCTTTACGGGATGGAGTGGGGCTTTACCCTTTTATTTACGGCGGAGTATATTTTAAGGCTGTCCTGCGTTAAAAAACCGGTGAAATATGCAGCAAGCTTTCTTGGCGTGGTTGATCTTCTGGCCATTTTGCCAACCTATGTCAGTATGCTCGTACCCGGCAGCCAGTATCTGATTGTTATCAGAGTCCTGCGGGTGCTTCGCGTGTTCCGGGTGTTTAAGCTGGCTACCTATATTGGTGAGGCATCCATACTGATCCAGGCGATGAAGGCCAGCCGCAGGAAAATCACTATATTTTTGATGACCATTTTAACCCTGGTGATTATTTTTGGCTCGCTCATGTACCTGATCGAAGGGTCCCAAAACGGTTTTTCCAGCATCCCCAGAAGTATTTATTGGGCCATTGTGACGATGACAACCGTGGGCTACGGAGATATCTCGCCAAAAACGAACCTGGGGCAGGCCTTGGCGTCTGTGATTATGATTTTGGGGTATGCCATCATTGCCGTTCCTACGGGTATTGTGACCGCTGAATTGAGCCTGTCGAGTCTGAAAAAGGTCACCACCCAGGTCTGCCCGGAATGCCTGGCCCATGGTCATGATACCGATGCCGTCTTCTGTAAGTTTTGTTCTGAACGCTTGAACCCTGAACCGTCGTTGAGCCCTCAAGAAGCCCCTTGATCCTGTCTTCTTTTTCTATAGTTACCTGCCTGATCTAAAATAGAACTCGGTTATTGGCCCGTGGCCTGAAGATAAACGATGGCCTGTTTATTTCTCTTTTATTTTTTATGGAGGAACACACGGTGGATTATGCCAGTTGGAAGACACGTACCGCGAGAGGAGGGCTGAAGCCCCGCAGCAAGTTCCTTAAAGCCGTTGATTTGGCCTTGCAAAAATATGGCAGGACTCCCTCACCCCAGGCCATGGAACAATTGTCCCACGCTTTCAGAACCTGGGTGGCTTCAAAGAGGGGGCGTACATCGATAAGAAATAAGGATGGGGCTGTTGACGAATTGAACCTGATGATTGAACAGGCGCTGAAGCTTGATAAACAGGCGCGTGTCACGCGGACCCCGAGGCAAAAGATAATCAGGCATGGAGGGACCGGCGTTTTTGCTGAAGCCGCTCAAAAGGGTTCGCAAAAACAAGCAAGAGAGGACGCTGCTCGCCACAGGGTTAAAATTGGCATCACTCAAACACTGACCTACACACCCGGTATGAACTACAATAAGTTTAATCCTACCAGCGGTCTGTGGGAAGATTATGTTGTTCCTGGCCCTGTGTCTGAGGACGTTGAGTACGGATGGGACACAAAACTCGACTTTATCCTTCGCGGGACGGTTCTGGAGGTGATTGCCCATTGTGCTGGAAAAACGGGCGTTTCTCCGAAGATTGCATCTGATTGGACGACGCACATTCAGGCTGGCTGGAACAATCGCGCTCGAATCGTTGATAACACGGCCAAACGTAAATATGACATACGATTTTCATTAAAGTGGGTTCCTGTCGGGGATCATGTCTATACGATTGGGCTGGGAGACCCTCCGCCGGCTGTTCAGAAGACCGGGGCAATTTTCGATCTTCCGTCAGCCAGTGGCGCTTATATTTATCTCAGTGAACTTCGGCGGGAAGCGTTGTCGGCTCCTGACTTGTCCGTTTTTAAACAACAGCGACTGAGCGGACAGATCGGTACCCTTCGATACTTCACACCAACAAGCACATGGAAGACGACCACAGCACTCGCGCAGAATACCCCTGAACTCGCAGATTTACTGCGGAGCATAAATTCCTCGGCGCAGTATCAGGTAAAAAGTCTGAATACAGGTAAGGTTGAAGGCCCCTATGAGGTCAAAAGTCTCAAGATGAGAGCCCTGGCTGCCGCGGGTTTTCTCGATGCAAAGACACCGGTTAAGTGTGACGGACAGCACCGATTCGTGAGGGCTGAGGAAGAGGCGGAGCTTCGTGGCCTGCTGACACCTGACACGGAGCGTAAGGCACGTGCCCAGGAATTGGACACAACCGTCAATACAGAGGTCTTTGGTGAATATGACAGAAAGGCGATCTGCCATGAGTTTGGTCATTTGATTGGTAACCCTGATGAGTACGAAATCACAGCGATCAGCGCCTCAACGGGGCAGGTGCATGTCCCTGAGATCCATAACGCACTGCGGTTTACGACCCAGAGCATTATGAACAATCCCAATGTGGGGTTTGTCGAGGAACGGCATTTTTACTTTATTCTTAAACAATTCAGAGAATGGCAGAGCCGCCTTCGCGGCGAATCTGTTTCGGCAGAAATTCAGATGAACAAGATAAAGGTCGAGGATCCGGTTGCGAAGATGACCCTCAACGAAGTGATCGCATTGATGCTGATCAGGCGTCGGCCCCCTGGGATGGATGCGGATTGATCCGGCTCTGGAACGAAAGACTTGGTGCGGCGGCAACCATCTTTTAAGTGGCACACTTTTCGTTCACCATCGAAGGCCTCGTTTTGTGAGTTCGCTGGGGCCTGTCTCTCGATTTGATTTGGTTTTTGGTATAGCACCTGTCCCGCCTATTTCTTTCCTCTATTTTTAAGGTTAATCACCGGGGCCAGTCCCCGCTTTTTTTGTAAGTTTACACGGGAACCTATCTCCCCCATTTATTATTCTATTTATTTATTCGCTGGGGCCTGTCCCCTCAATTTTTTCTCAATTTGCCTTCGATTTGATTTGGCTTTTGGTCAAGCACCTGTCGCGCCTGTTTCTTTCCTCTATTTTATTTCAAATGCTCATCGCCGGAACCTGTCCCCCTATAATATTTTCAGTCGTTTTAAAAATGCAAAATGTAATCCACGGTATTCTGTTTGATTTTCTCACCCTTCGGGCGAGCCGGGTGCACTCATCTGCTGCGTTATCAGAGCTTTGAGGTAAACCACTACATCTTCAGCTCTGATGCCTTGCATATGAGCTCACCCAACTCGTGAAATATCCGGGATAGGGGAGAGGCCGCTTTTACTTTTCTGTACAGTCAATTCTTTATATTTGCCGGAATGTGTGCAAAGGTCGAAAATGTATGTGGCCGTTTTTTTTCTTGATTATGCCTTTATGAGGAGCGTTGAGAAATTGACAGTCACTGATTTTTCTTGAACAATGCACATGGCTCTAAACAGGAGGATTGACATGAAAATACTGGCTGTTAATGGAAGCCCCACGACAAAAAAGGGGATG
Organism: Desulfoluna sp.; assembly: GCF_030145185.1. GTDB lineage: Bacteria > Desulfobacterota > Desulfobacteria > Desulfobacterales > Desulfolunaceae > Desulfoluna. The sequence goes on along the minus strand of NZ_JAQYWB010000028.1, from coordinate 58,999 downwards.
ACCCATATTCTTTTAGACCTGTTTCTGCAGGGTGCTGCTGAAGCGGGGGCTGAGGTGGAACGTTTCAATGTGGTTGATAAAAAGATCAAGTATTGCGACGGCTGCTTCAACTGCTGGGTGCGCACCCCGGGTGAGTGTATCCATAAGGACGACATGCCGGCGATTCTTGACCAGGTGGCAGCAGCCGATGCTTTGATTCTTGCCACGCCTCTTTATGTGGACGGGATGACAGCCCAGATGAAAACCTTTGTCGATCGAATTATCCCCCTGGTGGAACCGGAATTCGAGATGGTGGAGGGGCACTATCGGCACAAGTCCCGTATCTCGAAAATTCCCGGGATCTTTCTCATGAGTGTCTGCGGGTTCTGGGAGGCGGATAACTTTGACGGGTTGGTGGATCACATCAAGAGGATCTGTAAAAACTTTCAGGCCGATTATCTTGGCGAACTTTTACGTCCCAATTCTTATATCCTGGCCATGGACGACCTCTTTCCAAAGGAGGTGGCCGCCATCCATGAGGGGATCCGTCAGGCCGGCCGAGAGTTTGTCACGAACGGTCAGATCTCGGAAACCACCATGGAGGCGGCGGTGGCCCAGCCCATTCCTAAGGAACCGGCCCTTCAGGGCTCGAACATGTTCTGGGCAGAGTGCCGCAAACAGAAGAAATTTATTTTTCACCACAGAGATTCAGCGGTATAGCTAAACGAATCCAGATATTTCACCTGGCTCGCCCGAAGGGTGAGAAAATCGAACAGGTGATCGTGAATTACATTTTGTATTTTAGAAATAACTGAATTTGCTTCAATAAGATGTTGCAATAGCACGTATATTGCTTTGAGGTGATCGTTTTCTCATGAAATATCCAGGTTAAGTCGACGGGTGCAGGGGATGCCCACCCTGCACTTGCGACGTACTGTGCGTTTCCTTCCACTCACTTCACGCGAATGCGGATGTATTTCAGCCCGGAGTTATGACTGGCGATGTGCATTCGCAAACCCGCTTTCGAGATGCCATACTTCGCAGCCGGAGTTATTACGATCTAAGTCAAGGCCGATTCAATGGGCTTTATGGATGTTTTTTTACCTTTAGTCCATGTGAAGAAGCACGAATAGCCCATACTGTTGATCACGGGCGCAGCCCGTAAGCGAATGTGATCGACCTGAGGAACGAAGGTCGGGAGCATTCGCGAACTACTGTTCATAGTCAGAATAGCCTTCCGGGAGTATCATAAAGGTGCCGGTCAACTCAATGGCGGCACGAGCCAGGGGGTTGAGGATCGTCTGGTCCACCTTGTCCAGGGTGTCTTCTGCGGTCAGGAGGTAGACGGGATAGCCAATCCAGTGGATGAAGTCGATGCCCGCGACCACATGGAAATGGCCGGATTCTCCGGGGGGAACATTGCCCAGGAGGGTGGAGTGAATCGCCACCGTCCGATCGGGCATGGCTTTTTCAAGCATGCGGCGGGTCGTGGCGATGGCGGTGGGAGATTCATTGATAAAAATGGTGGTCAGGGCCCCGTGGTCCTGAACGACCAGTTTTCCATCGCTGTTTTCTTTCACCCCTTTGGCGGCCATGTGTTCCAGGTTGATGTTGATGATGGTGTGGGCCATGATGTCGTTTAAATGGGTATGGGCAAAGCTCTCGGCTCCGATGCCCCTGTAGTGATGCCCGTCGGTAAAGACAAAGACGAGGTTTTTCTCTCTCTTCTCGATACGGCTCCAGTAGGCGGCCTGGGCCAGAACCATGGCAACGCCCGTTCCGTCTTCGGTGGCTCCTTTAAAGCAGGAGTCGTGGTGGGAGCTGATCAGGATGATCTCTTCAGACAGTTTCCCATCCACCGGGACTGTTGCCGGTAACACCGCATAAATATTGTGGCCTTGTCCAGGCTCCACGAGTCCTTCGAGGGTGATGGTCGCCGTGGCGTTACTTTCGGCAAGTTGTTTGATCTCCTCTTCTTTGTGACTGCTCACCCACATGCAGGGCATGGGTTTCATGCGTCCGTCATAGGGTCCCCAGTGCGTGTTGATATCGCCGGGGTGGTTTTTCATGATCAAGACCAGACCGGCGGCTCCGCGATCGTAGGCTTGCCAGTAAACAGAGTCGTCGTAGTGCTCGTCGTCTAAATATTCCGCAGGAAAATTGGATCGCGTAAAGGTCATGGGGATCGAGGTCAGCAGGTTGATCCAGCTCTCTGGGTCGGATTTTGCGTAGCCACCGTTAAAAAGCAGGTCGATGAGCCCCAGGGGCAGGCTTGAAAATTCGCATTCAGCCACCACCACCTTTCCCTGGATATTGCCCAGAGCATCAAAGGCCTCGGGGGAGCCGTCTGCTGCCCAGACCATGGGACCGGAAACCGTGGATCCATGGGGGCTGTTAAGGGTCATGCCCGTGTTGACGGCGTAAAAAGCATCAAAGGGGTGATCGCCTTCTCCTGTGTTGACGGTCAGGCCCCACTCGGATGCCGTGTAGACCGCTTCGAGATCGAACGCTTCGTCGTAAACCAGACCCTGGGCCCCGATGAGATCCGTTAGCCATGTTTTTAATTGGGCGATGGCTCTCTGGGATTCGGGTGATCCGATTCGCCGGTGTTCTGTGGCGCAAATGCCCTCTACCCATTTGAAAATATCGGCGTTTGAAGGGATGTTTGCCTCATCTGTCGTGGGCTCGGGGAGTGAGGCGCGACGCGTTTCTGCAAGGGATTTTACATTGTGGAAATGGGGGATCTGTTTGAGGATTCCGGGGATCCTTTCCGCGGTATCCACCATGCCTCCGGGCTCTCTCGGGGTGATCCAGCCCTGGACCCTCTGGGTCGCTCGGCCTGAAAAAATACCAAACTGAGGTTTGACCTTGTACCAGTAATAAACCCCGCCCTCCACGTTTTCATCCCGGTATGTCTCGTCGCCGTCTTCCGACCAGCCCACAGGAAAATAGAGACCGTTATAATTGAAAGATCGCAGGATATGATATCCCGTTGCCCAGCTGACAGGTGTCCATTCAAGGTGAACCGTCTCTTTCAGTGTTCCTCGTGAGGCTGTGATCTCTTTTTCCGTGACGATGGCATGGGCCTGGGTTGCGATGACGACAAGCGAAAACAGGACAACACAGAGGCTGCGGTAGGGCAGGGTCTCTTTCAATGGTTTCATGAGGCCTTCCTTGGGTTGGGGGTGGTTTGTTCATACGAAGCCATCCGGGATGTTTCTGCGCGGTGCAGGAAAGGGAGAGGGCAAATAGAGAGGATGGGGGCTGGGCGATGGTCCGCCCTCGTGAGCGTGATGCTGGAAACGGCAGGGAAAGAAGTCCCTTACGTGTTAGAAACAGGCGCACGATGTGGGCTGAACTCATCAATGATAGCTATGGGATATGGTTCATAATTTTATGTGATTGTGCGCGGCTTGTCAATCATCCCGGCACAGCTTGAGCGGCAGGTCTGGAATGAGGCGTCGATGGAGATTTTTCGTGACGTTGTCGCGATGTAAATAAGCAAAAAAAGCAGCGATTTTTTCGAGGTTGGGGCTTTACAAAGAAAATAATTGCCCGTATAAGTGACTGCCAATGTTCTGTTTTATGATTTATCGAGACATGAAAAACACGGATCCCTCGGGGGTGATTCTTGGATTCGTTTTTGACGATTTTCTTCCTGTGGCGGGTGGCGAAGAGACCGTCAGCGGGAAAATGACGATGCGGGTGGGGCTGGATATGGAAATCCTCGATCCCAAAGTGTTGATGATCCTCAATTCCGAGGAGGAGACCCCCTTGAGCATCACCGGCGGGCCGCTCGATGGCATGAACCTGGGTTTCGAGGCGTTCACTTTTTATTTCAGCTTGAGCCAGACCGCCATTGATCCGGTGGGCGTGAGCGGAACGCTTTTGATCAACGGGGTACCGGTTGACCTGGATCAGCCTGTCTTTCTTGACGGGAGCGGGGTGCTGGAAGACGGTGTGATTTATAACGTCGACGGAATGGTCATTGCCGTTGAAGGGGTGAGCATGGATCCCCTGGGGCTTGTTCTGGGTTTTACCTTTGATGAATTTTCACCCGTAGAGGGTGGTGAAGAGACCGTTACCGGCAAATTTACGCTTTTGGCCGGAGTGGATATGGGGCTCTTGGACTCAAAAATCAAAATGATTCTCAATACTCCGGCGGAGTCCCCCTTGACCGTTAAAGGCGGACTGCTTGATGGCATGACGATAGGCTTTCAGGCGTTAACCTTGTCTTACCGTCTCAGTCAGGCGTCCATTGATCCTGTGGGCATGGAAGGCGTGCTTTTGGTCAACGGCGTCCCTGTCGATCTCGATACACTGGGGGGGGCTGCTGGGCGGGCTTTAGAAAGCCTTTTGGCCAGGGTGAGTAGGCCTTATCCTTGAATCGTCATTTCGTTTCTTCATGCTTTCTTCGTGGGGCGCTCTTTGGTAAAAGAGCGCCCCTTTTTTTTAAGCAGGAAAAATTAAGCAGGGAAGAAACGGTCCAGGCGTTCCTTATCAACGGGCGGTGTCGCAAAGGAGACGGCGATAAAAGCGAGGCCACTGAGAAACATGCCGACAATGACGCCGTGTCCAGAGAGGATGGGTGAGAGAGATTCCAGGTACCCCGGGGCCATGGGCGGGGTTTTGATCAGGTCGATGAGAACAAGAACGATCTGAACCCCGGCACCGGTGGTGATGCTTGCCATGGCGCCTTTGTGGGTGGCGCGTCTCCAGAAGAGGCCGCCCATGAGGGGGAAGAAGCAGGAGGCACTGGCAATGAACGTGGCGATGTGGATCGCCTCGATGATGTTGTGGATAAAGTAGGAGCAGATGGTGGCCGCGGCGATGATGAAAAGCACGGAGAGGCGGTTGATCCGCATGATCTGTTTCTCATCGGCGTTGGGGTTTACGTAGCGCTGGTAGAGGTCCCGGGAGATGCAGGAGGCGCCGGAGGTGGCGAAGGTGTCGGCGCAGGACATGGCTGCTGTGGCAAGGCCGATGGCGCAAAAGGCCAACCCGAATCGGGAGAAGCCGCTCTCCTTGATGAAGACCAGCAGGGCTGGTTCGGCCTTGGCCATGCCAGCAGGGAAGCCTGCGGCTGCGATCTCGGGATAGATCCTGTTGAGGGCGATGGCGATGACGGCACAGCCCGCAAACACAAGGGTGACCAGCACGGCGCCGATGAGCATGCCGGATTGCGCCGCCTTTTCATCTTTGGCGGCCCACACTTTCTGCCAGGGATCCTGCTCGGTGATCCAGCCGGGAACGATGGAGAGGGTGAAAATGAGAACCATGGGCAACCCCACGGAGAAGGGATTGTACCAGGAGCCGGGAACCTCTCCCATCATTTTTGAGAAATCGAGGGCGGCGTCTGCGTCGGTGGCGGCCCCTGTGGTCATGACGGCCATGATCATGATGAAGAGGAAGAGCATCAGGAACTGGATGCGGTCGGTAAAGACCACGGCGGAAAAGCCCCCTAAGTTGACATAGAGGGCCACGGCAGCCCCGACGATCAGCACGGAGTAAAGGGGATCCAGTCCATAGAAAATTTCCAGGACCATGGAGAATCCCTTGATGTCCGAGACCGCAAAAAGGATCATCACGATCGTAATGACGAGGGCCACAGGACCTCTCAGCGATCCGCCGTAGCGCATCTCCAGGAGCTCGGGCTGGGTGACCGCCGGCAGGCGTTTCAGCTTCCTGACCAGCAGGGCGATGACGAGAAGGGCAATGATGTTGGGGGCGACAAAGCCCCAGATGGAGCCCATGCCCAGAAGCATGAAAAAGCCGGTCACGGCCAGGAGAGCGCCGGCCGTCAGCCAGGACGCTGCTGCGGAAAATCCAATGGACAGGGCGTTGAGTTCCCGTCCCGCCAGAAAAAAGTCGATGCTGCTTTTCTGTTTTTTGTTGTAGTAAAGGCCGATGCCAACCAGGCTGCCGATATACAAGGCAAGCAGCCCGATAAAAATGGTGTAATCACTCATGGTACCCTCTGAGATGGATGTGAATGGATTAAAACGGTTAAACAGCACAGGGTGTGTGATGGCTTATGCCCTGGGCACCTGTTACCAGGAGAGTCCCTGGAAAAAGATATACCCGACCGCAAGGGGAGCCACCACCTTGCACGCCACCTGCCAGACGGGGAGCAGAGAAAAGGTGATCTGTCCGTTGTTGGTCACCTCGTCTTTGGCGATATCGGAGATGACCCAGCCGGTGAAAAGAACGATGAAAAGGCCGCCCAGGGGCATCATCAGGTTGGAGGCGATGAAGTCCATGGTGTCGAGGAAACTTTTCCCGAATATGTTCAGCCCACCTGCAAGGGAGAAGGCCGAGGGCACTCCCAGGAGAAAGATGCCGAAACCGATGGCCCAGGGTGCTTTGGTTCGGGACCATCCCTTTTCATCGATAAAGTGGGCGCAGACCACTTCGAGCATGTTGACCGAAGAGGTGAGGGAGGCGATCACGAGAAGCAGAAAGAAGAGTCCGGCCCAGAAGACGCCGCCGAACATCTGTGAAAAGACGGCAGGCAGGGTCACAAAGGTGAGGCCCGCTCCAGACCCCGGCTCAAAACCGAAGGCAAAGACAGCCGGGAAGATAATCAGGCCGGAGAGGAAGGCGACCAGGCTGTCCAGTACACAGATTTGGAACGCAGAGGAGGGCAGGGGTTCTTCTTTTCTCAGGTAACTCCCGTAGGTAAGCATCCCGCCGTTGCCCAGGCTCAGTGAGAAAAAGGCCTGCCCCATGGCGGCCAGACACATCCCCCCGGTGACTTTGGAAAAGTCGGGTTTTAAATAAAAAGCGATCCCTGCCATGGCGCCATCCAGGGTCACAGCGCGGACGACAAGAATGATCATAATAATAAAGAGGGCGGGCATCAGGACTTTGCAGAACCGCTCGATCCCCTGACCGATGCCTTTGGAAACCACCCAGATGGTGGCGACCATGAAAAGGCCCTGGTAGAGAATCACGGACGGGGAGTTGCTGATAAACCCTTCAAAGGCCTGACCGGCCTGTGAGGCGGCATCTGTGCCTGTGGGCAGCCCTTGAAAGACAGCCAGAAAATACTTGATGGTCCAACCGCCGATCACTCCGTAAAAGGAGAGAATAATGATGGAGGCGACAATCCCGAGCCAGCCCACCATGGACCAGTATTTACCGCCCAGTCGCATGAGCGCCCCCACGTTGTTCCGTTGGGTTTTTCGGCCGAGGGTGAATTCAGCGAGCATCACGGTAAATCCGAGGGAAAAAACCATCAGGAGATAAATAAAGACAAAGGCTGCCCCCCCATTTTCACCTGTGACGTAGGGAAACCTCCATATGTTCCCCAATCCTACGGCAGATCCTGCGGATGCCAGAATAAACCCCAGTCGACTTCCGAACTGGTCTCTTTTTCCAGTGTGTTTCATACCCTGATTCTCCAATCATCATAGTGGGCTAACGGCCGAAAAGAAGGGGCTGGACTCCTTAAAATAGCAGGCGTCCCGGCCCCATATATGTGGTTGCGATTTTATGACGGTCTTGCATACGATTGAATGGTACTGATTTAATCCGTTGCTGTCAGCTGCGTCGACAGACGCAGAATGTGTATATACAGGAACGCTCTCGGGCCTGTCAATGCGGAGACGGCGAAAGTCAAACCCGGTTTGTTTTTTTATAGGGGTGGCCTGAATGGCAGGGAGCTTAATTTTCTGCTTTGTGTTTGATTGTGAATCGTCCTATACTCGCGGGCGTTTGATAATAAGCTTGAGGGCTTTTCATCATGTCAGGGGTCGGGGACACTGTCCGGTAAGATTGACAGACGTTCTCCTTTTAACTTGAGCTCCGGCGATGGCGTGGGGCAATCTTGATTTTTTTAACGGGGCTGTTTCGAGTGTCTGGGCAGTCTGGCTTATGAGGATGAACTATGACGGTATTGGAAGTGTTTGCTGGCGTGTGTGGGTTTACGACCGTAATCAGTGCGGACCCGACGGATAAGTACAAGGCGACCTGTACCCTCGAAACGGGGTGCCCGAACTTGAAAAAGGTTGCCATGGCTCTGGGTGATGAACCGTTGGATGTGATGAATGAGCTCTTTGGCAAGGGGCAGTCCCGGGTGATTGCGGTCTGTTCAGAACATCTGCCTCATGTCTCCTGTCCTGTCCCTTCAGCCATTCTCAAGGCGCTTGAGGTGAGTGTCGGGCTGGCTCTTCCGGCGGACCCCACCCTCACCTTTAAAAAGTAAGTGGCTTTTTACCCCGGGCAGCAGGATGGCGTCGTTGCACGACAACGCGCTTTGTTGTTTTCCTTGAATTGCTGCTGTTGCGGTGTTTCCGGAGTCTGCATTGCGTCAGGCTCCGGTTTTTATTGATGCTGTGGAGTGGATCTTCTATGATGGGTTCCATATCAATGAGTGATGCGCTTTAAAAACGTTGCAGATCCATGGTTTTTTTCCCGTGACGTGAGTCCGCCTCATGCTGCGTATTTGACGTTTTGAAGGCCCATTTTAAGAAAACGCCCCGGATTTTAAGAGCGTCTCCTGCTGTCATTGTGTGGCGTTGCGGAAAGACTCAGGGCCGACACGATCTTTATCTTCCTTAAAGAGGCTTCATGACCAGACAACCCAAACGAACCTCCCTGCTTTGCCCTAATTGCAGGCGTCTTATCAGCACCGACGAGCCTTTATGCCCGCATTGCGGACTTCGGAAGCCTGGCTCGGGGCTTAAGAACAACCCCATGATTCGGAGCCTGTCTGACCCCGATCTGATTCTCAAGGCGATCATCGGCATCAATATCGTGATGTATGTGGTGTCTCTCCTCTTCAGCGGGGGCGGGATCGGGGTGAGCGGCAATCCCCTGGGATTCCTCTCTCCATCAAATAACGCCATGCTGCTTTTAGGGGCCTCGGGGACCCTGCCCATCGATCGGTTCGGACGCTGGTGGTCTCTTCTCTCCGCAAACTGGCTGCATGGCAGTATTCTTCATATTCTGTTCAACATGATGGCCCTTCGAAACCTTGCTCCTTTTGTCCTGCGTGAGTTCGGCTCTTACCGCCTGGTGATTATCTATGTCCTCGGGGGCGTGGGCAGTTACCTGGTCTCCTATCTGGCCGGGGTGACCTTTACCATTGGCGCCTCAGGGGCTGTGTGTGCCCTGGTGGGGGCGGCTCTCTATTTCGGGAAAAGCCGCGGCGGGGATTATGGAAACGCCGTCTATCGACAGGTGAGCGGGTGGGTGGTGAGCATGGCTGTCTTTGGCTTCATCATTCCCGGTATCAACAACTGGGCTCATGGGGGAGGGGTTATTGCCGGCGCTGCCCTGGCGTGGGGATTTGGTTATTTAGAGCGCACCCGGGAGACGCAGAAAGACAAGACCGTGGCGTTTGTCTGCAGTCTGCTCACCCTGGGGGTTCTTCTGTGGGCTGTGGGATCCACCACGGTTCTCTGGATGAACGCCAGATAGTTTTTGTTGCCACCGTGAAGACCTGAAACGTTATTATTTGTATAGAGAGCACATGACACACCGACTCTGGTTAGCCCCCATGCAGGGGTATACTGAATTGCTTTTTCGAGATGTTTACGCCGAGATCTTTACCGGCATAGACCAGGCCATTTCTCCCTTTATTTCTGCCCTTCCCCAGGGGCGTTCCAAAGAGCGAGAATGGAACGATGTCTTATTGGGCGCCAACACGAAGATGCCCGTAATTCCACAGATTATGGGCAATGTGGCAGAAGACCTCACGCTCCTGGCCAATCGTTTGTACGATCTGGGCCATCCTGTGGTGAACCTTAACCTGGGGTGTCCTTTTAAAATGGTCGCCAAGAAAAAAAAAGGATCGGGGATGCTTTGTTTTCCCGATGAACTTGACGCCCTTCTGGATATTTTGTGCAGCGGCATGAAAGGCCGGCTTTCCATCAAGACCCGTCTGGGGCGGCACACCCGCGATGAATTTCCAGCCCTTGTCTCCATCTACAACCGCTACCCCCTGGAAGATCTGACGGTCCATCCGCGCACAGGGGTTCAGATGTACGCTGGGGTGCCGGACCTCGATTTCTTTGAGGCGATTCTGCCTGAAATACACCACCGCGTGATCTACAATGGGGATCTCTGGTCCCTCCCTCGATTTCGCGCCCTTTCAACCAGGTTTCCTTCTCTTTCGGATTGGATGATCGGACGATGGGTGATTCCCAACCCCTTTTTGCCTGGCGAAATCAAGGGCCTTCACTTTGACCCGGAGGAGAAACTGGCCCTTTTAAAGCGGTTTCATGATGCCATTTATGAGCGCCAGGTGGCGAGGCTGGATGGGCCTGGTCATGTCACCAGTGTGATGAAGGCCTTCTGGGTGTATTTTCAGGATGCCTTTGAAGAGGGTGCCCGTCTCTTCAAGCCTTTGCGTCGTCTTTCCGACCCGGTCGTTTACGAAGCCGCTGTGGAACAGATCTTTGCGAGCAGGCCGACCGTGGCCGATTTCAACGGGTGATTTTTGCCTGAGGGTTTTTCATACAGGGGCAGATCCTTTACCGTCGCTTTCGGTCTTAATCTGCCCCTTCTTTCCCGCCTAATGATTCCAAACGTTCCTGCCCCCTGCCATATTGCCTGATCCATATTGACTTCCTGCGATGTGGTGGGTAAAAACGATGAATGCCCCTTCAAGGATAATGCATGCAATTGTCACGGATAAGAGGCTTGGCGAACGGTTTGCCTGAGGTTGGGTTCGTTTCGCGTGTTTCTCTATGGTGGGCTTATGCTTTGAGTACCGTGCCGCAGGAAAACGCCCGTTTATGGTACCTCTGCTGACGAGATTATGCACGCTACCGCGGAGATGGAAAGGGAGCATATGGCTGTTATTGATGAGTTTGTTCAGCCGAAATTGGTTTTTCAAGATGGGTTGTCCGGATATTACAAGGCCTGGAGTACGGAGCATCATCGCAACGTTATCTTAAAGGTGTTGAAACGTGAGTGTCCCAGTGACACTGAAATGGAGATGTACAAGCAAGAGTGCGTTACGCTTCAGGGGCTGGAGCATCCAGGGGTGATGAAAGCCATTGAGCTGAAACAGACCTCCCTGGGCCTGACCCTCTCCCTGGAAGACATTGGAGGGGAGCAGCTTAAACGGATTTATGAGATCTCCACCCCCGGTCATGAGGCTCTTTTGTCCTGGTTTCAGACCCTGGCTCATACCCTTTCTTATTGTCATCGCTGTGGTGTTGTCCACGGAAACATTACCCCCTATTATATCGTTGTGAACATCAGAACAGGTCAGGTTCAGCTGGCTGGGTTTCACAACAATGTCTGCCTTGGCGATGTGAACTCTCTGCGAAATATCGACGATCGTCTTATGGCCCTGGCCTACAGCGCGCCTGAGTTGAAAACGACTGGAGGCCTTCATTCGGACCCCCGGAGCGATCTCTACTCCCTGGGGGTTATGATGTACGAGGCCTTTACCGGCCGCCTTCCCTTTGAGGTGGAAACCTTGGGTGGAATTATACACTCCCAGGTGGCTGTGGCCCCTTTGGCTCCTTCCAAAATTTGTCTGGATATTCCCCCCTGGCTGGATGAGGTGATCATGCGCTTGATAGACCGAAATCCGGCGGGTCGTTTTGATTCCGCAGGGGCTCTTTCCGTGGCTCTTGAGAACGGAATACGGACGGGTGAATCATCAGGGCATGCGATCGACACGTCTCAAGAATCCTTTGCAGAAGAACCGCTTTGCGGGCGGGAAGAAGAAAAACGGGTGCTGGTGGCGTGGCTCAAGGGGCTCTCTGAGTCAGGCAGCCTTGCCTTTGAACGTCCGGGGGTGATGCTTTTATCCGGAGAGCCGGGTGCCGGGAAAACGACCCTTGCGGAATGGGTTTGCTGTTATGCCCGTCGGCATTATCCCGACGTCATGCTTGTCTCTGGAAAATTTGATCAGGATGTGGACCGGCCGGGCTCCGTCTTTATCGGTGTGTTGCAGCAGGTGGCACGATCCATCCTCGGAGAACCCGAAGCAAAGCTTTGGAAGTGGCGTAATGTGGTGAATCTTCTGATGGGGGACGGGGCCTCTACCCTCTCCGCCATCGTGCCGGACTTTTCTTTGATTACCGGCAAAGAGCCGGATGAACGGTTCAGGACTCTGGAGGCGTCGGCCAAGGCCAACGTGATCCGACTGTCCATGATTAATTTATTTCGTGTGTTTAAACGAATGGACCGGCCCCTGATCCTCTTTATCGATGATATCCAGTGGGCGGATGAAGATTCTCATCTGTTTTTGAATCTTTTAACGGAGATGGTCGGTGAGAAGGTGGGGCTTCTGGGCGCTCTTCGAACCCAAGCCGGACAGAGCCTGCGGATGGAGGCCTTTTTTGATACCGCCCGGTTGAAAAACGAGGGCAAAGCCGATGTCCTTCTGCTTCAGGGCTTGGATAGCCTCGCCGTGGAGACCTTTCTGGTTTTGCATCTTCGGGAGGACCGAAAACGGATCGCTCCTCTTGCAGACCTTTTTTATGCCAAAACAGGGGGCAACCCTTACCACCTGAATGCTCTTTTGGAAAAAGTCCTTTATGGGGGGGGGCTGGTCAGGGCCCATGGGCCAGACGGGGAAGGGTGGTACTGGAATCAGCAGAAGCTGGAGGCCCTCCCTGTCAGCAATACGGCCGCACTGTGGATTTCAGAACGGGTGGATCGTCTGGATACGCCCTTGAAACAGCTCGTCGAGGCGGCCTCCCTGCTGGGGCACAGGGTGGTGCCATCACTCTTGTGCCTGGTGGTACAAACATCGGAGGCCGAGGTGAGGCAGGGGCTTGAATGCCTTTGTGAAGAGAAAATTTTTGTTCATGTGAAAGACGGTGACTACCGTTTTGTCCATGACCTGGTTCAGAAGTCTGCCTACGATCGCATGAATCAAAGCCAGAGGGCACTGGCTCATTTCAATGCGGGGATGCACATGTATGAGGGGCTTCAGCGCAGGCCAGGCCGCTATCTTTTTGATGTCGTGTATCAGTTTAATGCCTCTGGAACGGTTCCTGTGCGCGAGAGTTATCGTAAAGAACTGGTTCTTCTGAACCTTTCCGCCGGTAAACGGTCCATGGAGACCTCTTCGTTCGGTCAGGCGCTTGATTTTTTTCGGTCCGGGCTTCGTCTTTTTGGGGAAGGGGCATGGCTTGACGACTACGGGGTTTGTCTTGACATCACATCGGCGGCTGCGGAAGCCGCCTATGCCCTTGGGGAGTACGCCGTCATGGAGGGCTACGTGGCGACGGTTGAGCAAAAGGCGAAAAGCGACTTTGATTGTGTGGGGGTCTGGCGTATGAGGATCCGCGGAGCCATTGCCGTGAATGATCTTACCGGCGCTTTGTCCCTGGGACGGAAGGCCCTCTCCAAATTTGGTTTTCGTTTACCGGAGACGGTGACCCGAGGGCATCAGATGATGGCTTTCCTGCGCGTTCGGAGTCATCTGGTTCGGTTGGGGCGACGGGGGCTTGATCGGCTTCATTCCATGACGGATGCGGGGCATCTTTCTATTATGGAGCTCCTTTTTACGGTGATCATGGCATCCTATCTCGCTGGAACTGTCCTCTCCTCTTTGATTATATTCAGCGCCCTGCGTTACAGCTTGAAGCACGGACGTTCCAAATACACCCCTTTTCTTCTGGTCACCTACGGGGTCATTTGCATTCGGGTGGACAAGAATGTCGACAAGGGGATGGTCCAAGTCCAGGCAGCCCTGGACCTGATGGATAAGAAGTCGCAATGGGGGGGGAGGGGCAAGACCCTGGTGGTGATCATCTGTCTTATCCGGCATTGGAAGGAGCCTATTCACAAGTTGCTCCCCATGTACCTGCAGGCCTATGAGCAGTCTCTGGCAGAAGGGGACAATGAGTATGCCGGAAGTGCCGTCTCCGCCTGGCTTTACTCTCGCTTCTTTTCGTCCGGAGAGTTGCATCAGCTGGCTCGCGATATGGTGGTTTACGTTGAAGAGATGGAACGCCTCAAACTGCCTTTTTTGAGGACTGTTCGTAATCTTCAACAAACCGTGGTCAATTTGACCGAGGCCGGAGATTACCCCATGAGGTTCTCTGGACCTTTTTTTACCGATGAAGAGCGCCCGCGGGGGGGCGACATGCCCAATGATCATACGGCCGCTCTGAATTACCATATTACCAAAGGATTTATGGCCTTCCTCTTCGGAGACGATGCTCTGGCGCTTCACCATGTGGAGTGTTACACCGCCATGATGGATGAAGGCACCAGCACCTACACGATCCCGGTTTTTTCAGCGTTTGTTGCGGCTATCTTTGCCCGATACGGGGGCGGTGGCATCACATTAAAGCAGAAGGCATGGAGAAAAAAGGCCAAACGGATTGAGGCCGAGTTAAAGAAAGCGGCTGTGGACGCCCCTGAGAACTTTTCCCATCTCCATGTGTTGGTTCAAGGGGAGCGGGCGCTGGCTCAGAAAAAACTGTCGAAAGCGGCTGGGTTCTTTGAGCATGCAAGTGAGGTCGCAAAGAAACATAATTTTACCTTCCATGAAGCCTATGCGCTGGAAAGGGCCGGGTTCTGTTATTTAAAAATGGGCTGGAAACGTCTGGCCAGGGTGTGCCTCACCGATGCGGTAAATCTCTGGCGATTTTGGGGCGCTGAGGCCAAAGCGCTCAAGCTGGAAAAGGATTATGAAGAGGTGTTAAGGCGTCTTCCGGCCATCATGGATGCCTCTCATGGACATGTGCCCATCGATGCGTGTCCTCGGACGGTGGGCTGTCTTAATTTAGAGGGGGTCTCCAAGGCCTTTGAAGCGCTTTCCACGGAACGGACATTAAATCATTTTGTTGAAAAACTGATGCTGACGGCCCTGGAGTATGGCGGAGCCGAGGCGGGGGCGGTGTTACGGATGGACGGTGAGCTGGTGCGACTGGTGGCATGGAAAGGAGAGGGCGCCGAGGAGGTTGAACTCTGCGGGTCTGTTCCCTTGACCGACAGTGCCGACCTGCCGAGCGCGATGATTCAGTATGTGGCGCGCACAGGACGCCTTCTTCAGTACAATCATGGAACGGTTCCGGTGGCTTATGATCCCTATTTTGATGATTTTCAAGGCGGGAGTGCCATCTGTATTCCCTCTCGGATTCAGTCTCGATTATGCGGAGCCCTTTACCTGGAAAACCGGACCGTGGATCATCTCTTCGAAGGACAACGGCTGCGTGTGTTGAACACCCTTTCTTCTCAAATAGCCAACGCCATGGAGAGTACCCGACTCTATGAGAGCCAGGAAAATCAGGCCGAAAATCTTCATAGAGTGAATCTGGTTTTGAAAAATGAGACCGCGGATCGTAAAAATAAAGAATTGGCCCTTCTGGAAAAGGAGAGGGAACTCAATGAGTCCGGCGAAAAGCTCAGAGAGGCCAACATTACCCTGAAGCAGATGCTGAGCAAAAGTGATGAGAATATGGCTGAGATTCAGGAAAATATGATCCGGAATGTCGATGACTTGATTTTTCCCTATATCGAGCGTCTCAAAGGGACGCGGTTGACTCAGGTCCAGGGAAATCTGGTGGGGATGCTCGAAAAGAATATTGAAGATCTCCTCTCACCTTTTGCTCGAAAGCTCAATGCCGGTTTTTATCGACTCACTCCGGCTGAAATACAGACCGCGCAGTTGGTGCGCAGTGGAAAAACCACCAAAGAGATTGCCGATGTTCTAAATCTTTCTCCCCGGACCATTGAGGCTTACCGTGACAGTATTCGAGATAAATTAGGTCTGAAAAAAAGCGGGGTAAATCTAAGGGTCTATCTGATGCAGATGTAAGCGTACGGTAAGGGCTACCGTATTTTTACCGTATTATTACGGTTAACACATTCCCTGCGAATCTGGTAAGGATTGTTCCACCTTCGGTTTGGATCGCTTATCTGACAAAGTGATTTCATCAACCTTATCCTACCTTATAAAAAACCTTTCTAATTGTCAGATGACACAGGGTTAAGAGACTGATTTCATCATCGGGCTCCCGGAAGTGACATCACTCTCCGTGACGTTGGGAGCCCGCCCCTGCCTTCGTAAGGAACACCCTATTATTGACATTTCACACCACCGGAATTATCTTTTTGAGCGATCAGTGGTTGCATGACAGGATTGAGACAGCCGTTAAGGCCGTGTTTCATGATCTAATGAAAGCTTATAAAGGAGATATTTCCCATGAAGATAGCCTTTCCGACGGAAAAATTCGATGAGCAGGAGAGCCCCGTATACAATCATTTTGGTTCTGCAAATTTTTTTGTGATTGTGGATACCGAGACCGGTGCGTGTGAAAAGGTGTTGAATCAGGACTTGAATCATCAGCATGGAAAGTGCCAGCCCGTCATGGCGCTGGGGGGGCGGATTGTGGACGCGGTTGTCGTGGGGGGCATCGGCGGCAGCGCTCTTGGCAAATTGAAGGTCAAGGGGGTCACCGTTTACAGGGCCGTGGAGGGAACGGTTCGTGAAAACCTGGGCAAATTTAAGAATGGCGAGCTGAAAGAGTTTATGCCTGTCGATGTCTGCAGTGGGCATGGCGACGCCTGCGATCATCACTAAGGGTGATTCGGCATGGCTGAAGGCAGGGTGAGTGAGATCACCTGTGAATAAGTAACGGCAGTCCTGACAGAAGGGCTGCCGTTTTTTGTTTTCAGGGTCGTTAATTATTAATGTGGAGACCCCTTTTCTACAGCCGTGTTTAAAGCCTATACGCCAGGTGTACCCTGTTGAAAGGGTAAGGCACCTGGCCAGCGGCGGCTGTCAAGATTATGGAAGGTATGAAGACTTATGACGTCAGCCTCCCACCATGGCTTTTTCCTCATTGATGGAGCGCAGCGACTCCTCGAACGAAGAACCAAGCACGAAGAACGTTTTGGGACCTTGATGGTCACTGAGAAAGGGCGGTAATCAACCTATTCAGCTGCGATCATCTGCTCGTGACAG
This sequence comes from Desulfoluna sp., assembly GCF_030145185.1. GTDB lineage: Bacteria > Desulfobacterota > Desulfobacteria > Desulfobacterales > Desulfolunaceae > Desulfoluna. Next base: position 42,129 of record NZ_JAQYWB010000028.1, on the reverse strand, counting down.
GCGACCCTCTTCGGAGATGTGAAGGGGACTCTCTGGAAAATCTTCACGGGAGAGGCGGGCCATTTCTTTTGCGGCGGTTAATGTGGGATCCGGCACCGGCAGGCTTTTGTATGGCTGACGAAAAGAGAGAACGCGACCGCTGATGAAACGTCCCTTTGTATCAAGGGTGGCGGTAAGGACGGGTGCTATTCCGTTGGGCCCTTCAAGGTTGAATCGCGCCCAGGTGAAAAAGTTGCCCAGGCTGTAGGCGATGAGGCGTTCTTTATAGAGTTCCATGCCTCGGACGACATGGGGGCCGTGTCCGATGATGAGGTCGGCCCCGGCGTCTACCAGGGCGTGGGAAAAGGCGTAAAGATCACCTCGGTTCTCTCCTAAATAGTGCTCCTCCTCGCGGGGGACGTGCGCTGCATCGCGGCCTTCGGCGCCTCCGTGAATAGAAACCACGACAACATCATAGAGCTCATTGAGCTTCTGGATGCGTCGGATGGCGGTCTCTCTGTCCAGGAGGTCGGCCACCCCTTTGTGGGGGGCAAAGGCTGCGAATCCGATGGACAGGCCCTGGGTGTAGAGGGTATCCGAGGGCTTTTCAAGGGTTCCGGCGCAGGCGAGGCCACTCTGTTCGAGGTGGTGGACCGTGCGCTCGCGTCCTGGCTTTCCAAAATCGCTGATGTGGTTGTTTGCCAGGCTGAGGAGGTTAAACCCCGCGCCTCTCAGGGTGTCGGCATAGTGCGCAGGGATGTTGAAGGCATAGCACCGGGAGGAGTTTGTACAGGCTTTTTGGCATGGGGCGTCGTCTGCCATGGTGCCTTCAAGGTTCCCAAAACGGATGTCCGAATCGCCCAGAATGCCGGTCAGTGTGCGCTTAAGGGTTTCCGGTGGAATGGAGGAGAGGTACTCGGAGGTTGGAAAAGAGCTTGAGGGCATGATATCTCCGACCGCGGTAATCGAGAGGGTGCCAGGGGGGCCTTGGGGCGTTTCGGCTAAGGCTGTGGACAGGAAAACCAAGAGAAAGAGCATGTGAAAAAGGGGGATTACAGGGTGTCGGTGGAACGTCATGGGTGCCTCGTGAATCGTGTCGGGTGTTGTTTCAGGTAGTGTGCTTGTAACTATTCAGCTTATGCCTCCGGCGTGAAATATCCGGGCTATGTCCATGCCCGGCACGTCATGCGCATGCGGATGCATTCGTAATCCTGCTTTCAAGGTGGCACACCTTGCCACCGGAGGCTGTTGTTCATGGGCTGAATAGTTACCATTTTTTTTAAGATTGTTCAAAGGGCTCAAAAAAAGCATTTACGGTTGAATGACAGCATGATCGAGATGTTCGGGCCGCATCCATCCACAAGGCCGTCGTTTGCCGGCTCATGCCAGGCAGCAGGGAAAATCTGTCGAACCACGCAAATCCGAGGCGCTCGCCATGTTCCAGGAGCATGTTCATGGACCTGAAGCTATTGTTTGCAGACGTTTTTTGAAATTGAAGGATCTGTTGCATCAGGTTCGGTGAAGGGATCTGACTCATACGAGGCTCCTTTTTCGTGGGCTGAGATTTATCGGTTGGGCGACAGCCAGACGGATTGAGTGGCACAGATATATCACAGCTTTTGTTTTCGTTGGCAGGAAAGTAGAAAAATGGGGGATCGCCTTTCTTGGCTGGCTCCATCGTCTCCGGTGTGAGAACACAAAAGGCGCCACCGGAAATCGGAAGCGCCTCTGGCGTTCAGGTCGAAAAAAAGGGGCCGGTAGGTCGTAAAGGAATTCTATCGACGACTCATTCGACGTCTCAACGGTTTTGTTCAGGCCTTATTTTTTGTCCTTGGGATTCAGCATACCGATCAATTGATCGTAATGGTCGGTGATGTATTTACGGAATTCATTTTGATTGGTGGTGAGCTGGGTTTGCCAGTCATCCATCAATTTTTGGCCTGAATCGGGCATTGATTTGTTGCCGGACATAAGAGCCGTGGTCATCTTTTGTGATTGTTCCTGCATCTTGAGCATGGTGTCAAAGGTGGTGTTGAAGGCACTTTTTTGAAAGTCAATAAACCGGACTCCCATGCGTGCCGCATCGGGTGAGTTGAACATTTCGAGGTTTTTTGACATGTCCCAACTCTTCCAAGAGTCAAAGCCTTTGAACATTTCGGTGAAAACCTGGTTCATGGGTTCCTCCTTATTGATGGAGACAGTGTTAATATAAATGGATTGATAAGAGCCTGATACCAACATGGACCCGGAGACCTCTGGGCGAAACCGATGATGTGCTAAGGCATAAACGGGGTGTTTGGAATACAGGGTGATGCCTTGGGGTGCCAGGTTGAAACGTGTATCCATTGAGATGTCGCGAATTAAGCAGGACGAAAAAACCAATAAACGTGGATGGGTTTGATTTGTGTTGCATATGATTTCTAATCAACCGTTGCGGCATCATGAAACTTTAGTCTTAGATCTTATAGAGAAAGTGTCATATTGTCAACATGCTATGGGCGATTGCCCGCCTCCTTCCAAGGCCCTTGATATGGGTGTTACAGGGTTTTTGAGAGCAAACGGTTTGTTGAAAAAATAGCGGGCAGGGGGTATAAGGGAGACTGAAAAAAATCGTTGTACAATCTTTAGATAGGCGGACAAATGACCGGTCGTGTCTCAATCCGGGCACCTTATATTAAAATGGGCGATATTATTTAAGCTGCCACTCATCTAAATTGTATGTTTATTTATGGAAACTATAAAGTTCTTCTGATTCCATGCCATTTTTTCAGGCGAGAGGCGTTAAGCTTCCGGAATAACACGAAGAACTTTGAATGATCGATCGTTGGAGGTGACTATGATAAAGGCAGGAATCATCGGTGCGACGGGATACACAGGCGCGGAGCTTGTGCGTATGCTTTCAGCGCATCCTGACGTAGAGCTCACTGTGATCACCTCACGGCAATATAAAGGCACAAAGATCAGCGATGTGTATCCGGCCCTTGCGGGGCGTTCGGAGCTGGTTTGTGAAGCGTATGATCCCGAAACATTCAGTGAGCGGGTGGATATTGCCTTTACCGCACTTCCCCATAAAATCCCGATGGGTATCGTCCCCGAGCTTCTGGAAAGAGGGGTTCGCGTGGTGGATCTGTCGGCAGACTTCAGGTTTCGCAATGTGACAGCCTATGAGGCTTGGTACCAGCCCCATACAGCTCCCGAGCTCTCTGAACATGCCGTCTACGGCCTGTGTGAGCTTTATCATGATGAGATTCGAAAGGCTCGGGTTGTGGGGAACCCTGGGTGTTATCCCACCACCATCCTTCTGGCCTTGGTCCCACTTCTGAGAGCCGGCATCATTAAAGCCGAAGGGATTGTTTCTGATTCCAAATCAGGGGTGAGCGGTGCAGGACGTGGCCTCTCCCTGGGGGCTCATTTTTGTGAAGCCAACGAATCGTTTAAGCCTTACAAGGTGGAGGGCCATCGTCACCGACCTGAAATTGAAGAGGTGTTGTCACTGGCCCATGGTGCCGACATGGAGATTACCTTTATTCCGCATCTTCTGCCCATGACGCGCGGCATGCTCTCCACGATCTATTGCACCCTGGTCGACGGTAAAACCGAAGAGGATGCAAGGAAAGCGCTTGAGGCAGCGTATTCCGAACGTCCTTTTGTTCGACTGAGGGAGAAGGGCAAGATGCCGGATATCCTCCATGTTCAACACACCAATTTCTGCGATATCGGTCTCTCATCGGACCCTCGCAATGGGCGTCTGGTGGTGGTTTCTGCCATTGATAACCTTGTGAAGGGGGCTTCAGGGCAGGCCATTCAAAACATGAATATCATGGCGGGGTTGGATGAAAGGGCAGGCCTGTTTTAAACGGAGAGAGATCGGATTTGGGTGTCTTCGTAAATGGCTTTTTTCTCTTTTTTGTTGACAGACGGGGCAAGCAGCTTTAATAATCAGCAAATAGTGACCAACGGTCAAAAAATGAACGGCAGCATAAATTTGTCGGTTTTTAAGTGAACAGGCGGGTGGCGACATGGCGCGACGACAACAGGAAAAATCGATGGAGACCCACGATGAACTCAGGGCCTCTGCCGTGTATTATTTTGGAGAAAAAGGATTCAACACCACCACGATTTCTGAGATTACAGAGCATGCCGGATATGCAAAGGGAAACTTTTACCGGTACTGGAAGAGCAAAGATGACCTGTTTCTGAGTATCATGGAAGAGAAGTACCGACTTTACCGGTCGCGCCGTGTGGATTCTTTGAATCAGGCATCCAGTATGGATGATGTGATCGAGGTGATCATTGATTTCCTTGATCAGATTCTGGATGACGGCAAATGGGCCCGGGTTTTTCTGGAGTTTACCATTCATGCGGCGGGCAACGATGAGGTGAGGCAGGAGCTTAACAAGGGCTTTTACCGGCTCTCCAGCGATCTCTTTGCGGACATCGTGGAACCTCATCGTGAAAATCCGGCGTTTCCCTCCAAGAAGCTGGGAGCCATCGTCACCGCGCTTTTTGAAGGATATTTGATCCAAATCCTTCTGGGAAGCACCGGCATTGATAAAGAGGATTTGCGCCAGGCGATTCGGACGCTGGTGCTGCATATCGACAAATCGTGACATGCGGGCGAAGCAAAGATGCCGAGACGGTTTCTTTGCTTCGATGTCCCGTATTTTTTTGTGCAGGTGAATGACCGTTGGTCATAAAGTGGGCGGGGGTCATCAATGCAAATAAGGAGAAAAAAAGTGAATCTGAAAACATGGACGGTGGGTCGGCGGTGGGTTCTGTGCGTGATTTCTTTGGGGGTGCTTTTAACGGCGGGATGCAGTCGAGACGGTGAGTCCAAGGCAGACGTGGCTGAGAAAGGGGCTTCTGTACCCGTGGCCGCCTCTCCCCTGGATCAATGGAAGCCCGCCTTTGACCCTTCGACAGCCGCTTATCGGTGCATTGTCTCCAATGTATCGCATCCGGTCATGAAGGGGGTTCATGCCGGGTTCGCCATTCGGGATGCCTTGTGGAAACGGACCGGTGGAAAGATTTATCTCGATTTTAAGCCTCTTTCAGTCCTGGGCGGCGAGGTAGAGGTCCTCAATCAATTGCAGATGGGAGCCATTCAGGGCATGGCCGTGAGTTCGGTCGCAGCCACCAATCTGGGGCCTCGATTTGGGCTGGTTAATCTTCCTTTCCTGGTCAATTCCTTTGATAAACTGGATCGTTTCATTGCGAGCGGGCCGCTCTTCGATCATTTCATGAGGGCGATGGATCATCAGGGCATCACCGGCCTGGAGATCACAGGATACGGGAGTTATGGCTGGGCCACCACCACGCCGGTCCTCCGTCTGGACGATGCACGGAAGGTAAAGTTTCGCATTGCCGAGGCCAGCGTGAACAAGTCTCTTTATGATGCCTGGGGGCTGAATCCTGTGGTTATGCCCTGGCCGGACGTCCCTGTTTCCCTGAAACAGGGGGTGATTACAGGCCTGGACCATACCCCCATGGTCTGTAATATCACCAAAAAATTTGAAGTAGCCAAGTATTACACCCAGGTCAATTACGCCCAGGGGCTCTTTATCTGGGTCTTCAACACGGCTTGGCTGGAAAAGCTCCCTGAAGATCTGCGTGCTGTGTTTATTGAGGTGGTGCATGAGGTCTGTGCCGATATTCGAGAGGAGACCCGGGCCCAGGAAGAGGCACAGATCGCCGAGGCCAAGGCAACGGGCGTGACCTTTTATGCCTTGCCTGAAGAGGAACTTGCCCTGCTGAAGAAGAAGGGGGACACGGTGCATCAGAACTGGAAAAAGGAGATCAACCGTCTTTACGAGGGAGATACCCACCGTTCCGGCGATTACCTCTCAGAGGTTCGGAATCACCTGGGTTATTTCGAGCAGTAAGTAACCGCCGGTGGCAAGGTGAGTCCCTTAGCCCTTCACCCTTCATGGATAGATTTGGTATGGCATCAATGGTTTCAAAAATGGTTTTAAAAATAGATCGTGGGGTCACCTTTTTTGAGGAGTGGTCACTTTTTTTGACCGTCATGGTCGCCCTGATAGCTCTTTTCGCCAATGTGGTGCTTCGGTACGGGTTTAATCATTCTCTGGCCTGGTCCGAGGAACTCGTCCGGCTGGTCATTATTTACACCACCTTCGTGGGGTGCAGTCGTGCCGTAAAAAATGGTGCCATGGTGCGCATTGACGCCCTGGTTCAGTTTTTTCCCAGGCTGAAGCGTCCTCTCCTGTTGTTCTCTTACGGGGCGACCCTTCTTTTTGCCGGCATTTTGATTGTCTATGGCACCGAGATGGCCATGCTTCAGATGAGAACCGGTCAGAAGACCATTATCATGCAGATTCCCACGGCTTGGCTTTACGGTATTCTTCCCCTCTCCGGGGCCATGATGGGGTTCCGTGCGCTTGTTCAGGCGGCCGCCCTGCGGGTGGGGGGAGGGGACGGGGCGTTGTCGAACGGGGATGCAGGCAAGCAAGGTGGGTCGACACATGGGCAGTAACGATCTGATCATTCTCTCTTTGCTTCTGGGGTGTATGGCCGCTTATATTCCGGTGGGTATTGCCCTTTTTTTTACGGCCGCCTGTGGGTTTCTTCTCTTTGCGGACATGCCGGTTCTTCTGCTGGTGCAGACCCTGTTCAGGAGCCTCGATAATTTTGCTTTGGTGGTGGTTCTCTTTTTTATTCTCTGCGGCAACATCATGACCGCCGGAAGCATTGTTGCCAGGCTGATTCGTGTGGCTGACGTGCTGGTGGGCTGGCTTCCCGGAGGGCTCGGCATGGCAGGGGTCGTGGCCTGCGGTCTGTTCGGCGCTATCTCCGGATCCACCGTGGCGACGGTGGTGGCCATCGGCGGCTTCATGATTCCAGCCCTTCTGGAACATGGCTATGATGAATCTTATACCGTGGGCCTGATGGCCACCTCTCCCAACCTGGGCGTGATCATTCCCCCCAGTATCGGGATGATTCTGTACAGCATGATCAGCAACGTCTCTCTGGAGGCATTGTTTCTAACAGGTTTTCTTCCCGGACTGCTCATCGTTCTGGGGATCTGCCTCTACACTGGGATTCTTTATCGACGCGGTGGGCGGGTTCAAAAGCGACAGCCCTCGGGTTCTGGGGAGATTTGTGCGGCACTCAAAGAAGGGTTCTGGGCCTTGATGCTTCCGGTGATTATTTTCGGCGGAATTTTTTCCGGTGTCTTTACGGCCAATGAGGCGGCGGTGGTCGCTTGTGTTTATGCCTTTGGGGTGGAGCTTTTTATCCATCGATCCATGAACCTTGTGGATCTCAAGCAGATTACCGTGAGCTCGGCGGTCACCTCGGCGACGCTACTTATCATTGTGGCCGGTGCCACCTGTTTCGGGCGCTACCTGACCTTTGAGAATATTCCGGGGCGCATCACCGAGGCGGTGATGCTGACAGTTTCATCCGAGTGGGGATTTCTTCTCATGATGAACCTGCTGCTTCTTCTGACGGGGATGTTCATGGACATTATCTCCGCCACATTGATCCTGGGGCCGGTGCTGATTCCCATGCTCCCCCATTTTGGTGTGGACCCCATTCATTTTGGCCTGATCCTTACCGTGAACCTGGCCATCGGATACTGCACGCCCCCCATGGGGGTGAGCCTTTTTATTACCGGATCCATCGCAGGACGGGGCTTGCTTTTTGTCTCCCGGGCGGTGATGCCCTTTCTCTTGATTCAGTTGGCGGTGCTTCTTCTTATTACCTTTGTTCCGGGCCTGATCATGTGGCTTCCTGATTTGATCCGGTAACGTGCAGGGCCATCGCATGGGAAGAACAATGCCTTGGAATGAAGATAAAAAAACGGCCTTTGCGGGGTCCTGGTCGGATTCTTTTTATGGAAAAAAACGACCCGGCCATGGCCTGCAAAAGGGCAGGGAATTTCTGGTGTGATGCTTGACAGTTGGGCCTTTTCGTGTTAGCAACTTATCCTGAAAATTGGGATAATGGGGGTGTGATAAGAGCATTGCACCTCTCTTGCTTCGGGCGCACGAAACGGCTTGTGTCTGCAGCAGAATTGCCACCGTTCATTTCAGGGTTTGAGTCATTTCCCTGGCAGCGATATCATGGAGCGTATGAAAAACAAGTACACCTTTTATATACTTGGACCCGGGAAAAGACCCTTCCGTCAGATCGCCTTGTCAGGGCGATCTGCCTTGGCCCTCGTGGCCCTTCTTGTTGCCATCTCATCCCTTTCTTCCATGGCCCTCTATTCCCGCTGGGGTTCTTTTTATCATCAGCAGGCCGCCGCGGATCTGTCTATTGCCTTGCAACGCAAAGAGGCGGAGGTTCAATCGCGGGATGGGCAACTTCTGGCCATGGCAAACGAGATCAACGGCTTGAAGGGCAATCTTCTAGGGCTTTATGAGTTCGAAAAGAAGATTCGTGTCATCGCCAATCTCGGACCTTCAGCCATGGGAGGCAACCTTTTTGGCGTGGGGGGGGCGATTCCCGAAGACATCGATACCAATCTGGTGATCCATGAACAGGGCGAGGCTCTTGTCCGGGAAATGGGGGATCAGATTCGTGAGTCCAGCCTGGCCGCCGAGGCGGAGCTGGGCCGTTTTGCCTCTCTTTACGATATTTTGGATGAGAAACGATCCATCCTTGAATCCACGCCGGCTATTCGTCCCACCACCGGGTGGATTTCCTCCAAGTTTGGCAACCGCACCTCCCCCTTTACCGGGAAAAAAAGATTTCACAAGGGGTACGATATTGCCAACCACGTGGGCACTCCGATTTATGCCCCGGCCGATGGCGTGGTGACCTATTCAGGCCCTCTCGGGTCCATGGGGATTATGGTGAGCATCGATCATGGGCATGGCATGGTGACCCGTTATGGTCACATGTCGAAAACCTTGAAAAAACGGGGCGAGCATGTAAAACGTGGAGAAACCATCGGTCTGATGGGAAATACCGGGCGAAGCACGGGTCCCCATCTTCACTATGAAGTGCGTCTTAACGGTATGCCGATGGACCCTGCGAAATATATTCTTGATTGATCCAACGTTGTCATCGCTTTCTTTTTACCGCTTCATCCCACGCCTTTCCCTTGATTTTATCCCCGTTTTGTACAACTATGTGGCGGATGCCGAGCCCCGGCACCCCATGGGCTTCCCTCGTGTTGACAAAAATGAATAGAGAACCGCCACCGAAGGTCCCCTCATTGTCATGGAATCCTCCATGGCGTCCCCTGGCCGAATGCATGGCCATTGTCTATGCGTTGAGGCTATCATTTGATGATTATAAAATTAAGAACGGTTTCCCGCTGAAAGAGGAATACAGCCGATGCTGATAAACTTACTGACCCGACTGTTTGGAACGAAAAACGATCGTGTGATTAAACGTCTTGCCCTGATCGTGGAGCAAATCAACGCGCTGGAAGAGACATACAAGTCTTTGGATGACGAGGCGCTCCAGGCTCTGACCCCGGCTTTTAAGGAACGCTATGCACAAGGGGAAACCCTCGACGATCTGCTTCCTGAATCTTTTGCCGCCGTTCGCGAAGCCTCCTGCCGAGTCCTTGAAATGAGGCATTACGACAGCCAGCTTATCGGTGGCATGGCCCTTCACAGCGGGATGATCACCGAAATGAAAACCGGTGAGGGCAAGACCCTGGTGGCCACCCTCCCGGCCTACTTGAACGCACTGACGGGCAAGGGTGTCCATGTGGTGACTGTCAACGACTACCTCGCCTCACGTGACGCGGAGTGGATGGGCAGACTTTACAATTTTATGGGACTTAAGGTCGGTAATATTGTTCATGGCCTTGATGATCGTCAGAGGAAGGCCGCGTACAACGCCGATATTACCTACGGGACCAACAACGAATTCGGTTTCGATTACCTTCGGGACAACATGAAGTTCACGAAGGATCAGTTGGTCCAGAGAGATCTTAATTTTGCTATTGTGGATGAGGTCGACAGTATCCTCATCGACGAAGCTCGAACCCCTTTGATTATTTCAGGCCCGGCGGAGCAGTCCACCCAGCTTTATGGCGTTGTCAACAGCATCATGCCTCTTTTTAAGGCCGATGTGGATTACACCGTGGATGAAAAATCCCGCAGCGTGAGCCTGACCGATGAGGGGGTTCAAAAAGCCGAAGAGAAGCTTAACGTAGAGAACCTCTTTGATCAGGCCAATATTGAAGTGCTTCATCACGTAAACCAGGCGCTCAAGGCCCACGCGTCGTTCAAGCGCGACACCGATTACATTGTCAAGGACGGCAAGGTGGTGATCGTCGATGAGTTTACCGGGCGTCTCATGGAAGGGCGACGGTACAGCGAAGGCCTTCACCAGGCACTGGAAGCCAAGGAAAATGTCCATATTGAAAATGAAAACCAGACCCTGGCTTCCATCACATTTCAGAATTACTTCCGTATGTACGAAACGCTTTGCGGCATGACCGGTACGGCCATGACCGAGGCGGAAGAATTTATGAAGATTTACAGCCTGGAGTGTCTGGTCATTCCCACCAATAAGCCCATGATCCGCAAGGACATGCCGGATGTGATCTACAAAACCCGCAAGGAAAAATTTGAAGCGGTGGTTGAAGAGATCATCAGTGTGCATAAAACGGGTCAGCCTGTGCTGGTGGGGACGATCTCCATCGATATGTCCGAACAGCTCAGCAAGAAACTGGGCAAGAAGGGTGTCCAGCATGAGGTGTTGAACGCCAAGCATCACGGCAAGGAGGCGGAAATTGTCGCCATGGCCGGGCAGAAGGGCTCCGTGACCCTTTCTACCAACATGGCCGGTCGAGGGACCGATATTGTGTTGGGCGAAGGGGTGACCGATCTTGGGGGCCTTTATATTCTGGGGACCGAACGTCATGACAGCCGCCGTATTGACAATCAGCTTCGTGGCCGCTCCGGGCGGCAGGGTGACCCCGGCCTCTCGCGTTATTTTCTCTCCCTTGAAGACGACCTGCTTCGTATTTTCGGTGGGGAGCGTATCACCGCTATTATGGAACGACTCGGCCTTGAAGACGGAGAGCCGATTGAGCACCGCCTGATCTCACGGGCCATCGAAAATGCCCAGAGGAAAGTGGAAGGTCACAACTTCGATATTCGAAAGCACATCCTTGAATATGATGACGTGATGAACAAACAGCGCGAAGTGATTTATCGCCAGCGTCGCGAAGCCCTTCGGGGCGGAGACCTCCATGGCGAGGTGCTGCGCATGGTCGAAGGCGTGGCCTGGGACATTGCCGCCAAGATTGTTGTGGAGAAGGCGATGCCCGAATCCTGGGACTGGGAGACATTCGCCCAGTTGATGGGGAGCCATTTCAACACCGCCCTTGCGGTGGACGCCACGCAAAATGATATCACGCGGGATCGATTGGGTGAGCAGATTTACGAGCACGTCCTGGGGATCATGGGCGGCAAGGAGGACCTGATCGGGGCGGATCAGTTTCGCCAGCTCGAACGCTATGTGATTCTTCAGACCGTGGACAATCACTGGAAGGATCATCTCCTCTCCATGGATCACCTTAAAGAAGGCGTCGGCCTTCGTGGCTATGCCCAGCAGAACCCTCTGATCGTTTATAAAAAAGAGGGCTTTGAGATGTTCCAGGGTATGATTGATCGGATTCAGGAAGAGGTGGTGGCTATTTTGTTCCGTATTCAGATCGCCGAGCCGGAGCAGGTCGAAGAGGTGAACCCCGAGCGGAAGCAGTCCCGGCTTTCGTACTCCCATAATGAGAGTGGAGCCGCAAAGCAGCCCACGCGGAATGCGGATAACAAGGTCGGGCGAAACGATCCCTGTCCCTGTGGAAGCGGAAAAAAATATAAAAAATGTTGCGGCCAGCTGTGATGGGTTGCTTCGTTTATCGGTAACAAAAGCATCGATGATCCCTGTAAGGGCAAAGGCATGTGGACCTTCCATCCCCCTATTCACATGCAACCCCCTGGCCCTCAATGATCGTCGATGCTTTTTTGTCTTGTTCTGTGTTATAATTTCAACCATAGGATTTCAGGGGGGAATGAGTGACCAATGGCCGAGAATCATCCCGATCTGCAGGAAGACATAGAGGTCGACAGGGAAACCAGGCTGATCGAACCGCCCATGTATCGGGTCTACCTTATCAATGATGACTACACTCCCATGGATTTTGTGGTGGATATCCTGATGACGGTTTTTCGTCAATCAAAGGAGAAGGCGACGGAGACCATGCTTCATGTTCACCATCAGGGCAAGGGGTTGTGCGGGATTTACACGTACGAGGTGGCAGAAACCAAAGTGGATGCCGTCCATGAAATAGCCGAAGAAAACGGTTACCCTTTGCGAAGTGTTATGGAGAAAAACGACCTATGATAAGCAGAGAACTCAGCGCAACCTTGGGCTTTGCCGTTCGCGAAGCAAAAAAAAGACGCCATGAATATGTGTGCATTGAGCATGTTCTGTTTGCCATCCTTCACGATCCCACCGGCATTGATATTATTGAGAGCTGTGGTGGCGATACCATTGAGCTTAAGAGCAAGGTGGATGCTTTTCTTCAGGAGAAGATCGAGAGGCTCGATGGCGCCGAAGATTACGTGCTCCAACAGACCCTGGGCTTTCAGCGGGTCATCCAGCGGGCTGTCTCACATGTGCGTTCGGCAGAGAAGAAAGAGGTGGAGGTGGGCGATGTCATTGCCTCCATTTTTCAGGAACGGGATTCCCACGCCAGCTATTTTCTGGAGACAGAAGGGGTGACCCGGCTCTCGGTGCTCAGGTACATTTCCCATGAGCACGAGCAGAAACAAACCCCGGCCGGGGACGGCCAGTCCGGCCCCGAAGGCGGAGATTCGCGTGAGGATAAGGAGGAGACAGATCCTCTGAATCTTTATACCGTAGATCTTGTGGAACGAGCTCTCGAAGGGCGTCTTGATCCTCTGATCGGCCGCACCCGGGAGTTGCAGCGCATTATTCAGGTGCTGCTTCGTCGCCGGAAGAACAACCCGATCTTTGTGGGGGACCCCGGGGTGGGCAAAACCGCCCTTGCCGAAGGGCTGGCACAAATGGTGGCCTCGGGGGTGGTGCCCGAGCCCTTGAGGGATACCAAGATATACTCTCTTGACCTTCCTGCGGTGCTTGCCGGAACCAAGTTTCGGGGTGACTTTGAAAAGCGGATGAAAGGGGTGATTGAATCCCTGAAGGCGATTCCCAATGTGATCCTTTACATTGACGAAATTCATACGGTCGTCGGGGCGGGTGCCACCAGCAGCGGCTCCATTGATGCCTCCAACATGCTCAAGCCCGTGCTCGGAAATGGCGAGCTGCGGTGCATGGGGTCCACCACCTACGAAGAGTACAAAAACAATTTTGAGAAAGACCGGGCCCTTTCCCGCCGATTTGAAAAGATTGACATCCGAGAGCCCAGTGTCGCCGAGACCGTAGAGATTTTAAACGGTCTGAAGGATCGGTTTGAATCCCATCATCAGGTGATCTACACCCCGGCCGCCCTCGAAGCGGCGGCGGATCTTTCTTTCAAACACATCAATGATCGCTACCTGCCGGACAAAGCCATCGATGTGATTGATGAAGCCGGTGTGCTTAAACGTCTTGACGAAGAAGACACCACTCGGAAGGTGCGCGTAGCCGATATGGAGAAGGTGGTGGCCGTCATCGCCAAGATTCCGGCGCGCAGTGTCTCCAGATCTGACCGAGATCGCCTCAAGACCCTTGGCAAACGAATGAAACGTGCAATTTTTGGTCAGGATGAAGCCCTGGACGGATTGATTACCGCCATCAAGCGTTCCCGTGCCGGACTCTCGATTCCTGATAAGCCCATCGGTTCTTTTCTCTTTTCCGGGCCCACGGGCGTTGGAAAAACCGAGGTGGCCAAACAGTTGGCCCTTAATCTGGGCGTCGAGTTTCTGCGTTTTGATATGAGCGAGTACATGGAAAAACACGCCGTGGCACGACTCATCGGAGCGCCTCCGGGCTATGTGGGATTCGAACAGGGTGGGCTTCTCACCGAGCGGATTCGCAAGACCCCGCACTGTGTGCTGCTGATGGATGAGATTGAAAAAGCACACCCCGATCTTATCAATATCCTGCTGCAGGTGATGGACCATGGAACCCTGACGGACAACAATGGCAAGAAAGCGGATTTCCGTAATGTGGTCATCCTTATGAGCTCCAACGCCGGTGCTCGGGAGATGAGTACCAAGACCATTGGCTTTGGCAGCCCCAAAGACGAGATCGAAGGCAAAGGTCGCAGCGCTGTTGAGCGTATTTTCAGTCCTGAATTTCGAAATCGCCTGGATGCCATCATCACGTTTAAAGCCCTGTCGGAAAAGGTGATGGAGATGATCGTGGACAAGTTTATCGTCGAAATGAAGGGGCAGCTTTCCGATCGAAAGGTGAATCTGAAATTGACGCCGAAGGCCAGGCACTGGCTGGCTGTGAAGGGCTACAACCCCGATTATGGTGCCAGACCCCTGGGACGGTTGATTCAGACCTCCATTAAAGACCTGTTGGCTGATGAGCTCCTCTTTGGGCGATTGTCCAGGGGCGGGACCGTGACCATCGGACTGCGGCAAGACGCACTTACCTTCAGTTTTGCATAGGGTGACGACAGATGCCCTTGTTTCAACTGTCCGATCAGGTGACCTTTCCTCCCCCCCAGCTCTCACGACGGGATGGACTTCTTGCCCTGGGAGGGGATCTTGCGGTGCATCGCCTGATCCTGGCATATTCCATGGGCATTTTTCCCTGGTACAGCCCTGGTGAGCCGATCCTCTGGTGGTCTCCAGACCCCCGGTTGGTCCTTTATCCTGAGAACCTGGTGGTGAATCGCTCCTTACGCAAAACCCTGAGGCGAGCCCCCTATCGGGTGACCATGGATCGGGCTTTTGCCGAGGTGATCTCAAGCTGCGCGACCATCCGGCGGGCCGAAGAAGAGGGGACCTGGATTGTCGATGAGATGCAGGAGGCGTATACCCTCTTGCATAAAGAGGGCTTTGCTCACTCTGTGGAGGCGTGGGACGGGGACGAGCTGGTGGGGGGCCTCTACGGGGTTTCTCTGGGCCGTGCTTTTTTCGGGGAGTCGATGTTTGCCCGGAAACCCGATGCCTCCAAGGTTTGCTTTGTTCAGCTCGTACGGTTTCTGAAAGAGGAGGGTTTTCGGTTTATCGATTGCCAGATGACCACGGATCACCTCCTCCGGTTCGGGGCTGAAGAGATTCCGAGACGTCAGTTCCTTCATGAGCTTGATGAGGCATTGACGGAAGAAGACCTCATTGGATCCTGGTCCGGTGTTTTTCATATACGGTGAGACACGATAACGGCTCGGAGCTTATCATAGCTATCGGGCCGCTGTTTGTTGGGCCGCACGAATCCAACAACAAGATGACTTAGAACACGAAAGGAGTGGCTGTGGCTGCTGACTGCATTTTCTGCAAGATTATTGGCAAAGAGATCCCTTCTGAATTTATTTACGAAGATGACGAGATGATTGCCATTCGGGACATCAACCCTAAGGCCCCGGTACACCTTCTGATCATTCCCCGAAAGCATATTCGAAGCATCAATGACCTTGAAGCGGTGGATGAGGCCCTGGTGGGGCGGATGATGACCGTGGCCAAAGGGCTGGCCGTCAAAGAGAAGACCGACAAGTCAGGCTACCGGGTCTTCTTTAACGTGGAGAAGGGCGGCGGTCAGGAGGTGTTTCATCTCCACCTGCACCTGGTCGGGGGCTTTGACCGAGGTTAGCCCTGATCGTTCATTCGGCTCGCCCGAAGGGTGAGAAATGCCTTAGGTTTACCACGGTAACGGCTTGTAATAACGCCTTATTTATTCGGTGCTATCGTTTTTTTGTGAAATATCCCGCAGCGACTCCTCAAACGAAGCACCAAGAACGAAGAACGTTTTTAACAACTTTATTCGGTAAGAAGGGTGCCTTTGGGTGCCCTTTTTTTTTCGACCCCTGGACGGAGGGTGATGCGGCGGCCGGCTTCTTTTCCTTTGCTGATGAGCTGGCCATCCACGTGGTTGACGCGGCGGGTCCGGGTGGTCACCCGGGGGTAGCGTCTGCCCATATAGGCATCAAGCACCGGGTCTTTGACCCATTCGGGAAGCAGGGACATCTCGCCCTTTTTTTTGTCTTCCCTTAATGTTTGAGAAAAGCCCTCCACAAGGCCTTCGGCGAAATCGCTTTTGCGATATCGGCCGAGTGTTTGTCCCCCCTCTTTTTGTAGGTCCATCCAGGCTCGGTCTACGGCTTTCAGGATAAAGTGGTAAACATACTCTGCCGTCAACACATGGGACCGGGCGCCGCTGACTTCCAGGACACGTCCCATTTTTCCCTTCTCCACCACACAGGCCATGGCCCAGATACAGCGGACAAAATAGTGCTCGGTCAGAAGGTTGGCAAGGGCATAATACTCCCGGTGATGTCGCAGGGCCGGTTGGCCGAGGAAAAGGGTGGTGTATTCATCGTGCGGACCCTTGGTTTCAAGGGTGTCGATGCGGTGTTTTTCCATGAGGGACCGGGCCTTGGCAAGGGCCGCTTCGGATTCATGGGGGTTGGTACTCTGGGCCAGGGCAAACAGCTTTTGAATTCGCTGGGTGAGGGCATCTTCGGGTGAGGTGTGGCCCATGGCGAGTCGCTCTCTCAAGCTCGGGTAGCTGCCAGAGGCTTTGGGGTTGGCTCCGAGGAGGTCGCAGGCGAGCCTGAATGATGGGCCATGGGGCGGTTGGTCTGCCGCGCCGAGTATTTCATGGGCGACCTGGTGAGCCATTTCATGCAGTAGGACTTCCCGGATGGCATCCCAGGGGTGAAGAGAGAGAAATTGTCGGCTAAACGAGATCTCGCGTCGGCTTCCATTCCAGAGGGCCAGCGTCCCCGTGGCGTCGTTGAGGGCGAACACGGGAGGGGTGAGGGTTTGAATGCGTGGGTCCGGGTTGCTTGCTTTCGCCGAAGACCACTCCAGATGAAGGCCATGGAGCAGGCGGCGTTCTAACTCTTCAGAGAGTTTGTGGGCTTTTTTCTGGGGCATGACGAGAGAACTCCAAAGAAAAAAGCGGACCCGGTAAAGGGTTCCGCTTTTTTGATGTGCCAGAGGTGAGACAGCGTGGCCATCAGGGTCATAAGACCCTGACGGCCCACGACTTACAGAGAGGCAACTTCGCTTGCTTTGTAGACGCGAATGCCTTCACTGTCGAGAAGCTTGACGGCATCATCGATATTGTCGAACCGGAAGATCATCACGGCGTGGTCCCCGTTCTGCTGCAGGGCGTACATGTACTCCACGTTGATGTCCGCCTTGGCAAGAAGAATCAGGATACGGTTGAGACCTCCGGGCTTGTCTTCAACAGCCACGGCAGCGACGCTGGTCTTGCCCACAGAGAATCCGTTCTCTTTCAGGACCTTTTCGGCCGTTTCATTGTCATCGACAATGAGTCTGAGTACGCCGAAATCTGTGGTATCCGCAAGGGAGAGCGCGCGGATATTGACAGAAGCGGCGGAAAGAATCGTGGTAACCTCGGCAATTCGCCCGCCTGTATTCTCAAGGAAAATAGATATCTGTTCAACGCGCATCAAAGGCCTCCTTTCATGAGCATCGTAATAAATTAAAAATGATGACCTCGCCAGACTGTCGGGACGCCTCAGGTGGCACATCCCGATAGAAGGAGCCGAAAAATGTTCACGGCCTGGCCGTGTTTTGAGTCTATTTCCGGCTCACGGATATCTCCGTTATTCTCGGCCTATCGCTTTCTGTTGTCAATGACTCTTACCGCTTTTCCTTCGCTTCTTGCAATGGATTTCGGTTCCACCAGCATGACTTTGGCGGAGACACCCAGATATTCTTTGATATCTTTGGAGATTTTTTTCTCCGTGTTTTGAAGCATCCGGATTTCATCAGCGAAGAGGGTTTCGCTGACTTCCACCTTCACCGTCAGGGTATCAAGGTTGTTCTCACGATCCACCACCAGCTGATAGTGGGGCGTGGTATCCGAGCTCTTCATGAGCACGCTTTCAATCTGTGAGGGGAAGACGTTGACCCCGCGAATGATGAGCATGTCATCGGTGCGTCCGCTGACGCGCTTCATGCGGATGTGGGTCCGCCCGCAGATGCAGGGCTCGGGGTGGAGTGAGGTGATGTCCCGGGTTCGGTAGCGGATAATGGGGAAGGCTTCTTTGGTGATGGAGGTGAAGACAAGTTCCCCTGTTTCTCCATAGGGCAGAATCTCTTCGGTGATCGGGTCGATGATTTCTGGAATGAAATGGTCTTCGAAGATGTGGAGGCCATTTTTGGCCTCATGGCACTCAATGGCGACACCGGGCCCCATGACCTCGCTGAGCCCGTAGATATCCACTGCGTCGATGCCCAGGGTCTCTTCCAACTCCTTGCGCATGTTCTCACTCCAGGGTTCGGCACCAAAAATGCCAAACTTGAAGTTGAGGTCGGCTAAGGAGAAACCCATCTCTTTGGCCACTTCGGCAAGGTGCAGGGTGTAGGAGGGGGTGGCTGTGAGTATGGTGGGACCAAAATCTTTCATGATGACGATCTGGCGCTTGGTGTTGCCGCCGGAAACCGGAATCACCGAGGCACCCAATTTTTCAGCGCCGTAGTGGACACCGAGGCCGCCGGTGAACAGGCCGTATCCGTAGGCGTTATGAATGATGTCCCCGCGGGTGGCACCCCCAGCGCTGAGGGCGCGGGCCATGAGGTTGGACCAGGTATCAATATCCCGTCGTGTGTAGCCGACGACCGTGGGGGACCCTGTCGTACCGGATGAGGCGTGAATACGGACCACGCTCTCCATGGGGACGGCAAACATGCCGTAGGGGTAGTTGTCCCTCAGGTCCTGCTTCGTGGTGAAAGGCAGCAGAGAAAGATCTTTGAGAGAGCGGATATCTCCGGGGACAAGACCCGCCTCCTTAAATTTTTTCTGATAAAAAGGAACCTTGGCGTAAACATTTTCAAGGGTGCTTTGAAGTCGCCTGAGCTGAATCGCTTCCAAGGCTTCCCTCGGCATCGTTTCAAAGTCAATATCGTAAATCATGCGAACTGTCCTCTACATACTGTGTCTATGGGGAATGCCGTGAACTCCGAACTTCGGATGAAAACACCGGGCCTGAAAATGTGTATGGGCTCAAATGCAAGGGCATGAAGTTCCGTGAGGCCACGGTTCTGTGTCAATCATATCTATACAGTCATCAGGTCATAAAGGATTCACCTGTAAAAGTCACACAAAAAACAACGTATACACCCCAATTTTTGATCAAAAACACTTTGATAACGTGCGGATAGGCGCGGGTTGTAAAAGTGTGAACCCAGGCTCCGTGTTGACTGGGCAAGAAGACGTGGGCCAAGGGGGTAACAGTCTGAATAAATGGGAAGTATGGGGACGCGAGGCCTTTTTTATTTTAGGTAAAGAGCCAGAGGGAACTTGACGTAAAGGGAAACGATGGTGTCAAAAAAAACCGGCGGCCAGTAAATGACCGCCGGACATATTTTCCGGTAAAGCAACGCCCGCAAGGGGCAAGGAAGGAATTCTCCGCTATGAGTGGCCTGGGGCGTGTGCGTCCGTGGGCCTTTTCAGCCCTTACTTCTGCGAGCCCGCATTAAAAATCGGTTTTCTCTTTTCGAGAAAAGCGCTGGTTCCCTCTTTGGCATCGCCACTTGCGACACACGTGGCAAAAGCCTCCACTTCGATGGCGCACCCGGAAGGCAGGTCACCATTCAAGCCGGCATTGATGGCGTGCTTGGCGGCGCTGACCGGGACCCGCCCTTTGGCAGCAATGGCTTCAGCGGTTTTCATGACTTCATCCATCAGGGCTTCCGGAGCCACGACTTTATTGACCATGCCGATCTCTTTGGCTTCCGCGGCTGAAATCATTTTACCGGTAAGAATCATCTCTTTGGCGATGTTTGCGCCCACAGCTCGGGCGAGCCTCTGGGTACCGCCAAAACCGGGAATAATACCCAGGGTAATCTCAGGCAGGCCAAATTTTGCTGTTTCGGACGCATAGATAAAATCACTGGCCAGGGCCATTTCACTGCCTCCCCCCAGGGCAAAACCATTGACGGCGGCAATAACCGGGATCGTCAGTTCCTGGAGTTTTCCAATGGCGGCATGGCCTTTTTGTGAGCACCGTTTGCCCTGGGGGACGTCCAAAGTCGCAAGCTCTGTGATGTCGGCTCCGGCCACGAAGGCTTTGTGCCCGGCCCCGGTAAGCACCAGAACATGGATGTTTTTCTGGGCGGCAATCTCGTCAAGTGCTGTAGAGAGTTCGGTGAGAAGCTTGTCGTTCAGGGCGTTGAGAGCTTTAGGACGATTAAAGGTAAGCGTGGCAATATTTTTTTCCACATTCACAAGAATGGTTTCGTAAGACATGAAGAACCTCCGAAATGAGTAATAATGATTAGCATCAATATGTCTCAGTCATATCCGGTGGATACGGGGTTTTAAACCGGGACGCATCCGATGGATATGACGTCTATTCTCTACCATGAACAGTGTATGACTATAGGGGAATATGTCATGTATGAAAAGAGAAATATTGATATGAAATGTCCCTCAGGGGCCTGATATGGACGGAATAGGGTGGTTAAAATTCGTGCACTACAGTGAAAATATATTGCCGTAAGGGTGAGTTGTCGGTAGTATAATCGTTTGTTGCTTTAGTCTGGATGGTTTTTCCCCGCCTCTATTTTGAAATGACGCTGAAATGTGAGACCGCTTCGCACGTGCGACTGCTCCGAAAAATACCGCTTTTATCATGGGGCATCGCCGAGGTGTTTTATCTTATATTTTAAGTATTCGAAATGACTTGTTGATACCTAAGGATACGATTTATGCTGCAGACTCGATGGACGGATATTCACTGTCATATTCTTCCCGGAGTGGATGATGGTTCTCAGGATATGGAGGAAAGCATCACCATGGCCGCCCTGGCAGAGAAGGGGGGGACTGCACGTATTGTTGCTACCTTTCATGCGGGCGTGGATCTTCTGGATGCCCAGCTGTACCTGCCATTGATTCAGCGTCTCAATGAAAGGCTCCAGGAAAAAGGGATTGATATCATGGTGCTGCCCGGGGCGGAAATCCTGGCCGGTTTTTACCCGGAAAATCTGGCTGATTTTGCCCTTAACGGGTCTCGCTATGTGCTGGTGGAGTTTCCAGGAAGCCATTTACCAAAGGCTGCCACGCGTATGTTGCGCGCCTATCAGGATCGCGGGTTTCATCCCATCATCGCCCATCCGGAACGAAATCCTACCATTTTGAGGGATCCGCGGCTTCTTTTTCAGATGGTGGAAGAGACCGGGGCCCTGGTTCAGATAACCGCAGACAGTATCGCTGGAACCTTTGGCCGGGATATCGCTTCCTGTGCCCGCTATCTTCTGAAAAAGGGCGCTGTAGATATCATGGCATCGGATGCCCATGATCGGGATTACCGGACGCCTCATCTGGGTGCGGGGTTGAAGGCGGTGACAAAAATCGTGGGTGAAAAGGAAGCGTTAAAGCTGGTGAGTGAAAATCCGCTGGCTGTCATCAACGACAAGGAGCTGGAGAGATAGGGCAGTTGCACTGTTTCGGCTCTTTAAATTTTTTTGGGTCTATGGATCATAAGAGGACATTATGCATGTACTTGTCACAGGCGGCGCCGGATATATCGGGAGCCATACCTGTCTGGAATTGCTTGAATCCGGTCATCAGGTGACCGTGGTGGATAATCTGTCGAACAGCTCGGAAGAGTCCTTGAAGCGAGTTCAATCATTGACGGGAAAGACGCTGAGGTTTGTCAAGGGAGACCTCCTTGATGAGACGCTTCTGGCCTCCCTTTTTGCCTCGGCTGAGTTCCATGCCGTCATTCATTTCGCAGGGCTTAAGGCTGTGGGGGAGTCGGTGGAGATGCCCCTTGCCTATTATCGGAACAATCTGACCGGGACATTGAATCTGCTTCACGCCATGGACAACGCCGGGGTGAAAAACATCGTTTTTTCTTCGTCGGCGACCGTTTATGGGGACCCGGAGACGGTGCCTATCGACGAGAGTTTTCCACTTAGCGCCACCAACCCTTATGGCCGCTCAAAATTGTTCGTCGAAGAGATGCTTCAGGATCTTCTGGTCGCGGACAGCGCCTGGCGCGTTGTGCTGCTTCGGTACTTTAACCCCGTGGGGGCCCATGAGAGCGGACGGATCGGGGAAGATCCCAACGGGATTCCCAATAACCTGATGCCGTATATTGCCCAGGTGGCCGTCGGAAAGCTGGAGCGGTTGAACGTTTTCGGCGATGACTATCCCACCCCCGACGGCACCGGGGTCAGGGATTTTATCCATGTGGTGGATCTGGCCAAGGGGCATCTGTGTGCCCTGAAAGGCGCCGAGGAGGCTCCGGGGCTCTATATCTATAATTTGGGGACCGGTCAGGGGTACAGTGTTCTGGATATGGTCAAGGCCTTTGAAAAGACTTCTGGCCAGCCTGTTCCCTACATTGTGGCACCGCGACGGGCCGGGGACATCGCCTGCTGTTATGCGTCGCCGAAGAAAGCCGCAGCGGATATCGGCTGGCGGGCAGAAAAGGGCGTGGAGGACATGTGTCGGGATACCTGGCGATGGCAGTCGGACAACCCCAATGGGTATGACCACTAGCAGAGGCCTCATCTGTGGCGAGCCTGTCTCAGGACCTCAAATATAAAACCCCGCTTTACACGTCAGTGCGTGTGAAACGGGGTTTTTTTGGTCATTTTTTTAGACGAGGCACAGATTCAGTTGATGACTTTCTTTTTCGCCTTGTTGTATTCGTCCATGGTGATGAGGTTGTTGTCGAGCAGGTGGGCAAGCTCCAGGAGCTCCGTCACATGGCTCGACGGGGGCAGGGCATGGATCGGGCGACCCTGATTCCCCGTGTCGTTGGCAATGGCCATGGGCTGTTGCGGATGCGGGTCTTCCACACGCACGGAGGCGAGTCCACCGAGAATGCTGATCTCCACGGTTTTCCCCTGGAGCATGGGCAGGGAGAGGATCTCTTTCAGTGCCTTGCCTTCCGTTTTCATGCGTTTGTAAATGAGGAAGGCCGAAAGGGCCACAAGGCTGACACCGCCCATAAAGATCCAGGGCAGGTAGTTGACGAGGCCCCGGAAAAAGAGGACAAAAAAACAGAGCGCCACGATGAGGAGAAGGTGTCCGCCAAGAATCAGGTAGACCATGAAGAGGCTCTTCATCACCCCGGGAGAGTCATTGCGTTTGTTGCTGTTCATACATTCACATCTATTGCCTGTCGAATGGTAAAATCCTTTGCAGGGAGCCTCTGAGGTTGCTGTCACGCGATGGGACATGCACCGGAAGAGGCAGGGGATAAACCATTTGACCCAGTCGGTTAAGGTTGCCGGGCGTTAAAAGCTCGGGAAAAAGGGTTGTGTCAGGCTCTCCGCCGAGGCTTTTCAGCTGCGAGGAGGTTCGATCCTGATCAATCCATTCACCCCTGCATCATAAAGGGGTGGCCACGGTCTGTAAAGAATTCTTGGGAAAAAATAAGGCATTTTGCAAACTCGGGATGGGGTGCCTCCGTGGTTACCCCCTCGGGTGGTAAGTGCGATGCATGATGCGCAGGTGATCCCCGGTGATGTGGGTGTAGATCTGGGTGGTTGATATGTCTGCGTGTCCGAGCATGACCTGAACCACACGAAGGTCGGCGCCTCCTTCGAGCAGATGTGTGGCAAAGGAGTGGCGCAGGGTGTGGGGGCTGATCTTGCCTTCAAGCCCGGCCAGGAGCGTGTATTTGTTGAGAAGTTTCCAGAAACCCTGGCGGGTCATGGGCTTTCCGGCTCGGGCGACAAAAAGGGTGCGGCTGGTGTGAAGCTTCAAGAGCAGGGGACGAGCCGTGGTGAGATAGAGATTCAGCTTGTCCATGGCGTATTGGCCCATGGGAACGATGCGCTCTTTGGACCCTTTGCCAAAGACACGGACAAAGCCGGCTTCGAGATTGATATCATTGAGCTCTAAATGAATGAGTTCTGAGACCCTGAGGCCGGCCGCATAGAGAAGCTCAATCATGGCGGCGTCTCGCATGCCCCGGGCTGTCTTTGTGTTGGGTGTCTCCAGAAGTTGCTTTACCTCGGAGACCGACAGGGTGTCCGGCAGTTTCAGGCCGGTTTTTGGAAAATCAATCACACCGGACGGATCACTTGCGAGAATTTTTTCCTCAGCAAGAAACCGGTAGAAAGAGCGGATGGAGACCAGGTGCCGGGCGCGGGAGCGGGAACCCAGCCCTTCGTCTCTTAAGTTGATCATGTGTTTTAAGATGGCATAGGTATCATCTTCGGTGACTCCCGTGAATTCGTTGGCCTCCAGAAATAAGGCGTACCGTGACAGATCGGAGGCATAGGCGTCGATGCTCAGCTCTGCCAGCCCGCGTTCAATGCGGAGATGGCTGATGAACAGATCGATGTGGTGGTTGAGGTGTGAAGGCATAAAAACCAGAGTATGGGGGGTGGACAAAGGCGCCGGTGCGGACCGGCTGGGCCTGACGCGGTTGCATGGCCGTAAGGATCCGTTGCAACCGGCAGGCAGGGAGGCACGTTTTTTTTAAAGCGCGATCACAAAGTCATGGTAGTCGAGGGTGTTCAGGACTTCAGCGCCATTTTCGGTGACGAGGACCATGTTTTCCAGGCGGATGCCGCCCCAGTCGGGAAGGTAGATGCCGGGCTCCACGGTGACCACCATGCCCGCCTTGAGGGTGTTGTCTTTGATGGGGCTGAGGCGTGGGGCTTCATGGACTTCAATGCCCACGCCGTGTCCGAGGCCATGGCCGAAACCGTCGGGAAAGGTTTTTTCGATGAACTCCCGGGCGACCGCATCGACGGCTTTGCCGCTGACACCGTCGCAGATGGCGTCGACAGCACGCGCCTGGGCCTCAAAGAGGGTATCAAAGACGCGTTTAAAGGTATCGCAAGGCGCGCCGAGGACAACCGTTCGGGTGGAGTCGCTGCAGTAGCCGTTGTAGCGGGCACCCCAGTCAATGAGAATGGGTTCTCCGATGTTTACGATACGCTTGCCGGGGACGGCGTGGGGGAGGGCGGCATTGGGGCCTGAAGCGACGATGGTGGGGAAAGAGAGGCCTTCGGCTCCACGGCTTCGCATCTCTTTTTCCATCTCCCAGGCGATGGCTTTTTCACTGAGTCCGGGTTTCAGGCGGGCTTTTACGGCTGAAAAAGCGGCCTCGGCGATGGCCAGGGCTTGTCTCATGGTGGTGATTTCATCGGTGCTTTTGATGGCGCGCATGGGGGCCGTCATGTCCTCATGGGCCACCAGCTCTACCTTGGCCTCTTTTTCTCTCAGGGCTTTGGTGAACAGGTTGTAGCGGCCCACAGAGACGCGTGTCTCTTCAAAGGCGACGCGGCTGGCCCCTACACGGGCGAGGAGTTCGGGGAGGTCCTTGTGCAGGCCCTCTTTGTAGACGTGGACCTCAAAGAGCGTGGCTTCATGGATGGCGTGGAGCTCAAAACGGGAATCTGTGGCCAGAATACGGCCCTTGGGGCCAATGATCAGGGCTCCGGCGGATTCATCCACGCTGTTGTCTTCCCCGGTGAATCCGCTTAAATATCTGCGATTCTCTTCCTGCATGATGAGGCAGGCGTCGAAGCCGTTCTGGTTCAGTGTTTCCTGAAGTGTATCGAGTCGATGTTGGTAAAGGTCACTCACGTTGTGTTCTCCTTACTATGGTACGAGGCAGGCCCATAGATATCTGAGGTCTGGCGCATGGTGTTTGCCGGAATTTTCGGTGGAACTATATCACCGCCGGAAGTCCTGTGTCGAGGTCTACCCGCCAATACAGCGAAAGCCGAGAATATTGGATGAAAATCGGGTGTCAAAGGTGTGGAGTTGTTGACGTGTGAGGGTGCGGTCCGAGAGGAAGCTGCCTCCCATCGCTGTTTTAACGGGCTCCCCCTTTTTTTCGGGGCGCAGGTCGCAGACCCACTCCAGGGTGTTGCCCATGAGATCGTACACTCCGAAGGGGCTCGCACCATTGGGGAAGGTATCCACCGGGAGCGTTCCGCCTGCTCCCACCTCTTCGGTGTTGCATAGGTGACTCTCCCAGGCTTCCCCCCAGGGGTAGGGGGTGGCTGTTTTACCGCCAGCCGTGAGCCACTGGCTCAGGGTGGGTAGCCGTTTGCCGGACCATGAGGCAAAGGCCATGGCGTCTTCGTAGCTTACCTGGACCACGGGGTGGTGGGCGCTGGTGTGTACGGAAGAATGGATTCCGGACGGTTTGTGCCAGGTGGCTCCCCGCATGAGACGCAACCCTTTGCTTGTGGAGAGGCTGATGCCTTTTCCGTTGGTTTGCCGGGTCAGCCGGGGTTCATATACCGCACCGAAACCCCTCTCTTCGGCGGTTGTTTTGTATCCGGTTCGGCTGATGAAGACCTCGAAGAGGGCATTGGTGATGGGGTATTTTCCTGCGAGGAAGGCGTTGAGTTCCGCCTCGGTTTCTTCGCCGGTTACCGGGTCGATTGTGGGATAGCGTCCGGCTGGGATCTCGATATAGCGGTTGTAGTACCGTTCGGACTCATTGAGCAAAGCCTCAAAATTTTCGGCCCGCTCCCGCATGGCGTCAGGATCCTCGTCGGCATTCCATGCCGGCGGCTCTTCAGCGATCTCCTCGAAGGCGTCGTCTTCGTCCAGATTATCTTCCACCTCTTCGATCTCGTCGTCCGTGACCTCCTCGAAGGTGTCCTCTTCATCCAGATTATCTTCCACCTCTTCGATCTCGTCGTCCGCGACCTCCTCGAAGGTGTCCTCTTCATCCAGATTATCTTCCACCTCTTCGATCTCGTCGTCCGCGACCTCCTCGAAGGTGTCCTCTTCATCCAGACTGTCTTCCACCTCTTCGATCTCGTCGTCAGCGATCTCTTCGAAGACGTCATCCTCTTCCAGTTCAACCTCAACCTCTTCAACCTCAGCCTGTTCGACCTCGACCTCTTCGACTTCAGTCTTCTCGATGTCATCATCCGGGACTGTCTCTTCGATGACCTCGGGTTTTTCTTCTGGGGGGGCATCCCCCATTTTTTCCAGCGCATCAACCGCACGCTTCAGTTTTTCGGCCAGATCCTCGGCGCCGTCAATGGGGGCGTCCTCTTTTTCAGCCATCTCGGCGAGGGCATCTAACAGGGCACTTGCTTTTTCGAGTTCGAGAATATGCGAATGATTAAAATGATCGGCAAAGGGAGCGTAGAAGGCTTCCTTGGCTTCCTGGGAGACCACCAGGGCATGGTCCGGTGAGATGGTGACCCCTTCCGGGTTTTTCCCTTCCTGGAACAGCCGGGAGAGGTCTTTATTTATGGAGGTTCGAATGGTGCTGAGGTTTTTCCGTTTGGAGCGCAGCTGTCCGGGATCCGTTGTGTTCCAGATGGATTGGATCAGGTGGCTTGGGTCCATGGATTGGGAACTGTAGCCCCCCTTGAGGTCGGCATAAGAGAGGAGGGTTTTCAGGTACGCCATGTTTCGTGAGTGGGTGGCGTAACCGAGGTGTTCGATCACCCCGTTCATGGCATCAAGTGTGAACGCGGTCTTTTTTTCAGGGCGGGAATTCATAGGGTTAATCAAGGCTCATAAGATCATTTTAGTAAGACGGTGGTGACGACGGGGGCGATTGTTTTTTAGGGATCAGTGATGCGTCACCATAACCCAATCGGACAAGGGTCACAATACCCTGCGTATCCAGCCGGGTAACAGGTGCTAATTGGAGTGATGCAAGTTCACATGGCGGCACAATTGTGTTATTCCTACGAGGGATATTTATTTAAATTGACTGCGGTTATGCAGATAGCCATTCGAAACCGTCGAAACCTATCCGATGATTTCTAACCTCTGAAGAGTCTGTGCCATGAACCTCACCATCGCACTTTTGAATCCCCTGGCGGCCTCCGGCAAGACGACGCTGGCCATTAATCTGGCTTTTTCCTTTGCCCTCCTGGAAAAACGAACACTCTATGTGGACTGTACCTCCTCCGGCGTGGGATCACAGATGCTGATGGGTGAAGGCATCAGCCCCTCTTGCGGCGTTGCGGACGTGGTCAGTGGTTGTGTGAGCCCACGCGGGGCCATTGTCTCTGGATTGACGGCTTACCTTGACGTGATACCGGCGTCGGCAGGAGAAAAAGAGGCGGAAGCCTTTCTGGTCTTTAATCCTGAAAAGGAGAGGGTGCTGAATTTAAGCCTTCGAAAACCCGGACGGGGGTATGATATTGTGATCATTGATACGCCCTCGGGGAACGGGTTTTTTGTAAAAAGTGCCCTCATCGCTTCTGATTTGGCCCTTGTCCCCCTCCATCCAGGCTGGAATGGTAATTCTCAGCTTAAGGAGGCCGGTTATTGTGTCGAAGAGGTATTAAAGTGTGTGAACCCCGGCCTGAAAGGGGTGGGGTTGGTCTATATGGGGCCGTCAGCTCCGGCCTTGGATGAAACCCGCATGCAATTCGTCGGTCGACTGCCGGATTGTGATACCATCCGAAAGGGAATGGCAATAGGAACTCCCGCAGCTCTGGTGGATGTGATGTCCCCTGGAGCGCAGGCATTTTTGGATCTGGCTCGGGAGATGCTTGAGGCAGAAACAGACCCGTGATGGAGAGGATGCAATGCACCAGGCCGACCTGGATGGCACGAATATGACTGAAAAAGAGAAGAAACTGGTTCCCGATGATGCCTTTGCAAAGGGTGAGCGGGATCTGATGGATATTGTCACCGGAAGCCTTGACTGGGATGTGATTGAAAAGCTGCTGGAGGAGAAGTATCAGCTTTCGCTTCAGGATGACATTGAGTTTAAAGAGGGGCGACTCACGGTCAAGGAAGACCGCATTGCCTATCAAATGGATTTTCAGGCTCGTATTACTCTTTCGTTGATGATTGGCCGGGATGGCCGTTGTGTGGACGTAGTGGCTGGGGTGATTTCGCCGGACGATACCGTCTCGGATACGGAATGACCCACAGCAGGCCTGTCATGGGTTGGATTTCCTTTAAATTTGTAGCGTCGAACATGGCGCCGTTGGTGTAGCGAGTGTGATTGATGAATGTCGATTTAAAAGATACCTTTGAATTTCACGTCCAGAAACGATTGACCGGAGTCGATGGCTATACCTCTGTCTGGCAATGTCTCGGCCCCAGCATTGACGCTTTTTCTCTTCTTGTTTTGATTCATACGGAAGAGGGGTCTGGTTTTTCCCTTCAGGATATTGTGGAAGAGGCCATCGAACTGGGGCTGCTTCTAAAGGATCGCGTGGCGGAGGTGCTCGGGATGATTCGTCAGGACGGGCTCCTGGCTGGCACGGACGAGGCCCCTGAAATCGGTGAGCTTGCCAGCCGCCTCATGACGGGATTAAACGAAAAATACCCCAAGATGCAGGGGATTGTTTTGCCGGCCTTTCTCGTTCAGATTCTTCAAGAGCTGGTCGATGGACGAAATGATCTTGATAAGGCTCTGGAGCAAGTGGACCAGACCCTGGTTCCCCAGGAGGAGAATGCCTCGGTTCCACAGGAAGACCCGGCGGAGGCCGAAGCACGGCGTGATCGGTTTCTCAAACGGATCTCGACGATTCGAAAACGCCTCATTGATGACAGGGGCCGAGAGGTAAAGGTTCAGGAGGTGGCGAGTGCTTCCCCCAAAGGAGCCTTGAGAACTCTGGTGGTTTCCACCGAGGAGGACGAGGCCTCGGCCCCATCGGAAGCCCCTGGTTTCGTTGAGCCTCAAGATGATTCCAGCAAAACCGTCCCCCAGCGCTCCCAGGAAGAGATTCAGCGAGACGCCTTTTTGACCCTTCAGCGGGAAAAAATGGAACTGGAACGGCAGAAGGAAGCGTTTCTTCTGGAAAAAAAACGCCTTGAAGAGGACCGTCATCGAGGTGGCCTGATGGCTGCGGCCCTAAGCGAGTCTGAAAAAGAGACCCGTGAAAATTTGACCCGGGGTGACAGTGACGGCGATATTGCCGCCGCCGTGGCTCGTTTCGAAGAAGCTCTGTCCCTGGGGTGTCCGGTCTGCAACAGCGGGAAACTGGAGACGCGCACCACGGACAATGGAAAAACCTTTTACAGGTGTGACAATCGGTCCTGTGGTTTTGTGACCTGGAAGCGCCCCTATCCCTTTGCCTGCCCCCTTTGCAAAAATCCCTTTCTCGTTGAGAATGAGACCGGAGATGGTCTCTCCTGTCCTCGATCGGTTTGCACCTTTACGCAACAGGGGCTGGAAGCTCCCCAGGCGAAACAGGGGTTAGAGGTTTCCCAAGAGAAAAAAACGGCACCTGAAGGGACGAAGCGTGTCCGGAAAGTCCGTCGCGTGGTGCGGAAAAAGAAATAAAAGCGCCTCCGGCGGCAAGGTGTGCCACCTTGAAAGCTGGTTTACGAATGCGCTTTGGATGAGGTCACGCAAACTTTATCGCGTCCGCATTCGTGCGGCGTGTGACGGGTTGCGTTGTGGGTCACACGTGTCAGCTCCCTGGGTTTTCAATTTTACCCCAATACATGCGCGTCAAGGACAAAGCAGGTAAAGGTTCCTTTGAAGACGATCTCCTCTCCTCGTTTGACGGAGACCGGAACGATGTTCTTTTTCCCCTCGGTCTCCTCCACCACGGCCTCAGCCGTGAGAATTTCCCCTACCTTTACCGGTTTTAAAAATCGGGTCTCCGCAGCCCCCAGCACCACATAGGGATCATTGACCGCACACATCGCCGCATAATCTGCCATTCCGAAGATAAATCCCCCATGCACAAGTTTCTGCTCATCGGCACCCATTTCAGGGGTGGGGGTCAGGGTGACGACGCAGCGTCCTTTTTGAAGGGCGGTGATGGAGCCGCAGAGAGCGTGGTTTATGTTCAGGTGGGTGTTGAGTTCCATGGTGGTTTCTCCTGAGAAGTCAGAGGGTGTAAGCACAGATGGGAAGGACGGGACGAGTCCGTCCATGGCTCCATCGAGGTGTGCAGGTCTCTTTGACTCTTAGAATGGTTTTCAAAATCGGTCAACCCGCCATCGACAAAGACTGAATGACTGTGTTCCCCAGGACATCGTCAGCATGCAGTCAGGAGAGACTCCGAAAGGCTTCGCAGCCCCTTGGGGTCATTCATCTTTCTTGCCATGGGCGAAAAATCTCTGTATATATGACCGGGTGGTCACTGACCAGGTGGTCACATGAAGAGAGATAAACTGAATCAGGGGGTTGGCGCGTTGCCGTCCGTCTGAGATACCTCGCAGAAGAGGGGATTATGGATTTTATCGATTTGAAGCTGGCGTCCATCTGGGACAAGGTGAGGGCAGGAGAGCGGTTGACCTTCGAGGACGGGATGGTGCTTTATGCCTCCCACGATCTGTCGGGTGTGGGCCGAATGGCCGATTTTGTGCGCAGGAAACGTCACGGTAATGTGGCTTATTATGTGTACAACCAGCATGTCAATTACACCAACGTCTGCTCCAACCGGTGTACCTTTTGCGCCTTTGCCACGGATGAGGGCACGGGCCACGCTTACACCTGGAGTATCGAGGAGGTGAAGTCACGCCTTAGGGAGCGTATGGACGAGCCGGTGCGCGAGATTCATATGGTGGGGGGGCTGAATAAAAACCTTGATTTCGATTATTTTACGGGGCTTTTAAAGGCGATCGCCGAGGTGCGGCCCGAGGCCACCATCAAGGCCTTTACGGCTGTGGAGATCGATTACCTTTCCCGTCTGTCTGGACTCTCCCTTGCGGAAACCGTGGCTGAATTGAAACAAGCGGGGCTGGCCATGATGCCGGGTGGGGGGGCCGAGGTCATGAGTGAGCGGGTCCATGAAGCCCTTTTTCCGAAGAAGATCGGGAAAGACCGCTGGCTTGAGGTGATGGAGACGGTTCATGACGCAGGGATTCCCACCAACGCCACCATGCTCTACGGTCATATAGAGACTCTGGAGGAGCGTGTGGCACATTTGATGACCCTGCGTGATTTACAGGATCGAACGGGCGGTTTTTCGTCTTTCATTCCCCTGGCCTTTCACTCCAAGAACACCCAGCTCTCTCACCTTCCGCCCACCACGGGCGTGGATGATTTAAAGAACGTGGCGGTGGCGCGTCTCATGCTCGATAACTTCGACCATATCAAGGCCTATTGGGTGATGATCGGGGAGAAGATGGCCCAGGTCGCGCTCTCTTTCGGGGCCGACGATTTGGATGGCACCATCATCGAAGAGCGGATCACCCATACCGCTGGCGCCACCTCGGCCAAAGGCCTCACCCGTGCTGAAATGTTTGCCATGATTCGTGGGGCAGGGTTTGAGCCGGTGGAACGAGATTCTTTTTACAATCATATCTCTTAGGGGAAGCGTTGATGAAGGCTTTATTTCAAAAGATATCAAAGGGTCATCGCGTAACCCCTGAGGAGCTGCTTGAGCTTTTTACCCAGGCAACCCTTCCGGAACTCGGCAGTCTGGCCCATGCCCTTCGGCTTGGAAAGCACCCGGATCCGACGGTTACCTTTGTGGTGGACCGCAACATCAACTACACCAACGTCTGCATGTCAGAGTGCAAATTCTGCGCGTTCTACTCCAAAGTGGGGGACGAAGGCGGCTATGTGTTGAGCCGTGAGTCTTTCCGGCAGAAGATCGAAGAGACCCTGGAGCTTGGGGGCACTCAGATCCTGCTTCAGGGGGGGATGAATCCCGCCCTGGACCTTGACTGGTACATCGATCTTCTCCGCTGGCTCACCGCCACCTTTCCCATTCACGTTCATGGTTTTTCTCCCCCTGAAATTTCCTGGCTCGCCGACCAGAGTGACCTCTCCATCGCCGAGACGGTGATGAAGCTCAAGGAGGCCGGACTGAAATCGATTCCCGGCGGCGGGGCAGAGATTCTCGTGGACGCGGTGCGCAGGCAAGTCTCTCCGAATAAATGCAGCGTGGACCAGTGGCTGGGGGTCATGCGTGAGGCGCACCGGGTCGGCATGCGATCCACCGCCACCATGATGTTTGGTCACCTGGAAACCCCGGAAGAGATTGTTGAGCATCTCGTCCGTATCCGGGATCTCCAGGACGAGACCGGCGGGTTCACCGCCTTTATTCCCTGGACCTTTCAGCCCACCCATACAAAGCTCCAGTTAGAGAAGGCCACGGCCGATGCCTACTTGCGCGTCTTGGCCCTGTCCCGGATCTTTCTGGATAACGTGGACAATGTTCAGGCGTCCTGGGTCACGCAAGGGGAGAAGATCGCCCAGGTGGCCCTCTTTTTCGGGGCCAATGACATGGGCTCCACCATGATCGAAGAGAACGTGGTGGCCGCCGCAGGGGTGGATCACATGCTGCCCAAGGAGGAGCTGATTCGCGTGGTGGCCGCAGCCGGGTTTACCCCGGTGCAGCGGGATTGTTTTTACAACCACCTGAAGGTGTGTGCGTGAGACGGACGCATCGGGCCAGATGGGTGGTGGCGGACGCCGATACGGTGATTCACCAGGGTCATCTGGTCACCGAGGGCGGGGTCATTGTCTCCGTGGGCTCCGGCGCGGGTCCCAAAGGGACAGCGGTGATTGACCATGGCGATGCAGCCCTTCTTCCCGCCTTTGTCAACGCGCATACCCATCTGGAGCTGTCCGCGCTGAAGGGCAGGGTCACAAGCGACGCCGGGTTTGCTGCATGGGTACGGGATCTTCTGGTGGTTCGCGGTGGATATTCAGATGAGGTTCTGTTTGAGGCGGCCAGGGAGGCTGTTCAAGAGGCTGAGAGTGCCGGAACCCTCGTTTTTGGTGAGATCTCGACTCTGGGTATCACAAGGCCTTTGTTTGATGAAAAGGAAGCACAGGGCGTCTGGTTTCAGGAGCTCCTGGGGGCACCGGACTCCCTGGCCATGCCGCCGGCACATAAAGAGGCCCCGTGGATCAGCCTTGCCGCCCATGCGCCCCACACCACGGATCCCGAAGCCATCCGGCAGATGAAGGCCCTGGCTGCAAATGCGGGGCGTCCGTTCAGTATTCACCTGGATGAATCAGAGGCCGAGCGCGAGTTTATTACCACCGGCCAGGGGGGCTGGGCCGACTTCCTGACAGAGCGTGGTATTGATTTTTCCGGCTGGCCCCTTCCAGCCGATGATCCGGTCTCCTACCTTCTGGACCTTGGGGTGGTGGATGATCAAACCCTGGTGGTCCACCTGCTTCAGAGTGGCCCTCCCCATTTCAGGCGACTGGCAGAGGCGGGGGCCACGGTGGCCTGCTGCGTCCGCAGTAACCTGCTTCTTCATGGGCAAGCCCCGGACCTTTCGGCCATGGCAGAGGCAGGGTTGGCCGTGGCCCTGGGCACCGACAGCCTGGCCAGCTGTGAGAGCCTCTCCATTCTTGATGAGATGCGGGCTGTGGCTGCCCATGCCCCCGGACTGGCAGCCTCCGAAATTTTTCGTATGGCCACGGAACATGGCGCAAAAGCCCTTGGGCTCTCCGAGCGGTTTGGGCGTCTTGTGCCTGGAGCCTCGGCACGGTGTCTTAAATTTTATCCGGAAGCTTCGGGGCGCTTTTTCTCCTTTGAGTGGCTTTTTGATGAACGCCTGGATGTGCGTATTCTTTGATAAATCAAATGGAACTATTCAGCCTCTATGAGATCTAAAGAGGCTCCGGTGGCATGGGGGTTGTAAGGTAGGGTGTGCTTGCGCACCGCTGAAGCACCGCATCGATCATCGAAGTCGATGTGTTTGGATGATCCTTGCACCGAATTGAAAGGGCGAAGGGTACCGGTTATACGGGCAATGGTGCGCAAGCACACCCTACGAGGTTTCGCATGGCTGGAGGTTTTCGTTATTCTGGCTGTCTGGGGTAGATTGGGATGAATAGTCACACATATTATTATTTTGATTTGGTCGTTTTCTCATCAAATATCCGGGCTAAGGCCGTTTCGGCCCATTTTTTATGGCCGCGGTACAAACGATGACCAAGACGAAATTTTGACAAACAGGTTCTCACAGTGAAGAGGTCCCCTCTCTCGCTCCCAGGCTCCGTCTGGGAAGGCTCCCCGGAGGCATGTATTTCACCAAATTTTTACCCTGAAAGGTAATCATATGAGTAAGATTCCCATCGGTCGCATAAGCTATATCAACGTCTCACCGGTTTACCATGGCATCGACCACGGCGATTGTCCCGAGTGGCTCTCCATGGTGACACAGCCTCCGGCAACCCTGAATGCCATGCTCAAAACAGGGCAGGTGGTGATGAGCCCTGTCTCCTCGGCGGCCTATGCCCGAAATGCCTGTGAATGGTTGCTTTTGCCCGATCTGTCCATCGCCTCTGACGGCAAGGTGCTGAGCGTCCTGTTTGTGGCGAAAAAGCCCATGGGGGCCTTGGACGGCGCGCGCGTCATCGTCACGGAGGAGTCTGAGACCTCGGTGGGGCTTCTGCGGATTTTATTGGGTGAAAAAGGGGTGAATCCGGTCATTGAGCCGGGAAAAGTGCATACGCCCTCGGATCTGCCCGAAGGGGCCCATGGCGCTCTGGTGATCGGTGACGCGGCCCTTTTGACAGACTGGCAGGCCGAGTTCCCGTATGTCTATGATCTGGGTGAAGAGTGGAAACAGATGACGGGCCTTCCCTTTGTTTTTGCGGTCTGGGCCATTCGTCGGGATTTTTGCATCATGGCCCCCGCCGTGGTGGATCGCCTCGTGGAGCTGTTTCACTGCTCCCGCGTCAGGGGCCTTGCAGAGAGAGATGGCGTTGTATCGGATGCCCATAAAAAAACAGGCCTTTCAGAGGCCGTCCTTAACCATTACTTTAACCATCTTGTGGTCTCCCTGGGGGCCTCAGAGATCAAGGGGATGACCCTGTTTTTTGATTTGTTGTACCAGTTCGGCCTTCTCCCTGAAAGAGTCACCCCCGCCTTTGCCTCGCCCTTTGAAACCTTCCCTTCAAAAGAATCCCCATGGCCCATAAACCAACATAGCGCTGTTGTTTGATTGAATTATCTGGGTTGTTAAGAGCGTGCTTCGTTCTTCGTGCTTGGTTCTTCGTTCGAGGAGTCGCTGCGCTCTATCAATGATAAAAAAAGGGCTATCCCGAAGGGTGAGAAAATCGAACAGAAAACGAAAATGACATTTTGTATTTTTCGAAAACCTGATTTTTTCGCCACAACACTCTGTAATAAAATTGTATATCCTTTTGCGGTGCGGTTTCTCATGAAATGTCCGGGCTATGTTCAATAATGGGTCTTTTAGGGGAATACGGGCCGGGGCCAAGCCCCCGGCAAAAAGAGCCGCGGCGGAGCACGGCGCGCGTAGGGTGCGGCTCCCGCACCGTTTAACGTCACGCAATCCGCCGGCCCCGTCTCAACACGTATCACAATCACAAAATGCGGCTTCGCTGTTTTTTGGGCGCGCCGTGCTCCGTCGCGGCATTTACGCGATACCGATGGAAGGGAGTCGTTCGCTGGGATGTGATAACGGATGCGTGGCAAGTTTTGGCTGTTAAGGGGGGGCGGGCCGGGGCCAAGCCCCTGGCAAAAAAAGCCGCGGCGGAGCGCGGCGCGCCCAGAAGGGTGCTGCGGTGTCTCCATTTCATTGTTAAAGCCACTGGCAGCGGGTCCACTGTGACTGGCAAAGCTCTTAAATTTACGAGGGCTTACCACGCCAGCCACCTGCGCATGGCTTTTTAATAATGGACGGAGCGAAGCGACCCCTCGAACGAAGAACCAAGCACGAAGCACCATGAACGCTTTAATAATAGACGGAGCGAAGCGACCCCTTGAACGAGGAACCAAGCACCAAGAACCAAGCACGCTTTTAATCCCTTATTACACAAACAACGGAACATCAGACGGCGGGATGAGACCCCTCTTCACCGCTCGGTCCATGAGGGCTTCGACGGCGGCAATGCCCTCGTCTCCCAGGTCGATGGAGAAGTCGTTGACGTAGAGGTTGATGTGGCTTTGGGTGACCTCATCGGAGAGCTCCACAGCGTGGCTGCGGATGTAGTCCCGGGAGGCTTCGGGGTGGGCAAAGGCGTGTTTGACGCTTTGGGAGATGGCGGCATCGATGCGGTGGATTTCATCTGCTGGCAGATCGCGGGCAGCGGCGATGCCGCCCAGGGGAATCGGAAGGCCTGTTTCACGCTCCCAGAAGGCACCGAGGTCGTCAACGCATGTCAACCCCTGCTCGGGATAGGTGAAGCGGCTCTCGTGGATGATCAGGCCCGCTTCGAACTCGCCTGCGGCCACCTTTGGCATGATGGTGTCAAAGACCATGGGGACGGCCTGGGGCGCTTTGCCCAGGTAGAGGCCCAGGAGGAGGTGAGCCGTCGTCATGAGTCCTGGGACGGCAATGGGGACCTCTTTCAGGCGCTTGGGGTCAAAACCGGGCCTGGCCACGATGAGGGGTCCGCAGCCCCGGCCCAGGGCGGCTCCGCTTCGCAGCAGCGCGTAGCGATCCCTTAAGTGTCCGATGGCGGCAAAGGAGAGCTTGGTGATGTCGAATTCTCTCGCCAACGCAAAGGTGTTTAATGCCTCGACGTCGTGGAGATGGGGCTCAAATGTAAGGTCTCCTGCCTTGACCAGTCCATGGATGAGGGCATGAAAAATGAACGTATCGTTGGGGCAGGTAGAGTATGCGATGGTTCGGTTCATAGCTGGCGCCTATGGGTAAAATGGTAAACTATATGAGTGTGTTCTGGCGAGTCTCTTAAGTGATTATAGAATTTTCTTTCGGTCCTGAGGGTGTTCACATCGCCCCCTGAACACCCTTGATCTCCGGTGCGGCATGAATAACGACGAACTAAAAAGCCGCACCGGAGTGCGGCGCTCCGTTTCGGCCCGTCTTTTTTTGGGCTTTTTTTAAAAAGCGATTCGCCGAAGGCAAGCTGAATAGTTACAACAATTGTAACTATTCAGCCCCCATCTACTTCAGACGGTCAGAGTAACGAAAACAACCCGCCACGTGACACCACGTAGGGTGTATTTGCGCACCATTTGTTCGGAAAACCAACACCTTTTGCCATTTCTATGCTGCTTGAGGGGTATCCGTGCATGAGTTTTCTTGGCCGTTGCGGTTGATCCATGGTGCGCAAGCACACCCTACCTCACATCCCCCACACCGTCGGCAACGCGTCACATAAGGGTGCCGCTGGCCCCCTTTTCTTACCCCATTCCACCGGAGCCTCTTTTGATTTCACAGGAACTGAATAGTTACGTTTCAAAAACGCCATCAGGCAGGCACAGCTGTTTTCAAAGGCCAGGGGAAGATTCCAGGCCTCTTTGTCGCGTCGGCCTACGAGGTTGCTGGCTCCTCGGATTTCGAGAAAGGGGATGCCGTAGTGAAGGGCGGTGTGGGCGGCAGCGGCCCCTTCCATGGATTCCATGACGGGGCAGTAGAGGTCGAAGAGTCCTTTGGCGCGGGCGGTGGTGGCCGTAATGGTAGAGCCACTGACAAAGGAGCCTTTGTGGAGGGTGAAGCCGGTGAGATTTTCATTGCGGATTGCAGCAGCGGCTTCGTCGGCAAGGTCCCGATCCAGGAGGAACCGGTGCCGGTATGTCCGTCCGCCGGTCTCCATGACGGGAAAGGGCAGGGGAGCCAGTCGGACGCTTTTTTCATCGCTCTCAAGCTCAAGGCCCATATGAACATCGATCTCCTCGGTGGCCACGGCCACGTCCCCCACGGCGATTCCTGACTTTGCAAACCCCCCGGCGCAGCCCACCTGAATGATGAGCCCCGGGGAGAACCGTTCGATGGCGGCGGTCAGGCTTTGGGCGGTGTTGACCGCTCCGGGGCCTGCGGTCAAGGCGATCAGGGGCTGGTCCTTGAGTTGCAGGGTCATCCCTGTGCGGCCTGCGATGGCAAGGGGTTTTTTGGCTTGAAATTGGGCCAGAGCCGGGGCCAGCTCCAGATCCACGGCGGCAATAATCAGGATGGGCGTCATGGGGTGACTCCCGAAAGCAGGCTGTCGCACAGGTGTTTAATTTTTATCTCCAACTCTTTTTCATCCGCGTTGTGGATGCCCAGGCCCCCGTCCATGTGCGGCAGAGTCAGGGCCTGAAGAAAGCGATCCATGCTGGCGTCGATCACAAAACAGGCCACGTCGATATTCACTCCGTCTCGCAGCTCCCCTTTTTCCCTGGCCGTGTCGAGCAGCGAGCGCAGGTACTCCAGGCTGTAGTTCCGAATGGAAGTAAGGATTTCAGCACGGAAGGGGATCTCTTTTTCCGCCAGGGTGCGAACATAAAGACGGTAAATCACCGGGTGCTTCTGGGTGAAGTCCACGCCGGCTTTCAGGGTCTCTTCCAGCCGAAGGTGCAAAGGGGCCTCGGTGGTGGCATCACGAACCTCCTTGAGGTAATTCTTCACCTTATCCACGGACTGTCCGAAAATAAAAAGGAATAATCCTTTTTTGTCTCCGAAGTATTGGAAGATGGAGCCTTTGGCGATGCCGACTTTGGAGACAATGGTGTTGATACTCGCGCTGCGGTATCCGTTGTCGGAAAATTCGTCAGCCGCCGCCTTTTCGATGCGGCGTTTTTTTTCTTCGGGCAGGTTCAGAAAGGTTGGGTTGGGTTCCATGTACACGCGCCTTGTCAGGGTGAAGCAAGGGGAGCCACCGGTAAAAGGGGGCTGCTTATTTTCGGATCATCTCAAGGATGGCTTGAAGGGCCATGAGATAGCCGCGGGCACCGAAACCGGCGATAACCCCGTCGGCCACGCCAGAGATATAGGAGTGGTGACGGAACGGCTCCCGCTTGTGAATGTTGGAGAGGTGAATCTCCACCACCGGGCAGGAGAGCATGGCCAGGGCGTCACGGATTGCGACGCTGGTGTGGGTGTAGGCGGCCGGGTTGATGATGACGCCGCTTACGCGCCCGAAGGCTTCCTGGATGCGGTCGACGATCTCACCTTCCGTGTTGGATTGAAAGCTCTCGATATCGGCACCCTGTGAGGTGCCGTATTCCATGAGCTCCCGGTCGATATCGGCCAGGGTGGTGGTGCCGTAGATTTCTGGCTCCCGGCGTCCCAGCATGTTGAGGTTGGGACCATGAATGACGTCGATGACCATGGGTTTCACAGGGTCCTCCCGGTTGTCGACAACCGCCGGGGCGGTCGTCATTGGTTGATGGATGGCCTTCGGGTGCGGAAAAAAAATAAACGCACAAAAACCATGCCTCCGGCGGCAAGGTGTGTCACCTTGAAAGCAGGTTTCCGCCTTATAAATCCGTTGGGAAAGCGAATGCATGAGGATTTGGCTCATGCATTTCGCCGTTCGGTTTCAAGGTGAATGAGCTATTTTGTGGCTTCGCTGATCTCTTTTTTGAAAAAGGCGAGGGTCTCTTCGTAGCTGTCGCTGCCGAAGATGGCCGAGCCCGACACAAAGGAATCCACGCCCGCTTCGGCGATGGTGCGGATGGTCTTTTTGTTCACCCCGCCATCGATCTGAATCAGGGTGGAGAGCCCTCTTTCAGTGATCATGCGTTTGATCTCACGTATCTTGTCCAGGCTGTTTTCGATAAAGGACTGGCCGCCGAATCCCGGGTTGACGCTCATGACGACAACAAAATCGAGCTCGTCCAGTACCCACTCGATGGCGCTCAAGGGAGTGGCAGGGTTCAAGGCCACACCGGCTTTGGCGCCCAGTGATTTGATGAGCTGAATGGATCGATTCAGATGGGTGCATGCCTCGGCGTGTACAGAGATCCAGTCCGCGCCCGCTTTGACAAAGGCCGGAATCAGCTGATCAGGCTTTTCGATCATGAGATGAACGTCCAGGGGCAGGTCCGTCACTTTTCTGGATGCTTCCACGATAATGGGGCCGTAGGTGAGGTTTGGTACGAAGTGGCCGTCCATCACGTCGATGTGAATCCAGCCAGCGCCGGCTGCCTCCACCGCCTTGATTTCATCGCCAAGTTTTGAAAAGTCTGCGGACAATATGGAAGGTGCAATAATGGACATGTCTAACATCCTGATTTTTCATGGGTTGATAAAATGTAATGTGATGCTTTCTTACCTCGAACAGCACCGAAAATCAATACTTTCAGAAAATCTGTGTCGGGTAGGGTGGCGCAGGGGGCCTGAACGGTCAGAAAAGCCCAAGGACGGATATTCCCCACGCCGCCAAGGAATGTCAAAAGGTGTTGGTTTCTTTGGCAATGGTGCGCAAGCACACCCTACGGTGTGACGCGTTGCCGACGGCGTCAGGGCTGCGAGGGTAGGGTGTGCTTGCGCACCGCGGATTAACCGGAACGGTCAGAAACGCCCAAGGACGGATATCCCCCACGCCACCAAGGAATGGCAAAAGGTTTTGGTTTCTTTGGCAATGGTGCGCAAGCATACCCTACGGTGTGACAGGTTGTCGACGGTGTGGGGGCTGTGAGGGTAGGGTGTGCTTGCGCACCGCGGGGCAACCGGAAGGGTCGGAAACGCCCAGGGACGGATATCCCTCTATCAAAAACGTTCTTGGTGCTTCGTTCCGGGTTCTTGGTTCGAGGAGTCGCTGCGCTCAATCTGTTATGAAAAAACCGGGTCTGGTTTCAATAATAAGCATTTCAGGGTAACTCTGGCAGGGGCAAGCCCCCGGTAAAAAAAGCCGCGACGGAGCACGGCGCGCCCAGGAGGGTCCCGTGGTGCCTTCACTCCACACTTCAAAGGTGTAACCCTGTTTGAACGAGGCCAAAAGCCGGGGCTGGGGGAGATGGCGAAAGGGAAGAACGTTCTTGGTTCTTCGTTCGTGGTCCAAAGGCTTTTAATAACCTTAAAAAACATGTCAATCACGAAAAACATGAAAGTAAAATACATAAAATGGGGGGGTAGGGGCTTGAGATGGTTTCGGCGGCCGGGAACCCTGATGTGACGCGTTGTCGACGGTGTGGGGGCTGCGAGGGTAGGGTGTGCTTGCGCACCGCGGGTCAACCGGAACGGTCAGGAACGCCCAAGGACGGATATTCCTCTATTAAAAGCGTTCTTAGTGCTTGGTTCCTCGTTCTTGGTTCGAGGAGTCGCTGCGCTCAATCTATTATAAAAAAGCCAGGTCTGATTTCAATAATAAGCATTTCAGGGTAACTCTGGCTGGGGCAACCGGAAGGGTCGGAAACGCCCAGGGACGGATATCCCTGGCGCAGGGGGGGGGAATCGAAGCGTTACTGTTTCAGGTGCCGTTTTTAATCAAAAAACCGTGTCTCTTTGAGGCGTCCATCTTCATAGAGAAAGAGGGTGGAGCGTTCGAAGGTGGGGACCAGGACCCAG
>NZ_JAQYWB010000112.1 GCF_030145185.1 Desulfoluna sp. | reverse complement strand
ACGGTATTCTGTTTGATTTTCTCACCCTTCGGGCGAGCCGGGTGCACTCATCTGCCGCGTTATCAGAGCCTTGAGGTAAACCACTACATCTTCAGCTCTGATGCCTTGCATATGAGCGCACCCAACTCGTGAAATATCCGGGCTCAGGTTGTGAGGTTCCCTCTCTCTTTCTCTGGCAGCCGGGGACATGGGATATGGCGCAGATGACGGGTGAACGGTGCGATGAGAGACGATATTGTTTTTAAGAGTAAATATGTATAGCGTTATAATTACTTTGTGGTATACTGAAAGTACTCTTAATGAGTATGCTTGAGATAAACAGGTTCTGCAGTACATTCTTCTCCTTTTTTTGAAATAAAATTTACTTGGGATGCGACATATCATCCTGTGATTTGCCATATTTTTTTGTTGCAGGTCAGGCGGCACCTCACCCCATGTATGGACCCCCATGTTCATCCGGTAACGGATCATCTGAAAACTTCTTGTTTTATCGCCCGACCGGTTCCTGCGATATCAGGCCCAGGTGCTGCGCGTGATTCCAACTCGTGAAATATCCGGGATAGGGGGCATGTTTCCCCATCGGCCCCGTCGCGGGTTTGCTCTACCTTCTGAATAGATGCTGACCGTTTGTTTTTACAACTCAAATGTATAAAGATATCAGTGGAGGTGGCCATGACTCATCCTCAGGCAG
This sequence comes from Desulfoluna sp., assembly GCF_030145185.1. GTDB lineage: Bacteria > Desulfobacterota > Desulfobacteria > Desulfobacterales > Desulfolunaceae > Desulfoluna. The sequence goes on along the minus strand of NZ_JAQYWB010000112.1, from coordinate 11,283 downwards.
CGTATCTGAAGACAACGTTGTATTGCGACTACGATCATCCCGATGTGATTCGTCAGGCCCGTGTCGTGACGGCTTCCCTTTCAAGCGACAGGGACAAAGCCGTGGCGATATTCTACTGGGTCCGCGATAAAATTCTTTATCGTGTGGGGCACTGGCAGAAGCGGGCTTCTGAAACCCTGTATGAACGGGAGGGGACCTGTACCAACGCAGCCAATATTTTTGTGGCGATGTGCCGCGCCGTGGGGATTCCCTCGGGATACGGCGTGCTTCGGGTCAAGGGGAAAAAATATTTCGGGCCGGTTATGTTGCCGGTTTTCCGGCATTTTATCAGGGATGAATCGGTTCATATTTATGGGGTGGTTTTTCTTGAGGGGCGCTGGGTTCGGGTGGATCCCTCGGATGATTATGCCTTTTGCCGGGCCACCTGTCACTTTAACCCCACAGGTCAATTGGTGGACTGGGATGGCCAAAGCGACGCCCTCCTTCACCTGGATCCTGCCGATATTCTGGCATCCTTCTGGCCTGAGGCGGATATTGAAACCTGGATGAAAAAATCTCCGAAGAATGGGATGGGGACCACGGCTCTTCTTGGAAACACCTATGTGAAATTTTTGAGGTCAAACCGGGAATCGGTCGCCAGCTGTGAGGAACTGCAACCGCTTTTTGTAAAGCACCTCCTGAAAGAGCGGTTTTATCTCTATCTTTGCTGGCAGTACCTGAGAGGGCTGATTTTTTTTCGCCGCATAAGACGGGACTCCATGACTCTTTTTGATGCGTAGTGATCGGGGCGCTAAAAAAGATGATTTAAGGTGAGATGGGCGTATGAGTGCACATGAGGTTCGACCTTGCGGGGGAAAGGGCAGTGGTTCCGGGGCTCTTTACAACAGCCGGCTGCTGAAATTCTGTGACAACTATGCTCGGGAGAAGTATTCGCAGCTGCGTTTAGAACCTGTGTATCGGATTGCTGGTATTCGCAAGTATGAGATTGACGACCCCGGGCATTGGTTTACCCAGGATCAGTGCGATAAATACTATCTGGCGCTGATGGAGCTGTGCGGCAACCCAGAGTTTGCCAGGGAGGCGGGTCGGCATGTGATTCGGTCCAAGGAGATGTGGGCGGTGCGTCAACTGATTCTGGGGATGATGTCTCCGGCTGTTTTTTTTAACACCATTGAGCGAAATTATTCCAAAGTGAGCCGCGGGGTCCAGGCCACGGCCAGGCTGACGAGCAAAGAGTCCGCTGAAATGATCTGCCGCCCGGCCCCGGGTACAGCGACCCAATCCTATCAATGCGATGTGTGTGTGGGCATTTTGGAAGCCGTCGGCCTTTTGCTGACCAATGCCTTTGCTCATGTGGTGCATACCGAATGTGTGCATCAGGGGGGGGATGTCTGCCGGTTTGAGGTCTCCTGGAAGGCTGCGCCCTCTGTGGTGTGGCGACGGATGCGAAATCGTGTCTTTGCCTTAGGGCTTCCCATCGCCCTTTGCCTGGCACTGGCGCTTCGGCCCCCAACCTCGTTGCTGGTCGGCGCGGGCCTGGTTCTCTTGCTGGCCGGTTTGAGTTTTGTGGCGCACCACAAGCGGGAAAATGAATTGCTCACCATCATTCAGGCCCAGGGGAGTTATGCCGGGGATCTCTTTGAGGATGACAATATCCGGAACCGTCATGCCTTGCTGATCAAAAGCATCAGCCAGGAGGCGGCTCTGGCAGACACCCGGGACGGGGTCGCCAAGGGGGTGATCACCGTCATGTCCAAGCACCTGGACTATGATCGCAACGGGTTCTTTTTTTATGACGATGAACTCTTGAGGTTGGCCTCCCAGGAGGGGTTCACCCCGTCTCAAGTGGATCATCTCCGGGGGCCAGGTGAGCAGGGCTGGAAGACCGAGGCTTTGCTGCGCGTGCTGGAAAACAAAGAAAATCTGGTGATCAATGGTGTCAAAGGTTTTTCGGAGGCCTCACTGTTTGGGCCTGATTTCCCTGATTCCCAGTTGCTCGAGAGTCTCCTGGCGGTTCCTGTCTCCATGGAGGGTCGGATCTCAGGGTTGTTGATCGCCGCCAACCTGCCAGGGAAGCGGGCCTTGACTCAAGGGGATTTGAGCCTGCTGATTGGTGTGGCGGCCCAGGTGGGGCTCAGTATCGACAACGTGGCGAAGAGACGGGAGTTGGCCGAAGGAGAGCGCCGTTACCGGAAACAGGTGCAAAAGGGGCTGGAGGATGAACGCCGCCGGATCGCCTTTGACCTGCACGATCATGTGGCCCAGGATTTGGGGTCCCTCATGATCACCGCCAGGATGATGCAGGAGAAGGCGGCCCAGAAAGAGGCGGTACCGGCCAAAGATCTGCATGCCTTTGTCGCGGTTCTTAAAGGGTCGATTGATTCGGTACGTGATATCGCCTATGACTTGCAGCCCCCCTCCCTTGCCCAGTTCGGGCTGGTGCATACGATTCAGGTCTATGCCACAGATTATTCTGAGAAGTTTGGTGTGGCGGTGGACTTTCGGGCGGCCGGGGTCCAGGAGCCGTTGATCGAGTACGATACGAAGATCAACTTTTTCCGTATTGTCCAGGAGTCCCTCACCAACATTTACAAGCATGCCTCTGCCGATACCGTGGCCCTTCGACTGGTCTATTCCTATCCCAACCTGATTCTCCGCATTCGCGACAATGGCAGAGGGTTCGTGCCCCATGCGGTGGAGAGCGGGGCGGTGAGTGGGAGGCAGATGGGGCTTCGGAATATGGAGGAGCGGGTCCGCCTGATGATGGGCACCTTTCGTATTGACTCTTCTCCAGAGAAGGGGTGTGAGATTGTTGTGGAGGTTCCCCTCGATCGAGACGTGGAGAAGGGGAGCGGTGACGAGTGCTCAAAAAATCATCCGTAACTCTTTTTTTTCTCCCTTTATCCTTCCTCTTTTCTGCTTTTTTATTGCATCTCATCGGAATCTGATTATTCTGTAATGACTTTAAGGATCCCCGTTTACCACAAAAAATGCCTCTTGTGGCAAGGCGTGTCAGCTTTAAGGAAGGGTGCGGTTTTTCGTTCGTTGTGCCGGAGCCCACCCCCTGCATGAGCTCAACAGTGACGACAAATGAATGGCATCAATGGGAGCCGGTATGTGCCAACAATTTATGAAGCAGGTCCGCTTGAACTGCTCACCTCAGGAGGCTTTTGACTGGCACAGGGGCGATGGGGTGGTTCAGCGGTTGACCCCGCCCTGGGTCGCCTATGAGCACCTGGTGAGGCGCGGCGGGCTCGATGTGGGGGCCACCACCTCTCTGACCTTAAAAGCCGGTCCCCTTCCTGTTCGCTGGCGTTCTGTCCATACCGCCTGTGTTGAGGCGGAGCGGTTTACCGATACCATGGTCGAAGGTCCCTTCGGGTTTTTTGAGCACAGCCATCTGTTTGAGGAAGACAAGGGCGGGTGCCTCCTGAGCGACAGCCTTCGTTACCGTCTTCCGTTTTCGCCCGTCTCGGAGCGGGTCGCAGGGCCCTTTGTGCGCAAGACGCTGGAGCGGATGTTCCGGTATCGTCATCTCATCACCGCCCGGGATCTGGCTTCGCGCCAAGGCGCTTCCAATACGCCTCCCATGACCCTGGCTGTCTCCGGGGCCAGCGGCGTCATTGGCTCGGCGCTGGTGCCGTGGTTAAGAAGTCAGGGGCATCGCGTCCTGACCCTGGTCAGGCGACAGGCCGCAGGCGCTGATGAAATCGCCTGGGACCCGGCCCGGGGGACCCTTGAAAAAGAAAAACTGCAAGGGTGTGATGTGCTGATTCATCTGGCCGGGGAGAACATCGGGGATGGCCGGTGGACCCGGGAGAAGCGACAGCGGATTATTCGAAGCCGTGTGGACGGCACCACGCTTCTCGCCAAGGCGGCCTCTTCCCTTGAACATGGCCCCAGGCTTTTCCTGTCGGCCTCAGCCGTTGGGTATTACGGGGATTGCCACGGCGAGACGGTGACAGAGTCCTCGCCCTGCGGGGGAGCCTTTATTTCGGAGGTGTGCCGGCGATGGGAAGAGGCGGCCGAGCGGCACTGGACCCGACCTGACGGGCGCCTGGTCACCCTGCGTATCGGGGTGGTGTTGACCCCTTCCGGCGGGGCACTTTCAAGGCTGTTGCCTTTTTTCAAGCTTGGGCTGGGGGGCACCATGGGCCACGGGGAGCAATTCATGAGCTGGGTTTCCATGGAGGACGTGCTCGGGGCCATGGCCCATATCATGCGCACCCCGAGCATCACGGGGCCGGTCAACCTCACCGCCCCGAATCCCATCACCAACCGGGCGTTCACCCGGGGGCTTGCCGACCATGTGAACCGCTTTGCGGTGGCCTCCCTTCCTTCGGCGGCGATCACCGGCGCTTTTGGGGCCATGGGGCGGGAGGTGTTGCTCGAAGGGGTCAACGCCCTGCCTGAGGTGCTCCAGAGAAGCGGATATCTCTTTATTCATCCCTCGCTCGCGGAGGCCCTTTCCGAAGTTTTATAGGAGATTTACTGTGCGGAAACGTTATCGATTGCTGTTTATGATCATCATGGTGATGGCCCTGGGATTTGGCTATCTGCATCTCTTTGTCTCAGGGACTCATAACTTTGAGCGGCTTCATGTTTTTTTGTTTAATCTCACCTGCGGCGGGACCTCCATCCTCTATTATATTGAAAATGGAAAACGCATGTCGGTAAGGGTGCAAGGCTTTTTGGCCCTTTCGGTGGTTTTTGCGGTGCTTGCCTGGCTGGAGCTTTTTATCCCGGCGGCCCTCTGCGGCCTGGCTCTGGCCATCATCGCCGACACGGTCCGGCGCGACGTCTTTTCGTTTTTTCCCAAAGAATTTTTTGCCAGCGGGTACACCACGTCCACTCGGTTTGCCCATGCTTCGGTTCTCTGTCTGGTGCTGGCGCTGCTGGTCTCGGTGGGCGTGATTTTAAACAACGCCTGGCTTCATCTCTTCACCCTGGATACCTTAAGTATCGACACCTTTTTTCTGGGCTTCTCCTTTCCCGTGTCTCTGATCACCATGAGCGTCATGTTTTCCCTGATCCCCGATCTGAAAACGCCCCTGATGAAGGCGGCCAGTCTCTTTGCCTTCTGGGCGGTAAACCTGGGGGTGATTGTTTTTTTTCTTTTTATCGTGGCCGGAAAGCTCTGGCCTCAGGTGGCCGTGACCGTGGTGCTTTTCTTCACGGTGATTCTTATCTTCATCCTTTTTGTTAAATACGTGAAGGAGTTGCAGCAGAAGAGCTTTCTTGTCTCAGGCATGCTTTTTCTTCTCTATACGGCCATCACCGGTATTGCCTACATTTTGCTGGAGATCATGTCCGACGGGTACTTGAGGTGGGGTGACCTGCTTCTCAGGCTCCATGCCGTAGCCGCTCTTTACGGGTGGAATTTAAGCGGGCTGGCCGTGATCTATCGGCGGTATGATTTTCCTATTCGCATGAACTCCAGGCAGCTCATCGCCGGCCACTGGCTCCTCGTGGGCGTGGCGGTGCCTTTAGGTGATGCCTTCCCCCTGATGGCGGGGGTGGCCACCGCAGGCTACGGGATTTTTCTCTTGTTGATGTTTTTCAGCGGAAAGTTGCCCCATGGGGATGAGAACTCGCCGGTGATTGCTTAGCCCGGGCGTTTCATGGGATTGTACGTGGGTACGTTAAAATATGTCGAAAATGCAAAATGTAATGGGGTGCACTCGACTCGTGAAATATTCGGGTTAGGGTGTCGGGTTTTTTTGATCATCAGAGGAAGGGGTGCACATGGGTTGGCTGTCAGCAGGTAAAGGGGAGGCCGTGGTGATGCTCCACAGCTCCATGAGTTCAAAGAGTCAGTGGGGCTCACTGATGGAGACGCTGAGGAGAACCCATAAAGTGGTCGCTGTCGACCTCTATGGCTATGGGGAAGCGCCTTTTGTTCCCAGGGAGAAAGTGGATACCTTTACCTTAGACGATGAATTGACTCTTATCCAGCGCGCTCTCTCAGAAAATATTGACGATGACGAACCGTTTCACTTGGTGGGGCACTCGTACGGGGGGGCCGTCGCCATGCACCTGGCCTTAGTCATGCCGGAACGCATTCGCAGCCTTTCCCTTTATGAGCCCATGGCCAATCATGTCGTACGCGAAATCGACGACGGTCTCTACGCGACGCAAAAAGAGTTGATGGGGACGGTGATTGACGCCATCGATGGAGGCGACCTCAAGCTGGGGGCTTCCATGTTTGTTGATTTTTTCAGTGGACAGGGTCTTTTCTCGCATCTGCCCGGAGAGGTTCAGGAGATGCTCGCCGGGTGTGTGAAGAAGATGCCCCTGGATTACTTTGCGTCCGCGCACCAGGGGCTGCGCATGGGTCGGTATGGGAACCTTTCGGCTCCCACCTGCCTGATGGCGGGACGCCAGAGCCCCGATCTTACCTTTAAAATATCCCAGGCCCTTTCCGAGGTGATTCCCAATGTGGATTATCAGCTTGTGGACGCGGGGCACATGGCCCCCCTGACCGATGGCTCCAAGGTAAACCCCATTATTGCTGCCCATGTCAGGCGCCATACCTGTTTTCATTGAGCTACATCGATCTCTCATTTTAAACGGTGGATGAAAAAAGAGAGAAGAAACCTGATTTGCCATACACTCAGAGTGTTGTTTATTAAATGAATTTAAGGGATTATTGATTGAATATTCAGACTGCGTTGGTGTATACTCTCACAAACAGGCAGGGGATGACTGATCGATGATCCCCCGGCCCTGAAGGATCCGACCCCGAAATCTTCTCTTTTTCTGCCTTTGACCTCCAGCTCTCTTTCTTCTTGCCTTGCACATCGAATCTCTCTGCTATGACTCTCCGTCGGTTATTTTGAGTTCAGATCCGTTTGTTGGACGTGGGGAACGTTTTTTAGTTAAATCGTCGTCACAAGTCAATCCAGTATAAAGGAGGCAGTATGAAACGATGCATGAAAGCCCTGGTTCTGATTGCGGTGGTGGCCTTCTGGTCGGGGCCGTCGGGCGCAGAAGAGGCAACGTACCGGTTTGAGTTGAGTCCCATGGTGGGGGGCCATATCTTTGAAGGAAATCAATCGTTGGATGACGGCTATACCCTTGGGTTGACCGCGGGATTTCCTGTCAACGATCGATGGACCCTGGAGGGTGGGTTCACATGGATTAGCGCGGAGACGGAAATGGCGAATATTGATGTGGACGGTCAGCGCTTTTCGCTGGATGCCCTGTTTCATTTTATGCCTGATAACGCCATGCGTCCCTTTGTGCTTATAGGTGGCGGTGCCCTGCGTCTGGATCCGGAGGTGGGCGATTCAGAGACCGATGTGATGGCCGAATACGGCGCCGGGATTAAATACGCTGTGATGCCGAACCTGGATTTGAGGGCGGAGTTGCGGCATGTGATGCCTTTTGATCGTTCTTACAACAACCTCGCCTGGCAGCTGGGGCTGACCTGGAGCTTCGGAAAGCGCCACATGGCCATGCATGTCATGGATGGTGACGGCGACGGGGTCCCCGATCATATGGACAAATGTGCGGACACCCCCACAGGGGTTGCCATCGATCATGCCGGATGCCCGGTGATGATGGATGGTGATGGCGATGGGATCCCCGATAAGATGGATATCTGCCCCGATACCCCGGCCGGTGCGATGGTGGACGAGGGGGGCTGTCTCCTCGATTCGGACAGTGATGGCGTTCCCGATCATATGGACACCTGTTCTGACACCCCCATGGGACAAGCGGTGGATGAGTTGGGCTGCCCCGTGGTGCTTGATGCCGACCGCGATGGCGTGGCAGACGATCAGGACCGTTGTCCGGATACCCCGCTGGGGGCAAAATCTGACCCCCGTGGGTGCTGGGTGATTCAAGGGCTCTCCTTTGATTCGGGTAAAACCCTGATTAAAGTAGAATACCTGCCCCTTCTCAAGGAGGTGGTAGGGGTGCTCAAGGCCAACCCGGGTACCCGTGTCTCTATCGAAGGCTACACGGACAGCCAGGGAAGTAAGGTGGGGAACCAGCGTATCTCCGAGGCTCGCGCCAAGGCGGTGCAGGATTATCTGGTCAGCAAGGGCATTGGTAAAGAACGTCTTGACTACAAAGGGTTTGGGGCGATGAATCCCGTGGCGGACAACGCCACCGCCGACGGTCGACGGATGAATCGACGGGTGGAATTGAGACCCATGTAAGGCTGTTTTAAGGGGCACTCCGCCCGCCGGCGGAGGCTTCATGAAGATGAGACGCCGTGTGACTTTGTTCACACGGCGTTTTTTTGTGTGATCCTGCGGGTGAAACGATTTTCATCATCATGGTGTCAATCTTATTTGTCAGGACATTTTCCCTGGGCAGGGTGGGCCTGTCTTTTTTAAGGGCATGAAGGGCGAAGAGGCGAAGGGCGGCGGTCTATTTTTACAACATAGCCAGCCTGTGGTAGATTATCAGAATGACATGCAAAACGTGGCAACCGCGATTTCATGATTCCCACCCGATGATCCGCAGCGAGAGGCCCATGAAGCTTTTGTCCATTCTTTACAACTTTTCAATGGCAGAGAAGGGGAATGAGCGTTTTGCGCTCTCTATTGATGCAGAAACCCTTGAGTGGATTCGGCCCCCTGACAGTCCGACTCCGGCATGGACTCGGCTGGGGGTTCACATCTGTCCCCATTGTCCGTATACGGAAAAGGAGATGAACCGGTGCCCCGTGGCGGTGAGCCTGGCCGACGTAACGGAGCGGTTTGGGTCCATTCTCTCCTATGACACCGTGGAGCTGGAGGTGGTGACCGCCGAAAGGGTGGTGAAGCAGACAGCCACAGCCCAACGGTGCGTCAGCTCTCTCATTGGGTTGCTGATGGCCACCAGTGGGTGCCCCCATACCGCTTTTTTCAAACCCATGGCGCGGTTTCATCTGCCCTTTGCCAGTGAAAAAGAGACCCTCTACCGGGCGACGAGCATGTACCTGCTCTCTCGTTATTTCGTCGGGCTCAAGGGGGGCGTTTCTTCTGTGGAGTTGGATGGGCTGACAAAGATTTACGACAACCTTCAGACCGTCAACCGCTTTATTGCCAATCGCCTGCGAGTCGCCTCAAGGACCGATTCGGCTCTTAACGCACTGGTGATCCTTGACCTCTATGCCGAATCGGCCCCCTATGCCATCGAGGATGCGTTGGAAAGTCTGGCCCCTTTATTTGATCCATACATTAAGGCCGCCGGGTTATCCTGACCTCTCAGAGATGATCAGGCCGTTTTCCAAGGTGAATTTCCCCTTGATTCGGATGGCGTGGTCCTGGTCCTTTTCTGGGGGAGGGGTCAAAATCAAGGGGTCCGTCGTGTGGTCGCCCAGTTGAATTTCGATCACGGCAGAAGGCCGGAGGCGTGCGTTGATGCTGAAGGAGATGCCGTGGAGCCCTTCCTCTGTCTCATGGATGTCGTTGTCCAGGGTTTTTGCTTTTGCATCAAGTCCTTCGAAATGCAGAAGCTGCTGCTTGATGACCTCAATGGTGCGCAACGCCTCACTTACCGCCAGGCAGGTGTGGCCTCGTTTCAAGGAGGTCATAAGGGGGGGAAGTTTCTCGAAATCGTACGCTTTGAGTGATTCCACGATCTCTTTGAATACAGGCCGGACGGAGTTGTCTTCACCAAATTCCGCCGAGAGGCTTTTCAATTCGTCTACCAGGGAGGCCTTGGTCTTGATGAGATTGTCCGCGGCCTCGCGATGGGCGATGTTGCTTCGTTTTTTCTCCATCAGAAGCTCTTTGTGTTTTGCAAAGAGGTCGGCTCCAAGGATTACATGGTTTTTGCCGACGATACGGACATTGCTGAGGTCCATGGCACAGGCGTTAATCCGGGTGTTGAGCAGAAGGGATGCCGCGGTGTTCATCACCACCCGGTTGGCGTTCAGCGTGCAATCAATGGCTTCCCGCTGAATGGAGAGGGTGCCGCCTATCGAGGTGAGGGTCGATGCGGAGCTGCTTCGGCAGGCGATGTCATCGCCCGCCGTCAGGAGACTTTCCGGGAGCATTTGATCCACGGTCGCTTTTTTGCCCGCCTCCACCTCTCCCCCGGCAATGGTCCGGATGGTCACGGACCCGGCCACTTTTACGGTAAAACCGGCATTGACCGACTCTGCCTGCATGCTGACCGGGCAGATCACATCGCTGCCGATGTTTCCCACGGAAAAGTCAATTTTGCCCAGCACGATACGATCGGTGACATCAATGGATGCGATGCCCTCGGCACCCACCTGGGTGACGACGACGCCCTCTCGAAGGGCTTTGATATTATAGCAGGGACGCCCCTCTTCGGTGGTGATATACACTTTCTCCACATTTTTCCCCAGCTGAATGGGGTACTCTTTTGCCGCTCTTGCCTGGATGGGGGTGCCCTCATGGGAGAGCCCGTTTTTTTCAACCCGGGGAAGAGAGATCTGTAGAAGGGGATCTCCTGCCTTGGCTGAGGGGTATCGCAGGAGTTCGTGGAAATCGATGCGCCCGTCGGAGAGAATCTTTCCCGCGTCGGCCTCTTTTTTAAAAAAGGTGTGGATGATTTCTCCGTTTGCCCCATTTTCAGGCAGGGTGCCGCAGACGGTGAGGGCAACATCGTTGTCTCGGGAAATCAGTCTCACCGTGCGTCCGAGGCCTTCGTCATCCCAGGGCACGTAAACCGTCTCATCAAAGGGCTCTTCAGCGAGAACTCCATGAATGACAAGGGCGCTGATCTTTACCGTTTCCAGGTGAAATCGCTGCAGGATCTGAAGAAGAGCCAGGGCGTTCAGCTTTTCTTCTCCCTCTTTCATGGTGGTGGTGAGAGTGGCGGTGAGGGTCTCGTGTGAGTGCGCCAGGGTACTGAACAGATTGCTTTCCAGAATATCCGCCTTGGCCTGTTCTCGCGAGGAGACGGGGATCTCTGTCAGGGGAATTACCGTGTGAGCTGTGTCGGTCATCTGTTGCACTCCTTTGAAAAATCACTGCAGAGGTGTCTTTTTTACCTGGTAAAGATGTCTGCTTTTTGATCCCAGCGGCCGCAAAATTTGTGCTTACGAATAGATTAAGTCGTTACTCTCGCTATCGGCCATGTATCAAGAAAAGTTTAGAATCAATATGGCTGAAGGCATGTGCGTGGACGGCTTCGTGGACTCATGCCTCATGATGGTGAGCAAGGCTTTAACCCGGATATTTCATGAGAAAACAATCAGTGCTAAGGAATAATCGGTAATTACAGTTCTTTGCAGTAATATTTTCAGTCGTTTCAAAAATGCAAAATGTAATCCACGGTATTCTGTCTGATTTTCTCACCCTTCGGGCGAGCCGG
>NZ_JAQYWB010000027.1 GCF_030145185.1 Desulfoluna sp. | reverse complement strand
AAGCTCTGATAACGCGGCAGATGAGTGCACCCGGCTCGCCCGAAGGGTGAGAAAATCAGACAGAATACCGTGGATTACATTTTGCATTTTTGAAACGACTGAAAATATTACCGTAAAGAACTGTAATTAATAATTATTCCTTAGTCCTGATTGTTTTCTCATGAAATATCCGGGTTATGAAGGGCATGAGGTTTATGAGGCGGGAAAGCAGGGGGCATGGAGGTCAAGACGGTGTGATTTTGTGTTTTGTCCAATGTCAAGACGCGACCCCTTTTCGCACATGCAGTCAGTATGTCGACTTGGTGCCGACCTGGTGCCGACTTGGTGCCGACTTGGTGCCGACTTGGTGCCGACTTGGTGCCGACCTGGTCCCAACTTGGTCCCAACTTAGTCCCGACATGGTCCCTAAGCCGGTCTGGTGCAGTTGTATCGCCAGGCAAGGCGCTCTTTTCGTATCGTTGTCGGATGACATCGGCCAGCACAAACCAGGCGTCCCCTTCCTTGTTTCATTCGGTGATTCCCCTTGATTTTTTGGTCGCAATCAGACATATTGTTTCCACTTGTGAATAAGTGGTAACAATATGTCTGGAGCCAAGAATGCAGAAAAAACCAGAAGATATTTTCCGCTCATGTGGTGGTCAACTACGGATGAGCGAGGCTATTGAGCGCGGGATCAGCCGTTACATGCTCTATGCTCTTCGGGATAAAGGGGTGATAGAGCAAGTCAGCAGGGGGGTGTACCGCCTGGTGGAACTTCCTCCCATCAGCAATCCCGACCTGGTAACGGTCGGACTGCGCTTCCCGAATGCAGTCATCTGCCTCGTATCGGCACTGGCATATCACGAAATCACTACACAGATTCCGCACAGTGTTTCCGTGGCCGTGCCAAGGGAATCACGCCAACCGTCCCTGGATTATCCACCACTCAGTGTTCACCGGTTCTCTGGTCTGGCATTCCGTGCAGGTATCGAAGAGCACCAAATTGACGGAGTGCCCGTCAAAATCTACAGTCCGGAAAAGACGCTATCCGACTGTTTCAAGTTTCGGAACAAGATCGGCATGGATGTGGTACTGGAGGCACTAAAACTCTACAAAGCCCGCAAGCAATTCAATCTCGAGGCACTGCTCAAATACGCGAAAGTCTGCCGTGTTGAAAAGGTGATGCATCCCTATCTGGAGGCGAGCATATGAAATCCCCGAAGAATATCCCCGCATCTGTTCGGCAACGCCTTCTCAATCGCGCCAAAAAAGATAAAAGGCCGTTCAACGAACTCCTCCAGTACTATGCCATGGAACGGTTTCTGTTTCGTCTGGCCCAGTCAGCGCTGATCTGGCCTGCTTCAGGCCCATGGTTCTGACTCGGTGCAAATTCTCTACACATCGTGACAAGTGAAGAGGCTTTGCATATCCCATCCTGAACAATTCTCTGCCAATCCAATTCATCTCCTCCCGACGCTTTCCGTCCCGCTCCGGTAAGTAACCGGCATCAAGCCGTGTAAATGGGTGCCCCCTTTTCACATGGTGGTTTGTCGAAAACGTTTTTCGTGCTTTGTTTTTCGTTCGAGGAGCCGCTGAGATCCATCAACGCTGAAAAAAGCCATGCGTTGGTGGCTTGTGACAGGGGCCTTATGAACCGCAGATGGACGCTAATGAACGCAGATGGGATCGGAAAATCCGTTCCTGGAGGGAAAAATGATTGAGCCGGAAAAATAAATTGGGCCACAGATGTCACAGATGGGGGAGGAAAAAAGTAAAAGCGGGGGCTCGTGAAGGGCATGAAGTTCATGAGGCGGGGGGGGGCATGGAGGTCAGTAGGTATGATTTTGTGTTTTGTCCAATTTCAAGATGCGGCCCCTTTTCTCCAATAAAAAAGCCAAGCGGTCATCATAGACGACGGCTTGGCTTTTACCCTCCCCGATCCCTTAAAAAACAAGGCACTTTTCGAATACTGAGAAATCCGTTCTTCTATCCCTCAAAAAGGGCAGGTGAGCTTGCTTGCCTGAGTTGGTTGTCTTAACAGCGTCACAAGTGCAATGTGGCAGAATTGTGAGACTGCCCCGAAGGATGAACAACCGGAATGCCATTTTTGGCATCGTTTGGGCTTTATGGTGCCCTTACCTTGGGGTTGATTCTAAAATCATCCTATAATTCTGCTGGAAACTCAAGGATTCCTTCAACGGGATACCCATGTTCCAAAAACGCCTTACGGATCAAATATGGAAGTGAAATAAACTCGTCTGGAAAATACTGAGGTTTTTCTTTTACATAAGAGTCTATCGTATGAATAACATTATGAGAATTCATTTGATTTAATGCATGTGATGACCAAATACCATTTTCATCGCTGCATTCAACGAAATATGAGGGATGATGCTCAGTCCGTTCCTGCACGACTATCATGAAATTGCTATTTCCCTGATCATGCACCACCAAACGTTTTAGTTTTGTTCTTTTTTCTTTTGAACGGTACCCTGATTTTTCCTCAAAAAAAGTGTGGGTGAAAAGAATTTTCCCCTCTACTTTGAAATAGGTATGTGTTTCTTTTTTATAGTCATACGAATAATAAAACTTAAAACTTTGCCGTCTTAGTCTGTTTCCATATATTTCGAGAAGAGGTTTCAACTGTGCTTCTGTGCCCTGCTTCTCTCCTCGGGACCATTCACTGACAACAGATTGATGATTGCGGCATTTTTTTGCAATTGTCTCTTGAGTCCACCCATCATTCAATGCCATCCGTACAAGCTGACGGGTTTGTTTGAATTTCTTTTTATTCGGCTTTTTATTGCTGTCTTCCGGCATATCCATCATTCCAATCCATGGTCTCACAGGTGGGGCGGCACCCCACCTGTGGAGTTCTGTCTACTTGGAGCTACTGCTCTTAGAATTCTGATGCGGGTCTAACTGCTTCCCGCGATTGCCCTGATTCTTGGCATGTGTGCTGTTCTGCCCCTTCGTTCCCTTGTTTGCATTTCCCATATCAGCTTCGTGATTCTTAGCCATGGTGAGCCTCCTTAATATTAATGAATGATAGAAACTAAGAATTCGTAACTCACAGTAACATTGAAGTAAAATGATCATTTTATGATAAATGATGATATTTCATGATATTTAATTTGATACGATTAGATCACCTTGAAATCAAGGTCTTTTTTGTTGCATGGATAGTGCCCTCTTTTTCGATTCCCTCATAAGTAAACAATCGGCCCCATCCCAATAAAATCGGTCAAACCCGTACGCTCACCCTTGACCTTTTTTGTGTAGCTTCGTAGGTTGAGCCAGTTTGATACCGTCCAAACAGGCTGGTAATCGAATCTCGCATTATCCAAACCTTATTAAATAAGGCATTGCCCTGAATTCGCAGAAGGCAGGCCCTGGAGTTGTGACCATGGAAGACAGATGGCTGTCTGTAGATGAAATCGGAACCTATCTCGGCATCAAGCGGGACACCGTATATAAGTGGATCAGTGATAGGTCCATGCCCGCCCACAAGATAGGGCGGCTGTGGAAATTCAAGAAGGATGAAGTCGACGCCTGGGTTCGTGGCGGGGGGGCTCAGGAAGCGGATGGCGCAAATGTCGGAAAAAAGTAACAAGCTCACAGATTTTGGATTCCGCTTTGAAAAGGGGGGCGCCCATACCTCCCGCACCATGATGTTGGACGAGCTGAAAATTCTGTTTGAGTACGTCAACAACCCAGAGGCCGGGAGAGAAGATTTTTTCAGGGCCATTACGGAGGAGAATTGTCTGGGGAAGCGGTCAGGAAAGACACGGGCCTTAACTTATCGTCACCTCGTGGAGCTTTATGCCCTTGACCCCTCGATCCTTCTGTATCGGGCTCTGGTCTATTTCTGGAATCGAGATCCTTCAGGGCAGCCGCTTTTGGCGCTTCTTTGCACCTATGCACGTGATGGCGTTTTTCGCCTGACAGCTCCCTATATCCTGCCCATTGCCGAAGGGACACCGGTTTCACGGGAAGGGCTGGAAGAATTTATCGAAGTGCAGCAGCCCGATCGGTTCAGTGCCGCCACACGCAAATCAACGGCTCAGAACATCAACGCCACCTGGACCAGAGCAGGGCACCTGACAGGACGAGTGAAAAAAAGCAGAGTCCGTGCCCTGGCAACGGCGGGCAGTGTCTCTTATGCCCTTCTCCTTGGGTATCTGACCGGTGTGCGTGGACGATCCCTTTTTAAAACGGAATACATCCGGCTCCTTGATTGTCCACAGGACAGAACCATTGAGCTTGCTGAAGAGGCTTCACGAAAGGGTTGGATTACCTTTCACCGGGTGGGAGACGTCATGGAGGTCCTCTTCCCGAACCTCATCAATCCCCAAGAGATGGAGTGGCTCCGTGAGTAAAGTGAAACGTTTGCTTCAAACGTATACGAAATTCGTGGCGATCCCCTGGCGAGAGGATGTCGCCGCTGCACAGCGTGTTATTTTCTGTGTTTACAATGAAACCGAGGAGCTTCGGCTTCGGGCGAAAATTGATGAGTTTGAACTTGCCACCCGGCAAGTGAGCCATGGGTGGTCCCTTTTTGATTTGACGGAGACCTTTGCAAGCTGGATGGCTTCCCAGAGATACGCGACGCGGTACTTCCAGAAACCGCACCTGCTTTCCACGTTGCTGCCCAAATACCTGGACCATATTGAAAAAGAGTTTTCAGCGTACCTGGAAAAAACGCAGGCCGATGCCGATACGGTGGTGGCGATTCAGGGCGTGGGCTCCCTTTTCGGGTTTCTTAAGGTCAAAGATGTGGTGGACAGGCTGGCCCCCTTGGTGGCGGGGCGACTTCTTCTCTTCTTTCCGGGAAGCTACGAAAACAACAATTACCGACTTTTGGATGGATATGACGGGTGGAACTATCTCGCCGTGCCCATGACTGCTGATAAAGAATTCTGAAACTGGAGCAAGATATGATCAATCAGGACATCTATCAAAAGGACCCGGTTACCCATAAATTGGTTAACCAGGGCGTGGCGAGCGTTAACGACGAAAAGACCAGCAAAGCCTTGACGGTGCTTCGGTACGAGCTGGAAACCTTTGTGTGCGACGGCCAGTATGAGAAAGGGGTTGCCCATATTCTGGAGACCTATCTCAGGAACCTCAGTCAGGCCGAGCAACCGGCGGTCTGGATCAGTGGTTTTTATGGTTCCGGCAAATCCCACTTGGTGAAGATGCTGCGCGCTCTGTGGGTGGATGAGGTGTTCGATGATGGCGCTACACCCCGAGGCATTGCCAACCTTCCCCAACATATTCGAGATCATCTGAAAGAGCTCTCTGTCCAGGCCAAACGGCATGGCGGACTTCATGCTGCCTCAGGCACCCTGGGATCGGGCGCCAGCGGCAGTGTGCGCCTCGCCCTTTTGCGGATTCTCTTTAAGTCGGTTGGCTTGCCTGAGCACTACCCTGCCGCTCGCTTTGTCATGTGGCTCAAGCACGAGGGGATCTATGAGCAGGTTCGATCCTCTGTTGAGCAGAAAGGGTTTGATTGGGAGGAGGAACTTGACAACTTTTACGTTGCCGAAGGTCTCCACGACGCACTGGTTGAGGCAAAACCCAAGGTTTTCCCCTCCCCAGAATCGTGTCTGAACACCCTGGATCGCATCTACCCGAATGTTCCCGATATCGGACGCACGGACATGCTCAAGGCCATCAACTCGGCACTTACCAAAGAGGGGAAATTTCCCCTGACCCTGGTGGCTCTGGATGAGGTGCAGCAGTACATCGGGGAAGACAGCCAACGCTCCATCGATGTGCAGGAGGTTGTGGAAGCGTGCAGTAAAAACATTGGTGGCAAGCTTCTTTTTATCGGCACCGGGCAGACCGCCGTTACCGGGACCAGCAATCTCAAAAAACTGGAGGGGCGGTTCACCGTCCGTGTGGAACTCTCCGATGCCGACGTGGACTCGGTTATCCGCCAGGTGATCTTGGCCAAAAAGCCCGAAGCGAAAACCTCCATCGAGCAGGTGATGCAAACCAACATAGGGGAGATCTCCAGGCACCTTGCCGGGACCACCATCGGGCATCGCCAGAGTGATATGGCGCATTTCACCCAGGACTACCCCATTTTGCCATCAAGGCGGCGGTTTTGGGAGTACACCCTCAGGGTATTGGACCAGACAGGCACCGACAGCCAGCTGAGAAACCAGCTCAGTATGGTTCATAAGGTGATTCAGACCAATCTAAACGTCCCCTTGGGATACGTGGTTCCGGCTGACTATCTCTACTTCGATGCTGCGGACAGGCTCCTTACGTCCCGTGTTCTTCCTCGAAAGGTTCATGAAATGACCATGATCTGGAACTCGGGGAATGACGATGAACGCCTGATGGCCAGGGCCTGCGGGCTGGTCTTTCTCATCAACAAGCTTGCCGGTGAGAATAAGGAGATCGGCATTCGGGCCACCATCGATACCCTGGCGGACCTTCTCGTGGAAAACTTGAACGAGGGCAGTTCCAAACTGAGGTCTCGGCTTCAGGCACTGATCCACGAGAAGCTTCCCAGTGGGGCAAAAAAGTACGACCTTCTTGTTCAAATCGGCGACGAATATCGCATCCAGACCGAAGAGAGTGCCGCCTGGAACGACGAGTTCCTCGGCCAGCGCTCTACCCTGGCCAACGAAGCCCATCGTACCGAAGCCGAACGGGACGATCGCATTCGAAAAATGTTTGGGAAGAGTGTTCCCAAACTCTCCCTTCTTCAGGGGGCTTCCAACGTCCCTAGAAATATCTCCCCGGTCTTTGATGCAACCCTTCCCCAGGATGCGGACACGCGTATCTGTGTTTGGGTGCGGGACGGCTGGAGTGCCGATGAAATTTCCGTCAAGGCCGATGCCCGTCAGGCGGGCAATACCTCCCCCACGCTCTTTGTCTATATTCCGAAACGCTCCGCCGATGACCTGCGCCATCACCTCATCGACTGCAAAGCCGCAGGCAACACCCTGGACAAACGCGGGGTGCCAAACACGCCAGAAGGCACAGAAGCCCGTGCCGCCATGGAGACGACCAAGCAAACAGCCGAAGGAAAAATTCGGGAATTGCTTGCTGAAGCGCTTGACGGCAGCAGGGTGTTTCAAGGGGGCGGGAATGAGATTTTAGGAAACACCCTTCAAGATATGGTTCTCGAAGCTGCCGGCAATGCCTTGCAGCGACTTTACCCTCAATTTGACATTGCCGATCATAAGGGGTGGGACAAGGTCTATGACAAGGCCAGGAAAGGGGCACCCGACGCCCTCAAAGCGGTTGGCGACGATGGCGAAACCCCTCGCAATGGCGTGTGCAAGGCCATCCTTGGGTTTATCGCAGGGGGGAAAAAAGGGACTGAAATCAGAAACCATTTCGAATCGTCTCCCTACGGCTGGTCCGGAGATGCCGTGGACGGCGGACTTCAGGCTCTTCTCGTCGCAGGGATCATTCGCGCTCGAGATGAGCGTTTAAAGCCCATTGAGTTCCGGGAGCTGGAACGAAAAGCCATCGGAAAAACCCAATTCAACGTCGAGGCAGCAACCGTCACCACCGCCCAGCGCATTCAAATTCGGAAACTTTTTCAACAGGTGGCTGTGAATGGAAAGCAGGGGGAAGAAATGGGGCTTGTGACGCCCTTCCTGCAGAAAGTGGAGGCGCTTGCCGACCAGGCGGGGGGGGAGGCTCCGAAGCCGGAACGCCCCGACACAAAGATTCTGGACGAAATTCGTCGTTTAGGTGGCAATGAACAGCTCCTGGCCATCTTCAATAACCGGGAAATCCTCACCGATCACCTCACGCAGTGGAAGATCCTGGGTGAAAAAATCACCGAACGATGGCCCAACTGGATGACGTTGAAGCGCCTGGCAGGTCATGTGAACGGTATTCAGGACGCCGAGGTTACCCTGGCCCAGGTGAAGGCTATCGAAGAAAACTGCCATCTTCTCGAAGAGCCCGATCCCATCACCCCCCTCATCGCCGGGCTCTCCCAGCGCCTCCGGGACGAACTCAACGCCCTGGTGGGTGCTTTCCGCTCAGGCCATGATCAGGGCATGGAGAGATTGCGGCACGATGAAAATTGGGAGGCCCTGGAACCCGAAGAGCGCAACCGGTTGCTCTCCGAGCAGCGGTTGACCCTCGCCGATATACCAGAGGTCTCCGTAGCAGATACCGATGGGGTGCTGGAGACCCTCTCCTACATCTCCCTGTCCGCCTTCGCCGATCGCGTGGCCGCCGTAAGCAGCCGGTTCGACGCTGTCTTAACCGAAGCCGCCGAACTCATGGAGCCCGAAGCCCAGTTTGTCTCCGTCCCCCGTCGCACCCTGAAAACCGATGAGGAGATCGAGGCCTGGCTCGAGGAGATGAAAAATCGCCTTACACAAGCCCTGGCCTCGGGGCCTGTCATCGTTGGGTAAGGGAAGATGCCTCCGGCGGCCCTGCCGGGGCCAACCTTTTGAAAAGGTTGCCAAACAGGTTTTTACACTCCTGGGGTCCAGGGGATCATCCCCTGGACGCCGGAGGCAAATATGAGCTTTGACGCTGAAAGATAAAAAAGAGATGACGATGCACGCACTGGACAAGATTTTAAGAGGCCGCCTGGAAAAAATCGTGAAGGAGGCCCGTGAGATTGCCGAAAGCGCAGCCCGGGCCGCCTTGGAACAGTTGGGGGTGGGGGATGCCGAGCCCTTTGACTACCTGTCGGAGGATGAGCGGGCCTTGCGCCGTCGTTTGCGTCTCCACGGACGCGGCCTGGGGGATACCTTGCATGGGGACAAAACCCAAGGCATGGCCCGCCTTATTGAAGAGGTGGCATACGAACATTGGCATCGCATGCTCTTTGCCCGGTTTTTGGCGGAAAACAACCTGCTCATGTATCCGGACCCCACCGATCCCGTGGCGGTAAGTCTTGAGGAGTGCGACGATTTGGCCGCAGACGAAGGGGCGGCCAATGGCTGGGAGCTGGCAGCCCGGTATGCCGCCGAGATGTTGCCTCAAATTTTCAGGGTCGACTCCCCGGTGTTTGCGCTCTCCTTGCCGCCGGAGCATCAGAAGAAAATGGAGGATCTGGTTGCGGGGCTTTCTCAAGACGTCTTTACCGCATCCGACTCCTTGGGGTGGGTTTATCAGTTTTGGCAGGCCAAGCGAAAAGACGAGGTCAACGCCTCGGAAGTAAAGATCGGCGCGCGGGAGCTGCCCGCCGTGACCCAGCTTTTTACCGAACCCTACATGGTGAGCCATCTTTTGGACAACTCCCTGGGGGCGTGGTGGGCGGCCCGTGTTTTGGATAAGGCCGATTTGAAGGGTGCTCAAAGCGAAGAGGAGCTGCGCGAAAAAGCGGCCATCCCCGGTGTGCCCCTTTCTTACCTGCGTTTTGTTCGGGATGAAGAGGCCGAAGGAAGCCCTTGGATGCCTGCCGCAGGCACCTTCGATGCTTGGCCCAGTGAACTCCAGGACCTCAAAGCATTGGACCCCTGCTGTGGGTCCGGCCATTTTATGGTGGCGTCCTTTTTGATGCTGGTGCCCATGCGCATGGAGCTCGAAGAGCTTTCCCCCCAAGAGGCCGTGGACGCCGTATTGCGGGATAACATCCATGGCCTGGAGCTGGACCAGCGCTGCGTGGAGTTGGCCGCCTTTGCCCTGGCATTGGCCGCTTGGACCTACCCAGGTGCCGGTGGCTACCACGAGCTGCCGCCATTGACGTTAGCCTGCTCAGGGCTTTCGGTCCATGTGGAGAAAGAGGAGTGGAAAACCATCGCCAAGGCCTTACCCGGCAAGGGGTATCTGCCCATCGCCCTGGAGTGGATGTATGAGGCCTACAAAAAGGCCCCGGTCCTGGGAAGCCTTTTGGATCCCACCCGGGCCAAGGTGGCCGAACGGGTGCCCTGGCATGAGATCGGTCCCGCCATCAAAGAGGTGCTCGCAAACGGCCATCCCGATGCATTAAAAGAGTCGGGGGTTGTGGCCCAGGGGCTATCCATGACCACCCATATTTTGACGGAGAAATACCACTGGGTCCTCACCAATGTTCCCTATCTTGCCCGGGGCAAACAGGAGCCCTGCCTTCAGGATTTCTGCGCGAAGTATTACCCCGAAGCCAAAAACGATCTATCCACGGTCTTTTTGGATCGCTGCTTGGAACTTTGCGAGGAGGGGGGGACGGCCAGCATCGTCCTTCCTCAAAATTGGCTTTTTTTGACCAACTACCGGAAATTTCGTGAAAAATTGCTGAAACACGACACCTGGCATATGATTTGTCGGCTTGGGCCCGGAGCCTTTGAAACCATCAGCGGGGAGGTGGTGAAAGCCATTCTTCTTACCTTGAGCCATGGCAACGGTCGCAAGGCGTGGGAGGGGCAGGGGGCTCTCTTTGCAGACGCGAGTCGCGAGGACGAGTCGTATCGATGGATTCGCGGTTTGGATGTCTCTGTGCCTCGGACGGCGGTTGAAAAGGCTTCGAGGCTGGTGGTTGATGAGATTAAGTGCGTGGAGCAGGCAAATCAGTTGGAGAATTATGCTTTTGTTATAAAAATAGATGATGATAATGGCCTGCAACTATTGGCAAGTTCTGCTGATTGTTATTTAGGAATTTGCACAGGTGATATGCATAGATTCGCAACCATGTTTTGGGAGCAAAAAAATATTTCCAAGAATTGGCGCTTTTTTCGTTCTACATCACAAAAGACTAAGCACTGGGGAGGTATGGAAAAAGTTGTGTTCTGGGAAAATGGCTGTGGAGAGCTGCATTCATTTGTTGAAGAAAAACTTGGTCAAGGAAAAACTGGTGCTTGGATAAGGGGGAAAAAATGTTGGGGGAATGAAGGGGTTGCCGTTAAACAAATGGGGACACTGCCGGTTTCATTATATAATGGCGAGTTGTTTGATGATAATGTAGCTGTTATTATCCCAGAAAAAATGGATGATTTAACGGCAGTTTATGCATTTTGCTCCTCAAATAAATTTAATGATGAGGTGCGCAAGGTAAATCAAAAACTTGCTGTAAAAGCAAAGTATTTTTTACAAGCCGAATATGATTTATCGTATTGGACCCAAGTCGCCGCAGAGAAATACCCCAACGGCCTTCCCCAGCAATATTCTAATGACCCCACCCAATGGATTTTCCACGGTCACCCCTGCGGTTCGGTGATTTGGGATGAAGCGGACAAATGCACGGCCGACGGCCCCCTTCGTACCGATGAGACGGTTCTTCAGGTGGCGGTTGCCCGCCTGCTTGGCTACCGCTGGCCTGCCGAGATGGATGCCGAGATGGAGTTGGACGAGGAGCAACGCGACTGGGCGAATAATTGTGAGGAGCTTTTACCCCTGGCCGACGAGGATGGCATTGTGTGCATTCCGCCGGTTCGTGGAGAGGCCTCAGCCGCCGACCGTCTCTTGGGGCTTCTGGCCGCTGCTTACGATGAGTCATGGACCCATGAGACCCTGGCAACCCTTCTTGCGAACTCTATCCATGCCGAAAAAACTCTGGACACCTGGCTTCGGGATAAATTTTTTACCCAGCACTGCAAGATGTTTCAGCACCGCCCCTTTATCTGGCAGGTGTGGGACGGCCTCAAGGACGGCTTTTCGGCCCTGGTCAATTACCACAAGCTCGATTACAAAAATCTGGAGACCCTGATTTATACCTATCTGGGGGACTGGATCACCCGCCAGAAGCAGGAGATCGAAGCCGGGGTGGATGGGGCACAGGAGAAGCTGGCCGCCGCCCAGCAGCTGAAGTGCAAGCTGGAAAAGATCCTGGAAGGGGAGGCGCCCTACGACATCTTCGTGCGGTGGAAACCCCTCGACAAACAGCCCGTGGGATGGAACCCCGATTTGAATGACGGGGTGCGTCTCAACATTCGCCCCTTTATGCTGGCAGGGGATGTGAAAAAGAAAGGGGCTGGGGTTCTCCGGGACAAGCCCAATGTGAAGTGGGGCAAAGACCGGGGCAAAGACGTGACATCTGCTCCGTGGTTTCACATGTTTGGTGGTGATCGCATCAACGATCATCATGTGAGCCTTACGGAGAAGCAAGCTGCAAAGGGAGTTCAAGAATGAGCCAGGAGAAGAAAAAGGGGTTGTTTGGTCGACTGTTTGGCAAGGCCACAACCGACATAGCAACGGCAGAGAAAACCGAGCCCGTTTCCTGGGAGGAAATTCAGCCGTTTCTTTCCGGTTTTGTTCAGCCTGCATCACCTCAAAGGTCTGTAAAACCCATCTCCAATCCCTGGGTTCAGTCGGGTTTGAATGGGTTGTTGGGTACCGCCCCCTCTTTATATACCGCAGCAAATAGCGGAAAATATTTGAAGATAATAGGCCCTCCCGAGGCCCTGGCTGGGACCTTGGGCAATATGCTTGACAAAGAAGGTAATATTTTGGGGGGGCTGGTCAATGAGTCGGGTAAGCTGGCCGGCCAGACACGATTTGCATCCGCATCGGAGAGCCTTAAAGCGCCAGCCGTGGCAGCCGCGACGTTCCAGGTTTTAAGTGTCGTGACTTCTCAGTATTATCTGCAGGAGATTTCGTCGTCCCTTGAGAGCATCGAAAGCAAGATCGATGACCTCGTGGTGAAGCTGGAGAGCAGGCAGATTGGAGAGATCAAGGGCGCCATTGAAACCATTGATGAAATTTACCACGCGAATGTTCGCCATATCGAAGAAACAGGCGGTGTCTCTTGGCAATCACCTGAAAAAACAGAATTCTGGACTCGTATGGGTCATGCAGAGTCTAACCTGAGATCCAACATTCACGCCCTTGAACATGAAATATATCCGGACTTGAGGACGATATCAGACAAGGTGCGTAGCGGTGAAAAGCGAACCAAAGAGTCCTTTAATGAACACCTCCAACTACTTGACGAGGTAAAGGAATTTCAGGGTTCGAGCACTGTTCGGTATTATCTCCTTGCTCTCCGGGGCATGATGCGGTGGTATCAGGTTGTCCTCTCCTTTGATGCCCAAAAACATGTGGTTGCCCAAAATGGTCGATATGAGCAGATGGTGAAGTTTGTCAAGGAACGAAGCCACTATATGGATCAGATCCTATGGGAATATCATTTCATTTTAGAACGCCCCCAGGGGAGCTCCTGGAAAGATAATATGAAGACGGGTGCGGCTGTTCTTGGTGCGACACTTATCCCTGGTGGGATATTCACCACGGCGGGCGTTGGGGCAGGCGTTCATTACAAGCGCTTGAAGAGTTTTGAAAAGGGTAAGGAGAAGGCTCAAGAAGGACTGCAGGCGGAGGAGTCTCCCTTGTTTGAAACTGTTCACTGTTTTGGGGAAATGACGTCATCATTCTCTTCGCCCCAGGAGTTTTATTTGACCATTGATGATGATCAGAAGATGTCATTGATGATTGAAGAAGCTGAGGCCGCTTGATGATGTTCGTTTTATGTAAAAATAAGGTTTCTCATATTATCGATTTGGAAGCAGGGGGGAGGTACATCCTTCCTGTTTCTCGCCGTGTGTCCATTTGGACAGGACCCAAAGGAGAATAACGATGCTCAAACGGTTGGAAATGACCAATGTCGGCCCGGCCCCTTCCATGGAGCTGGAGTTGGCTCCACGCCTCAATCTCCTGACCGGAGACAACGGCTTGGGCAAGAGTTTTCTTTTCGATATTACGTGGTGGGCGTTGACGCGAAAATGGCCGGTGGAAGTGAACGCCAACCTGACGGCTGGGAAAAAAGGCCTTCCCAGCGCGCCCGGTGAGGCCACCATTCGATTCAGCTTCACCGGCAAGGTGAAAGAGGAGCAGTACGAAAGCTCATACACCCGCAAGGATCAGGCATGGACTGGCAGACCCGGCAGACCGGTAAACCCGGAGCTAGTCCTATACGCCATGGCTGACGGGAGTTTTGCCGTTTGGGACCCGGCCCGCAACTACTGGAGAACGCAAAATGGCGTGGATGTCCAGGAGCGCCGCCCGGCCTATGTGTTTAACCCCTCCGAGATCTGGGATGGGCTGAAAGGCGAGGATGGGAAACCTCTTTGCAACGGCCTGGTTCAGGATTGGGCTGGCTGGCAGAAAGAGAATGGAGAGGCATTTCATAGTTTGAAATCTGTCCTTGAAACACTTTCGCCCTCAGAGGCTGAACCCATTACCCCAGGAAAGCTCACACGCATCAGCCTTGATGATGCCCGTGATATTCCCACCCTTGCCATGCCTTACGGCCAGGATGTCCCTGTGCTGCATGCTTCATCCGGCATGCGGCGCATCATTGCTTTGGCCTATGTGTTGGTGTGGGCCTGGGAAGAGCATCGGAAAGCCAGCGAGCTTTTGACCGATTTCACGACGCATCAGGTGATCTTTTTGGTCGATGAAATCGAATCGCATCTTCACCCCAAATGGCAGCTTAAGATCATTCGATCTTTGCTTGAAGTGATGAAAAGCCTTGCTCCTACGGCAGAGGTACAGCTTCTCGTCTCGACGCATTCGCCCTTGGTTCTTGCCTCGGTGGAGTCCTATTTTGATGAGAACAAAGACGCCTGGTTTGATTTGGATTATGACCCGAAAGCAGAAACCGGGGTCACATTAAACAGGCGTCCTTTTGAGCCCCAAGGCGATGCGTCCAACTGGCTGACCGGTGATGCCTTCGATTTGCCCAGCGCCCGTAACCCGGAATATGCACAATTGATGGAGGAGGCCGCAGAACTTCTTGACGATTCGAACGCGACCGAAGAGCGTGTGGTAGAGATGCATCAACGGCTCAGTGCCGCGCTGAATCCCAAAGACAGTTTTCTGTTTCGCTGGCGGGGTATCTGTTCGAAGAGGGGGTTGCTTTCATGATTCCTGTCGCCGCTCAATTGGAACCGGCACTATTTGACGACGAGGTTCGCAAGCCTGGTAGAGCATGGCTTAAAAAAAATGGGATCCCCTTGGATAAAGCTCCTCCAGAGCCCTCGAAGTTGCCCACATATTGGCGGAATACACAGAAAGAGCTTTGGACGTCCTACGAAGGTGTGTGCGCCTATATATGTGTCTATTTTTATTGGTCCCTTGGAGCTCACTCCACAGATCATTTTATTGCCAAGTCAAGCCATGCGGGCCAGGCGTATGAGTGGCCCAATTTCAGGCTGAGCTGCATGGGCGCCAATCGGAAAAAAAACAAGTTCGATGATATACTTGATCCCTTTGAAATAGATCCCGATACTTTTGTATTGAATTTCGCTTCTGGAAAGATCAAACCGAACCCAACCTTTTCTCAAGAGGTTCAGGCAAAAGCTCAGGCGACCATCGATAGGTTGAAGTTAAACGATCCCGATATGAGACGAATGCGATCTGAACATTATGACGAATACCTGCGTGGTGTCCCAGAGTGGAAGTTGCAAAAGGATTCACCGTTTGTTTGGTATGAGGCTAAAAGGCAGGGCCTGCTATGATAAAATCCGTGAACAATTACCCGGTTTCTCAGCTGTTTGATACCGATTCAAGTGTGGTCTATGCCATTCCTCGCTATCAGCGTGAGTACACGTGGACAAAGCATCAATGGGAAAATCTGTTTGACGATATTATGGAGAATAACCTCGGATATTTTCTGGGCTCCATCATCTGTATCAATCAGACTACGGATGCATTATCTGTCCAAAAACTGGAGCTTGTGGACGGTCAGCAGAGATTGACCACCCTATCTTTGCTTTTCGCCGCAGTCTATCATGCTCTCAAAACTCGTGAAGTCCATCTGGACGACGACCAGCGGGTTGAATTGATTAACCTTAAACGCAAAATGGTCCTTAAAAAGGTGGACGATCAGATTCGGGTGGTTCCTCAAATTCAGAACCATAATCTTGATGATTACAGGGCGGTACTCTCGGAAATGGATGTCCTCAAAGGTTGCGATGTTCCTGCCTATGCCGGAAATCGAAAGATTTTTCGAGCCTATCGTTATTTCCAGGGAAGAATAGAAGAGCTTGTTAACACTGATGACAATCCGCTTGGGCGCATCATGGACTTTTTGGAGCAGGTCAGTCATGCATGCCTTGTCAAAATTGAGGTGGCGAGTCACGCAGATGCTTATACTTTATTTGAGTCTTTGAATGACCGCGGTATGCCGCTAACAGCAATTGACCTAATTAAGAATAAATTGCTGGCTCGTTTAGAAACCACAGAGCCGGGAAAAGTGGATTATTACTTTGATCGCTGGAATCGACTTCTTGGGCATTTAGGGGATGACTATGCCATTCAAGAGCGCTTTTTTCGTCAGTACTATAACGCCTTTAGGGATGAGCTAAAGAGCGTTCATAAGGTACCTGTAGCAACACGTTCCAACCTGATCCAGATTTATGAAAAACTGATAAATCATGATGCAAAAGAGTGCCTTGACAAAATTAGTGCTGCGGGGTGCTTGTATGCGCTTATTCTTTCTCGCAATCAGGATGAGGCCCTGAACGGCCTTGAGAAACCACTCAAGGACCTGGAGAGGATTCAAGGCGCTCCATCGTATTTGCTGCTTCTGAATTTGTTGGTCCGTAGAGATGTCCTTGCGTTAGAAAACAATCACCTTGCGGAAATTGTATCGCTTTTGGTTCGTTTTTTTGTTCGTCGTAATCTGACGGATACCCCTCCGACACGAGATTTGACGCGTCTATTTATGGCTATGATTGAAACATTGTCGGGGTTGTCCGGTGGTGATCTCGTGAATACCATTCGTGAACAATTAAGTGCCATTTCAGCATCTGATACTATTTTTGCGGATAAGTTGAGTGGCCCTATTTATGATGAAAGTTCGGGTGTTACACGATTTGTGCTCTGTTCTTTGGCGGAGCAATCAATGACAAAAGAGAGCTGGGTTGATCTTTGGAAATTTGATAACAAGAAGTTTGTCTGGACAATTGAACACATTTTCCCCCAGGGCGCTAATATTCCTTTGCCCTGGGTGGATATGATTGCGTCTGGAGACGAGGCAAAAGCCAGGGAGGTTCAGCAGACCCATGTTCACAAATTGGGAAACCTTACCATCTCCGGTTTTAACAGTTCATTGGGCAACAAAAGTTTTAAAGAAAAGAAGAATCGGACCGACCGAGAAGGCAGGCCCGTGGGTTACCAGAATGGACTAAAACTAAATGAAGACCTCGTGTCTGCAGAATCGTGGAGTGTGGACCATATTGATTCGCGAACGACAAAGATGGTTGAACAGGCGATGGCATTATTTGACTTAAATGGAGGCGATGCATGAATGTGATGGAACACCTTCATAAATCTTTACGCGATGCCGCCTTGTACAACCCAGAGGTCCAGGTGGCTCCCTTCTGTATTCTCTGGCCGGATCCGGATCGCCAATGGGAAAGGGTGATTTCCCGCCTTCAGATAGAGATCCCAGAACTCTACGTTCTTGGTGACTATGCCCCGGATAATAACAGAGGCCCCGCCATTTGGCTGCGATGCGTGTTGGCGAAAACCTTTTTGCTGGAAAAGGGTGCGTTTGACCCCGCAGGGGTGAAAGAATCCAAAGCCACTTATGCACGTGCGGATGGCATCCCGATTTTTTATCTCCCCGGGGTTGGGCGACAGGATTTAAGGGCCGTGGAGAGTTGCCCATATGAGCTGAAACCCCTGGCTGAACTTCAGTATCGCGGGGTGATCTGGTCCCAGCATAACGCCAAGGACTGGACCCTGTTTGCTTATCTAAAATCGAATCAGGGGGGGCTGGGACTGGATGTGGCCCAGGACCAGGGATCCAAAGAGGCCATTGGCATGGCCTTTTCCCATGTGTTGAACGAAGAGACGGAAAGGCTCAAGGGCAAGCGTCTCGATAAAAAATATTTTTTGACCCTTCTTACCGGTGGTGACCCGGTGCGTGACATCCTTCAGTGGCTGGATCAGGGAGAAGCCTTTCAAGCCGGACTTGACGAAGTGCAGTGGCATGCCTTTGTGGAGGTGTGCCGCTCCGAGTTTCAATTCAACCCAGCGAAGGATGGATTGCTTGCCGGTGGGGAAAAATTGGCCAGGGGTCAAGGCCCTTGGCAGCTCGCCTGGAAGCGGTTTTGTGAGGCGCCCAAGGGTTACCCGGCTATTCCCCAGCTCATAAGACGATGTGAGATGCCTCCTTTGGAGCTCTTCTCCGATGAGAGCACCCACGGCAGTTGGCCCCAGTGGAATGAGGAGAGGGAGCAGAACCTCACGAAAGACCTCTTGGGCCTTGCAAAATATCCCGATCATGAAGCGCGCAAAAAGATCCGGGAATTTGAGAAGGCTCACAGTGCAAGACGTCACCTGGTATGGGCCGGGCTCGGAGAGGCGGGGCTTGCCTGCGCCTTGGAGCATCTGGCGGTATTGGCGCATGTGACGGAGATCTCCCTTGCTGCGGGGGGGCTTGACGATATCGCTCGAGGCTATGAAACCACAGGGTGGCAGGCCGATGATGCCGTGATGCAGGCCCTCTCCTGTGTGGGGAGTGAGTCACAGGGCGAGGCTATTTTTGCTGCCATTGAGGCGGTCTACAAACCATGGTTGGAGGCGTCAGCCTCTTGTCTTCAGAAAATGGTTGCGGACAGTGTCTATCCGGGAGGCGATTGCTTCGCGGCATTCCAAGGCGTTTATGAAGAAGGGGAATGTCTCCTTTTTGTGGATGGTCTTCGCTTTGATACGGCCAAAAGGCTCGGGGAACAGCTTGAGGTGAGGGGGCTCGGCGTTACAGAACGCTCAAAATGGGTGCCTCTTCCCAGCGTGACGGCCACAGGAAAGCCCGCTGCCTTCCCGGTGCGTGATAAAATTAAGGGGCTGGCCGGAAATTCCGAATTTGAACCGTCGGTTGCTGAGACCGGACAGTCCCTTAAGGGCGGGTACCATCTGAAGAAACTGATGAGCGAAAACGGGTGGCGTATTTTAGAGCGAATGGAGACGGGGGATGGCCATGGGAACGCCTGGTGTGAGGTGGGGGACATCGATCACGAAGGCCACCACCGAGGATGGAAGCTTGCCATGCATCTGGACACTCTTTTGGGTGAGATACGTGATCGGATTCAAGCACTTCTTGGCGCGGGCTGGAAACGTGTGAGGGTGGTGACCGATCACGGATGGTTGCTTCTTCCCGGCGGTCTTCCCAAAATTGACTTGCCCGCACCCTTGGCCGACCATAAATGGGGCCGGTGTGCTGTGCTGAAGCCCGGTGCCGTTTCCGATGAGAGGCTTTTCCCCTGGTACTGGAACCCGGAGCAAGATGTGGCGCTGGCCAGGGGTATCTGCTGCTATAAAAAAGGCGAAGAGTACACCCATGGGGGGCTGAGCCTTCAGGAGTGTCTTACCCTTGAATTGACCGTCACAAAGGGGAAAAACCAATTACCTTCGGCGCATGTGGAGGTGACCGATGTGGTATGGAAGGGCTTGCGTTGTACGGTTGCCGTTGAAGGGGATTTTTCTGGGGGTCGTTTGGATATCCGGCGATCGGCAGGTGATGAGAAGACCACCCTGGTGATGAGTGTGAAGCCCCTCAAAGAGAGCGGCAAAGCGTCTGTGGTGGTGGAAAATGAAGATTTGGAAGGAGAGGCTGTCATGATCGTTTTGATTGATGAAAACGGCTCACCCATGGCCCAGCTTTCCACGATCATCGGTGGAGGAGAGGCATAATGCAACTGGATCATCTGGATAAAAAAGCGGCGTTGGCCCTTGACGGATATCTGGTTCGAAAGGATCTGGTTCGGACGTTTAGCAGGCAGTTTCCTGTTCCCACGTATGTGGTGGAGTTTCTGCTTGGCAGGTATTGTGCCAGCATCGATCAGGAGGAAATTGACGAAGGCATTGAGATTGTGGAACGCCAACTCAAGTCCCGGACCGTCAAGGCAGGAGATGAAGAGCTTTTCAAACACAGGGCTAAAAATGACGGAAACGTCAAGATTATCGACCTCATCTCGGCACGGCTGGATGCTAAGAGTGACTCCTACCTTGCAACGCTTCCTAGCCTTCGCCTAAACGACGTGCGTATCACCTCGAGTATGGTGAACGAGCATGATCGGATGCTGACAGGCGGATTTTATGCAGAGATAACCTTGAACTATGACGCGGCTATTTCCCAGGAAAATAAAGGCAGACCCTTCGGGGTGGAGGGCCTTCGGGAGATTCAGCTTTCCAAGCGCGACGTACTGGGCACCCTTGCCGATGCCCGAAGTCATTTTTCAACCCAGGAGTGGGTTGCCTTTCTTCTGCGTTCTATTGGTATTGAGCCGGAAGGCTTGTCAGAACGTCAGAAAAATGCCCTTCTGCTTCGCTTGGTTCCTTTTGTGGAACGCAATTACAACTTGGTGGAACTTGGGCCCCGAGGCACGGGGAAGAGTCACCTTTTTCAACAGGTCTCTCCTTACGCCCATCTCATCTCTGGCGGTAAGGCCACGGTGGCGAAAATGTTCGTCAACAACGCCAACGGCCAGCGAGGTCTTGTCTGTCAGTACGATGTGGTTTGTTTTGATGAGGTCTCTGGTATCTCCTTCGACAATAAAGATGGCGTAAACATCATGAAGGGCTACATGGAGTCAGGTGAGTTCAGCCGTGGCAAGGAGAGTATCCGGGCTGACGGGAGCATTGTTCTTGTGGGGAACTTTGACGTGGATGTGGAGCATCAGCAGCGCATCGGTCATCTTCTTGGTCCCATGCCGCCTGAGATGAGGGATGATACCGCGTTCATGGACCGGCTTCACGGTTTCCTACCTGGCTGGGATATTCCAAAAATCAGCAAGGAGGTACTGACCAATCATTTCGGCCTGGTCAGTGATTTTCTCTCTGAATGCTGGAGCCAGCTTCGCAACCAGACTCGGGTGGGTGCTTTACAGCACAAGGTGTTTTTTGGCGGAGCATTGTCGGGGCGTGATACCAACGCGGTGAACAAAACGGTGAGTGGGCTTTTAAAGCTCCTTTATCCCCAAGGCGGTGACACCATCCCGGAAGAGGACCTTGAATGGGCCGTTCGAATTGCTCTGGAGGCGAGAAGACGCGTCAAGGAACAACAGAAACGTATCGGTGCGGCCGAGTTTCGCAACACCCACTTCAGTTATGTCATGGGTACCGAAGGGGTCGAAAAATTTGTCTCCACCCCGGAACTTCAAAGCGACAACGCCATTGGGGCCGATCCCCTTGAGCCGGGGCAGGTCTGGACCATCACCCCTGGAAATGGAGAAGAGCATCCCGGGCTCTATCGAATCGAAATCAACGAAGGCCCTGGCTCCGGTGTCAAAATACTCAACAAACCCGTACCTCCCGCCTTCAGAGAGAGCATGGGATGTGCTGAGCAGAATCTTTATGCCCGGGCCTTACAATTGGTGGGCGACAGAGACCCCAGGCAGCATGAGTTTACCGTTCAACTGCGGGGGTTCGATGCATCCAAGTCCGGGGCCAAGCTCGGAGTCGCATCTTTGGTGGCCCTTTGTACGGCACTTTTGAAGAAAAACGTTCGTGGCGGGCTGATTATCGTTGGTGAAATCAATCTGGGAGGCTCCATTGAGTCGATTCATAATCCGGTGACTATGGCAGAAATCGCCGTTGAAAAAGGGGCTTCAGCTTTGTTGATGCCGGTGTCGTGCCGACGGCAGCTTTTTGATCTGTCAGATGAGATGGCAACAAAAATTGATGTTCAGTTTTATTCTGATGCCAGGGATGCCCTGTTAAAGTCGATTGTGGATTAGGGGGCGGGATTGGACAAATCCAATAGCGTTTGCAGATAAGCATCAAAAGCGTTTGTCGATCATATTTTGGAAAAAACGGGCCACAAAATGTTCTGATAGAACATGCTATATCGGTACGTTGTTTTGATTTCGATGGGAAATGGTAAATTGGGAGCATGGCGCAGATGGGTGACACCAAGAAACCGTTGATCCGCAACAGCACGGCGGAGTTTCTGATTTTTACCGGGCAAGCGGGTGAGCAGAGCATCGAAGCCAGGTACGAGGATGAGACCATCTGGCTGACGCAGAAGTTGATGGCTGAACTTTTTGGTGTGGATGTCCGAACGGTGAGTGAACACCTGAAGAACATCTTTAACAGCTTTGAGTTGCAAGAGGATTCAGTTGTCCGGAAATTCCGGAATACTGCCTCCGATGGAAAAAGCTACCTGACGCAATTCTACAACCTCGATGCCATTATTTCCCTGGGCTACCGGGTCAATTCCGTTCGAGCTACTCAATTCCGCCAGTGGGCCACCCAGGCGTTGCGTGAGTTTGCCATCAAGGGCTATGTGCTGGATCGAGAGCGCATGGAACCTAAAAGTTGCACTCACCGCTTTGTGTCATGGCCAAAATGCCACTATTACGAGTGTTTATGATGCGTTCTGCCGGTCATCAAAATTACGGCAGTCGAAAATGCGGAATTGGCTCACCCTTCGGGAACGCCCTTTGGCCGGATCTGCTGCGTTACCAGACAATTGCGGTAAAATACTACAGCGGCATGTCCGGCGCCTTGCATATCCGGCCAAAGGACGCTTGCAACTTTTAGGTGGAAAATGGAACCTTCCTTGGTGAGGATTATTTTGAACGCCTTCTGGAAGAGATTCGTGAAATCCGGCTCAGCGAGCGCCGCTTTTACCAGAAGATCACCGATATTTATGCCACGAGCCTGGATTACAACAAGGACGCCCCAACCACCCAAGCCTTTTTTTCAAAGGTCCAGAACAAGCTGCACTTTGCCATTCATGGACACACGGCCGCTGAACTTATCATGCACCGAGCCGACAGCACCCAAACCAATATGGGGCTGACATCCTGGGATAAAGCGCCTGATGGGAAAATTGTGAAAACCGATGTGTCCATTGCCAGGAATTATCTGGGTAAAGATGAGATTGAGTCACTGGGCCGTATCGTCAACGCCTATCTGGATTTGGCTGAAGACCGTGCAAAAAGAAAAATTCCCATGACCATGGAGGATTGGGCGAAGCGGCTGGACATGTTTTTGGAGTTTGATGACCTTGAGGTGCTCAAAGACCATGGGAAGGTGAGTGCCGCGCTGGCAAAGGCCCATGCAGAAAGCGAATTTGAAACGTATCGTATTATTCAGGATAGACTCTTTGAGAGCGATTTTGATAAGATCATGAAAGAGATAGAGTAGAAAGGCGACGCCCTTGATGGGTAAGCTTGTGGGGCATCGGGGGATCCGGGGCTAAACCTGTACTCTTGACACGTATGATAAACTGGCCTTGACAGTTCGCTCGGGGCGCGGCCATCCTGCAATGCATCACCGGAATCGGTTGGCAGGCTGAGTGATGCCTTGTCCCAGTATCTGGCTTAAGGCATGAGCTTCGCGAATGCATTGAACGAAGAACAAAGAAGCAGTAACCGAGGGCACATGGCAGTTCATTATCATTTAGGAAAATTTCCACCTGACAATATTGATTGGTCCCAGCTGATACCCTTGCTGGGGCCAACAGCTGCTGCTGTAGCCCGATATGACGGGTTGCTTTCGGCGATTCCCAATGCGTCCGTGTTGCTTAGCCCCTTGACGACTCAGGAGGCTGTTCTCTCATCACGCATCGAGGGGACACAGGCCACCATGGGAGAAGTGCTGGAGTTTGAGGCTGAGGGAGAAAAAAAGTTTTCCCCTGAGAAGAGAGACGATATTCAGGAGGTCCTGAATTATCGAAAGGCCATGCGTCATGCCATGGAACTCCTTCAAAAATATCCACTTTCCCAGAGAGTTATTCTGGAAACCCATAAGGTTCTTATGGATAGTGTGCGTGGCCATGGGAAGTCTCCGGGGGCTTACAGACGTGTTCCCAACTGGATCGGCACCCCAGGGTGTACGCAGGAGACAGCCCGTTATGTTCCTATCTCTGCGGATAAACTGCCCGATGCCATGGGGCAGTTTGAGAAGTATATCCATGATGAAGGTGCAGCCGATAAGCTGATACAGCTGGCGATCCTTCACGCTGAGTTTGAAGCGCTTCATCCCTTTCTGGATGGAAATGGCCGACTGGGCCGGATGTTGATCCCTCTGTTTTTGTGGCAGGCCGGGTTGATTCAACAACCCATGTTTTATATGAGCGCTTATCTGGAGGCCAACCGAGATTATTATTATGACACCTTGCTTGCCATTTCAAAGGAGGGGGCCTGGACAGAGTGGTGTTTCTTCTTTTTGAAAGGGCTTCAAGCTCAAGCAACTGAAAACGGGCAAAAGGCAACTCAAATCCTGGAACTCTACAACCGGATGAAGATTGAGTTGGTCGAGTTGACCCATTCTCAGTATGGTATTCATGCTTTGGATTGGATTTTTGAGCGGCCGATCTTCAAAAGTTCAGACTTCATCTCATCAGCGGGGATACCAAAGGCAACGGCTAAGCGAATATTGCCGACACTGCGTGACGCAGGTGTGATTCAAATTGTTGAAGGGGCAAGGGGGCAAAGGTCTGCTGTAATGAGCTTTCCTTCGCTACTCAACATCGCTGAAGGGCGTGAGGTCTTTTGAGGCTCATGAAATAACCACAAGTGATTTTGTGGCTCATGGAATAGGGTTTTGTGCGCCACAAATAGTTTTATGGCTTATTGATGAGCTACAAACAGAGGATGGACAATAAAAGAATATGACGGTACTTTTGACGGTATCTGCCAAAAATTGAATTGTTTAAACCCTTTATTGACAGGCCTTTTGGACTGCAATTCAATGGACGCCGCCTGATTCTAAGTTGTTGCGGTTAACGCCAAGAGTATGTGCATTACGACGTAGAATGCTTGTCTGAGGAAATCGAAGCGGTCCCTTTTGAAATCTGTTTGATTTTTGCTTTCCGAATCCTTATTTCAGGATACAAGGCTAAGATAAAATAAAGCCGAATCTTATTTTAGCTTGGAGAGTTCATGAGAAACCGTAATTCAAAAGAATATACGATTTTTATTATAGAGTGTTGTGACGAAAAAATTAGGTGCTCGAAAGACATAAAATGTCATTTTCGGTTTTCTGTTCGATTTTCTCCCCCATCTACAACAGCGAGTTACAGGAAGATTCAGTTATTCGAAATTTTCGAATAACTGCCGCTGACGGCAAAAATTACAATACCAAGCCCTGTGCCAGGGGTATCCGTTTATGAGTTTTCCTGGCCGTTGCGGTTGATCCATGGTGCGCAAGCACACCCTACCTCACATCCCCCACGCCGTCATCTGCGGTGGCAGTGCCGATAATGACGTCAGAGATGGTCAAGTGGCTCAACTCAGATCTTGAAATCCATCCGATTTCTGGTAAGCGCATTTTGCCTGTCTCCTGATTTTCTCTGAAGAAAGAAAAACAAGGTGGGCCACAGATGTCACAGATAGCCCGGATATTTCATGAGAAAACAATCAGAACCAAGGAACAATTCATAATTACAGTTCTTTGCAGTCATATTTTTAGTCGTTTCAAAAATGCAAAATGTAATCCACGGTATTCTGTCTAATTTTTTCACCCTTCGGGCGAGCCGGGTGCACTCATCTGCCGCGTTATCAGAGCTTTGAGGTAAACCACTACATCTGCAGCTCTGATGCCTTGCATATGAGCACACCCAACTCGTGAAATATCCGGGATAGGCACAGATGGGGGGAGCAAAAGCGGGGGGCATGGAGGTCAGGAAGTATGGTTATATACTTTGTCCAATGTCAAGACGCGACCCCTTCCCTATAATTATGATTCTCTTGAGCCATTGGAAACCAAAGAAAAATTTTGGTACCATGCTCCAAGTTACCGCTGATTCCATCTGTGGGGGCGTTGAAGGTAGACATGCATTATTCAGAAAGGTTAAAAGACAAAATGATCCGTAGAATGACCGGAGTGAATGCCGTTTCGGCCACCGAACTATCGCGTGACATCGATGTTGCCCAAAGTACACGTCCAGAATAGCTCAGAACTGTTTGAATTAATAAAATAAGTAGAGAGAATATATTGATGCCATCGTGGCGGACATTGAAGGAGGTGCTGAATGATCCTTGAAAACAAATTAAACATTACCGATCAGATTGAACTGGCCAAAGTCGAAGAAAAAATCAGCAAGCAAAAAGCCAAGCAATTGTTTGACTCCGGTGATATTGCCAAGGTCGACGTTGGAACATTCACGGGGCTTTCGTTTATTCATGCCTACCTGTTTGAAGATATTTATCACTTTGCCGGCAAAATCCGCGAGGTCAATATATCCAAAGGTGATTTCCGTTTCGCGCCAATGATGTACCTCGCCCCCTCCATAAAGCATATCGACGCCATGCCCCAGGGCAACTTTGATGAAATCATCGAAAAATATGTGGAGATGAACATCGCCCACCCCTTCCGAGAGGGCAACGGCCGCGCCACCCGGATCTGGCTCGACCTCATCCTTAAAGAAGAACTCAAGCAGGTGATCGATTGGAACCTGGTCGATAAAGAGGAATACCTCTCGGCCATGCAGCGCAGCGTCGTGAAAGACGTTGAAATTAAAGTGCTGCTTAAACAAGCCCTGACAGATCAAATCCACGACCGCACCCTGTTTATGAAAGGCATTGATGTCAGCTATTTCTACGAAGGCTATAGCGAATTCAAAACAGAGGATCTGTAGTCATGGGGATCGGGGTCGCTCTTGACATGGGCGCAGGTGGATTCCTCGGGTCAAATTACATCCGCAAAGGAATGCTGGATAAAGAAATTATTTTAAGTGAAGGGGCAACTCATCATCAAGAGTATGGACTCCTTTAAATGTTTGCGACCATTTCACGACAAAGTTTGCGACAGGTTTATGACAATTTTTAGCGACAAGACTATTTCTGATATGGTTTTCAAGAGGCACCCCCAGCCCGGATATTTCACGGGTCGAGTGCACCCATATTCAAGGCATCAGAGCTGCAGATGTAGTGGTTTACCTCAAAGCTCTGATAACGCAGAAGATGGGTGCACTCGGATCGCCCGAAGGGTGAGAAAAGCGAGTCGAGAATGGTGAATTACATTTTGCATTTTTGAAATGTCTATATCTTTCTCGGCAACCAGCTGTAATAACATATTATCTTCTTGCCCCGGTCGTTTTCTCATGAAATATTCGGGCCAGGTGTTCAAGCAGGAATCGAACCCCCGCCCCATTTTACGTGTCGGGAAAACATAGAGGGTTCGAATTCTGGGATTCAGAGGGTTGAATGAATGGTTGAATGACACATGACCTCAAACAAAAAATTGATCGACCTTGGGGCGGATGATATCGCCGATACCCTGCTGGAGCTTGCTGTTCATTAAAAGAACAGACCCGGAAGGCACATGGTCGCAAGCGAAGCTTCGGGTCAAAATATGAGGTGAAGACATGAACGAACGATTGTATCTCTCGAAAATACAAATGCTTGATATCGAACCGGTGATCTGGCGGCGTTTTGTGGTACCCGCCAGCATTACACTGGACCGGTTGCACGACGTCATTCAGGGACCGGGGTCGCGTCTTGACATTGGACAAATCCCATACACTCTTCTGTCGTGAGTATAATCAATCTGGAATCACTCTTAGCATCCGGCATAAACCGTTTTAGAATCACCTTTTCCCGCTTTTTAGAATTCATCAAAATGCCTCTGGCATGTGCATCGAGTGCCGTTCAAAGACGTTGCTGTAAATAGTGGGTGTCTATATTCAAATCAGGGGAACCCCGTTTTTAGACGCTTATAAATGAGCATCAAAAGAGCTTGTCGCTCATATTTTGGGAAATGTGCGCGACAAAAAAAATTGTTGCTAAAAAATGAGCCACAAAATGTTCCGCGATAGCGTGATGTGTCGGTAAGCCCTCTTTCTCTATGGGAAACCTTGAATTGGGGACGTGGTACTGATGGGGGATAACAAGACGTCCTTGATTCGGCGATTCCATTAAATAATCCATTGATATCCATAGTTTTATCCTGTATTCAAGTTGCTTTAACCCCGTTTCCTTCGCGCAGCAGTCTCTGCCCACATTTCGTGCCGACCGGAATCGAATCCCTCGTAAGGTGTTTCTGACCAGGTGATACTCCCCGGCGGATGCGCCCAAGATTGACCCCGGAAATCAAAGCGATTCTGGTGGATGCAAGCGTAACATTCGAGGGAGAGCCCACATGATTGTATTTAATCCTAAATTCACCATTACAAACCGTATGACATCGGCCATCACGCAGATTGAACGGGCACGTGGTTTTCTGGAAGCTGCTCGATTATCGGATGACTGGGTGCGGGATATGGGAAACAAAGCCCTGATCAAAGAAGCACACCATACAACCCATATTGAAGGCACCCGGTTGACCTTTGATCAGGCCGAACGCTTGTGGAATGGTGAGGCTGTCCCAGAAGCAGACCCAGATGATGCCAGGGAACTGTTCAATTGACATGACCGGCTGGCTTGGCTACTTCATGACCGGCCTTGAAACCCAGATGATAGAGGTCAAGGAACGCGGTGAGCAGGTTATTCGCCGGGATGTTCTGGTACAGAAATACAGCTTAAATGAACGTCAAGGGAAAGCACTTGGCTTTTTGATGGAGAATAAGAAATTGACCATTCAGGATTTTGAGGGGCTTTGCCTTGATGTGAATCGCCGCAGTCTGCAGCGTGACCTCAAAGGTATGCTGGACAAGGAACTTGTAAAATCTGAAGGAGCTACGAATCAGCTTGTCTATGTTCTTAGGGCTTGAGCTTGTGACAAAACTTACGACAAACTCACGACAATACTTGTGACATTGGATAAAAAAAAGGTAACTATTCAGCTCAAAAAAAAACCTCCGGCGGCAAGGTGTGCCACCTTAATACCTGTTTGTTAAACTTTCTTGTCGCGCCGTATCCCTTGGGCGAAGGTGGATCAAAAGTTTAGCCCGCGGCAGGGCCGCCGGAGATATAAGCTGAATGGTTACCTCGATTCCCGTTAACGAAGCTTCGGGTCGAACTATGAGGTGAAACATGATGGATAGATTGTATCTCCTGAAAATACAAATGCTTGATATAGAACCGGCAATCTGGCGGCGTTTTGTGGTACCCGCCAGCATCACACTGGACCGATTGCACGATGTTATTCAGATTGTCATGGGCTGGACAGACAGCCATCTTCATGGATTCAGGATCGGTAAAAAACACTACACCGAGTATCCCGAATGTAAAGACGATGGGCTGGAGTGTGGGAAATACCGACTTGTCGATCTGATCAAGCAGAAGGGGCGGACCTTTGTGTATGATTACGATTTCGGGGACAACTGGGAACATGAACTTGTGATCGAAGACAGTCGTTATGTTGATCCTGAACTGAGGACGGAGCTGGCCTGTCTTGAGGGCGAACGAGCCTGTCCGCCTGAAGATGTGGGTGGCGTCCCCGGTTACGTTGAATTCTGCAACGCCCTGAAGGACCCGGCCCATGAAGAGCATGAATGCTTTATGGAGTGGTCCGGTGGCGATTACGACAGTGAATGTTTTGATGCCGATGCCGTTAACTGGGAGCTTATGAAATACCTTCGCTGGTCCCGGAACAGGTATCAAAATTGGGGAGAAGGTGAATGAATATGGCTAAAAACAAGGGCCAACAGAAGGCCGGGAAAAAAGAGAGGTCTATGGTTCGATCTTCGGCGGCTGAATATCTGATTTTTGTTGCGGCTGGTGGCAACTCAGAAACCAGCGTTGAGATGCGATATGAAGACGAAAATATCTGGCTGACTCAGAAGATGATGGCAGCCCTTTATGATGTATCTGTACCCGCTATCAATCAGCATCTGAAACGCATTTTTGGCGATAAT
The DNA here is from genome assembly GCF_030145185.1 of Desulfoluna sp. Taxonomy (GTDB): domain Bacteria; phylum Desulfobacterota; class Desulfobacteria; order Desulfobacterales; family Desulfolunaceae; genus Desulfoluna. The sequence continues at coordinate 40,534 of NZ_JAQYWB010000027.1, read as the reverse complement.
GAGCTACTGGAAGATTCAGTTGTTAAGAAATACTTAATAACTGCCGTTGACGGTAAAACCTACAATACCAAGCCCTGTGTCAGGGGTATCCGTTTATGAGTTTTCTTGGCCGTTGCGGTTGATCCATGGTGCGCAAGCACACCCTACCTCACATTCCCCACGCCGTCGGCAACGCGTCACATAAGGGTGCCCTTCGCCTATCGGTAGGTGCCATGTCCCCATGACCTGTTTTTCTTATCTGTGCCCATCTGCGTTAATCTGTGGCCAAATTTTTTATGTCTTCTCTCCCCCCCCCAGTTGGCGGGCTGCTTTTGGTGATCCGGGGAGACATGAGCCGTGAGGCCCTGCCGTCTGCCTTTGACCTTCTCTTCCTACTATCCTCCAACTTCCGTCTTTGTCCAGGCGGCGAGGGTGTTGCTGTAAAACATCCGGATCACCTCGGGTTCGCCTCCCAGTACGCCACGTATTTCCTCTAAAAAAACTTTGGGATCATAGCCCTTGCGGAAGGTGGTGTTGTGGCCGGTTTTGATCAGGTAGCCGTCGGCGTGTCTGCCGATAATCTGATACTTGTTCTCCACGGGCCAGACGCCCTGAACGGTGAGGTAGGCCCTTCCTCCTGATTTGAGACAGCGCTCGATGTCGCGGTAAACCTCATGACGTTCCTCAGGGGGCAGGATATTGAGGACATAGCTGGCGATGACGACGTCATATGTCTGTTCCAGCACCTGTTTATCGGGGTAAAAATTGGGATCATAGTCGGCCACCTCCCGGGCTCCTGCGGCCAGGAGATCCCTTCGGGCCACGTGTTCTCGCCCCGCTCCCAGGTGCAAGACCGTGCGGCCCTTCACCCGGCCCTCGCTGCAGAGCAGGCGAAGGGATTGGGAGGATTGTCGGGTGTGGTCGAGGGCCGTCAGCTTGGAGGCGGTGATCATGGGGGAGAGCGTGTGCGCTGCAATCTCTTCCATGTCTGACGCCAGGGCCTGCTCCAGCCGTGCCAGGGGCACAGACCAGCGGCCTGTGGCTGGGGAAAATATGCATTTTCGGGCCTTGGATGCATGGACAGTGTAAGAGCCATCCCGTTCGGGGACAATATTCCATCCCGCCTTGATCATTCGCGCTGAAAGTTTCATGGCCTGTCGCTGATCCTCACCGTGTCATTTTGAAAAATTGTCACTTTTTTGGCCTGGTTCAAAACAGGGTTACATTTTTGAAGGTGGAGTGAAGGCACCACGGGACCCTCCTGGGCGCGCCGTGCTCCGTCGCGGCTTTTTTTGCCGGGGGTTTGCCCCGGCCAGAGTTACCCTGAAATGCTTATTATTAAACCAGGCCCTTTTTTTCATACCACAGCAACTCATTAAAGGCCAAAAAACAACAGGGAATATCAGGGTCGGAGGAGAACTGTAAACGGTGAATGATGGCTTTTGGGGAACGATTCAGCTCAAAGAACATGTCGACGGCACAGACAACTCAAGCATATTTTGCCTGTCTCCTGATTTTCTTTGAAAAAAGAAAATCAAGGCGGGCCACAGATGTCACAGATAGGCACAGATGGGGTAGGGAAAAAGCAAAAGCGGGGGTTCACGAAATTTACATAGAGGGTCATCGGGGAGTATGCAGGCTATGAAGGATGGTTTTGTGCAATGTCAAGACGAGCCACCCTCGTACGGGCGAGTGTTGCTGGCAGGAGCCGTTTGACATTTTGAACAAAAGGCGTAGGTAAGGATGAGGCCCGAGGGCTTCAGGCCTGTGAATGCCATTCTTAACTCAAGGAGTTCATCTTATGCCGTCTGATTCAGTGGAAACAATGATACCGTCCAGCACCCCGAAAGTGGATATATTTGTGGTGAGTAACCCGGTGAAAGCCCCGCGGGCCGTCGTGGTTATCGTTCATGGGCTGGCCGAACACCTCGGTCGGTATGATGGGGTGGCCCAGGAGCTGAATGCGTCAGGCTTCAGTGTCTATCGCTTTGACAACCAGGGGCATGGGCGATCAGGCGGGGAACGGGGTTATCTGGATGATTTTCACGCATTCATCGATGACGCAGATCGCCTTGTGGAAAAGGCGAGGGCGGAAAATCCCGGCCTCCCCGTGTTTATGCTGGGGCACAGCATGGGCGGATTTATTACAGGGGCTTATGGGGTGAAATACCCGGGTAAGCTGGCCGGGCAGATCCTCTCCGGCGCTGCCGTTACGGTTTTGCCTCTCTTTGAAGCGTTTAAGGACATCGATTTTCAAAATGAGCCCCGCGTTAAGGTTCCCAATGCCCTTTCTGCCGTCATCTGTCGGGATAAGGCCGTGGTGGATGCCTATGACAACGATCCCCTGGTTCTCAAAGAGACCTGCCAGAAGCTTCTGGGTGAGGTTTTTATCAACGGGGCGACCTGGCTGATGGAAAAATTACCGGCGTATGCCTACCCCTGCCTGATTTTGCATGGGGGGGATGATCAGATCGTGACCCCCGAGGCGTCCCGGTTCATGCATGCCACCATCGCTTCAGAGGACAAGACCCTGAAGGTCTACCCGGCGTTTTACCATGAAATTCTCAATGAGTTCGGTCGGGAAGAGGTCGTGGCCGATATCACCCAATGGATCGAAGCTCGAATCGGCTAGCTCCGTGTTATCGGCCATGCTCAAGGGGGCTTACAGGGACCTGACATACCCCACATCAAGATCGAGGTTTTTGCCGCTTCGGGCGGTGGTATTGGCGAGGGTGTCGCAGCGTTCGTTTTCCGGGTGGCCGGCATGGCCTTTCACCCATTGAAAGCGGACGGAGAGGGTGGCGCAGAGGTCGAGGAGTTTGGCCCAGAGGTCGGTATTGACGGCGGGCTTGCCATCCGATTTGATCCATCCTTTTTTGCGCCAGCCTTCGGCCCAGCCTTTGGAGATGCCGTTGACCACGTAAGAGGAGTCGGTGGTGACGACCAGGGGCCGTTTGGTGGGACCAATGTGTTCCAAGGCTTTTATGCAGCCCATCAGCTCCATGCGGTTGTTGGTGGTGTAGCCATAGCCTCCCTGGAGTTCGGTCCGCTCTTTGCCGTCTACGATGACCACGCCGTATCCGCCGGGTCCAGGGTTGCCTATGGCACCGCCGTCACTGAAGATCTGGAGTAATTTTCCGTCGGGTTTGGGGCGGGGGGCAGGCTTTGTCGTGGGGGCTTCTTTGACTTTGCATCGCTTTCGGACCACCTGATTGTAAGTGGGATTTTTGCGCCAGGTTTCGGCCTCTTCCCGGGTGGTGAAGCTTTTGTATTTGGCCCCTTCAAATCCCGAGACCTGGGATTGAGCGTCGGGCCAGTTGGTGTAAATGCCGGGCACACGGCCTATTGCGACGGCATAAAATTTCGATGATGCCACGTGTTCGTCCTTTCGTCGCAATGATTCGAGCGACGGTGGGTTTTTTTAGAATTCAATGACCGGTGTGGCCTTTGTGTGTGGCAGGGATATCTGCCGAGGAAGAAGGTTGCTCCGAAAAGAGCGCACCTTCTTTATTATCCCCCTTGCGCTCAGAAGTCCAGACATATGCTGCGTGTTTTTCGGAAGGGGTCGGTGAATCAAGGGAGGACGTTCCCATGGGGGTGAACCCGGGGCTGCTGTTCACAGGTTTTTTTTACGGGGATGGAATTTTCTTGACGTCTTCCCTGGTTTTCGCCTATTTTGTCCACGTCGAGCCAATGTAGCTCAGTTGGCAGAGCAGCTCACTCGTAATGAGCAGGCCCGCAGTTCGAATCTGCGCATTGGCTCCACAATCTGCATATCCCAAGCCCGGTGTTTCCTTTAAATGGATCATCGGGCTTTTTTTGTGGTGAAAAGGCCGGGTTGGATGGCTTCGGTTGACAGGCCAGACACGGAACGATATCACATTGTAAGCTTTTCCATCTGATTTTGGAAAATAATTCGCCCCGGACGGTCCAAGGGGGCGATGCCGTGCCGGCTGAAAATTTTACGCGCCCTGCGGCCTCATTGTTTGGGTACCTGTACCCACTTGCGTTGTTTCTGGAGGCGTTTCATGCTGATTGTCCCTCTCACCGGAAAGCTGCATCTCAAGAACTTGCCTGTGATTACCCTCGCCTTGATTCTTCTGAATTGCGCTATTTTTTTTTCAACCAACGATGCCGAAAATGAAGCCTTTTCCCAGGCGATGGATTATTATGAAGAATCAGGCCTTTATATAACGGAAGTGGCCGCATATCGAGACTACCTGGGGGCCTTTGACGGGGCCGGGGCCGTGTGTGAAGACGCCGTAGACCCTGAAACCCGGGCTTTCTCCGAGTGCTATCGCCTGATGGTCGCTGATGAGGGATTTCAGCGGGAGTTGAAGGCCGATCGGGTTCTCTCCCCCGGCATGGATGCCTATACGCAGTGGCGTCTGGATCGCGATATCTTTGAATCGGACCTGAACAAGATGATGTCCCGGCGGTGGGGGCTGATCCCTGCCAGGCCGAAAGCCGTCTCTTTTCTGAGTTATATGTTTCTTCACGGCAGTCTTTCTCACCTGGTGGGCAATATGATTTTTCTCTGGCTGGTGGGGTGTGCCCTCGAGCTGGGGATTGGCAGGTTGGCCTATGGTATCGGCTATGGGCTTACCGGCATCTGCGCTGCTTTGCTTTACATTGGGGTTTACTCTACCAGTGGTTCGCCGCTGGTGGGGGCCTCTGGCGCTATTGCCGGTCTGATGGGGGCTTTTTCGCTTCTCTTTGGGCGTCGAAAGATTCGGGTGTTCTATTCGCTGGGGTTTTATTTTAACACGGTGTGGGTGCATGCCTGGCTTCTTCTGCCCGTGTGGGTGGCCAGTGAGGTGGCCCAGCTGGTGTGGGGTGAGGCCGCGCATGTGGCATATATGGCTCATATCGGGGGGCTTCTCTCCGGCGGACTCGGCGCTCTTTTTTTGACGCGGGTGCTCGGGCAGGGGGTTCGGGAGGTTCTTCAAACGCCCCCGGAGGAGGATCGGATTACGCCCTTGATGGATGAGGCCCTGGAGTGCATGACCCGGTTGGATGTGGGGGGGGCGAAAAAGGCGTGGGAGGCGGTGCTCCGTGAAGAGCCCGGCCACGCGAGCGCCTTGAAGCAGCTTTATGCCCTTGCCCGCAATACCCCCCAGGATCCCGCCTACCATCAGGTCACGGTTCAGGTGCTCACCGGTTTGATTCACCATGGCGGAGACCCGGAGACGGCGCTCACCACCTATGACGATTATGTGAGCCGTGCCCAGCAGGTGAAGCTGCCCCCTTCCCTTTACCTTGATCTTGCCGGGGTTTTCAGGACGCGAGGCCGTGAGTCCGAGTCCGAGCGCTTTCTTCTGATGCTTACGCAAAAGGCACCCCACCTGAAAGGGCTGCCGGATGCCCTGATCCGCCACGCGTCCCATTGCCGCCGAAAAGGGCGGGAGGCCGACTGGCGACGGATTTTAGGGGTTGTCCAGGCGTCTTTCCCGGATTCTCCCGAAGCGGATCTCGTGCAGCGGACCCTTCGGGACGCTAGATGACGGAGAGGTAATTTTTGACCTGGGGGATGATCTCATGCTCAGGAAATTGCTTCAGCAGACCCTGGAGGAGTTTTGTCGCCTTTTCATGCTGATGGAGCCGGTCGTTTAAGATGCGCGCCGCACGAAACCAGATGGTAGGGATCATGGGATCCTGGGGGTGATGTTTTACTGCCCTTTGGAGGATGGCGATGGCTTTTTCAGGTGAGCGCTTATCGCTGGTCCACAAGCCAACATGGTAGAGCGTGTGGGCCGAGGGGATAAATTCAGGGTCTGCCTCAACACAGGCGGTATAGGCAGACAGCGCCTCCTCTTTTTTGTCTCGGGTGATGAGTCCCTTCAGGTGGGCATGCCCGTGTGCCACCATCTCTTCTGCAGGACCCAGCATCTGAAGAAGGGCAAAGTATTTGTCCGAGAGTGCGGGTGTCGGCAGATTCTTTTCCCCTTTTTTCATGTCCCTGAGATATGTGAGCGCCTCTTCGAGTTGGCCTTCCTTCAAGAGAAAGGTGACCTGCTTGAGATGTGGGTCCTCGGGCTGGGGAGGCTGTGCTGGGCCTGTGGCTGGCCGAGCTGCCGAGAAGTGCTCTATTTCCACATCATAGCCAATTTTTTCATGGTACTGGAGGGTGACATAGCCCATGAGATGATACGAGACCAGGGTATAGTACCCGCTGATGACGCAGGTCAGAAAGCCCAGGACATGGGGGGAAAAAAGGGGGACCATGCGGTTCACGACAAGGGTGGGTGCGCCCCAGAGGATGATCAGAAGCCCAAACATGCCCAGGTAGCCTTTTCCGATGCGAAAGGCGAGGCGGATAAAGGCGTTGGGATTGAGGGCACGGAACACCCGGTTGGAGGTGACCAGAAGAATGACCATGGCCGGCAGGCAGAGGATGAGCAGAAAGAGGACGCCATAGGCGAGGGTTTGTCCCAGGTATTTCAGGGCAAGGCTGTAGGGCAGGGCCAGGAGAAACACCAGCAGGGTTTGTTTCATGACGATGATGACGCTGCTGCCTAAGGGCATGCCTCCCATGGGGGGCGGAGAGAGGTCTCCCCGGGTTGTGGTCACCAGGCTGAGATAGGCGTATCGAAGGATCAGGGCGTAACTGAGGAGCTCTATGATAATTCCGGGGATGCCTCGGGGATCGACGAAAAAATTCAGGCTGCCAAGGAGACCGAGAAAGCCAAGGATGGGCCAGGTCAGCGGGTAGAGGAAAAATTGGGGCAGCCGTTCCCAGTAAGGCACAATGGCATTTTTAGCTCCGACCCAGGTCATCGGTCGGTTGCATCTCGGGCAGAATTGGGTTTGGCGATCGACGGTGTTGCGGCGCTGGGTGCTTGTCTTGACGCAGGCGTTGCAGAAGTCTCCGCCGCAGGAGGGGCAGGCCCAGTGGGCCGGCTCATGGGGGTGATGGATGCAGTAGGTGGTCATGGCCTCTGGTGGTCCGGTTGGAGGCTCGGGGGCGGCCTCGAAAAAACAGTGCGGCCGTGGGAGAGGGCGTCACGGCGATTTCTGTCGATGCCTCTTTATTCGCCATACTAACTCGGGTATTTCAAGGAAACAGCCTGCAATGACATCTTATTGCTATGGCAAGATCGTTTTCTCATGAAATATCCGGGCTAAGATAAAGGGCCCTGCGGTGAGTGACAGCAGGACCCTTTTTATCTTACCCTGAGGCTATAACGTGATGCCCCGGCTTGTCAACGGGTTCAGGCGACCTGCTTGCCTTCAGTGGTTTGGCGATAATGGACGATGTCGGCCACCGTCAGAACCGTCATATCATGTTTTTTTCCGAAGGCCACGAGATCGGGAAGACGAGCCATGGTGCCGTCTTCTTTGGTCAGCTCACAAAGAACGCCGGTGGGCTTGAGCCCGGAGAGGCGGCAGAGGTCCACGGTGGCTTCGGTGTGACCGCCCCGTTCGAGGACCCCCCCCTTTTTTGCTTTCAAAGGAAAGACGTGACCCGGCCTGCAGAGATCGTCGGGGACGGCACCCTCGGCGATGGCGGTCTTGATGGTGGTGACGCGGTCTTTGGCAGAGACTCCGGTGGTGACACCTTTGGTGGCTTCAATGCTGATGGTGAAGGAGGTGCCGTACTGGCAGCTGTTGTTCGGAACCATCTGGGGAAGGTCCAGGGTGTACGTCATTTCGGGCGTGAGGCAGAGGCATACAATGCCGGAACACTCGCGGATCATGAGCGCCATCTGGGCGTCGGTGAGGGTTTCCGCAGCAAAGATGAGGTCACCTTCGTTTTCGCGGTCTTCGTCATCTGCGACCAGGACTCCCTGGCCATTTCGAAGGGCGGTCAAGGCTTTTTCTACGCGCTCAATAGGGGTACCGAACTGTTCAAGAAGATTCTGATTCATGGAAAGACCTCCAAGTCTTATTAACCCGACTCATGAGACAAGGATTCTGCGCATGCGCAAAAAGCAATGAAACGAGCCGAGGGTTTCCAGAATCAGGGCTAACGGAAGGGTGTGGGCGAAAGGACCATCCTTTGCCGACGCATTGAAAGGCATCACGAAGCGGTGACGTATGAGCGGTAAACGCACATGCGTGGTCCGCATGGGACAACCTATCCTCTTCCATCCGGACTGTAACCGTCGGCTCCAGAATTACACTGGATCTGCTGACCCCTGACCAGTGTGACACTGGACAGAGCGCTCGCGGGCTTGCCGTTGAAGGCTTACCGCCGGTGGGGAATCTCACCCCGCCCTGAGAATAAGGTGAGGCCATTACACTCTGGATTTTTCTCTTTGTCAATGGGTTTTGTGAGGCGTCTTGCGCTGTGTTTGCTGCTTTGATGACTTGTCAGCAGACCGGTAGAAAAAAAGTGTAACCATTCCAGGCCAAGGGCGTTTAAGAGACAGATGAAAACATTTACCCCCTTATATGAACGTTACCGTACCGGACTGTATCACTACCTGCTGAAGAGTTCGGGCAATCGAGAGTTGGCGGCCGACCTCGCCCAGGAGACCTTTGTCCGTTGCATGGGGGCTTACGCGGCAGCCGACGTCACGCCGACCCTCCTCTACCGGATTGCCCGCAATCTTTTTCTCGATGTGGTGAAAAAAGAGGCCCGGGTGCGATGGGAAGAGGAGGCGGAAGGGGTGACCCGGGCGGAACAGGAGAGCCGTCTGCTGATGGATGAGAAGATCCGTGGGGTCTTTAAGGCCTTGGCTGGGCTTGTGCCTGAGGAACGGGAGACCTTGCTTCTGGTGATTTCAGGCGACCTCTCCTATCGGGAGGTGGCGGCCATTACCGAAACGAGCGAGGCCAATGTGAAGGTTCGGGTTCACCGCGCCCGGCGTCATTTGCGGGAGATACTGGAAAAGGAGGCAGACGATGGGGTCGACGTTAATCAGCCAGTTCATCGACGATGAGTTGAAACTTGATGAAAAAGAGCGCTTTGTCAAAGGGGTTCGGCAGGACGGTGGGTTCTATGATGAGACCCTGGAACTCCTCGCCCAGGAGAGCCTTCTGCGTCAGATGGAGGGGGTGACCCCGGAGGTTGAACCTCTCCTGCCGCGTCGTCGGCGTGTCGCCTGGAGGCCTGTCGTAGCCCTGGCCGCCTCCCTGGTGATTCTGTTGCTCTCGGTGCTGGCCCTGGTTCCTGAGAATCCGCCTTCGGTGACGCATCGATTTTTGATTCATGCCCCGGAGGTGGACACGGTGGCCGTAATGGGTGATTTCACCTCCTGGTCTCCCCTGGCGCTGACGCGGGTCGGGGTTGCGGGATACTGGGAATTGACCCTGCATCTCTCCCCTGGGGTGCATCGCTACGCTTTTCTTATGAACGGTGACCTTCTCGCTCCCGATCCCACCGTGGTGGCTCGGGAGGGGGATGATTTCGGGGGGATGAATTCTATTTTGCGGATTAAGGAGGAAGCCTGATGCGAGCCATGATCCTTCTACTGGCTGTATTTATTGCGGGGTGCTCCAGCCATTGGGTGAAACAGGAGGAGAGCGGTGCCACCCTTTATCTTAAGGCGCGTGATGCCACCTCGGTGATGTTTTATTGCTCGCTGGATGGCTATACGCCACGGAGGGTGGATGAAAGCCGTAAAGGGGTCTGGCGGGTGGTGGTACCTGTGGACAGGGAATGCCGGTATTTTTACCGTGTGGATGGCCAGGTGGTGATCCCGCCAAGCCCTCGGAGAGAGTTTGACGATTTTGGTGGAGAAACCTGTGTATATTCCCCTGACAGGTGGGGACTGGGAGGTGAGAAATGAAACGAATGAACGTGTGTCTGGTTGCCGTGCTGCTCCTGCTGGGGGTGGCTTCGATGGGAATGGCCGAAGCTGAAAAGGAGACGGTGGGTGAACGGTCTCAGCATGAATATCAGTGGATGAGTCAACATGGTATGGACGAGACGCGGATTCAGGCCGTTGTCTCCGGGATGGAGGCTCAAGGGATCCAGGAGCCCGAGATGGACGCTTTTATCGGCACCCTGCGTGGCGCCCTCGAGGAAGGCTTACCCCCCGAACCTTTTATGCGGAAAGCCGAAGAAGGTCTGGCAAAGCGGGTTCAGGGCGAGGTGATGGTCAAGGCCATGGAACGCGTCCGTGAGCGATACCGGTATGCCCATGCCTGGTCGGATGAGCTTGTCCCGGATGAAGGGGCCACGGCTTCGGTGACGGAGATTGTGGCGGACGCCATGGCGGCCGGGATGGAAATCGGTGATCTGGACACCTTAAAGACGAGGCTGAGGGATCGAGACCGGGTCAAAGATCCGGCCCTTTGTGAAGAGTCCGCCTTGATGCTCAAGGAGATGGTTCAATTGCGGCTTCGGTCCCATACGGCTGCCGAGGCGGTGGGGGCGGCCCTTGACCAGGGGTATGACACCGCTGACATGGCTCGGTTTCGTCATATGGTGACCTCCCAGATGGGGCAAGGGGATGGCGAAGGGATGATGCATCGTTACACCTATTCCATCCGAAACGGGGCGACGGCCTCTGAACTGGGCTCCTCTGGAGGCCACGGCAACAGTTCCTCCGGGGGCCACAGTGGGAGCGGTAGCGACGGCGGAAGCAGTGGGAACAGCGGAAGTAGCGGAAGCAGTGGCGGAAACGGGAATGGTGGAAGCGGCAATGGGCGTCATTGACATGCGCACTCGATAAGGGCACGAAGCCATCAAGACAGGGGAAACCTTTAACCAGGTTTCCCCTGAGTTTTTGAAGGAGACCTGGTCACAGCACCTCGCCCTGGGGGAAGGGTGTGTCCTGTGTGCAAGGTTTTTGCTTTTGGGGCGGCTCTTTTTATCCCTGATAACTTGCCAACAAATTGAAATAAAGATACAATACGTAAATATATGACCTGTTGAATGGCTTGGGATTTGTTCGATTTTTTCAACGGGGCGTCACCTCACTTCAAGCGGCCACCTATTTTGATGCCTTGCATATGAGCGCACCCAACTCGTGAAATGTCCGGGCTATCGCGTTTCTCTCCTTTTCGGCCGATGTCTCCATTGATCGATTATTTTGATGATTTTCGCCGTCTGACGCAAGGTGTGACGGCCAGGGCTCGGTGTCGGGCCATGGCTTCATATGATCGGGATTCAGCAGACCTATCCCCTTGGAGGGGATGAATGGGAGGGCAGCGATGAATGATGAAATGCAGGAGACCTTAACGAAACTCATCGGTGGGAAGGCCGAAAGCCTGGTGCATCATGCCGATGCCTTTGTGGCTTTCTGGTCCGCCCTGGAAAAAGAGGATCAACCGGTGGCCCTGAAGGAACTCATGACCCACTACCGGCTTCCCGAGTTCAGAACGGGGGAGTCTATCTACGGGGGGGGGCTCTCCCAGCAGCGAATCCGTGAATTGACCGGGAAGGTGGGGGAGACGATTGATGCCGCCCTGGATTACATTATCTCCAACCGCATGGAACCGGACATGGCTGCGGGCGAGGTGCAACGACTTTTGGAAGAACGTGACGATAAGGACGAGCAGGTCTTTTGCCTGGCAGGGGTCCTGTCGTCCAATGTGGTCCCCTATGCTGTGGTCCCGGAATTTAAACTCCGGATGTCCAATGAGATGTACCAGGAGATGTTGAAGGGGGTTTCGGAAGGGATGTCCAAGATTCGAATTGCCTCCGGGGTGTCCAAAAATGCGGCTGATATGGCGGATCTGGTTCTCTCGGTGCTGGACCTGGAGATGGACAGGGAGAGAAAGGTGGCCCTGCTGGCCTATTTTATTGTGCTGCGGGAACGGACGGTGATGTCGGGCCGGGTGACTCGGGAGAATCGGGCCGCTGAAAAAGTGGAAACAGAGTAACGGGTGCTTCCATCCTGTGGCTTTCGGATGGAAGGGGTTACAGCACCCATGACCAGACCGCGGAGATGCTGCCGTCTTTGAACGTCCCGGTATCCGGGGAGGATGGATTCCAGGGGTAACGATTGCCTGAGTAATTGTTGTACTGAATGGACAGGGTCCCCGGATGCCAGTCGAAGAATCCGAATCCGTAGGTATAATCCGGGTCCCAGGGCTGTTGTTGATCGGGCTCGGGATAGTAGTTGCAGGTGAGGTTGACATACCACCAGGTGTGGATGGTGTATTTAAGGGAGAGAGAGAGGGTTTGTTTCCATTTTTTTTCCGTAAGAGAGGCCAGATCTGAGTAGTTGGGGGTGAGGGAGTAGTTCAGGCCTCCGGCCAGCCCTCCGGTGGAGTGGACGATGAAGAGCTCTTCAATGCTGCGGGGAATGGGAAATTTCCAACCCAGGGAGAAGGCACCGCCAGAAAAGTCGGTGACCTTCTCTTTTTTTTCGCGGTCCGGGTTGAGGCGGTTGCCTCCATAGTTGGCATACGTGAGGCTGAAGGTATAGGGGTGCCAGTCGTCATAGCCGAAGGTGTAGGAAAAATCCGGGTCCCAGGGGGCCTGGCAGTCCGGGCACCAGGGGTTGCTTTGATCAAAGTCCAGATAGCCGTTGAAAGTGACAGAGGCAAACCAGTAGCTCAAGGGGTTGTATTTGAAGGTGGCCCCCAGGGTAGATTTTCGAAAGCCCTCCCCACTCTGATCGCCGTCAATGCCTCTGGATTCCCGGATCGTGTCTTTCAAGGGGAAGGTGACGCCTATGTTGCCGCTCAGGCCTGAGAAGAGATTGCGCCACTCCGAGGGGTGTTCTTTTTCCATGAGGTCACGCAGGGGCATGGAAAATGAGGTGAGGGCCGCTTGATAGATCTCTTCCAGGGTCTCTGCCCGGCAGAGATTGGTTTTTAGAAGGGAAAGACAGAGCAGGAGACTCAGGGCGATAGAGAGGGGCGGTTTAAACAAATTCAACCCCCAGCATGGTGATGTCATCGGTTAAGGGCATGTGTTTTCCAAAGGCCATCATGTGCTCGTGGGCCGTGGTGAGGAGTTCTGCAATGGGAAGGTTTTTATTGGCTTCCAGAAAGTTTTGCAGGCGCACGTCCCCGTAAAATTCTCCCTCTTCATTTTTTGATTCGGTCATGCCGTCTGTGTAGAGGATGAGTTTGTCTCCAGATTGCAGTTCAAGCGTTTCTTCATCGAAGGGGAGCACCCCTCCCATGCCCACGATGGTGCCTCCTTCCCGCAGGAGAGTATAGTCTCTGTCGGGGTGAAGCAGGACCGGGGCTGGATGAGCGGCGTTGCTGTAGGTGAGATGTCCTGTTTTGAAATTGATGACGAGGTACACCGCCGTAAAATATTTATCAAAACGTTCCATCGGGTACTCTTCATCGAGGATTTGAAGGACCTCGGAAGGGGGGGTGATGCGATAACGGGGAGGGTCCTCCTGCTTTCGTTTCACCAGCATGCCGTTCTGGGCATTGAGCCGCTGGGAGACGGAGACGGTCACCAGGGCGGAGGGCACGCCATGGCCGCTGACATCGAGAATGTAAAGCCCCATATGGTCCTCATCGAGACGGAAGACGTTGAAGATGTCACCCCCAATGCTCTGGCAGGGAAAAAATTTCCAGGCAAATTTGAGCTGCTCCACATCGGGGGCCGCCTGCGGCAGAAGGCTGGCCTGGATACCCGCCGCGACCTTCAGATCACTCTCCAGCTCCTGCTGGGTGTCGTACATCTGCTGGTTTAAGGTGGCGAGTTCCCGTTGGGATTGGGAGAAATGGGCGAGGATGGTTTTCAGGACCCGGTTGTTTAAGTCATGGTCTTTTTTTTCGGTGCGGTAGCGCACCGCCGCCTTGAAGACATTGAAAGCCATGTCCCGTTTAAGTTTGAAACCTTTGAGCTCGGGCATTCCCAGTTCTTCGATATCCATCAGCTGTCTCCCTCTTCAGTGACAATACGGTCGATGCCTACTTTGTTTAACTCCAAGAGGCGGGCCCCGATGATACGCAGGTCTTTTCCCATGGGAATCACGCTCCCGTGCTGGGGCGCGGCCATGCCAGCCGGGGTCTCTAGAATTTTTTTAACCGCGTGGCGCAGGGCTTTTCCCGAGGGCATGATCATTTGGTGAAACTTCTGGATGTCCTTGATGGGACAGTACTCTTGTCCATGGGGGCACACGGCATGACCGATGCACTCTTTGCAGATCTCTTTTAACAGGATGAACAGATCCCATTGGGTGCCGTAGCTTCCGAACAGATCGCTGGTAAAGACGACTCCGCTCTGATCGTCGAAGGTGATGAAACTTCCGGCGCTGTGGGCATAAGGCGTCCGGACGAATTGCAGGGTCCGGCCCGATGAAAAAGTGAACCGGTCGTTGTATTTAGCGATGTCCACCAGGGTGGACGACGGGCCGTAGTGATGGATGAAAAAATTGTTTTCAAGGGTGGACATAATGCGCAGGTCATCGCGTTCGATGATGTCCTCATAATCGGAGACACTGCCGCAGAGGTCCGGGTCGTAGTGGTGGTAAATCAGCGCCCGGATATCCGAGGGGTTGGTGCCGGTTTTAAGAATTTTGGTCATCACCGTGGGAAAATCAGGCCGGCTTCCCCCGTCAATGACCACGGCCTCATCCCCATCCACAATGAGATAGGGGTTGCAGTGGAGACCGCTCTTTTTATCGTAGAAGCCCACCCAGTAGATATTTTCGGCAATTTTGATGGGGTTGTCGTAGTCGAGGTTCAAGTTGATTGTGTGGGGCATGGGTGACTCCTTAATGTAGATAATCCTTTTTCGTAAAAAAGGGGCGACGGAGACGAACAGCCCCGTCACCGGTCCATCAATCCGGTGAGAGAAGGAAGGGCACTCGGTTTCGCTTCAGGTACAGCATCGCTTCGAGAATGACGGCGTTGGTGTTGATATTTTTTGCAGGATTGACCTCGCCGTCCGGATAGACCCCTGCATAGAAGCCATCCTTTGGATGTCTCAGGCCGATGACGTGATGTCGCAGTGCCGTGGCGTAGGCATCATCATAGAGGACGCTCCAGGCCATCGCCGCCTTGGTGGAGACCGTCGCCAGCTCCGGCACCGGTTTTTCATCATGGGCGAGGCAGACCCAGGGAATTCCATTGTAAAAAAGGGAGTTGTAAACAAACCAGGGCTCTTTGTCGAAGGCGTCTTCGTTGACGGCGGTGATCTCTCCGCTTGTGAGCCAGTGTTGTTTTTGAATGCCGTAGAACGCCTCGGTGAGAGAGGAGAAGGTGTTGTTGATGGCGCCTATCTCCATTTTGGCCATGACGAAGGGATCGCTGGTCAGAAAGGCCCGGTCCCGGGTGTCAAAGAGCATGTCCAGGCCCAGGAGGGTCATTTTTTGAGTCTCGGCATAGTCCAGGGCCTGGCGGACATCGTGATCAAGAAGTGTAAACCCCATGGCCGCATATTGCTCGTAGCCCAGGCGTCCCTCCTGCCGGATGACCTCGGTTTGGCCGTTGTACAGGGCGTTGTTGAGCTCCCGGTACATGACGAGGCGGTCAAATGTCCAGCGTTGAATGACTCGCTCCACGGGCTCTTTCAGGTCAGGAAACCAGGCTTCGGTGATTTTGAGCCAGATGAGCAGGCGGCCGATGTCCAGGGCAGACCATCCACTGCCGTGGTGGGTCGGGCGACTCTTGAGGTCTGTCATCTCTCCGGTCTGGGTGTTGTATTGCCGGTTGGGGAGTTCGTCGTTGTAGAGCTCCATCACCTGAAAGGTTTCCAGGAGCCGAATGATTTTGGCCTGCCCTTCCTGGGGGGGGATGAGGTTGAGTTTTAAGGCGGCAACATAACCGGCCAGGGTGCTTCCCAGATCCCAGAGGGTGGCGTAGGGGTAGTCGTGGCTTCCGTTAATCATTCCGGTGTTGGTCTGGTAATTTTCATTGAAGTAGCCCCAGGCTGTGCGGGCGATGGCCTGCTCTTCGTCCGTCAGAGGGCCGGCCTGGCCTCTTGCCGCTCCGCGGATGACAGGGCCTGGCGGGGTGGGGCGGATTCTGTTGGCCACCCGCCCCTGGGTGGAAGGCGCGTCAGGGGGCGGCAGGGGCGCTTCTACGAGGGTGCCGGTTTCGGCTTGGGAGGGCAGGGCAGCGGTCCCCTCGGCAGGGGGTGGCAGGGGAGGTTGGATGTGCCGTCGGGGGATCGCGGTCTCTGGAGGCGGGATGGGCGCAGGGGGACTCTCCGTGCCATGGCGGGATGCGCGTTCTTCCACCGGCATGTCGGCTACCTGATCAGTCAGGGCCGGAGGGCGGGGGAAATATTGTCGTGAGACGTTGATTTGTGGCTCCACAGGTTTGACCTCGGGTATTTTAAGCCCCTGGACCGGGCTGTCGTAACGGGACAGGTGAAGCGTCTCCTCCATCTCCAGCACCCGCTGTTCCTTATTTTTTCCAGAGAAGGGCAGGGTGCCGGTAACGCCCGCTTTGAGCCGTGCGTTGACCTGCTCTGTGTAGAGGCGAAGGGCCGTGCGTTCGGCTTCCCAGGAGGTCTGCCCTTCCAGGAAATAACGGACCGCTGTGGACCAGCTTGTGTAGGCCATGGCGTTGTCGGCTTTTTCAAAGGCAATGGTGGCAAAGATATGGGCCAGCCCTGCTTTGCGAAGGGAGGCCTTGTTCCGGGATTTTTTAAGGAGGCGGTCTCCGGTTGCCATCCAGTTCTCTGCGGCATCGATCCATTTCTGCTCATTAAAGTGGGCCAATCCCTGCCTGTAGAGGGTGAAATCCCAGGGGGCCTCTGTGGTGCCCGGGCTGAGGGCAGGGCGCAGAAGGAAGAGGCAGAGGAAGAGGAGGGGAATCCACCGCCACTGTTTTGGGATCCAGGGATGTCGGGGGTGTGGGGTCACGGGACGCATCCTTTGCGTTCCAGGGGGAGGCATTTGCCTTCCTCTTTAAAGGGATCGGTGATCTGAAGATCGTAAAAAGGAATCGGTCGTTCGTCCTGGGGGTCTGGACAGGAGGATAGTTTGCCTTGAGATTTGTACAAGAGGGTCTCAAGAACCGCGGCGTTGGTGCCGGAGGTGATGAGCTTCATGTGCTCCCCTGTGTTCTCAAGGCGTCCTTCGTACCACCCTTTTTCCGGGTCATTGAGGCAGTGGACCAATTTCATGAGGCGGTCTGTGTACGGTGTCTTCCACAACCCCCACATGCCAAAGGCCGTGCGGGTGGAGACCAGGGCCTGGTCTTCATGATGCTGCCCGTTGTCGGAGATCACGTTCCAGGGGTACCCCGCCGCAAAGATGGAGTCGTAGACAAAATAGGGCGGCCCCTCCACCTGGTGGTCGGTTCGGGCGGTGAAGATGTGATCATTCATGTAGCGTGCCTCCTGAACCTCGTAAATCGCATCGGCGATGCGGGCCATGTCCGGCTCGCTGTGATAGCTGTCCCACCCGTTTCGCTGATCGGTTTTATCCCAATTGAACTCCAGGCCATCCAGCAGGTATCCCATGCTGAGCACCGGGGCGTAGGTGTTGGTTTCCCGGACATCCCGGCTGTCGTAAGGAAACCGGACGCCATAAAGGGTCGCCATCTCATACGGTTCGATTTTGGAGGCCTGGGTGGTGGAGAACCCCCAGAGCTGGTATCCCCGGGCGCTGTACTCCTCATAGCCGAGGCGCCCCTCTTGAAAGGTGTCAATTTTGTTGTGGACCTTCAATCCCCCGTAGAGGGTTCCGCAATTGTCTAAAATATCGCAGAAATTCCATCGGAGGACCGCTTTGTCGATGTACTCCGAAAAGATCGGGTACCGGCACTTGACGATGTAGAGCCAGGTGAGAAGCCGTCCGATGTCCATGGCGGACCAGCCGATCTCCCCCGGTTGGTTGGAGTAATCGACCATGGCACCGCTCTGGGTGTTGTAGACCTTGTTGGGCAGCCGATCGAAAAAAAGGGGCATGGTGTTTAAAAAATGGACGACGCTGCTCAGTCGCTCGTCAAACTCACACGGGGTGATAATGTCTAGCTCTCGGGCGGACACCATGGCCGCCAGATAATCGCCGGTGTGCCACATGGTGGTCGCCGGGTAGCGATCCACCGAGTTCACAAGCCCCGTCTTGGGGTTGTGATTGTTCTCAAAATAGTGCCAGGCGGTCTCGGCGGCTTTTTGCTCGTGTTCGTCCAGGGGCCCATGCCGCCCCTGCCTGAAAAGGGGCGAGTTGTGGGTGCTGGTCAGGCCATTGCTGACGCCTCGGACCAGCACCCCACAGCCCGTCAGAGCAAGGAGGGTGAGGCCAATAAGGAGGAGGCCGAGGAGGCGGTACCTCCGGTTGCGTTGAGACAAGGAGGCGGCCCGGATGCCAGAACCTGAAGGGGGCATCCCTCGGGATAGGTTGAGTCGTGGCTTGTCAACTGGGCTGATTCTCCGGCGCATGGTTCTCCGCTTTTAATGGGTCTCTTTTCGAAAGGCACCACAGGAGTCTCGGTGACCCGGGAAGCACTGATGGGTCCCGAGAAATTCGTTTTCCAGGGTCTGATCCCATTTGCTGGGCTGGTCTGAAAATTTAAGCAGCTTTCCTGCGGTTTTATACAGCAGGGTTTCGAGGATGATGCCGTTGTTGTTGGCCGTAAAGGTGTTGATGAGGCCCCCTGTTCCTTCGTATCTTCCTTCGTAAAAGCCCTTGTCTGGCTCGTAGAGTCCGGAGACCGCGTCGTAGAGAAGATCGGTATACGGGGTCTCCCAGAGGGTCCAGAGTCCAAAGGCCCCTTTAAGGGCAATGGCTGCGTATTGAGGCACATAGCTGCCATCTTCGGTGATGGTGTTCCAGGGGTATCCGTCCGTGTAGATGGTGTCGTAGACAAAGTAGGGAGGGCCGTCGAGCTGGTGCTCGGTGCGGGCGGTGAGGATGCCCGTGACGCGAAATCGTGAGACCTGAACCTGATAAATACGTTGAGCAAAGTCGGCGTTGACGCGGTCGGTGTGCCGCATGTCGTTGGAGTCGCGGTCTGAGACCAGATCCCAGTTGAGCTCAATCCCGTCCAGGACGTAGCTTTCGCACACCACGTAGTTGTGAGCCACCAGTTTTCTCGGATCCCGCGTATCGTAGGGGACATTGACATCAAAAATCAGGATAAAGGCATAGGGCTCGGGTTTCGAGGCCCGGGTGGTGTCGAATCCCCAAAGCTGGAATCCCTTGGCGGCGTACTCTTCATACCCGAGGCGTCCCTCCTGGACGTATTGGGTTTTCCCCTCGTTGACGACGGCCCCGTACATGGTACCGCAGTTGTCCAGGACCCGGCAGAAATTCCAACGGAGGATAAAGCTGTCGATGGCGTTTCCATGCTCGGGGAAGCGTTCTTTGATGATTTTGAGCCAGATGAGAAGGCGACCGAGGTCAAGGGCCGAATAGCCAATTTCACCGGGTTGGTTGGCATAGTTTACCTTTTGTGCGTTCTGGGTATTGTACGCCTTGTTGGGCAGCTCCCCTTGGAAAAAATCCATTTCGTTAAAGGTTTTTAAAATTTTGGTCAGGCGCATATTGAGCTCATTTTTATCGATGAGCCCCAACTCATAGGCGGCCACCAGGCCCCCTAAATACGAGCCGGTGTCCCACATGGTGGTGGATGGGTAGTCATTCACGGCATTGACCAGACCTGTCTCCGGGTTGTAGTTGTTCTCAAAATACTTCCAGGCCCTTCGGGCCAGGTCCATCTCCTCATCGGTGAGGGGGCCATTTCTTCCCGGGTGGCGGCCCGAATTTTCCACGGTGGCCGGGGTTGGTTTTTTGTCGATGGCCACGGTTTCGATGCGTTCGGGGTCTTTTTCGTCATAGGTCGGCACAAGCTGAAAATCATTGGGAGCGCAGGCGCAAAGTGACAAAAGAATCCCTCCCATCAAAAGGCATCTTATTTTCCTGTTCCATCCATTTTGTCTCTTCATCCGTTCTCTCCGTGCAAGGTCTGTGTGGCGGTTTTCAGGGGTTTGCCCGGCACGGTGTGGCCTGGCAAAGGCGAGCCCTCCGGAGAGGGGGGTGTCCGATTTGCAGAGGGTTCCATGGGCACTGAGGTCTGCGTGAAATCATCCATGTTAAGAAGTTTTCCAAACGCCCGGTGACACAGGCTCTCCAGGATGATGGCGTTGGTGTTGCAGGTGATGGCCGTGTTCGGAGCGCCGGTTTTTTCATAGCGCCCGGAATACCAGCCTTTCTGGGGGTCATGGAGTCCTTGAATGGCCTGCACGAGGCGTTGGGTATAGGCCGTGTTGTAAATGCTGTCCCACCCGAAGGCCGCTTTGGTGCTGAGGCTTTTGAAGTCTGAAGCGTCTTCCCCCTCTTCGGTGATGCAGTTCCAGATTTTTCCGTCTGTGAAGACGGTGTTGTAGACAAACCAGGGGGCCACATCGATGTTGTCCTCACTGACGGCCGTGAGGGTGCCGGTGGCCTCAAATCGTGCCTGCTGGGCTTTGTAGACGCGAAAGGCAAATTCCCGGGAGGTTTCATCCCAGCCGTACTCAAGGGCGTCTAAAATATAGGGCTCGCTGACCACGTAGTTGTGGGCATGGTAGATTTCCGGGCTTCGGCTGTCGTAGGGGACCTCGACCCCATAGACCGTCACGAAGGCGAGGTAATCCCGGTAGTCCAAGGCCTGACTGACATCGAGCCCCATCAGGGTAAAGGATTTTGCCGCATACTCTTCGTAGCCGATGCGTCCCTCTTGAAGGAGGAGGGTCTGGTTTGTCTCGTCACGGGCCGCGCCGTAGAGGCGCCCCTGTTGAAGGATGGCGCCGAAGTCCCATGTGGCTAAGACCTCACGAATGGCGGGGGTGTGTTCGGGATGGTTCCAGACCAGGTAGGTCATGGGGGTCAGGAGGCGCCCGATATCGATGGCGGACCAGCCAATGCCCTCCGGGGTGGGTTGGTTCTGGTAATTGACCATGGCCCCCGTGAGGGTGTTGTACGATTTGTTGGGCAGTTTGTTTTCAAACAGGGGCAGGCGCTTCAGGGTGGCCAGCAGGGTGGCGGTGTCGGTGTCAAAACGATCCCGGGAGATGAGGCCGAGTCGGTGGGCGGAGATCAGCGCCATAAGGTAGGAGGCGGTGTCCCACATGGTGGAGGCTGGGTAGCCGTCCACGGAGTTGACGAGACCGGTCTCCGGTTGGCGGTTGTTTTCAAAATAGGTCCAGGCGATGCGGGCCCATCCTTTTTCGGTGCCAGAAAGGGGGGCGGGCTTTGTGATGGACAGGGTGGCGGTCTCCTCCACGCCGGGGAGGGGCCGTCGCTCCAGGGTCGCTTGAAAGTCGGTCTGCTCAAGGACGATGACGGTGCCAAAGGCCGCGATGAGCCCTAAAAGGAAGACGATGTGGCTTCGAGCTTTTAAAAGTCCTTCCGCAAATCTCATGTCGATGTCTCCGTTTCTTCAGGGGGCGGCGTCCAGAAGGCGGCTCGGACGATGCCGGCCATGGCCAGGATATTGTTCACGCCCCAGAAGGCGTTGGTCAGCAGCCCATTGACGTTGGTGAATCGACCCAGCCCGGCCATGATGCCCGCGTAGACCAGGCCAGAGGCGGTGAGAACCATGACGAGAATCTGGGGGATGACAAGCTGGACAAAGGTCCCCTCCTGACGGGTTTTGGGCGTGACGGGGAAGGAAATTTTTTTCCCGCGGAGGACCGTGACCAGGGCCCGGAAGTTGATGGGGAAAAAGGCGAGGTAAAAGGATTGCCCCGACCAGGCCGACACCCCCCAGGTACCCACCATGGTGGCCAGGGTGTTGAGAAAGAGGAAGGGGAGGATGTGCTTGTAAAAATCCATGGAATAAGCGGCCACCGGGGCGATGCCGGTGAACAGATAGATGATGGGGGCCGAAAGAAAGACCACGTTCCAGATGCAGCCCAGGTAGGACCAGAAGGTCGCCCCGTACATCAGCCGCTGGGCAAGGCTCATGCCCCGTTTGAACAGCGGGTTGTCGTGAAGGGCCACATCAATGGTGCCGCCGGCATATTTGAACCGCTGCACCGCCCAGCTGACCAGATCCTGGGTGGAGAGCATTTTGGATTCGACCTGGGGGTGAAAGACCGATTTCCACTGCCGGTCGGGATCGGAATGGAGCACGATGGAGGTATACATGTCTTCGGATACATGGAATTTGTAGGGGGTCAGCTCGGTCTCTAAGGCAAGCTCCCTCTGCATGGCTTCGGTGAGGTCTGCCTTAAGGGTTTCGTCTTTTACCTCCCGGGTGATTTTGCTGATAAACCGGTCCATGGCACCTGAGTAGGTTTTGAGGGCGGCTTCCATCACCGCTTCACGGCGGTGAATGGAACCCGCCCCACAACAGAAGGAGGCGTTGGCCCAGTTTCGCCGTCGCTGGATGACATCATAAAACATCTGGGGGCTGTTGCAGAAGGGGTCCTCCCCCACCTGAATCGGCCCGACGATTTTTTCGATGCCCCGTCCGAGAAGATAGCCCGGTTTGCCCAGGGGCTTTTGCAGCACCTGGGGCAGGGGGGTGCCCGGCGGAATCTCGAAAAACCATTGGGGGGTCTGGACCCAGGCCACATCCGGGTCTCTGAAGTAGCCCAGGGTTCGTTTCAGCAGGGTGGGAAAGGGACGCGTGTCGGCATCGCAGATGACAATGAAGTCTCCAAAGGTCTGTTCCATGGCGTTTTGGAGGTTCCCGGCTTTGAACCCGGTGTTGTGGGTGCGGGAGATGTAGTGGACGCCTTCTTCCTCAGCCACCTGGCGCATCTCTTCTCGCCTGCCGTCGTCTAAAACGTGAATGGTGAAGTCTAAAGGGTGAGGGTAGTCCATGGCCTTGGCGTCCCGAATGCTGAGCCTGACCAGCTCCGGTTCCTCATCATAGGTGGGAAAGAAGAGATCCACGTGAAGGGGCCTTTTTTCAAAGGCACCGGGGTTGCCCACACAATCGGTAATCCAGGCCGGTGGTTGCTGGGCAGGGGTGTCCCGCACCGCCCAGAGGTTGATGACAAAAAGAATCAGCCCGACATAGGCGAAGGTTTCCGCCAGGACCAGGGGCAGGGCGAACCAGAGGGCGTCGTAATTGAGGGAGGAGGTCCATCGCCACACCACATACCAGAGCCCGACCCCCATGCTCAGGGTGGCCAGAAATTGCCAGAGCAGCTCCCGGGGGATGGAGTAGGCAATGGGCTCTGGAGGCCGGAGGGATTCATATTTTTCGAAGTAGGCGGTCATGGCACTCTCCCGGGCGAGGTGGCAGTCAGATGAACAATGAGCCCGATCAGGGACGCGTTGTAGTCGATGGCGTACTCGTTGGTGGCGTAGGACCGTGGGTCATCAACATAGCTTCGCAGGCCTTTGCCTTTGGGGGCGATGCCGTCCTCGGCGCTGGCGTTGGCCCCCCCCACGAGCAGGCCGGGGATACTTTTTCCTAAGGCTCGGGCAAAGAGGTGGTTGCTATGGCGGACCGAGTGCTCGCCCAGGCCGGTGACGAAACTGATCCCGAAGGGGTTGATGCCCAGCAGAAAGTTGAGCTGTGCGCTGGCAGCGGAGAGGTACACGGGATTGCCGGTCTGTTCATAGGCCAGGGCCAGGGTAATCCCCTCTTCAGCGATCATTTTGTTGGAGCCCCAGATCAGCCGGGGGTTGGCGGTGAACCAGGGGCATTTTTTGACATGGAGAATGAGGGTGTCGGCCCGTAGAATGAGCTTTTTTTTCAGGCGAGCGGTGAGCCTGGTCGCCTTTTTTTGATGGTGGAGGAGATTGGCCATCCCCAGGGCGGACGGGTCTTTCCATTCATATAGCCCCCAGGGGAGCATGGGGAGGATGCGCTCCACTTCCTTGAGAAAGGGCGTCTCCCGGGTGGTGATGAAGAGCTCGGCCGCGGCCCAGAATCGGTCGTCCAGATCGGTGGTCAAGGTGGCCTCTCGATCCACAGGAGAGTAGAGGTAGGGGCCGGACCCACTGTCGTCTCCGGGCTGATGGTCGATGAGCATCTCCGGGTTGGCAACGAGAAATTCCCAGGCCTTTCGGGCCGCGGAAAGGCACTGGCGGCTAAAGACCGGGTCCGATGCCTTGTACACGCGGGCGGCCATGGCAAAGGCGGCGGCGGCCTTGGCCGTCTCAGGTGAGGAGATGCCATAGAGGTACCGTGTCTGGGAATCTTCGTCCGGTGAGATGGGCGACGGCCAGGAGCTGCCGGAGAGTTTTCGGTAGAGGGCGCCGTCGGATCGCTGCATGCGCAGCATCCAGAGGAGGCCGACCCGGGTCTCTGTCAGGAGATCGCAGGTGGGGCTGGCGCGGTCGTGATGCGGCAGGGAGAGAGAGAGAGCTTTTAACGGCGTCGGGGCTTTTTCCCAGGCAGCGAGAAGCCGCCCTGCGGTGATGGCCGTGGTGGCGACGTATTTTCCGAAGTCTCCGGCATCGTGCCACCCTCCGCGGGCATCGACCCGTGTCCCCATGGGGGCGAAGGGATCCTCACGGGCGACCAGGGCATCCTGGAGGTGGCAGGGTCCGTGGCGGAGCCCGGTGAGGGGGTCCTCCAGCGCCACGCCGCAGCGCTGCAGGGTGTAGGATCGCAGCAGGAGGGTCAGGGCGTCGGTATAAATTTCATGTCCGATATGGAAATCCAATGAGCGGATGCCTTGCCATGTGATGTGGTACCGCCCCTCTTTTTTTAACGCGGAAAAGTCCAGTATCCGCAATGGGGTCGCTCTGTTTTTCTCCCGGTAGGGCCGTCCGGGGGTTATCTTGAGCATCGGTGTCTGGGTTTCGGAATCCACCAGGATGGCTTTGGCTTCTTTGGGGCCTGACGGGTCACCGGTGAACAGGGCCCGTTTGGGCAGGTGGGGAAGGTAGCCCACCTGGTTCACCAGGATACGGGGGGGGGCTGGTTTCGGGTGCATGGCTTTGGCCCAGGTGCCGACAGGCCAGGCAATCAGGGCAAGGAGAATAAGGCGCGTCAGGATTCGGATCACGGTCACTCTCCTTTTTGTACGCGGAAGTCGAGACGGTTCAGGGCGAGCACCTTTCCACCGGGGGCAAGGATGGCGGCGTCAATGCAATAGTCTCCTTCCGGGAGCCCCGAACGGGAGATGTCGGTGATTTCGCGGGCACTGCTGGCTTCAATGTCCAGGGGACGCCGGCTTTCAACCAGTCGGCTCTGCCCGTTGCGAAGGGCCACGATCAATGTGGCGCCCTGAATGTCTTTGGGCAGGTCGTTGATGATCCAGATATTGGCCGAGACGGTCTCTCCGGGGGGCCAGATGTCTTTTTTCATCTCAATGCCGGGCAGAAGGGGTTGATACGCTTTTTTGAGCGCGTCGTAGCCGGGTTTTGGGTTTCGGAGGTAATCGACGACCCCCCAGTTCATCGAGGGCCAGCCTTCCACAAACATAAACTGGAAGATTCCCGTGACCGGAGCAAAGCGTTGTCGCCGGTAGGATTCTACGGCCAGTTGGATCAGCTTTGCCTGATAGGTCTGGGTGTTGTGGATCAAGGTATTTAACGTCTCCCCCTGGGCCACACCAGCGATCTCAAAGGTCTCTTTTTTTTGAAAGTTATGGTACCGCCAGCGTTCCCAGGCGTCCGCTGTCTTGGGCCAGAGGGCGTCCGGGGGCAGGAAGTGCTCCAGCGTGTCTCGTACCGGCAGGGCCTGGGCACCGAATTCAGAGATGACCGGCAGGGTCGTGGGGGTGGCATAGTCGTGCCAATGGCCTGAATACCATCCCAGCCAGGGGTGCTCGCCGGTGGCGGAGTGTTTCTGGACGTGGCGGAAGGGGTCGGCCTCTTTCAAGGTCTGCAGGAGGGCCTCATCTAAGCTGCGATTCTGGTCTGGGGTGTAATCGGGGTATTTCCATTTCATCCAGTGGGCGTCCCAGGGGGGCTCGTTGTGGCCGCACCAGGTGATGATGCTCGGATGATTATAAAGAGAAGAGACCATCTCCCGTGCCTGCTTGATCGCTTCGCGTTTAAACTCAGGGGCATCGGTATAGCCCCACTGCAGGGGAAAGTCCTGCCAGACCAGCAGGCCCATCTCATCACAGAGGTGGTAGAAGGCTTTGGGTTCCACGTGGGCATGCACGCGGATGGCATTGATGTGAGCCTTTTTCATCAGCGACAGGTCGAAGCTGAGACGCTGACGGTCCATCTCTGAGAGCCATTGGGAGGCGATGTAGTTGGTCCCGCGAAGAAATATTTTTTTGCCATTGATGCGCCATATTTTGGTGACAGGATCCTGGGTGATCTCCCGGAATCCGAAGATCTCCGAGCGTTGGTCCAGGAGGGTTTTTCCCTTTCTAACCGTGACGGTCAGACGGTAGAGGGCCGGGGGGCCCAGCTCCCAGGGCCACCAGAGATGGGCATTGGGGACCTCAAGGGGGAGTGTGGTCTCGGTGGCCGAGTGCCCGGTCATCGTGAACTGGATTGTTTTTTCGGCTGTTTGTCCCGGACCGTGTGGGGCATTGACGGGGGCGAGGCGGGCCTCGATGCGGATCTCTTTTTTAGAGGCATCGCCAGGTGACACCTGAACGGCGACCTGGGCCGTGGCCCCGTTTTTTGTGAGTCGGGGGGTGACGGCAAGTCGGGTGATGGCCAATTCCCGGGTGAAACGCAGAGAGACCGGGGCCCAGATACCTCCGCTGTTTTTTTCCTGGCCCCGGGGAGACCAGGCTCCGCCGGGGCGGGTGTCGTGGTGATTCAGGACCCCTTTGATGAGGCGTTTGCGCAGACTCCAGGCCTTGCCGTACTCCTCATGGGGGCTGTTGACTCGGACGGCGATGAGGTTTGAGCCCTCTTTCAGGTGCTTTGTGACCGGAAAGGCAAAGGGGGCGAAGTACCCCTCATGGTGCCCCACCCAGTGTCCGTTGACCCAGACATCGCAGGCGTAGTCCACCCCCTCAAAGTGAAGGCGTGCCAGGGTTCCGTCAGGGGGGCCAAGGGCAACGGTTTTTCGGAACCAGACCACTCCGGACTGGTCCAGGCCGCGGAGGTACCAGTTGGCCGGGAGGGTCATCTGAGGCCAGTCGGCGTCGCTTACCTCCGGGGAATACAAGTTTTCAGGTGCCAGTGTCCCGCTTTGATATCGCCAATTTCCGGCAAGGGACCATTCATCCGGTCCTTCGGCCTTCGGGGTAAAAAGGGGGAACGTGGGATGCGTGGCGCAGCCCAGCAGCCCCAGGAGGGCTCCCAGGAGGATCAGGAATCTGAGCCAGGGGCGACGGTGGGGCAATCCGTCCGTCTGCCTGTGTTCTGTTTTCATGGGGGGGCCTCCCCGAGGCGCATGTTTTCCCCTGGCAGGGGAAAGGGGCCGAGACCCTGTGTGGGTGAGGGGGAGGCCTCCCAGGAACGTGGGGGTGTTTCTGACTCGGCATCGGAGAGATGCTCGGCTCTCAGCAGATCGGTGATGGTCTTCACCGGGGTGAAGGTCTCCGGCGGGACCTCCACGAACAAGGTGTTCCAGTCCGACATGCCTCCGTTCCAGAGGCCCGGAAGCTCTAAGGCCTTTAGGGCTCTGCCTGCCTTGGATTTGCCGGTGATAAAGACCGCTTTGGGATCCACAAATTGCATCAGGTCAAAGGGGTTTCCCTCAAAATCACGGAGTCCCAACACCAGATCCACCGGGTTGAAGTGGTTGGCCGCATTCATTTGCCGTTGTTGGTGGGCAGACGTCGGATCCACCGCGGAACTCTCGACGATCTGAAGGGAGAGCCCGTGCCCAGGCGTGGTGACCCAGAAGGGGCCGCCTCCGACTTCGCCTTGATTGCGGACCATGCCACAGACCCGCAAAGGGCGGTTCAGGCGGCCCATGATCCACTCCCGTCGGCGCTGTTGAGAGGCCTCTCGGATATCGGGCGGGGGGATGATATGGAGCTGATTTTCACCGAACCCGATGGCTTCATCGATTTCGGCGGAGGAGGCCTTGGGGGCGGAGAGGAGGCGTAGGCGCTTGAAGGTCTCGGATTGAAGGGAGATCAGAAGGCCGGCCAGGGCCTTTTTGTATCGGGTGGCGAAGGGTTTGAGGCGGTCGGGGACGACGTTGTCGATGTTTTTGACGAAGACGATGTCCCCTTTCAGGCGGTTCAGGTTTTCTATGAGGGCACCGTGGCCTCCGGGACGAAAGAGAAGGCCGCCATCGTCGTTGCGGAAGGGGCGACCTTCAAGGTCAATGGCCAGGGTGTCGGTGTTGCTTTTCTGGGTGGAGAAGTGAAGCTCGAAATGTGTGTTAAGGGCCGCCTCATATCCCCTCCGGACATGGTTGAACAGGGCCTCGAATCGGGCCAGGTGTTCGGAGGCAACCGTGAAATGAAGTCGGCAGATACCGCCGTTGCCGCAGGCATACTGTGCCGCCTCGATCAGATGCTCCTCAAAGGCGGTGCGGGGGCCTTCAGGGTAGCGGTGGAAGAGCACCAGTCCTTTGGGGAGGCGGGCATAATCGAGCCCCACGGGATGAAGCAGGTACCGCAGGATTCGAAGGTAGTGCTCCCGGTTCTGGAGGCGGGTGATCGGGATCTCTTCATGACCCGAACAGGCGGTGAGCGCCTCATAAAAGGCGAATCGATTCAGGTTGTTTATCACCGTGAGGAGGGAACGGTGGGCCGTCCCCCCTTCGGCTGCTTTTTTTTTGATCCAATCCGGTTCCACAAAGGCATCGGTGTGCTCAATCTGAATGAGGTCCCTGAACATGCGGGTGGCGGCACCGGAGGCTGGAACGAATTTGGTGATTTCACGCCGGGGCGCTTCCCTGTCATATCCCTTGAGGCAGGTTTGCATCCGGTCGGGGGCAAGGCGGATGATCCCGTCGTTTAAGGTGCAGGGGCGGTCCACCTCAATATAGGGAACCCCTTGCCGCAGAATCTCGAGTTGTTGGATGGCCTGGGCTTCGGTGATCCCCTTCTCGGAGAGTTTTTTTTGGTCATTGTCTGTCAGGGCATATGTATTCATGGCTTTTTCACGTGGGGGTCAGGGTTTATTTGTGAAGATTTTAGTCATTTTAAGGATGTTTTGGCCGTTGCCTGAGGTGTAGTCCACCTGGTCCATGACCTGCTGGATGATAAAAAGCCCCATGCCTCCCTCCGGGAGGTTTTCCAGGTCATCGGGGTCGAAGTCCAGAGAGGGGGTATGAGAGGCCATCATACGGATGCCGATGTCACAGACCTCAAAGGTAATGCGGTCGATGCCGAGGTTGAGCTTGACCTCCACAGGGTTGCCGCTGCTGTTTTTGTAAGCGTGTTCGATGGTGTTGTTGATGGCCTCCACCACGCAGGCTTCAATCTGATAGACTTCCACATCCGAGAGGGGAATCTGGGAGCAGATTTTGTTGATAGACAGACCGATGAGAGCCACATCCCTGAGGTTGCTGTCGATGGAAAAGGTAATTTTTTTTGATTCCATGGTGGGCTCCTGTGGGATGCGTCAGGTGGACATGGCCTGGATCGCTTCACGTTCGGTCTCGTAAATTCGGAAGACACGGTCCATCCGGGTGAGCTTGAACATGCTCAGCACCGTTTCATCCGCCTCCGCGATGACCAGTTCACCTTCACGGCCCACGTGTTTCAGGCAGGAGACAATGGCTCCCAGGCCGCTGCTGTCGATGAAGTTGATGCCCCCGACATTGAACACGATGTGTTTGTTGCCGTCGTCGATGTGGCGGGCAATTTCGGCTCGGAAGTCCACGGCAACCTTGGCGTCCATTCTGCTCTCCAGTGAACGGATAATGAAGACCCCGCCCTCTTTTTTAGTTTCTAACCGCATGATGTCTCTCCCTGTGGTGTGAACGGTGGGTGCCCGCAAGGTTTACAGGCAAGGGGCTGCATGCCAGATCTCTTCCGCATACTCTCTGATCGTGCGGTCACTGGAGAATTTCCCCATATGGGCCACATTTAAAATGGCTTTTTCTGTCCAGCGAACCGGGTCGGCGTAACAGGCCTCGGCCTTTTCCTGAGCGGCGATGTAGCCTCTGAGGTCTGCCAGATGCAGATAGGGGTCGTATTCGCTGAGAAGGGTCTCGCAGACGGGGATAAACCGTGAGGGATCGTCCGGGCTGAAGCGACCGGAGCCGATGGCGTCGAGGAGACGGCGTATGGTGGGCGTGTTCTCCGCGATCTCCCAGGGCCTATAGGTGCGTGAGACGTTTATTTCGTGGACCTCTTCTGCCGTGAGGCCGAAGATGAAGATATTCTCCTGGCCCACCTCCTCCATGATTTCGATGTTGGCCCCGTCGAGGGTACCGATGGTCAGGGCGCCGTTCAGCGCAAACTTCATGTTGCCGGTCCCGGAGGCCTCTTTGCCCGCGGTGGAAATCTGAACGCTCAGGTCGGCGGCCGGAATGATTTTTTCAGCCAGAGAGACGCGGTAGTCCGGGATAAAGACGACTTTTATGTGATTGCCCACCCGGGGGTCGTTGTTGATGGTGTCTCCCACGCTGTTGATGAGTTTAATGATGCGTTTGGCGGCATCGTATCCGGGGGCGGCTTTGCCGGCAAAGATATAGGTACGCGGGATTTTGGGGGGGATGCCATCCTCCACCAGGGCGAGGTACTGGTGAATGATATGAAGCAGGCAAAGCAGCTGGCGTTTGTACTCATGGATACGCTTGGCATGAATGGTAAACAGGGAGTCCGGAGAGACGACGATGCGTGTCGTGTCCCAGATGATTTTGCTCAGGCGTTTCTTATTGGCCTGTTTGATGGCTTTGAATGTTTTTTGAAAGTCGGGGTTTCGGCTCAAGGGCACCAGGTCGGTGAGGTTCGTGATGTCGGTGACCCAGGGGCGCTTTAATTGGCTGTCGATGAGCTTTGCCAGGCCTGGGTTGGCCTTGAGCAGCCAGCGACGGGGCGTGACACCATTGGTTTTGTTGGAAAATCGATCCGGATAGAGAGCAAAAAAGTCGGGCAGGAGGTCTTTTTTGACAAGTTCAGAGTGCAGAGCCGCCACCCCGTTGACTGAGTGGCTGCCTACAATGGCCAGATGCGCCATGCGAACCTGCTTGGGGTGGCCCTCTTCGATGATGCTCATGGTCGCGGGCCGCTGTGTGTCGCCTGGCCATCGAGACTGAACGTCGGCAAGGAATCGGTGGTTGATTTCAAAGATGATCTGCATATGGCGGGGGAGGACGTGCTCCATGAGGGAGACGGGCCATTTTTCTAAGGCTTCAGGCAGGAGCGTGTGGTTGGTGTAGGCAAAGGTGGCGCAGGTGGTTTGCCAGGCCTGGTCCCATTCGAGGGCATGTTCATCCACCAGCAGGCGCATGAGCTCCGCCACGGCAAGGGCCGGGTGGGTGTCGTTGAGTTGAATGGCGACCTGGTCTGCAAAGGCGTCAAAATTTGTGTGGCTGCGTTTGTAGCGTGCCACGATATCGCGGATGGCACAGGCGACGAAAAAGTATTCCTGAATCAGCCGGAGCTCCCGGCCGGATTCCATGGCATCCGAGGGATAGAGCACTTTGGACACGGTCTCGGAGGTCATCTTCTGCTCCACCGCTTTCAGGTAATCACCGGTATTGAAGATGTCCATATCGAAATCGTCGGAGGATCGGGCCGCATAGAGACGCAGGGTGTTCACCGTTTTGCCTCCATACCCGGCGATGGGCATGTCGTGGGGGACTCCGATGAGGGTTTTCCAGTCCATCCACATCGGATTGTAGTGGCCGTCCCGGTCCTCGGCGTGCTGGATGTGACCGTATACGGGGATGATGCAGGCGGCCTCGGGGTGATGGATAAGCCAGGGGGTGCCGTCCACCAGCCAATTGTCGGGCTTCTCTTTCTGGTAGCCGTTGTCTATCTCTTGTTTGAAGAGGCCGAATTCGTAGTTGATGCCGTATCCATAGCCAGGCAGGCCCAGGGTGGCCATGGAGTCCAGGAAACAGGCGGCCAGACGGCCCAGTCCGCCATTTCCCAATGCGGCATCGTGCTCCTGCTCGCGGAGCTCCTCGAGGTCGGCTCCCATGTCCGTCAGGGTCTCGGAAAAGGCGTCAAACAACCCTAAGTTGTGCAGGTTGTTTCCCAGGGAACGCCCCATAAGAAATTCCAGAGAGAGGTAGTAAACACGCTTGGCCTTTCGCTGG
Organism: Desulfoluna sp.; assembly: GCF_030145185.1. Taxonomy (GTDB): domain Bacteria; phylum Desulfobacterota; class Desulfobacteria; order Desulfobacterales; family Desulfolunaceae; genus Desulfoluna. The sequence goes on along the minus strand of NZ_JAQYWB010000027.1, from coordinate 8,752 downwards.
GTGTATCGGTCTTCCGTTTCCATCATTTTATCAATGAGGTGGTTGCGCACCGCAAGGGCTGTGGCCTGATAGAGGCTTTGCGGCAGGGCCTTTTTAGGCGAGGCGCCCAGAGAGTATTTCAGGTGGCGGATAATGGCTCCGGCGTGTCGTGTTGGGGGGGGGCTTTGTGGCATGACAGCTTTCGTGTTCATCCAGACCTCCGCAAGGGTGATAGAGATAAAATCGTAACGCGAATGAAGGCGGCCCTTGGAAAAATCGGGATACCCACGGTGTGTATACATGGTGACGTCTATCTGATCTGAAGCAAGGCTTCAGATATGGGTGGAAAATGGTAAGGCGCGGCGAGGGGTGAGGCTCCGGTGGACATGGATGCCGATTTTGGGATGTTCTGGGGTAGAAAAAATGAATTTGTGTATAGGCTGTTCTTGTGGGGTAACTATCTATAATCATTATTATATGGCATGGAATGGGTGCGTTTGTCAAGGGGGAACTATCGGGGAAGGCCTCTTAAAAAGGGCGAGGGGGCGGCGGTGTCCTGCGGTTAAAGCCTATGGGCCTATCTTCTGAACCGAGGGACTTTCGGCAGAATTTCGTGGCCCATCGGGGATGCGTGCTTTTATATAGTGAACCGCATTTCCATGAGTGATGTGTGTTTTGCTCGTGTATTGATATAAAGTTCCATTTTATATGAATTTTTTTTTATAATAGTAGTAAATAAGTGACCCGTTAATCCGGAGTAACCCTTGGGGGATGCAGTAAAGTCATTCGTGCCTGAACGGTGATGCCCTGGGGGGGCGGAGAGATTAACGCCCTGGCCGGCCACGGGTTTCTCCAAAAGCAATGCCGCGGTCAACGGGTGATCCGAAGGGCTGGTCGGGCTTGCCTCCGATCTGAGTGAGGTGGTGGGGCGCTTTAAAATTTGACGGCGTCCTTTTGATGACGGGAATGCGGATGCTATCTGCCGGATCGTTGCCTTTCTTCATCCGTTAAACCAGTGCGTGGTCCGGGTGCAGACCTTGACCAGCAGGAGCATCAGGGGGACTTCAATGAGGACGCCCACCACGGTGGCCAGGGCCGCGCCGGAGGAGAGGCCGAAGAGCATGGTGGATGTAGCGATGGCCACCTCAAAGTGGTTGGAGGCACCGATCATGGCCACGGGGGCGGCGTCTCGGTACGGGAGTCCCAGTACCCGGGAGGCCCCATAGCCGAGAACAAAAATGAATATCGTCTGGAGGAAGAGGGGCACCGCGATCCAGAGGATGGTCAGGGGGCTTGCGAGGATGACCTCTCCCTTGAAACTGAAGAGAAGCACCAGGGTGGTGAGCAGGGCCGTGATGGTGACCGGGGTCAGGAGGTGGAGGAATTGCTCTTCAAACCAGCGCTGGCCTTTGGCTTTGATGATCCATCTCCGGGAGAGGTAACCCGCCACCAGGGGAAGGGCCACGTACACGGCGATGGAGAGCAGCAGGGCTTCCCAGGGGACGGGCAGGCGTCCCACGCCGAGAAGAAATCCCCCGAGCACCCCGTAGAGGAGAAGCATGGTCAGGGAGTTGATGGCCACCATGACCAGGGTGAGGCCGTCGTTGCCCCGGGCCAGGTATCCCCACACCAGCACCATGGCCGTGCAGGGGGCGATGCCCAGGAGAATGCAGCCTGCCAGATAACTCCGCCACAGAGGCACCTCCAGCATTTTGATTCCATCCGCCAGCACCACGGTCCCTGCGCCGTGGGTGGCCCCCACGGGCAGGTTGAGGCCAAAGGGCATTTTGACCAGGTCCATGGCCTCGGGGCCGATGAATCCTTTGAAGAGAACCCCCAGAAAAAGCAGGGCGATGCCATACATGGTGAAGGGCTTGATGAGCCAGTTCAGCACCAGGGTGAGGGTGACTGGTTTGCCGCTCTTGCCCGCTTTCACGACTTCGGTGAAGTCGATCTTGACCATGATGGGATACATCATGAAAAAGAGACAGACGGCGATGGGAATGGAGACCACCGGGGCACCGTTCACCTTGATGCTGATTCCGTCCAGGGTTCTGGCCAGATTCGGGGCGATTTTACCAAGCAGGATCCCGCCTGCGATACAGAGCCCCACCCAGAGGGAGAGGTACCGCTCAAACGGATTTTTTATCCTTCGATCGCCACTTTCAGATGTCATCTCGTTCATCTCTTCATCCTTGATTTTTTAGAGAGCCATAAATAGCTTTCAAGGTGTTTTTGCCTAACCCGGCTCGCCCGAAGGGTGAGAAAATCAGACAGAATACCGTGGATTACATTTTGCATTTTTGAAACGACTAAAAATATGACTGCGAAGAACTGTCATTACGGATTATTCCTTGGCCCTGATTGTTTTCTCATGAAATATCCGGGCTAAGTGGCTCCGCCACCCTGGCTGCCGTCGGCAGCCAAGTTAAAGATGCTGGCGCCGGTCCTACGGGAGCCAAACGTTTGCCTGATCTAAAAGAATGGGTTTTATAAACCGGTTTATATCTACAATCGGTGTCGCGGCATCTCCGGCCACTGGCGATGCCGGAGGCTCGTTTTTTGAGCACTATGTTTGCGGGTCGGCCAGGGCTTCGGGCAGGGTCTCCACAAAGGCGCGGATCTCATCGCGCACTTTTCGGTAGCAGTTTAGTTTTTCCTCCGTTCCGGTGACCGCAAGGGCCATGTGGGGCGGATCGTCAAACCCCACGTGAATCACTTTTGCCCCCGTGGGAAACAGCGGGCAGGTTTCGTGGGCGTGCCCGCAGACCGTGACCACGATATCTAAGTCCTTGTGGAAAAATGCGGAAATGTTCTGGGAGGTGTGGTCGGAGATATCCACGCCGGCTTCGGCCATGACGGTCACGGCGTGGGGGTTCAATCCGTGGGTTTCGATACCGGCGGAGTAAGCGTTGATGATGTCGCCTTTCAGGTGGCGGGTCCAGCCTTCCGCCATCTGGCTTCGGCAGGAGTTGCCGGTGCAGAGAAAAAGAAGGTTCAGTTTATCGGACATTGCGGGGTTCTCCTGTGGTGCAGGTGAGAGTTGCGTTTGATTTTTTCAGTCTTTGTGCAAGGGCCATTTCGACCCGGCAGCGTTTTGTCTGCGGGTCCGTGTGTAAGGCCGGGGTTCTCCCGGTAAGACTGCCTTTGTTCCTGTACAGGGTGTCTGTGCGGGGCTTGTGAGCGGCCTCCCCGTCGGGCTGCATCGAAGAAATAAAAGGGGCATGAACCATCTGCCTATTGTACCGTAATGCTGCTTTTATCGGCAACTTTTTTTCTTTGCGTTGCACCGGTACGGGTCGGCAGAGGTGCTGTATATGGATAATTCAACTCCTTGGTTTGAGAAATATAGTAAAGAAAATTTAATTCTGAGCGAAAACAAGAGATGTAATGAAAGCGTGATTTTCTATCAGGAGGACGAGTTAATTGTGAGCGCGGTCACAACGGCGTGGCAGCCAAAATAGGGCCCATTTTTGAGGTTGCCCAAGAAGAAAGGTTATAAATATGAAGTTTTCTATCAAACAGAGATTGGTGATTGCCTTTACCTGTGTTGCCGTTGTTCCCATCGCGATTATTATGGGGGTCGTGGCCTTTGAGCTGAAAAAGATCTCCCTCAGCAATTTTTTGAACGCCACGACCAGCGAACTTGCCCAAGTGGATAATGCCATGAACCTCTTCATGGACGGCATGATCAGTCATGTGAATCAGCTTGCTTCTGACCCGTTGTTGAAAGGGGTGGAAGACAAGGTGACCTCTTATGTGCAGACAACGGAAAAGACGCTGTCGACTCCCTTGAAAGACGGGGGCGTGAACGCCGAGCTTTATCGCCTCTTTAAACGGGTGCATGACTCCAGTGCCTCCTATTGTGAGGTGTACATGGGCACGGAAGCGGGGGGCTGGCTGACCTCCATGCCGAGTAAGAAATCGGCGGGATATGACCCACGTACCCGGTCCTGGTACCGTCAGGCCACGTCTGCCGGAAAGCTGGCGATCACCCCGGCCTATTTTTCGAGTGGAACAGGGCTGACGGTTGTCGGTCTGGTGGCTCCGGTGATGGCGGCACCCGGCACCCAGGCTGGGGTCGTGGGGGTTGATGTTTCCCTGGCACGCCTTACGGACATGGTTCAGGGCATTAAAATCGGCAAGCGCGGGTATGCCGTTCTGGTTCAGGGGGATGGGACGATTCTGGCCAACCCCCATGACCCGAAGATGAACTTTAAGAAGATGGCCGCCCTGGATGACCCGGCGTTTGCCGCCCTGGACAAAATCACTTCAGGGTATGTGGCGGTCAAGATGGCGGGCACTGACTGCTTTGCCGATGTCTACACCTCCCCCACCCTGGGCTGGAAACTCATCGGCGTGATTGAGAAAGAGGAGGTCATGACGACCACCCATCGGGTGACCCTGATGATCCTTTTCATCGGTGGCGTGCTCTTTTTTCTGACTGTGGGCGCCGCCCTTTGGATTGCCCGTGCCGTCACACAGCCGATTATCCATACCTCCGAGATGCTCAGGGACATCGCTGAAGGGGAAGGCGATCTCACGCGGCGTCTTGAGATCAAGACAGGAGACGAGTTGGGAATCCTTGCCACCTGGTTTAACGCCTTTATCGAGAAGATTCACGGAGTGATTCAGACCCTTTCAGAAAACGCCGAAGCGGTGAAGGATTCGGGTGTCGAGCTCTCAAGGCTTGCGGTGACGATGTCGGACGGTGCCGCCGAGATGAACGGTCGGGCGGGCAATGTGGCCGCATCGGCAGAGGAGATGAACGCCGTGATGACAAGCGTGGCGGCCTCCACAGAACAGGCCTCGACCAACGTGAATAGGGTGGCCGCCGCCACCGAGGAGATGCGCGCCACCATCTCTGAAATTGCCGGTAACTCTGAGAAGGCCCGTGGCGTTACCATGGAGATGGTGAATCAGGCCCGCGAGGTGCGCGTCGTCATGGATGCCTTAGGGGCCGCAGCGGGTGAAATCGGCAAGGTCACTGAAGCCATCACCGAGATCTCGGAGCAGACCAACCTCCTTGCTTTGAATGCGACCATTGAGGCGGCCCGGGCCGGTGAAGCAGGTAAGGGGTTTGCCGTGGTGGCCGGAGAGATCAAGGCCCTGGCCGGTCAGACCGCCGACGCCACCGGAGAGATTCGAAAACGTATCGACGGCGTCCAGTCCTCCTCCTCCCTGTCTGTGGAAGGCATCGGCCGAATGTCCACCGTCATCGATGAGGTGAACGAACTCGTGGGAGCCATCGCGGCGGCCGTGGAAGAGCAGTCCGCGTCCACCTCCGAAATAGCTGAAAACCTTGCCCAGGCCTCCAGCGGCCTTGCGGACGTTAATAACCAGGTGGTTCAATGTTCCGGGGTCTCAGGAGAGATCGCAGAAGAGATGGCGGACGTCAATCAGTCCGCGACCCGTTTCTCCGAGGGCAGCACCACGGTCCATCATCGATCCGAAGAGCTTTCCGGCCTTGCCGTTGGCCTGAACGAGGTGGTTGGCCAGTTTAAAATCTGATCGGTACCGATTCAGCCTTGCCTTCGGTGCCAGGACTTCAGCCTGGGCACCGGAGGCTATATTTTTTCATTTTTTGTCTCGTTAGTTTACCGGGCGTCTTTGGGTTGGAAGGATAGCCGGGTCTGTTCTTTTATCGTCAACTCTGCAGTATTGGAAAACCGGTATGTCCCTTCCTGTCATGATGGTCGTTCTTCTCGCCGCCCTGCTTCACGCCACCTGGAATTTCCTGGTAAAAAACACCGAGGACAAATACCTCAGCATGAGCGCCGTGGTCCTCGGGCACACGCCCTTTGCCCTCATAGCCCTTTTCGTTTCACCCCTTCCCCGGTTTGAGGCCTGGCCCTATCTGGTGGTGGGTGCCATGCTCCACGTGGGGTACCAGCTTTTTTTGCTGGCCTCTTATCGCATCGGCGACCTGAGTCAGGTCTATCCCCTGGCACGTGGGGTGGCCCCCATGATCGTGGCCGGGGTGTCGGTGCTGTTTCTGGGGGTGGATCTCTCCAGGCTCGAGATGGCAGCCGTTCTGATTATCGGCAGCGGGATAATGAGCCTGGCTCTGGTCAGGCGCCGTGACGGGCTGCGTAACGGTCAGGCGGCATTTCTCTCCATTGTCACGGGGTGTTTTATTGCCTCTTATTCCCTGGTGGACGGCCTGGGAGCCCGGGAGGCAGGAACCTCCCTCGGGTTTTACGGTTGCCTCTCCGTTCTGAACGCCATTGGTTTTGCTGCTGTGATGCGCGTTCTCCGGCCCGGAACGCTGAGGCGGGTGGTGTGCCGGGAGTGGCGCTTTGCCCTGAAAGGGGGCGGGGCCTCATTTTCAGCTTACGCCATGGTGACCTGGGCCTTTACCCTGGCCCCCATCGCCATGGTGGCGGCGGTACGAGAGACCAGTATCATCTTTGCCCTGGTGTTAGGGGTTGTGGTCTTGAAAGAACGGCTGGACCTTATGAAAGTGGTCTCCACCCTGTTGACCTTGCTCGGGGTCGGGATCCTGCGTGTGGGGCGATAGGGTGGGGGCGGTGTGTGTCTTCACGCGATGCCGCAGGCCTTCATTTTTCTGAACAGGGTCTTTCGAGATATCCCAAGCTCTTGGGCCGTCATCGCTTTGTGCCAGCGGTTGTTCTCCAGGGCTTCCAGGAGGATCTTTTTTTCGTAGCGCAGCAGGGCGTCCTGAAGGGTGGGCCGCGCCTCTTCTCTTTCGCCCGGGGGTTGTGTCACCTTCTCTGCGCTTTGGGGCTCTATGGTCAGGAAATCGAGGCTCTTTAGCGATTGATAGCGGCGCAGGGCATTTTGGAGCTCTCGGATATTTCCTGGCCAGGGGTGATGTTTAATCCGGTCCACCTCTTGTGGGGTCAGTACAGAGATCCCTTTTCCTTCGTTGAAGGTCTTTAAAAAGTGATCCGCGATGAGGAGAACATCATCTTCCCGGTTTCTCAAGGGGGGCAGGGTGATAGGGATGACGTGGATTCGGTAATAAAAGTCGCTGCGCATCCGGCCTTCGTTCATCATTTTTTTTAAATTCTTGTTGGAGGCGGCGATGATTCGGAGGTCTGGTTTTTTCAATTCGGTGCCCCCAAGGGGGGTGTAGCCTCCGCCGTCGATGGCGCGCAGCAGCTTGACCTGCAGGGGCAGGCCGATATCCCCGATTTCATCCAGGAAGAGAGTGCCGCCGTCGGCCAAGTCTAAAAATCCCTTCTTGTCCCGGGCCGCTCCGGTAAAGGCGTTCTTTTTGTATCCGAAGAATTCGCTTTCGATGAGGGTCTCAGGGATGGCGCTGCAGTTGACGGGGACAAAGAGTCCGCCTTGCCTTTTGCTGCCTCGGTGAATGGCCTCGGCCACCCGTTCTTTTCCGGTGCCGGACTCCCCTGAAATGATCACACAATCATCGCAGAGGGCCGATCTCTCAATCAGGTCATAGACGTCCTGCATGGCCGGGCTGTTGCCGATGAGGTCGCCCACCTGGGACCGGGTTCGATTGATGGACTTCAGGCGTAGAGGCAGTCTCGGTTTCTGTTTTTCAAAGGGCGCACCGTGAGGTGGGCTGAGTCAGGGACCCAAATGGGTGGTATCGGACCACAGGATCTCCCCCCATCACACCGGTGCCCCTGAAGGATTTGTTTTGATGGAAACAATGGGGAATCTGAGCGCAAGCCGTTTTCAAGGTGGCATACCTTGCCGACGGAGGCTTTTTTGGGGTCTGAATAGTTACCTTTTATCTTTATTTTTTTTGTATAGATTGGCCTGGTGTGGCGAGAGGTAAAAAAACAAGTAAAGAAGATGCTTATTTAGGCCGAAAATAGTGTGGTTAGAGCTTTGCCTTAATTTTTGGTGGGGCGAGTTTTTTTACATGGCTTTATATTCATAGCAAATGAAGCGAATGACTGTTCAATTCAGAGGGCAGGCATGGGGGGTTGCATGAAAGAAATACAAGAGGAACTGTATGTTGAAAATCAGTGATATACCATTGAAGCAAAAGTTGGTCGGAAGTTTTCTGCTGGTCTCATTGGCCACAGTGGTCATCGGTTTTTTTGGACGCTATGCCGCATCGACCCTCGGAGATTCTCTTCAGAAGGCGACCGGAGAGAGCCTTCCAGCCATTGAAACTATGGCGGACATGCGAGACCTGGCGGGGCAGTTTGTTCTGGCACAACAGGGGCTGCTCAACGCGTATCTGAGTCAGGAAATCCTGCAGGACGAGTATGCCAAGCTCGATGTCGTTCGCTCCGAGTACGCCAAACGCATGAAGGCTTTTCAGGCGTTTCCCCGGTCCACGGCGGTGGATACGGCCTGGCAGGCGTACACCCGAGCCTTTGGCGATTGGCTCGGCGAAAACGATATATTTTTTGCGAAGCTTAAAGAGCTGGAGGCCACGGGGATTCTGAACCCTCTTCAGCTGCATGCCGACACCTTGAAGGCCAAGGGGGCCTTTGACGCGGCCATTACCCGTATGGGGGGGCGGATCTATTCATTGGAAGAGGCGGATGGCACCGACTGGGGCGTGATCGCTGTCTCCCTCTCCTCCTGGGGGACGCTCTACCCCCTCACCAACCCGGTGATTGAGGAAGAGCTGATGAGTATCGAGATGGAGGCTTCGTCTCTGGAACGATATCTTAAACAGATGGATTCGCTCATCGAACGAGGTTTTCGGTCCCAGGCTGGCGGGGTTTACCAGCAGGAGATGCTGCCCGTTCAGGCCAGTATATCCGAGGCTTTTTCACGAATCGGCGTGGAGGTGGATAAAGCGGTTGATATCAACCGTGAG
>NZ_JAQYWB010000111.1 GCF_030145185.1 Desulfoluna sp. | reverse complement strand
GAGGCTCCGCCTCCACGCTTGAAACCCCGCAGTCTGTGAATTTCACCCCTGCGCTACGGTTTTTCATACTGGCAAGGCGGAGCCTTGCACCCGACACTCCCAGGCAGAGCCTGGGAGCGAGACGCCGTGATGAGATCACGAAAGTGGCTGAAGCGATGATCAAGCCAGGTTTTTTATGATTGCTGGAGCGCAGCGACTCCTTGAACCAAGCACCAAGAACGAAGCACCAAGCACGCTTTTCCCTCGTTCCCAGGCTCCGCCTGGGAATGCTTTCCGGAGGCTCCGCCTCCACGCTTGAAACCCCGCAGTCTGTGAATTTCACCCCTGCGCCACGGTTTTCCATACTGGCAAGGCGGAGCCTTGCACCCAACACTCCCAGGCAGAGCCTGGGAGCGAGACGCCGTGATGAGATCACGAAAGTGGCTGAAGCGATGATCAAGCCCGGTTTTTCATGATTGCTGGAGCGCAGCGACTCCTTGAACCAAGCACCAAGAACGAAGCACCAAGCACGCTTTTTTCTTTCCCTCGTTCCCAGGCTCCGCCTTGGAATGCTTTTCGGAGGCTCCGCCTCCACGCTTGAAACCCCGCAGTCTGTGAATTTCACCCTTGCACCCGACACTCCCAGGCAGAGCCTGGGAGCGAGACGCCGTGATGAGATCACGAAAGTGGCCGAAGCGATGATCAAGCCCGGTTTTTTATGATTGCTGGAGCGCAGCGACTCCTTGAACCAAGCACCAAGAACGAAGCACCAAGCACGCTTTTTTCTTTTAACGCTTTTGCCCTTATCGAACAGGCTTCTTGCGAAGCAAGTTCCTCGAACCAAGCACCAAGAACGAAGCACCAAGCACGCTTTTTCATGTTTTAAGTGTTCGGGCGCGGTTGATGACGGCGGCCAGTTCGAGTTTTCGGAACGCTGCCAGGTCGCCTCTCAGGATATCTGAGAGTGATTCCAGGCCTTGCTGACTGATGGTGGTCATCACCTGGTCCAGAACATCTGCGAGGGTGCGGGTACCATCCATGAGGGGGGCGGCCAGACGCACGGCCTCGGCCAGGGCGCGGGTCTGAGAGGGCTCCACGATTTGCTCTACATCATCGAAGACGATGCGGGTGGTGCCGAGGACCATTTCATAGAGGCCGTAGGTGTTTATTTTTACGCGGCCTCGCCTCTCTTCCATGGGGATGCTTCGGTCCAGGGGGCGGCGGTGGGTGATGGGGGGCAGTGGCCCGGCACTTTCGATGACACGTCCGTTGGTGTGCTCTCGGGCGATGGTGTGGGCTTTTTCGGTGACGTTCTCCGGGGTGTAGTCGGTCATTTGGATGATGTGGTCGGCGGTGGCAAAGTAGTCTCCGGAGCCACCCATCACGAGGATGGTGGAGACGCCGTGGATGGCAAAGAGTTCTTTGACCCGGTCGATGAAGGGGGTGATGGGTTCGTTCTCTGAGGCGACCAGTTTTTGCATTTTTTCATCGCGGATCATGAAGTTGGTGGCGGAGGTGTCTTCATCTAAAAGGAGCAGGCGGGCACCGGCTTCGATCCCTTCACAGATGCCTGCCGCCTGGGAGGTACTTCCGCTGGCGTTTTCTGTATGAAAGGCGGTGGTACTTCGTCCAAAGGGGAGGTTGTTGATAAAGGGGGAGATGTCGGTGCCGGTGATGCTGCGTCCGTCGGATGCGCGTATTTTCAGGGCGTCGGAGCGTGTGACCACCCGCTCTCGCCCGTCTCCGGGGATGTGGTTGTAGATTCCCAGCTCCAGGGCATTAAGAAGGGTGGACTTGCCGTGGAATCCTCCTCCGACGATGAGGGTCACCCCCTCAGGAATCCCCATGCCTGAGATTGTGCCGCCGTTGGGCAGGGCGACCTTGATTCTGAGGGACGCAGGAGAGCTGAAGGGGATGGCCCCTTGTCTCAGGGGGTGGGAATCGATGCCGCTGGCACGGGCCAGGAGGGCACCCTCGGCCACGAAGGCGACCCGCTTTAACTCGGCCAGCTGGCTTCTCAGGGCATCGGCGTCTTCGCAGCTCTCCACGTGGGCGGTGAGGGCCGCGTGCTGGGTTTCGTGAAAAAAGAGGGCCTCGTCGACGATGGCGGGCAGCTCGGACAGGAGCATGGCTTCCGCGTCCCGTGAGGCGATGCGACGCCCCTGGGCGGGGAGGCCCAGAAAGAAGCGGGCTTCGACGTGTGACTCGGTGACCTCCATGGAGGTGCGGGGGAGGATTTCCTGGCTCGGGGTGTCGATAAGAATCAGGCCGCCTTTGCCGGTGCCACGCACGCCTTTGGCGATGCGGCGGGCCGTTTGTGAAAAGCGCCTGGTCAGGTAGTCGCAGAGGGCGATGGTCCGGCTGGTGCTGCGGGTGAAGCAGCCCTTAAAACCAGACGAGGCACGAGGCACGCGGACCCTGAGTCGTGACGGCTGTGCAAAGGGATCTCCCTGCACATGGTCGATGAAAAGGGTAAACCTGTCGAAGGTGTAGGTCCCCTGAAGGTCCTTGTAGGCTTTGTACCCTTTGCCGTCGATGCGGCTCAGGGTCTCCTGAAGTGTCTGGGCGTTTTTCATGGGAAGCTGTTTCCGGTTGAGGTGGCATCATAAGCTGACTCGTTGCACTGTGTGACGGTCCTTTTTAAGGATATCTCATGAGTCGCCGTTGTGACAAGTCTTCAGCGGGATCTTTGGCCGCGGAGGCGGTGAGCCGGGGACTTCCGTTCAGGTATAGTGTTCGTAAAAGGACTTGTCGACCACTAAAGAGAACATTGTTAATAAGTCATTGACATAGTAAACCCGACACGGTACAAAATGGGGTGTTCGGTCCTGTCATCACTCATTTTGTGAGGATGGGTTGCCGTTATCGCACCAGTCGACGTTCTTCATTTCTCCCTCTCGCCAACCGGTTTGGACTGATGACGTGTTTGCCGGATGTTTCCTGAATCCTGGCCATCGGACGCCCTGTGCGTCGCTGCCCCGCCTCGGGGCCAATTCTTCGGATGTGCCTGCAGCAGCGAGGTCCCATGAACCGACTCATCGATTTTGCGGTGGCACGATACCGCGTTGTCCTTCTTCTGATGTTCTTGCTGACTCTTCCTTTTGCCTGGTTTTACGTGAACCAGAGTTTTCGAAATCACATCAATGATTTTTTCGAAAAAGATGACCCGGAGATTGTTTATTATCAGGAGTTTCAAGAGGTGTTCGGCAATGACGAGGTCATGGCCGTGGTCTTGAAGGATGACGAGATTTTCTCCCCTGACATATTGACGATCATTCGCCGGATCACCGATGTGATTGAGCGCCATGATGGGGTGCAGCGGGTGTTCTCCCTCTCCAACGCCGAGGTGGCAGTGGGGGTGGAGGACAGCGTGGATTTTCACCCCGTTCTGACGGATGGAGAGGTGACAAAGGCGTCTGCTGCTGCGTCACGGCGCATCGCTTTGTCCCATGAGGTCTTCATCGGGCAGATCATCTCACGAGACGGTACCACCACCTGCATTCTGGTGGAGTTGTTACCCTTTGACTCCAATGAGGAGAAGGGCCGGGTGATCCAGAGTCTTCAGGAAAAGGCCGAGGCCGTGGCCGGGGAAAACCTCGAGCTTCGCTATTCAGGCGGTCCTTGTGTGGAGGTAGAGATCAACGCGCTCACGCGGCGTGACAACATGCTCTTTACTCCCGTGACCTTTGTGATTATCATGATTATCGTTTATTTTATGTTGAGAAATTCGGCGCTCTCATTTCTGGGGCAGGTGAATATTGTTATCATCGTCTTGTGGGGTATCGGGTTTCTTGTGATGTGTGGGGAGCCCATCAACACGGTAACGGTGGTGATTGCCCCGGTGCTTTTGGCTATTTCCATTGCCGATTCCATCCATATCCTCTCCCACTATCGCACCCTTTATACCCGCAACGGCCGCCATCACCTGGCCGCAGTCGGGGCAGCCGCTCGAAATCTCTGGCGACCCTGTCTGTTTACCAGCATCACCACCGGCATCGGGTATCTCTCTTTTGTTACCACCACGGTTCGCCCGGTGAAGATCGTCGGTATCTTTACCGCTGTGGGGGTGATGATCGCGTTTTTTATGTCGGTTCTGGTCCTGCCGGCCTTTTTGATGCTTTTTCAAAAGGCCATTGTCCGGAGAAACCAGGCTGGCGATACCTGGCGCATGGTACGGTGGGGAGGCGGAGACCCGGTGATCGGCTTTTTGACGCGGCTTGGGCGCTGGGTGGTGGGGCATAGTGGTGTCGTGGCCCTTTTGTTTCTGCTGATTTCAGGGGTGATGGGGTTCGGCATGACCCGACTCCGGTTTGATACGGATTTTGCCGCTTACCTGAAGGATGAGAATCGGGTGAAAGAGGACCTTCGTTTCGTGGAGGCCCATATTCGCGGGACCGTGCCGGTGGAGTTGGTGATTGAGGCCGTGAATCCGGAGACGGACTTTACCCATCCGCATAGTTTGAGAATTTTGGAACAGGTGGCAGACGAGATGATGGTCCATATGGCGGGGCATTACACCCATGTTTTTTCGGCGGCAGATTATTTTAAAGAGATCCATGAAGCCTTTACCCATGGTGAGAGCGGGAAGGGGACCCTTCCTGGTGATCGCCTTGACCTGCAGGATTATTATGAGCTGGCCGATGCCGACGTGCTGGATCGGACCCTCTCTGCCGACCGTCAGTCTGCCCGCATCTCCTTTGCCTCGGTGTTTGGTTCCAATTCCAACGCGAAAAAAGTGCAGGCCTTTGCCGAAGATCGGGTGGTGAAGATCCTGGGAGACGATTATCGCTACCGTTTTACGGGGCTCTCTTCCCTTTACAACACCATGGACAACAATCTCAAAATCAGCCAGATCCGCAGTTTTGGAACGGCCTTTGTTCTGATCTTTATCATGATGTTTTTTGTTTGCAAAAGTCCGCTCCTGGCGGTCCTCAGTATGGTTCCCAACCTTTTTCCCATCTGCACCACCCTGGGTATTATGGGGTGGTTCGGCATTCCCCTGGATACCTCAACCATTATGATTGCCAGCGTGACCATTGGCATCGCCGTGGACGATACCATTCATTTTGTGACCTGGTTCCGGCGCAATTGTGAGGCCGGGCTCTGCGTGCGGGAGGCGCTGGTCAAGACCTTTCGGGACACCGGTAAGCCCATTGTGATGACCTCCGTCGTCCTTTGTATCGCCTACTTTGTGTTGATGCTGGGGTCGGTGAAACCGATTATTGCCTTTGGCGCCCTGGCAGGGCTCGCCATGTTTTTTGCGTTGCTGGGAGATCTTTTGATTCTCCCGGCGCTGATTTATCTTGTGAAGCCTGCCTTGTGCAGGGGTGAGGTGGCGGAGATGCCCGAGGGAGATGTGTCCAATGCGTTGTAGGTTTGTCGCATGTGTTGTGCTGGGCTGGATGGTTTGTCTGGGGATGGCGGCGGTGGCGTCGCCGGTTTTTGCCTGGCTGCCCGAAGGGGTGGAGGCGGAGTGGACGATTGGGTGGAAGAGCATGGTGCCCAGGACCGACACCCAAGATGTCGATGATGGCATGATCAGCAATGAGGCGAGGGTGGAAGGGACGTTTTTCTGGGCGGGGGAGGGGTTTTGTCTGTATGCCACTCCAGAGCTTCGGATTAATGATGCGATATCCAGCCGGTCTCCCGGAGGGGAAATTCGTTACAGCGGCAGCGGCACTACCTTGATGCGTCATTTGACCTTTGCATCCCGGGGGGTGGAGCTTTCGTTTCGGGAGCTCTATCTTGAAAAGGAGACAGAGGCAAGCCGCTGGCGGGTGGGGAACCAGGTCTTTGCCTGGGGCACCGCCGATTTTATTAATCCCACCAGTTATTTTAATCCCCAGGATCTTCGGGAGTTGCTCTTAAAAGAGGAGGATGCCCTGGCCCTGGGAGTACCGGCTGTTTCCATGCTGCGGTTTGTGGGTGCTTTTTCCATTGAAGCGGTGGTGATGCCCATGGGAATTCCTCAACTCAATGCCTGGCAGGGTGATTACTTTTATATCGAACCGGACAATTTTTCCCTGCCGGTTCACCGTACTGAGAATGAATCGTCGGCGATCACCTTTGAGAACGCAGGCGTGGGGCTGAAGGCCGCGCGAAGTGTGGGCAGCTGTGATCTTTCCATGAGCGTTTATCATGGGCCGGATCGTGAGCCCCTGATCGTCCCCGACCGCGTGATTGCCCTGCCTGGAGAACCGGTGTCTGTTCTGGCTCGCTCTTTTCATGGTCAGGTGACCTCGGTGGGTGCGGATGTCTCGGCAGATTTGGGCCAGTGTGTGATTCAGGTGGAAGGGGCCTGGAGCTTCGACAAAGAGGGCTATGTGACCCAGGATGCCTCCAACCCCGCGGTCATGGTTTTTCCCTATGAGGTGGTGGACTCAAATTTCTGGTCGGTGTCAGCCGGTCTGAACTGGTTTATTCCCGTCGTGGACTGGTTTCCCAACCATGAAGGGGAGTCTGTGGTGACCGTGGAAGGGCATCGATCGGGGTATACCGAAGGGGGGCTTGGCGATCCATTTTATGACCGGACCTTGTCGCTCCGGTATCAGGACAGCTTTTTCAGCGGTCGGGTTCCCCTCTCCCTTTTCGGGGTGATGGACGGGGACGCCACGGGTGAGATGACCTGGGCCAAGGTCGGGTATGATTTCCAGAATGGATGGGTGGTCGATGGATCCGTGGTGCTTTTTGATGGGAAAGCACCCAAGCTCAATGAGGTGGGCTCTCCGTTCTGGTACATGAGGGACCGGGATCTGTTTATCGTGACGGTGACCTATGTTTTTTAAACGACGTTCTTCGTGCTTGGTTCTTCGTTCTTGGTTCGAGGAGTCGCTACGCTTTATTAATGATGAAAAAAGCCATGTGCTGGAGACCGATGTCCAGAGAATGGATGCGAATAAAAGGCGCGCAATTAACTGAAAGAGAGGGACGTATGAACACAATACAAAAAGTGGCGGTCTATACATTTCTGGGCGTGATGATACACGCCGGCGCCTTTGCGCTGACGGGACGCGAGGTGGTGGATCGGTCTGAGGACATCGCCAGCCCTGATACGGCGACCAGTGAGGTGGTCATGGAGATCACGAAGAAGGGGAACCTGACAGAAAAGACCTTTTCCCTCACGGCGATGGAGGGCGAATCCGAGGAAGACCGTGCGCTGATCGCTTTTCATAAACCTTCGCGGATTAAGCTGCTGACTCATTCCCATAAGGCAAAGGATGATGATCAGTGGCTTCAAATGTCTTCGGGAAAGGTCAAGCGCATCAGCCAGTCGTCTAAAAAGAAGGCCTTTGTCAATTCACATTTCACCTACGAAGATATTTCTTCACGGGATGTGGATGATTATGCCTATACCCTTCTTGGGAACGAAACAGTTGGCGGTGAGCCCTGTTATAAGGTAGAGAGTATAAGAATAAGAGGCAAAAAAGTATACGACAAGACGGTCCTTTATATCAGTGAAAAGGACTGGTTTCTTCGGAGAATGGATTTTTATTCCAAAGGTAAGCTTTTGAAAATCCTTGAAAACAAGGATATTCGAACCGTGGACGGGATTCTCACCCCCTATGTGGTGGTTATGCGCCGGGTTAAGCAGGGAGGGACGACGCGTCTTCTTTTGAAGGAGGTTCATTACAATCTTCCCCTGAAGATGACAGATTTTCGAAAAGAATCTCTGCGGTGATTTAAGTCGTTTCAGTTTTACTTTAACAAATCTTGAACATATGGTAAAAAAACCGATTCTCCCTCGGAACAAGTCAGCGAAATGTCATTTCTGTGATTTCCAGAGGGTGGGATGAACGAGTCTGAATCCGGGTCAAGCAAAGACGAAGACAAGACAGCCATCGCCCGGATATTTCACGAATGGCGAGCATAAAATGGTGAATTACATTTTGTATTTTTGAAGTATCTAAATTTTCCATACAAACGATTGTAATAACACCATATTGACTTGGTACAATAGCTTTCTCATGAAATATCCGGGATCGCTTCTCGATCAGCGTAACCCATGACTATGAGACAGATGGAGATTATGGATACATCCAAATTAACGGGGAACAAGGCTCCCCGCACCCTGACCAAGGGAGAAGCCACGAAGCGTCGTATTCTGGACGCTGCGCGGAAGGTTTTCTCAGAGCATCCTTACCACGCTGCCAGCGTGCGTATGGTCGGAAAAGCCGGCGGATTCGATCACCCGATCATTCATTACTACTTCCCCAAAAAAGTGGGTCTTTTTGAATCTGTCATGGAGGAGCATGTCACCGAATTTCGGCTCTTTATGGAACACTGGTTTGACGGCCTGGGGGCCTACTCCACCGACAAAGGGCTGGCTGTCTTCATAGAGCGGGTTATCGCATTTCATCTCTCGAATAAAGATCTGTTTCGCACGCTTATGCAGAACACATCGCATGTGGAGAACTTCGATCAGTTTCCGGCCTCGGCCCAGTTTGCGGTGTTTCATGACAGTTTTTTAAAGACTTTCAGGAAGAAAATCCGTCATAAAGCCTCGGATGAAGAGGTAAGCAAGTTTGTCTACAGCTTTACCGTGCTGGCGGCAAACTACCTGGGTGCCAGCTCTACCTATGCCCGATTTCTGGGGATGGACGGGGAGTGTGATGCCTATTGGTCGTGGGTAAAAGAGACCATACATTATCTTTTTCTGCCGAGGATGGAGAAGATTATCTTCAATTCTCACACGAAATAAACAAACATGAGATGCCTGCTTGGGTGGGGGCTCAGTACCACAGAGTCATCCGGCAACGGAAGCCCCTGGATACGATGCGGTGTCATTTGATATAAAAGCCGGATGATGATTAGGGGCGTTATGGCGAAAAAGAAGAAATCAAGCAATTACCCCGAGCCACAGAGGCTCACCTTTCCGGAAGCGGAGAAGACGCTTCCGTGGCTTTCCATGCTCTTGGATTCCTATATTCTTGCCGATAAGGCCATTCACGCCAGTGTGGATGCCGAACTGAAAAAGGGCCGGCGGCTGGCCTGCGCCAAAGGGTGTTCGACCTGCTGTGCGACCCATGTCACTATTCCTGTCTACCCTCTGGAACTTGCGGGAATCTATTGGTACGCCATGGAGGGGCTCACAGGGGACGCTTTTCACATCATTCAGCATCAACTGGCTCAGTTTCACCCGGGGGCGGGCTGCCCCTTTCTGGTGAACGGAGGCTGCGGCATTCATCCCATGCGGCCTTTGGCCTGTCGCCATTTTAATGTTTTTGACACCCCCTGCGGTGTGGGCGAAGATCCCTTCTTCACCCGCCGAAAAGATGTGTTGACCCCGGACGAAAAGGGCAAGGACAAGGCGCTTATGGCCATGCTCCCCTACCATGGCATTACGGATCGGGCGGAAAAACGAGAGACGATCAAAAAGGGGTTGATCCACAACACCGTAAAAAACCTGCAGGAGATTGAGTGGGTGAAACTGGCTCAGCGCATGGGGGTGAGATAAGGGCAGGTAAAGAACCTTAGAAGACCTTGGTTTTTGTCCTCTCACATAACCTGAATTTGACCGGCGAAGATAGCGAGCAAGGCCAGGGTGTAACCGATCAGGAAGCTGATGTAGCTGAGCTTGAGTAGTTTAAATTTCGGCGTGAGAATGACGGTGCTCATGCGGTAGAGGTCCCGGGCCACCATCGTCCCGATGCTTTTTGAGTCACCGAGCATTTCGGCCATTTTTTTGATATAGGCCTCTTCGGTATATTCGGCGATGCTGGAGAAGTGCAGTAAAGGGGGCTTTTGGTCCCCTTTTCGCGTGTAGCGTTTTGGGATAAGGCTTATCACGGCGAAGAGGATGCTGAGGACGGAGGCGAAGACGCCCAAAAGGATACCCCAACGCCAGTGGGGGCGGCCCAGGCCGGAGAGGGCAATGGGGATGAGAAAGGAGTTTATGGTGATGACCGTTGCCGCCCGTTTGTCGGCAAATCCCACGTAGTTGACCTGCTTGGCAATGACAGCGCCGAGGATGGCGGCTCGAAAGACCGGGGGCCAGACCTCTTGGGTGGTGAGCTCATGTTCATGGGTGGCATCAGGCATGGGGCTCCTTTTGACGACCGGGGTCACACGGATCGCCTGGCTGTAAAGGCAGAGTTCGTTTTTTGACAGCAACCCATTTATCATTGCCATGATTGTCACCCCCTTGTCAACGCGGTGCTTCCTTGACTTGCCCCCGGAGCTGGCTTACTCTAAAACTTTGAGGCATTGGCATTCGTGTTGATACATCCTTTATAAAGGGTGAAATTGGAATGCTACTTGGGATGACAGGTGCATCGCTTTATCTCTTTTGGCCTTAGCCCTGATTGTTTTCTCATGAAATATCCGGGTTAGGACCGCAGCCATCCACAATCAATTGATAACAAAGAGGAACTCTCATGGTTATACCTGTTATTCTGGCCGGTGGCTCCGGGACCCGGCTCTGGCCCCTTTCTCGTGAACTTCATCCCAAGCAGCTGATTGGTCTCATTGATGAGTACACCATGCTGCAGAATACGGTCTTGCGTCTGGCCGGGTTTGAGGGGATGGCGCGACCCATTGTTATCTGCAATGAAAATCATCGCTTTATGGTGGCTGAGCAGCTTCGCAGCATCGGCATCGATCCCCTGGCGATTATGCTGGAGCCCGTCGGTCGCAACACCGCTCCTGCCTTGGCCGCAGCGGCGCTGAAAGCCCTTGAGATCGATGACGCCCCCACCCTCCTTGTGCTGCCTGCCGACCACACCATTACGTATACCGAAAAACTTCATGAGGCCATGCGGGAAGGCGTCGCCCTTGCGGAAAAGGGGAAACTCATCACCTTCGGTATTGTTCCTGAATCTCCGGAAACCGGGTACGGCTATATTCGCAAAGGGGCTCCGGTGGACGGGGTCGATGCTGTGGTGATCGATCGGTTTGTGGAAAAACCGGACCTGGATACGGCCAACGCCTATGTGGCCTCCGGCGACTATTGCTGGAACAGCGGCATGTTCATGTTCGGAAGCCGTGAGGTGCTTGCTGAGCTGGAGCGTTTTACACCGGAGATTGTCACCGCCTGCCGGGCAGCTGTGGAAAAAGGGACGACCGACCTTGATTTTTTTCGGTTGGACAGCGAGGCGTTCGCGGCCTGCCCCGAGGACTCCATTGATTATGCGGTGATGGAAAAGACCGACAAAGGGGTCATGATTTCTCTGTCTGCCGGTTGGAACGACGTGGGGTCCTGGGACGCCATCTGGCATATCGGTGAGAAAGATGAAAACGACAACGTTATCAAAGGGGATGTGTTCCTTCATGATGTCTCCTCGTCCCTGCTTCAGGGCGAAAGTCGAATGATTGCCGCCGTGGGCCTGAAGGACATGATCGTGGTGGAGACCAAGGACGCCGTGCTGGTGGCACCGAGGGACCGCGGGCAGGATGTGAAAAAGATTGTCAGCCAGCTTAAAGCAAAGGCCCGCCTTGAGGCACAGCTCCATACCGTGGTTTACAGGCCCTGGGGCTCTTACGAGGGGATTGACATGGCAGACCGGTTTCAGGTGAAGCGTATCACCGTTAAGCCCGGTGCTGAGCTCTCCCTTCAGAAGCATTTTCACCGTGCCGAGCACTGGGTGGTGGTCCGCGGAACGGCCATCGTCACACGCGATGATGAGAAAGTTCTCCTCAGGGAAGATGAATCCACTTACATCTCCCTGGGAACAGTGCACCGGCTGGAGAACCCCGGTAAAATTCCCCTGGAGCTTATTGAGGTGCAGTCGGGAAGTTACCTGGGGGAAGACGATATCGTTCGCCTGGAAGACAACTACGGGCGGTAAACCCCAAGGGGGAATGTGGATAAAATGAGTGGAGAGGCGTTTCAATCCCTTAAGGGGCAGTTCCTGTTGGCCATGCCGTCCATGAAGGACGCCACCTTCTCGCGGGCGGTGGTCTATGTGTGCGAACACACGGCAGATGGGGCCATGGGGTTTATCGTAAACCGTCCCAGCACCTTGATGGCTGCGTGTGATGTCTTTAAAGAGTTCAATCTTGACCCTGTGGACTCGGCCGCGAGCGTTCCTGTCTACACCGGCGGACCGGTGCAGCTGGATGAACTGTTTCTCCTTCATGGCCCTCCCTTTGATTCCGAGGGCACCTATCCCATGGGGGA
>NZ_JAQYWB010000110.1 GCF_030145185.1 Desulfoluna sp. | reverse complement strand
GGCACCTATCCCATGGGGGATGAGGTGGCCCTCTCCAATTCCATGGAGACCCTGTCTGCTGTGGCAAGGGGAGAAGGGCCTGAACAAGTCGCTATTTTTCTCGGCAGCGCCGGTTGGGCTGCAGGACAGTTAGAAGGGGAACTTGTCGGCAATGTCTGGCTTACCGTCGAATCGGGCATGGATTTGATTTTTGATGTTCCGGCTGAAACTCGCTGGGAAAAGGCGCTGGAGCGTTTGGGTATCGATCCCGTGCTTCTCTCCGGCGATTCTGGTCGGGCATAGTCGAATAAATCGTTTAAAATTTGAATGGGAACGGGGGGATGTTCATTGCGGACATCCCCCCGTTTTATTTTGTATCGAATAGTTCAGGGGCAGGGGAGGGGGATGTTTCCTCTGGACGTAACTATATTGCGCAATTTTTCATGTGTTGACATGGACTATTTTTCGTTTTAAAAGGGCGACGTAAAAAATTGACAGAGATGGTGTACGGCCCGTTGCGTGTGATTGGCCGCCCCATTTTTGTTCAAACCAATTGATTCCGTTGATTGATCGTCTTGATCTCCACAGGGCCTGCGCATTCAGGTTGGAGCCTTGGAGGAGGGTGTTTGCTCAAGGGAGGGCAGGCATCATATCATGACGATTTTTTTGACCTATCAAGCAGAACGCCTGTTCTGAAAAAAGCCCGAAGGTTTATCCAATCCGGATGACGGGGGTGAAAATGGTTTTTCCATCGAAGAGGCCTTCTATCAGGTGATGGAAACCGAAAAAGGAAATCAGGGCTTGATCCGTCTTGTATCCGCTGTTGAAGGAATGGTTCGTGTTTAAGAAAATGAATTTGAAGACCCGTATGATTTTGACCATCTCATCTGTGATGGCTCTGGCCTTTGCGTTAACCATCGGTATGGTTGCCGTCATGTCCAGTAACCTGGCAAAAAAGGCCGCCCTTGAAGAGGCTGAGCAGATGGCGTACCGGTACGGCGGTGTCGCGAGGGCGGAGGTGGAAGTCGCCGTGGATGCGGCGCGTACACTGGCCCAGGTTTTTGAAGGGGTGAAAACCGAATTCGACGGGATGACCGTTGGAAGTGAGCTCCCTCAGCGGGATTTGCTGAAACAATTGCTGAAGCAGGTGATCGTTAAGAATCCCGATTTTTATGGTGTGTGGTCGATTTGGGAGCCCAACGCCCTGGATGGCCGGGATGCGGATTTTTCCAATACAACAGGCCATGATGCCTCCGGGCGGTTTGTGCCCATCTGGGATCGATATTCGGGAACCCTCGAACTCAGGACCTGTTCGAACTATCAGCGTGAAGGAAAAGGCGATTATTACCTTGTGGCCAAGAGAGTTGGCAAAGAGGTGATTTCTGAACCGTATACCTTCAGCATTGCCGGTAAGGGGCATTTGATGACCACGGTGAGCGTTCCCATTGTGGTTGATGGGAGAGTGCTGGGCGTGGTGGGGATCGACATCGCCTTGAAAACATTTCAGGAGCTGTTCTCCGACATCAAGATTTATGAAACGGGCTATCTTTCCATCATTTCCAACGGTGGTCTCTACGTGTCCCACCCGGATGAGGGCAGGCTTGGGGGGAGCCTCTTTGCTTCCGAGCCATGGGCGACAGAGTTTCAGCAGGAGATCAAAAGCGGTCAATTGTTTATGACCTCTAATTTTTCTAAAACCCTGAATACTCCGGTACTCCGGGTCAGTGCCCCGATTTCTATCGGCTTAACCGATACGCCATGGACGGCCATGATCAGTATTCCGGAAAAAATGATTTTGAGAGAGGCGCATAAGATCCGGTATGTCTGTTTTTTCATCGCCCTTTTTGCCATGGGGGTTCTTGTCTTGACGGTTTACTTTATCACCGGACGGATTCTCAGGCCGATCTTAAGGACAGTGGATTTTGCCGAGACGGTATCAAAGGGGGATTTCAGTCGGACCCTGACGACCCGCAGGCAAGATGAGATCGGTACCCTTGTGGGGGCGTTGAATAACACGGTGTCAACAATAGGGGACATGTTCCGGAATATCTCGGCGGATGTGACTCAGCTCACCTCGTCTTCATCGGCTCTTTCCGCGGTCTCTACCCAGATGTCTTCCGGCGCCCGTGAGACCTCAGAAAAAACAAATGCCGCAGCAGCGGCCGCGGAACAGATGAGCTCTAATATGCGGTCCGTGTCAGCCGCCACCGAGCAGTCTTCCCAGAATATCAACCGGGTGGCTGCGGCAACGGAACAGATTACGGGAACCATAGAAAAAATAGCCCGTAACTCGGAAGAGGCGCGGACCGTGAGCAAAGAGGCCGTTTCCAGCGCACAGAGGTCGTCGGAGAAGGTGAAGGCCCTGGGTGCCGTGGCCCACGAGATTAACACCGTGACAGAGGTGATCAACGAGATCTCTGCCCAGACCAATCTTCTGGCGTTGAATGCCACCATTGAAGCGGCGCGGGCCGGAGAGGCAGGGAAGGGCTTTGCTGTCGTGGCGAGCGAAATTAAAGATCTGGCGAACCAGACCGCTAAGGCCACCCGGGAAATCCAGAAGAAAATTGATGGGATTCAGCTCACCACGGGGGAGACCGTTCAGGAGATCGAACACATCTCTGAGGTGATTTTCCGTACCAATGAGATTGTCTCCTTTATTGCCGAGGAGGTCGATGAACAGTCGATCGCCACCCGGGAGATCGCAGACAGCATCGCCCAAGCCTCCCTCGGGATGAAAGAGGTCAGCGACAACGTCGCAGAAAGCACGGGTGCCGCCGCCGCCATCGCAGGAGACATCGCAGATGTTCATGAGGCGGCAGAGGAGATCTCTGACAGCAGCGCCGGCGTCAAACGAAACGCGAAAGAGCTCCACGACCTGTCCGACCAGCTCCGGGGCATGGTTGAGCACTTCACATTGTAGGGATGTTGGGCTTTGCCCGGGAATGAAAAAAAGGAAAAGCGTGCTTGGTGCTTCGTTCTTCGTGCTTGGTTCGAGGAGTCGCTGCGCTTCAGCAATCATGAAAAACCCGGGCTTGATCAGCGCTTCGGCCACTTTCGTGATCTCAACACCCTTTCTCGCTCCCAGGCTCTGCCTGGGAGTGTCGGGTGCAAGGCTCCGCCTTGCCGGCATGAAAAGCCGTAGTGCTGGGGTAAAATTCACAGACTGCGGGGTTTCAAGCGTGGAGGCAGAGCCTCCGGGAAGCATTCCCAGGCGGAGCCTGGGAACGAGGGAAAAGCGTTAAAAAGAAAGGCGTTCTTGGTTCTTCGTGCTTGGTTCGAGGAGTCGCTGCGCTTCAGCAATCATGAAAAACCCGGGCTTGATTATCGTTTCGGTTATCCTCGTGATCTCATTACTGTTCCACAGGTTGCGGGGTTTCGAGGGAACCACTACCTATGTGGTTCGGGCTGGGGCCAATCCCCCGACAAAAAAAAGCCGCGGCGGAGCGCGCCCAGGAGGGCGCGTGGTGCCTCCACGCCATTCTCATAGCCCTGACAGTGTTTCCGTTCTGTGGACCCCATGTCTCTTCAACTTCTCAATGGCGCTGTTTTTCGGGCGCGCCGTGCTCCGTCGCGGCATTTGCGTGATACCGGTGGGAGGGAGTCACTCGTTGGGATGTGATAACGGATGCGAGGCAAGTTTTTGTTGCTCCTCCGAAGGGTGAGAAAATCGAGCAGAAAACCATGAATTACATTTTGTATTTATAAATATCTAAATTCTTTACAGTAACCAGCCGTAATAGCATCTTATTTCTTTGGTATGATCGTTTTCTCATGAAATATCCGGGTTAACCCGGATCGCCCGAAGGGTGAGAAAATCAAACAGAATACCGTAGATTACATTTTGCATTTTTGAAACGACTGAAAATATTATTGCAAGGAACTGTCATTACGAATGATTCCTTAACCCTGATTGTTTTTTCATGAAATATCCGGGTTAAGGTGGTTCGGGCCGGGGCCAAGCCCCCGATAAAAAAAGCCGCGGCGGAGCACGGCGCGCCCAGGAGGGTGCCGTGGTGCATCCGCTTCATTATCAAACCCATCCCATAAAAATTGGAAAAAATTTGGCCACGGCAAGGTCGCCGGAGGCTTTTTTCCTCTATCACGGGCTGAATAGTCACCCCTTATTTTCTATGCTCGCCAGGGTCATGGCGAGCATCTTCTCAACCGATTCCCGGTCGGACCCGCCTTTTATTATGACAACCATGCCGATTAAAAAACAGAACAGGGTATTGGAAAGGACCTTGATGTCTGCGTCTTTGGGAATGTCTCCCTGGTCCTGTGCGGCACTTAAACAAAGCTGAAAATCTGCTTTCTGGAGGGTCCAGTGGTGCTGCACCCGGTCCAGGACCACGGCCTCGACCTGTTCTTTTTCAACCACGGTGGTGACCAGAAGGCATCCGTCGCCATGGGCTGAATACGCGTAATCGATCCTTCGACGGAAAAAATCTTCGATGTTTTTCAGGCCCAGGGGCTGCCTGCGCAGGACATGGCCGAAATCCCGGTAAACGGTCTGAACGTAATGGTTGATGCACTCACAGAAGAGCCCTTCCTTGCTGCCAAACTCCTGATACATGCTGTGCTTGTTCAGTTTCGTCGCTTTGACCAGGTCGTTGATGGAGACGCCTTTGAACCCCTTGTTGATAAACGCGGCGGTGGCTGTATCCAGAACATTTTGGGTGTTATATTCTTTGTTTCGGGCCATGGTTTTGTCCTTTGTGTGGCTAATGGCTGTAACTAAAACGACTGTTCTGAAATGTCAAACCCAAAAAATGACGGGCCTTTTCAGGACGAGTGGCCGGATAAACACAGGTTGCCGCAGTCGGGGGCTGAATCCTGCAGGTAAATCTGATACAATCATTTATCCCATTATATCCAAATCTTAATCAGACCTTCATCATATCTTAATCAGACCTTAATCAAATCATAGCGAAAGGCAGGACGACATGACCCATCCCACACCCGTGGTTGAGACGATCCTCTCCTTGTTTGACGGGCAGCAGCTGGGGGTGCTGAGCACCCATTGCAAGGGGCACCCCTATGCTTCTCTGGTGGCCTTTGCATACACGGATGATCTGACCCGCCTTTTTTTTGTCACCTCTCGCGCCACGAGAAAATACGATAACATCGCAGCCGACGACCGGGTGGCGATGCTCATCGACAGCCGATCCAATCAAGAGATCGATTTTCATGAGGCCCGGGCCGTTACCGTGACGGGCAGGGTCCATGAAGCCTCGGGAGATGAGGCGGCCACCCTGAAAGAACGCTATCTCATCCGGCACCCCTTCCTGAAAAATTTTGTGCATGCTCCTACCTGTGCCTTGATGGTGATGAGGGTCCAGCGCTGTATTCTCGTGGAACAGTTTCAAAACGTCACGGAGTATGAGGTGGCACCATGAAGCTCGTTATTGCCCTTTCCGATATCAGGGACGCACCGGTGGCGTGGGTGGGGGGCAAAGCCACGGCTCTGGCCCGCATGAAATGGGCCGGTGTCCCGGTTCCCGACGCGGTCTGCGTTACCTCCGAAGCGTATCGCCTCTTTGTCTCCGAAGGGGGGCTGAAGGAGCGCATCCTTATGGAATTAAGCAGAAAACCCTTTGCTCAGATGCGCTGGGAAGAGGTGTGGGACGCAGCCCTTCGGATCCGCAATCTCTTTTTAACGACCCCCTGGCCGCCACACCTTTATGCCGCCCTTGCCGAAGGCCTGAACGGCTTTTTAGATGAGCGGCCTTTGGTGGTCCGCTCCTCCTGCCCCGGAGAGGACTCGGCTGAATCCTCCTTTGCCGGCCTGCATGAATCCTATGTGAATGTGCGCGGGCTTGAGGCCACCCTTGAACGCATCAAGGGGGTCTGGGCCTCTCTCTGGTCGGACGGGGCGCTTCTCTATCGGCGGGAGCTCGGAGGGGATGTGCACCTGAGTACCATGGCTGTGATCGTCCAGCACCTGGTGACGGGGGAGGTTTCCGGGGTGGGCTTCAGCCAAAGCCCCCATACCTCATCCGAAGGGGCTGTGGAGGCGGTTTACGGCCTGAACCAGGGGCTGGTGGATGGAACCATCGAGCCGGATCACTGGCGTTTGGATCGTGAGACCGGGGCTGTACTTGAGCATCGGGAGCCTTTGCGCAGCTCGTATGTTGGGCCGGACAGCACAGGAGTTCGTGCCTTTCCTCTATCGGGGGCCAAGGCCCAGACTCCCCCCTTGATGCCAGAGGAGGTGACCCGTATTTTTGAATTGGCGTGTCGCCTTGAACGACTTTTCGGGGCGGCCCAGGATCTTGAATGGACCCTTGCCAAAGGCACGCTTCATGCCCTTCAGTCTCGTCCCATCACCACCCTGGATTCCGGCGACTCATCGGATCGAAATGGCTTGTATCAGAGCCTTCACAGGAGCTATGAGAACCTGAATGCGTTGCGGGAGAGAATCGAGAATCATCTTCTGCCGGAGATGGTGCGTGCTGTGGATGACATGGCGGAGGCACCCCTTCTCACCTTAAGTGATCGCGATCTTGCCGAAGAGATCAAGGCGCGTCTTGAGGTCAATGAGCGATGGGTCCAGGTCTACTGGACAGAGTTTATTCCGTATGCCCACGGAATTCGCCTTTTTGGGCAGGTGTATAATGATGCAGTAAAGCCCGAGGATCCGTTTGAATTCACCTCTCTGCTGACCCACACGCCCTTGATGGGAATGGCACGAAACAGGCGGCTGAATGAACTGGCCGAGCTGTTCAGGACCCGGGGTGACTTGGGGCAGGAGGCAGGCAGGAATCCGATCCACTTGCCCCCTGAGCTCGAAGAGCCGCTGACGGCGTATATCGATACCTATGGTGCCTTTCCCTGGCTTGAGGGGGAGGGTTCCCGGTCGCAGCAGACTCGGGCCTCTCTGGTGACGCTTTTGTTTGAAATGGCCAGGCACCCACCCGCGTCCGAACCCACGATAGAGGCGGCTCCTCAGCTGGAGGCTCAGTTTCTGGGGTGTTTTGCTGAAGGGGAGAAAGCTTACGCTCGAGGGGTTCTGGCGTTGGGGCGCTCCAGCTATCGTCTTCGTGATGATGACAACATTTATATGGGGCAGCTGGAGACCCAGCTGTTAAGGGCTGTGGACGAAGGACGGAAACGGCTTGAAGAGGGCCATGAGGACACCGTCACGGCTCAACTTCGGGATGAAATTGAGCGGTTCGGCATTCGCTCCACCATAAAAAGTGCCGCTTCCGATACGCCCGTGGGAGGCCCTGTTGTCAAAGCCCGTCAGATCATGGGGCAGCCCGCAGGACAGGGTATGGCCCAGGGAAGGGCGAGGGTGATCCGAACCCCCAAGGATCTCGGTGGCTTGAAGCATGGTGAGATTCTGGTGTGTGACGTGGTGGAACCCAACATGACCTGGGCGGTTCCCCTGGCGGCAGGCATTGTGGAGCGTCGTGGTGGGATGTTGATCCACGGGGCCATCATCGCCAGAGAGTACGGTCTTCCTTGTGTTACGGGGGTTCCCGATGCCACGCAGCGGATTGAGACCGGCGACCGGGTTACCGTGGATGGGTATCTGGGGATGGTGATCCTTGGCGAGTCCACATCGGTTTTTTAAAGGACCATCCTGACCTAAAATATTAAAAAAGATTGCTGATTTAAATGCGATACGCTATAAGCAGGCGTCGCATGAACCACGGGTTGGAACGACCCGTGGTTTTTTTATTGTTCAAATCCACATCCGTAACCCGTATCTTTCACGATTTCTAAGGCTTTCATTTTTGTTTGTATATGAAGTATCGGGGTCGGGTGGTGGGGATGTAATTATATGAGGAACCATCTATGATCAGCGCATCCAACGTGGCGCTTGCCTATGGCAAACGCATCCTGTTTAAAGACGTCAACATCAAGTTTGCCCCCGGCAACTGCTACGGCCTGATCGGCGCCAACGGTGCCGGAAAATCGACCTTTCTTAAGATCCTCTCCGGAGAGATCGAGTCCGACAAAGGAGACGTGAGCGTCGGACCCGGTGAGCGTATCGCGGTGTTGAAGCAGGACCATTTTGCCTACGACGAAGAGACCGTGATTAATACGGTCATCATGGGGCACAAGCGGCTCTACGACATTATGATAGAGCGGGACGCCATTTATGCCAAAGAGGACTTCACCGAGGAGGATGGCATCCGGTCCGGTGATCTGGAGTCTGAGTTTGCTGAGATGAACGGCTACGAGGCCGAGCCCGAAGCGGCCGTTCTCCTGAACGGCCTGGGTGTTCCTGAGGAGATGCGCCACCGAAAGATGAAGGAGCTGGACGGGGGGGACAAGGTTCGGGTGCTGCTTGCGCAGGCCCTGTTTGGAAACCCCGATGTGCTGCTCCTTGACGAACCCACCAACCATTTGGATCTGAAATCCATCGTCTGGTTGGAAGATTTTCTGGATCGCTTTGCGAACACCGTCATCGTGGTCTCCCATGACCGTCACTTTCTCAATCAGGTCTGTACCCATATCGCCGATATTGACTACAGCAAAATTCAGGTCTATGTGGGGAACTACGATTTCTGGTGCCAGGCAAGCCGTCTGGTCCAGAAGCAGAAGCAGAATGAAAACAAGAAGACCGCGGACAAAGCCAAGGAGCTCACCTCCTTTATTCAGCGCTTCAGCTCCAACGCCTCCAAGGCCAAGCAGGCCACCTCCCGTAAAAAGCTTCTGGAAAAGTTGACCATCGAGGATATGCCTGTTTCAACCAGGCGATACCCCTGGATCGCTTTTAAACCGGAACGTCCCTGTGGCAACGTGATCCTTGAAATCGAGAACCTGACCAAGACCATCGATGGTCAGAAGGTCCTCAATAATTTCAGCATGGTTGTCAATGGCGGGGATAAGATCGCTTTTGTCGGAGACAACAGCCTGGCCAAGAGCACCCTGTTCCAGATCCTGGCCGGGGAGATGGAGCCCGACTCCGGCAGCTTCCGTTGGGGCCAGACCATCAGCCCCTCCTGCTTTCTTAAGGAGAACAGGCAGTATTTCCAGACCGAGATGTCCCTGGTTCAGTGGTTGCTGCAGTACGCTCCCCCCGAAGAAGGCGAGAGTTTTGCCCGCGGCTTTCTTGGCCGCATGCTCTTCTCCGGAGAAGAAGCCATGAAGACCACCGCGGTGCTCTCCGGCGGGGAGAAGGTGCGTTGCATGCTTTCACGCATGATGCTCTCGGATGCCAACGTGCTGGTGATGGATGAACCCACCAACCACTTGGACTTAGAGTCCATCACAGCCCTTAACGAAGGGCTGATTGCTTTTCCTGAGGTGATTCTTTTTGCCTCCCATGACCATGAGTTCGTTTCCACCGTGGCCAACCGACTTGTGGAGCTCACCCCCCAGGGCAGCCTCGATCGACTGATGGATTTTGACGACTATCTGGCCAGCCCTGAAGTCGCCAAAGAGCGGGAAGAGCATTACCGCGCGGAATGCGCGATGGCGGTATAGCGACAAGGTAGCTTAAGCCTCCGGCGGCCATGCCGGAGGCTGCTTTTTACGTCTCGTGCCCTTCGATGAAATCAGGTGACGAGGCTTTTTGGGAGAGAGAACATGAATATCAGCACCATGCCCATCACTGATTTAAAGGTGGAAAAGCCTTTTTCAACCCTTTTCCCTGTGGGGCAAGACACCCTGGAGGGGATCCGGTTGGATATGGAATCCAACGGATATGATGACGCGTTTCCGATTATTGTCTGGGAGGAGAAGGGCATTGTGGTGGATGGGCACACGCGTTTTACCGCAGCCCTTGCCGTGGGTCTGGAAGAGGTCCCGGTTCTGATCCGGAATTTCGAAAACGAAGACGATGCCATCCTGTATGCCTTTCATCTCCAGCGAAACCGCCGGAACCTGGCCGATGAGGACATCTTGCGCTGCCTTCAGGTTCTGGACGCCATTGATGACAATCGCGACGAGGATGCCAAGCAGACCCGTAGAGAGAAAATCAGGGAGCGGGCCGGGGAACTCGGGACCAGCGAAAGCAAGATCGACAAGGCGAAAAAGGTGATGGAGCACGCCGACGAGTCCCTCCGCGAAGCGGTGGAAACCGGGGATAAGTCCATCAACCAGGCGTTTAACGAGATGCAGGAGATGCGGCGTGAAAGCGGTGAGCTGAAAGGCCGCACCACCTCTTCCCTGGCTTGTGGCGCCCGCTACAGCAAAACCCTGGGCAAGCTCATCGAAGAGCTGACCCGTATCCGTGACGAAGGCTGGGAACAGATTTCTATCGAGAAAGCCCTCCTGGATGTTGAGACCCTGAAAAACATCATTGAAAGCTGAAGGGCAAGGTGACGCCCCACCTTGAACGTGTGTTTGCTTATGCGCACGGGGAATCGTTATTTTGGGCAGCAACTTTAAACAAGTCCCAAAAAAGACGGACCGAAATGGAGCGCCGCACTCCGGTGCGGCTTTTCGGGTGTGACGCATTGCCGACGTCCTGGGGGATGTGAGGCAGGGGGTGTTTGCGCACCGCCGAAGAACCGTAACGCTCATGAATGCCCAAGGACGGATGCCCGCCACACAGCATCAACATGGCCAAAGGGGTTGAGTGTCGCATGGATGGATGTGTTGCCATCCCGGCCGATTGAGGTAGATGAGGCTGAACCGTTATAATTTTCAGAAACAGGCGTGATCCGAATGGATCGCGCCTGTTGTGTTTTGGGAGAGAAAACAGAGCGAAGGGTTTCCCCTTGCCTGAACGCTCAATGGCCAGTCAATGATGGCCCGCCCTCCTTGGAGCGCCGCACTCCGGTGCGGCTTTTTGCGTTTGGGCCATGGTCATCGTTTCGGCCACATCCATAAAAAACAGGTCTCGTGCATGGCACTCTCTCGTTCCCAGGCTCCGCCTGGTAATGCTCCCCGGAGGCACTGCCTCCATGCTTGAAACCCCGCAATCTATGAGTTTTACCTTTGTACCTCTTTAAAACCTGTTTATAAAACTTTCTTGTCGCGCCGTAGCCCTCGGGCGAAGGCGGATCAAAAGTTTGGCCCCTGGAAGCATTGATGACACACCAGCGTTTACGGCTCAAGTGTGAAAATCGTCTCATCCACCGGTGGGTTAATGATCATCCGATCGATGCGGATGGTCGTCTTAACACCCTTGCCAGAGGTGAGGATGATGCGTTTGAAGTGGTGGATGCCCTCTGGATCGGTTTTGGGGATGAGGCGCATCTCATAGACCTCTCCATGGGCCGTGGAGAGGGTGGCACGGGTAGGGAGGCGGTTCTCGTTTAAGGTGATGGCTTTTTTGTGGCTCCTGTCGGGGTGCAGGATCAGGGTTTCGGTCCCCAGGTCAGAGGCCGTGAGGAGTCGGGCGGATTGAAAGGTCCCCACATCTATTTTTCCTGAGAGCAGGGCGTGGATTTCGGAAAGGGTGAGGGGGATGCCTGTGGCTGATTTCAGGGACGGGTTCTTTACCTTTTTCGAGTAGGGCGTGTGGCTCCCGACATGGGATCGCAGCTGAAGATGGGTGCCGTTATAGGCCAGGCTTTCAATGGGCGTGGCCGAGGCCAGGATCTCCATCCGAAGAAGGTTGGGGGGTGCGCCTGCCCAGGCGATCCGAAAGCGTTGGGTTTGGCCTTTTTCGGTGATGACCACGGAGCCTGTCCCTTTGAAGGTCGTGACCACTTCGTTAAGACGGGAGAGGTGGTCTAAAGCCTCCTCGGCACCGTCGGGTTCGAACCGGGAAAGCGGGGTCAGCAGGGAGCAGGCGGAAAAAAGCGGCAGGATGAAAAGAACGACGAGAATAAAAAGCGAACGCGGCATGGATTTTTGCTTTCTCTGGTTGTGGGGTAAAGGGTAGTAACCCGCTTTCGTGGGCATCGAATTCATGGCACCAGGCATGCTTTTGTCCGGGTGGGTGGAACACCCTGTTTCGGGAGTGGGGCAACTGACTGTCTCCGTTTATTTGTAACTATTCAGCGCCCAAAAAGCGGCCTCCGATGGCAAAGGTGGCAAAGCCACTTAGGTGAAAACACCTTGAAAGCAGGTTGAAGCAGATTCATCAAGGCAAATTACATCCGCCTTTGATTTCGTGTAAGTCTGGGCCTTGATCATCGTTTCGGCCACCTTCGTGTTCTCATCACTCTTTCTCGCTCCCAGGCTCTGCCTGGGAGTGTCGGGTGCAAGGCTCCGCCTTGCCGGTACGAAAAGTCGTAATGCTGGCGTGAAACTCACAGATTGCTGGGC
>NZ_JAQYWB010000109.1 GCF_030145185.1 Desulfoluna sp. | reverse complement strand
GAAGATGTAGTGGTTTACCTCAAAGCTCTGATAACGCGGCAGATGAGTGCACCCGGCTCGCCCGAAGGGTGAGAAAATCAGACAGAATACCGTGGATTACATTTTGCATTTTTGAAACGACTGAAAATATGACTGCGAAGAACTGTCATTACGGATTATTCCTTAGTCCTGATTGTTTTCTCATGAAATATCCGGGTTAGACGCCTTGAGCAATGCCAGCGTGGTATCGAGCATCCTGTTGGCGTACCCCCACTCATTGTCAAACCAGGCAAGAACACTCACGGTGTGGCCGGACACCCGGGTCTGGGTGCCGTCCACCACAGAGGAGTGGGAGTCGTGATTGTAGTCACAGGAGACCAGAGGCACCTCGGTGTAACCCAGAATCCCGTTCATTCCGTTGTTTGCGGCCCGGTACAGACTCTCATTCACCGCCTTCGCGTCACTCTTCTCCCGCACCTGGGCGGTGAGCTGCATGGCCGACACGTTTAAGGTCGGAACCCGAAGGGAGAGCGCCTCGAAGCGCCCCTCAAGATGAGGTAAAATCCGATCCAGCCCCCTGGCAAGGCCTGTGTTTACAGGGATAATGGAATGGCTTGAGCTTCTCGTTTTCCGAAGATCCTGATCATGATAAGCGTCGATAACCGGCTGATCGTTCATCATGGAGTGCACGGTGGTGATCACCCCGCTCTCGATGCCGAACGCCTTATCCAGAGTTTCAATGACCGGCACAATGCAGTTGGTGGTACACGAGGCGTTGGAGATCACGGTGTGTTCTTTTTTCAACGTATCGTGATTGGTGCCGTAAACGATGGTGGCATCCACATCCGGCTCGGCCGGACAGGAATACACCACCTTGCCGGCGCCAGCCTCCAGGTGTTTCTCAGCCATAAAGCGCTGGGTAAAACGCCCCGTACACTCCATCACCACGTCCACACCAAGCGTGTCCCAAGGCAACTGTGAAAGATCTTTCCGGCAGGTCACAGCTATGGGATCGCCGTTGACCATCAGGGTGTCTCCTACACAGGAAACCTCGCCGTTAAACCGTCCATGGGTCGAATCGTACTTCGTCAAGTGAGCGATGGACTCAATATCAGAAAGTTCATTGATCCCAACGATCACCAAGTCATCCCGGTGACCGGACTCGTAAAGGGCACGAAGAATACACCGCCCGATACGACCATATCCGTTGATTGCAACTCTGTATGTCATGAAAACCAAACCATAGGGCCCGACTGTCTGCAAGCAGCGGCTGGCGAAAGCCCCCCTTCCGCGCGCACGGATGCAAACCGGGTTTTTGTTATGCCGCCCCTGATGCCGGCGGTTATGATACATACCTAAAAACAGGGCACCCTTTAAAAGGGGCGTCTCCCTTGACAGTTCCGTATTCTGGCCCTTTTCACATGTCATTCATGACCAGAAAACCGGTACTATATCAAATCCCCGCCATCAGGAGTAGAGATATCTCCCGGAAATCACCGCCCCAACGAAAACGCCCCCCACTGGGATAGAAAAGCCTGCCACACTCAGGGACCGGACCCTTTTCAGCACAACCTTTTTTTCTAAGGTTATCGGTTTCGCAACGCCGGCTTGGCATAGAACGGCCGGTAGAGGGGGTCCCCCACCAGCACCATTTTCCAGGAGAGAAAGGGAAGGCTCGCCGCATAACACTCCACGAGGGTCAGCCGCCCGTCGGCCAGAAATCCAAAGAACATCTCCGGCATGGGAAACGCCTGCACATACGGTTCTCCCACCGGCCCAATGGTGGCGGCTACGCCCCGCTGCAGCATCTGCACGCACCAGATGGAACTGGACGCGTTTTTCAAGGTGGTGCACTCCGAACTGGCAATATGATATCCCACGGCGCCTTTTTTCCAGTCAAAGGCGTCCACATAGGTTCCCAGACTGTACCAGCCGCAATAGAGGGCCGCATCCGGGCATGACCGGGGAGAAAACAGTGCCTCCCGGGCATCTTTCACGACGGTGAGAAAGGCCTGCGTCTCCAAGGCATCGGCGCTTCGATGAATCGAGCGATCGTAAAGCGCATACCCTCCAAGGTCCTTTTTTCCGGGCATCTTCCACCTCGCATCAAAATAGGCGGTACCGGAAAGGCCTGTGCCCTCGACATCCACCGCATCGGCCATCAATCGCCTGACGGTGGCGGGTTCTGGAGCGTCAAGACGACTCACCAGAAGCACCTCCGAGGCCCCCGCCCGCGCCTGACCTCTGCGAGCCGCAAAAAGAGGGTTAGCCACCCAGAAAGAGAGGGGGCTCCCCGGACGTTTGACCAGCATCAGCTCCGAATCCACCGAGGCATTTTTGTCCCGAGCTCTTTGGGCCTGGGTCACTCTCTGTTGAAGGTCCGTCCATTCCGCATCCAGCCCCTTGTCGTCCGGATGCGCCGCCCGTTTTGCTTCAAGCACAAGGCGTTCCTGGGCCAGGCGCTGGCGCGTTTCCATCTCCGAGGGCGTAAGCCCGGGGTCCACAACCGTAAGCGGAACCCCATACATGGTCACCAGACATTGGATGCGAGGCATGGCCAAAAGCGCTAACCGTACCGGTTCAGCAATGCGGGTTTCATAATGATTCCGATCGATCCTTTCCGTATCGGAAACAAAAAGAGCGATTTTTTGAGAGGAAGGAATCCCCCGCAGCGCCATATACTCATCGGCCAGCGTTTCAGAGACGGGCACCGCCTTGTTAAACACCACCGCCACCTCACTGGGAGACAGGGCCCATACCGACGGGGCCACGAGAAAAAAAAACAGACCGCTCAACCCACTCACCCACCTTCGATTCATGCGCCCTCCTGGGTCTCACCCGCGACCAGACGCACCGCATCCAGATACAAAACCTGTTTCTCTTCGGGCGGCGATGAAAAAAGAAGAAAGGTCCAGACCCGTTTCAGATTCAAAGGACGACGGTCCCCGGAGGTCGTCAGAGACTCAAAAGGAAGGACAAAGGCCGTCCGTCCCGGCTCAGCCACCACCCGCCCGTTGTAACGCTGCGCGTAGGAGGTTTTTTTTTCGTCATCCACACGCAGGGTCAAAACCACGGCGTGGGGCGACGGATTGTAAATATCCATGGCAAGGGCCGTATACCCCCGCCAATCTGAAACGCTCAGCTTAGGGAAAAAGCCAGGATACGCTGAAGGATAGAGTTCCATTTTCAGACATCGTTCCCCCCGGGTGGGGTGATCGGTGGAGAGAGAGTAGAGGGTGCCGCATTTCCAGTGCAGACGATCCAGTTCTGCGTCCTGCTCAAAATCAAAGAGCACCCGGTCCTCCGAGGGCACCCCGGCACACCCCGCCAGCAGGAGTGCCGGAAGAAAAATAAGCGCCAATTGAGTAATGCAGGTGCGTAAAGTCATGTGGCTCCTTTGGTGATCAACGTACCGTCAACCGTCCCCCTTCACTCAAAACTCAGGACCACCACCTCCGGCGGGCAGAACAGCCGGAAGGGGAGATGACTCGTCCCGACACCGGTTGTGACGAATAGACGATTATCGCCTTTTCGAAACCACCCGGCGTTGTAGCGGGCATTCTTTTCATACCCAAGAAAGCGCCAGACAAATGAAGGCAAGGGGATCTGCCCGCCATGGGTATCCCCGGCCACCATCACCACCCCTTCCTCACCTGAAAAGGTATCGAACAAGAGAGGATCGTGCGCCAAAACCAACGTGGGGATCTGTTTTGCCACAATCTCTGCGGCCTCGCCCTGGTCGCTGTCCAGGCCCACCACGCGAAAGGGGCCTTTCTCGCCCGGCAGAACAAGCTCACGGTTCATCAAAAATTGAACGGAATGCTGTATCGTCGCCGCCCCACGCCCCTGCGGGTGACAGAACAGGCAGCTTTGCCGTGAGTTGTGATGGTCGTAATCCCCAAGAACACCATAGACACCCAGGGGGGCCTCAAGCTTCGACAAAAAATCAAAGGCGGGTTTGTAGTCGCCCCCCCACCGCACGTAATCGCCAAGAAGAAAAAGGTAATCGGGGGAATTCGCCTCCAAAAGAGAAAGAAGCCGGAGACGGTGTACGTCACCTTCCCCCAGATGCAGGTCGGAGACCACCACCACACGTTTTCCTTTGAGCGCACCCGCCAGAGGCGTCCCGGCGACCGTGAAATGTCGAACCACCACCTTGCCCGGCTCCACCCGGAATCCCCGGTACACCAATAGCAGACACAACAGACCGCTGATAACGATGATTCCCTGCAGAACGCGTGACACGTGCCCTCCCACAAACAGCCATGATGACAAAAAGAATTTGATGCCCCCTTATTCACAGCCATCCCAGGGAGATGTAACGCCAGTTATAACGTAATGAAATAACAAGGTTCCAAGATTGCGTGGCTCTCAAGGTTATAAGCCATGAATGCTTGGAACGTCAGCTGCCAGCGCACGGCTTGTTTTAAATTGATGGAGCGTAGCGACTCCTCGAACGAAGAACCAAGAACCAAGAACGGTTTTTACAAACCACCCATGTCCTTGATGGTGGCCAAGAAAGAGTGGTAATCAAAAAAAATATTAAACACATAGTCCCATGGAGAGTATATACAACAGGGACTTCCGCGCAACATTGTTTACATATTTTGTACAACCGCCCGTTGATCCGAGCCAGACACCCGTCTCACCCCCATTATACCCCACAGGATCAGCCAGTCCTCAAGGCTCCAGAGCCTCAAGGACCACCGCCCGAAGATCGGCCAGGCTATAGGGTTTCACAATGGCCGCACAAAAACCGTGGGCCTGATAATCCGCCATGATCGGATCATTGGAGTACCCGCTGGAGACCACCACCCGGGCTTCGGGATCCCATTGCCGGATCAGCCCGGCAGCTTCAAGCCCTCCCATGGCCCCGACCACCGTCAAGTCCGTGATCACCACATCCACCGGCTCAGGCCCGCCATGACGCGCCCTGTAAACGGCCACGGCCTCTTCACCGCTGGCCGTCAACAGGACCTCATACCCCAAGGCATCCAACAGGCCCTCCACGACCTCCCGCACCATCTCTTCATCGTCCATCACCAGAATCCGGCCCCGCCCCTGTACCGAGTCCCCGGCGGGAATCTCGATTCTCTCGGGAAGCACCTCCTCCGAGGCGGGGAGATAAAGGGTGAAACAGGTCCCGACACCGGGGGTTGACGTCACCTGAATATGGCCATCGTGTTTGGACACAATGGAATGGGTGGTGGCAAGCCCCAGGCCGCTGCCCGTCTTCTTGGTGGTGAAAAAAGGGTCGAAAATTCGGTCAATCAACGACTCGGGAATGCCGGTCCCCTCATCACAGAAGGTGAGTTTAACGTAACGCTCACCCTTCAGGGGGAGGATCCCTATATCCCGGCGATCGATGCGATGATTCTCGGCGGTAATCGTGATCACTCCAGCTTGATCCATGGCATGAACCGCGTTGAGAATCAAATTTTGAACCACCTGACTGATCTGCCCAAAATCGATTTCAGCAGCCCAGAGATCGTCGACGAAATGGGTATCACAGCGAACCCGGCCTCCATGAAGAACAAAACCGGCTGACTCACGCACCAGATCCACCACCGAGGCGACCCGAGTCACCGGATCGCCCCCTTTGGAAAAGGTGAGAAGTTGCTGCGTCAAATCCTTGGCCCGGCCACAGGCCCGCAGCACATCGGAAAGGAGCCTGTAAGACTCGGAATTCTCTTGATTGTAGGTACGCGCAAGGCTCACACCCCCCAGCACTGCCATCAGAATATTGTTAAAATCATGGGCGATGCCTCCGGCCAGAACCCCTACGGATTCCAGCTTTCGCACCTTCAGCAGCTCTTCTTCGATGCGATTTTCATCCGTCACATCACGAAAAACCAGCACCACCCCCACAATGGAGCTGGTACGATCCATGATGGGCGCCCCGCTGTCGGCGATACTCCGCTCGGTGCCGTCCCGGGCGATAAGGGCCGTATGGTTTGCCAGGGTAATCGTATTCCCCGTGGTCAACACCTTCTCCACCGGGTTCTCGCAGGGCTCGCGCGTCTTCTCGTTGATGATCCGAAACACCTCGAGCATGGGCTTGCCGGCCGCGTCGGCCTGGGTCCAGCCGGTCAGCTTCTCGGCCACTTTGTTGATCAGGACCACCCGCCCCTCCACATCACTGGTAATCACCCCATCGCCGATGCTTCTAAGGGTTACGGCCAGTCGCTCCTTTTCCTGGGAAAGCGTCTCCTCGACCTCTTTCCTGGGGCTGATATCCCGCCCCACCGAGACCACACAGGTCTCATCACCGAACGCCGCCCGTTTCAGGGAGACCTCCGACCAGAACACCGACCCATCCTTACGACGGGTTCGCCACTCGGCCATCTGGGGCTGCCCCTGGGCGGCCTTTCGTATCAGGTTGAGGCCGAGCTCACCCGTAAATCCGGGCTCCCCCGAGGAGAGGCCTTCGATAGATCGCCCCACAAGCTCCTCCCGCGAATACCCCAACATGGCCACTCCGGGCTCGTTGATATCCAAAATGCCCCCATCGACTGCGTCGTGAAGAATAATCGCATCATTGGGGGTATTATAAATCTCGCGGTAACGCCTCTCACTGGATCGCAGCGCTCGTTCGGCAAGAAGCCTTTCGTCAATCTGACGGCTCAGAATCTCATTGGCCCTGGAGAGTTCGTCTGTCCGCCGGGCGACCTTTCGCTTCAGGCTGGCGTTCCACAGGAAAAAAAGCACGGCCACCGTCAAAAGGGGGAATCCCACCATGGCCAGATAACGAAGAAGTTCCGACGAGCTGAACCCCCGAGGCTCGTAGGCTCCAAACCATTTTTCATGAATTTCGTCGTACCGCCCCGAGGCCTTGATGGCGCTGAGCCCCTCGTTAAGAAGGGACAGGACCTGATAATCCCCTTTTTTCACGGCAAAGCAATAGGATTGTTGCAGGACCGGAGGCCCGACAGGGACAATTGAGGTGTTCTTCATCTCTTTTAAAAGCATCAACCCCTGAATCCGGGAAAGCAGGGCGGCCTCCCCCTGACCATCGGCAAGGGCCTTGAGCACATCCCGGACGTTCTTGCGGACCCCGATCTCTACCGGCATTTCCTGCTGAAGAAGATAATCGTGGCCAATATCCCCATCCTGGACAAGAATCCGTCGGCCCCGGATATCGTCTATGGAGTGAATAGAACTGCCCCTGGGAACAAACACGGCATAAGAGGCAACATAATGGGGGGTACTGAACGCAAAATGCCGCTGGCGATCAATGCTCTTAAACATCCCCATGAGGACATCCACATCTCCAGCAAGCAAGGCGCTGCGGGCATCACTCCACATCATCAGATCGAGACTGCTGAAGAGGCCCATCTCTTTCGCCACGGCCCGGGTAATGTCCACATCAAATCCTGCAGGCATCCCATGGTCATCAAGGTATTCGTAAGGCGGGTAACTGTCATCGCCCCCGAACACAAGATAGACATGGTCCGCCGCCCAGCCTGGCACAGGCCACATGACCAGCAACCCGACGACCCCAATCAGAAAAAACAACAGACCTCTCGGAAAACAAAGAAAACGCACCGATCCCCCCTTGTTATTTTCACCATCCCACCCACACCGCTGAAAACTAAAGTGCAGACACGCCCGGAATAACGTCCCCCGGCCCCCTGGGCGCAGGCCGAACCTGCCTCCAAGACTGTCAGGGTTGAAGGAACTTATTTTTTACTGATCGCACGAATAAAGAAAAAACTGAAGCGTTTTACGCAGAAAAAAAGGAAACCCTTCCCTTTTTTTAAAAACCTGTGCCCTCGAGATAGGGAATCCTGGCCTCCAAGCGTCACGGAGAGTATGCTTCTTAGGAATTTACTGTTTCTTCGGCCGGTGGCTGTTCATTGTGACTGTGCCCCTTGGGCGAGGCCCCATCCCGGCAGCAGTGATGCGTCTTGTCCTGGGGAAACGGAGTCAAGCAAAGAACGACGAAAAGAAAGATCGCCACACCCAACGCACAGATCAGCGCGCCATGAAAACCGTCTATAAAAAACCCTCCTCCCACCGGCAGAAGCAAAAGTACCCCCCCATACGAAAGACGCCCCAGCAGACTTTGAAGAGAAAGGTAGGTGCTTCTCTCGTGACGCTCAAGCAAAGGAGACAGTTCCGCATTCACCAGGGGGGTAGAAACGGCCCGGGAGGCGGTGCGCCCCACCAGCATCAGGGCCACCACCGGATGCACAACCAGGGCCATGGCACCCATCAGCACGACTTGAAACAAGCCACAGGCCAAAAGGGTCCGGCGCACCACGCAACGGTGGTGAATCCGGCCGGCATATCGGGTAAACCAGGCTCCGACGAGCATGGTAAGGGCCAGGTGTGTTCCGGCAAGGATCGGGGTCAACGACGTCTCCGTCCCCATTCTCTGAGCAATCCCGTGGAGGTAGGGCTGATAAAACTCATAGGGAAGATGCATCAAAACGGTCATAGAAAGGGTGTAGAGGGTAAAAAACCGAAACCTGGCCCCCCAGGCCTTTCCCATCAGTCCGTAAGCCTGCCGCCCCAGGGGAGCGGTGGTGAGCTTTCCGGTCGCCTCCGGCTCCGTCATGGAAAAAACAAGGCCCCACGACATGGTGACAGCCATCAACGAAACCCCATAGACCCACCTCAAATGACCCATGGCAATCACCCCACCCAAAAGGGCCGACAGCCCCCCCGCCAGGAAACTGAACCGCAAGGCCCGCCCCTCCCGGAAGGCATACTCCGCGTCACGGTTCAGCCCTTTTAAACTTTCATAATGAAAAGCCGTGTCCGTTCCTGAGGCTGCGGCAAAGCCAACGGCAAGGAAGAGCTGAGCCACAGCAAACTGAGCAAAGGAATGCCCGGTAAAAAAGAGAAGATAGGCAACGCTCAAGCAGGCGGAAGAGAGCAGCAATGTGCGTTTTCTTCCATACCGATCAGAGACAAACCCCGAAGGGACCTCCATCACGGCCACGCCCACATAATAAATGGCCTCAAGATGAAGGGCCTCCGGGAGACTCAGCACCGAGGT
This sequence comes from Desulfoluna sp., assembly GCF_030145185.1. Taxonomy (GTDB): domain Bacteria; phylum Desulfobacterota; class Desulfobacteria; order Desulfobacterales; family Desulfolunaceae; genus Desulfoluna. The sequence continues at coordinate 3,193 of NZ_JAQYWB010000109.1, read as the reverse complement.
AAAATAGAGAAAAAAAGCGGGTCCCCAAAAATAGCAATCCCGGAAAAAGAGATACCAGGGGTACCGGGTAATGTTGGCCGTCAAGGCCGCCTCGCGCTCGCTCATACTCGTCTCACAGGTACTTCGTTATTTCAGCCAACTCCGACCGAATCTCAGAAGCCGACCGTTCCCGGATGGCGTGCTCATCCAGGCAGTGCTCGATATGATCACGAACCAGGGCCTGCTTGGCATTAAGCACGGCTTTGTACACCGCATGAAGCTGCCTCGCCACGTCCACGCAGGACGCGTCGCCCTCGATCATGGCCACTACCTTGTTCAGGTGCCCCCCCGCTCGCCTGAGCCGCTTGGCGATCTCATCATGGGTTTGATGCTTCCCTTTTTCCGACATCTCATGAGCCTCTCTTTCTACGGGATAGAAGAACCCATCCCCCGGGAGGGGATATATAGATAAATACCTATTTTAAAAGAAGATGACAACCCACTTTTTTATGAGTAGCGAAAAAGCGCCTCTCCAAAGTCAGAAAACAAACCAAAACCCGGAAAAGCCCTTCGATGTTCAGAATAAAAAAGGTATAATAAAGCCTTACACGCCGTACTCAAACCCCACAATCGAATTACGGCATCACACAAAGGGTGTAACGACGCGGCAATTCAACACGTCGACAGAGAGCCCTCTCGCCGGCAGACCAAGGGCTCATCGATTCATCATGGTCACCCGCCCGGAAGTACCGCCCCCGCCCCAAAGGAGAATCCCATGACTCGACGCTTCATTTCAATTCTTGCGGCCCTTGCTCTTCTTGCGGTCGCAGGCTGCAACTCCAGCTCCAGCAGTTCCTCATCCGGGGCAGGAGATCTCAATGTATCCCTCACCGATGCACCCGCCTCGGCCTATAAAGCGGTGTATATCAGCGTCAATCAGGTGGAGGTGAAGCAATCCTCCAATGACGACGACAACGGGTGGCAGGTGGTAGAGATCGTCAATGAAACCATTAACCTGCTGGATTTAAGCGGGGGCATCCTGAAAGATCTGGGCACACGCAATCTGCCCGCAGCGACCTACAACCAGCTCCGCCTGCGACTGGCCATCGCCCCGGATGCAGAAAAAAACATCCTTGGCACCGATCACCCCTTTGCCAACTACGTCATTGATTCCAATGACGACGTCCATGAGCTCAAGGTCCCCAGCGGCTATCAGTCCGGCATCAAGCTCGTCAAACAGTTTACTATAGAGGCCGCCGGCCTGACAAAACTCATTATAGACTTTAATGCCATGAAATCGGTGGTGGAAGCGGGGAGCAGCGGCAAGTGGCTCCTGAAACCCGTCATCCAGGTTATCGATACCGTGACCCTGGCTGGGGTCCAAGGCTCTGTCACGGACACCCCCGGCTCTGACCAACAAGGGGCTCTCGTGACAGCCCAGACCTATAGCGCTGCAGCCACTCTCCCCGAAGATGAAATCACTGTCCACGCCGGAACCCTCACCGACAATCGGGGCTCTTACCTCCTGCGCGTCCCGGCGGGCGAGGAAACCCTCGTTGTGTTCAAAGAGGGATTCCTCCCGGCATGCCAGCGCATCTCCACCGTCACAGGAACAACCCTCACCGAGGATTTCACCCTCACCGCCGCAACCTCCGGGACCCTTTCTGTGACCATCACCGGTCTCACTGCCATCGATGACTCCGTCACCATCAGCGTCCGCAAATCAGGACTCTGCGGCGGCTCCCTCTCCACCCTTTATGAGATGACCGCCCAATCCTTTGCGGCGGACGGAATCTACCTCATCGCCTTGCCTCCGGGGACTTACTCCATTGTGGCCTCCGGTGAGAACCTGACCACCGTCACCTACGTCAGAACCCTCACCTCGAATGCCACCGAAACCATCTCGGTTTCGCTGTAAAAAGGCCCATGGCACACAGGAATGCCCGAAGGCCATCACAATGTATGGGGTCGCATCACCCCGCAGGGTGCAAAAGCGCACCCTACCCCCCATGTGTGACTTCCCGCTTCAGCTCCTCAAGGAAGTCACACATAAAATCATGCCGACGCCCGGCTTCCCGACGGGCCGCGTCCGTATGCAGGGACTCTTTCAACGTCAAGAGCTTCAGATAAAAATGGTCCACGGCATAGGCCCGGTCATCAAGCGTCCGTCCCCGACCAAAGGGATCTTCCGGGTGGAACAGGGCAGAGCCCATGGCCCCCCCAGTCAAAAAACAGCGGGCAATGCCCAGCGCTCCAATGGCGTCCAGCCGATCGGCGTCCTGAACCACCTGGGCCTCCAGAGTCTCTGGAACTTTTCCCAGGCTGAAGCTATGAGACTCAATGGCGTGGTACACCGCATCCAATCGTCCCGCCGGGTACCCAAGCCCCTTTAGAAACCCCACCGCCTCCTCTGCCGCAAACCGGGAGGCCAGCGGCCGATCCGGTGAGTCCTTGGCCACGCTCACACAATCGTGCAGCCACGCCGCCGGTACCACCACCGACAGATTCGCCCCTTCCGCCTCACCGATCCGCCGGGCAAGTGCGACCACCCGCTTTACATGGCCCAGATCATGCGCCCCGTCCTGAACGGACCGCCCCTTAAGAAATACTTCGCACGCGTGTTCTATCATGGACAAAAACCTTTCAAAAAGATCAAAAAATAGCCTCCGGCGGCAAGGTGGGCCACCTTGAAAGCGGGTTTGCGAATGCGCATCGGAAGGCGTCTCTTGAGGCTGAAATGCGTCCGCATTCGCCCGGAGAGTCGTAGGGTGTGCTTGCGCACCATTCCCCAAGAAACCAACACCTTTTGCCATTTCTATACTGATTGAGAGACATCAATACATGGGCTTCCATAACCGTTACGGTTAATCCGCGGTGCGCAAGCACACCCTACCCTCGCAGCCCCCACACCGGCGGCAACGCGTCACACCGTAGGGTGTGCTTGCGCACCATCCCCCAAGAAACCAACACCTTTTGCCATTTCCATACTGCTGGAGAGACATCAATACATGGGCTTCCATGACCGCAGCGGTTAATCCGCGGTGCGCAAGCACACCCTACCCTCACAGCCCCCACGCCGGCGACAACGCGTCACACCGCAGGGTGTGCTTGCGCACCATCCCCCAAGAAACCAACACCTTTTGCCATTTCCATACTGCTGGAGAGACATCAATACATGGGCTTCCATGACCGCAGCGGTTAATCCGCGGTGCGC
>NZ_JAQYWB010000026.1 GCF_030145185.1 Desulfoluna sp. | reverse complement strand
AGGACGCCGCCGGATTTTTTTATAAAGGCTCTTGATGATTTAATCATCAAGAGCCTTTTTTGTTTTGTATGTACGAAATACAGCGGTGACGGCTCGCCAATTAAAGTGGTCCGTGAGCTGGGTTTGCCTGATTTATGAAAGGTCATGAGACAGTTTAGTCCCTATCTTTCGTGGGCGGAGGCCAGATAATAAAACTGGGTGAGGAGATCTGTTCCTCGTACGAGAGGACCGGAATGGACGAATCTCTGGTGTTCCTGTTGTCGCGTTTTCAGGAAGTAAAAGATGGGCACGCTTCGCGCTTTGCCCATCCTACGGTTCGGAAAGGATAACCGCTGAAAGCATCATCGCTGCAAACCCCCTTCAAGATTAGATATCCCTTCCGGTACTCAATTTTGCGCTTAAGCAGTATGTTGAAGGAGACGTGTAATGTCTCTGTCAATGCTACATGTTTGAGCATGAAATTGAGTGCCGGACTGAAGACACCTCGAAGACTACGAGGTTGATAGGCCGGATGTGTAAGCACAGCAATGTGTTCAGTTTACCGGTACTCATTGGTCGTGAGGCTTAGCCACAATCTTACTACACAGATGCTGAGCGCTTTATTGAATCCATATCCTGATTGAATGATCCGAAAAACGCATATACCGTTTTTCGGTGGTGATTGCAAAGAGGTCACACCCGTTCCCATTCCGAACACGGCCAAGTCATGAGATAAGGCCCGCTCTTTTGCGCTGATGGCACTGCACGGGCAGCTGCGCGGGAGAGTAGGACGCCTCCGGAATCTTTTTATAAAGGTCCTTGTAGATTGAGTGATCAGAGGTTTTTTTGTTTAATTAAGGCATGATAGAAGGGTGGGTGAGCTGGCCCGCCTCCGGGTGACAGGTCTGTCCGGTTGGCGTGGGTGTCGTGTCTCCTCGTAATTTACCAGTAAATACGGTGGGTAATGAAGATCGCGTGGGGGGCGGCAGGTGGCCTTGTCATTAGATTGAACTTACATTGAAACGTGGTTAGTGTTATAATAACAAGGTAAGTTTTGGATGGCTTTTGGTTGCATATCAACAATGAATCGCTTTCTTCGTTCTCTGAATTTCATTTCGTTTGTAGCTTTATGACACCTCCTTTTTCCATGGTGAGCCACCATTTTCACGGGTTACATTCTTTAAAAGGTCAACGCTCTTCATCACAGCATCGTGGGGTCAACGGTGGACGGAAGGCGGCATGTTTGAGTGTGATGGCGTCCGTTCGATTTTTGGCGATGCCATCCTAACATTCTGGGCAGCAGGGTTGCTGCGGATTCCATTAATTCTGAACAAAGGTGTGATCTTCATGGCTGATGAACTCAATCTCAATACGGCAAGTGTTGCTGTAAATCTTTTTATGAGTGCCGTGAAAAGTTGTCGGCTTTATCCGGAAACCAGTGACATTGTCAAAAATTCATTGAGTACCGGCTATAAACGTCTAACGACTGTATTTTACCGGGAGGCTCCGTTCGTGGTGTCGGAAGCGGAAGGGGCGATTCTTTTTGATGGGAAGCTCTTGGACCCGAGAGCTCAAAGAATGCCTCAGATCCATTCTCTGCGGGTTCTTATGGAGAGCCTGAACCTTAAGAGCATCGCCTTTGACCGCGGCATAGATGCTGAGAATTATGCCAAGTTTTCTCGTGTTCTCAGTATCGCTCCCGAGGAAATGGAGGCCTTGGGGGGGGTGCGAAAGATTCTCGATACCGAGGGGGTGGTTTTTGTCTCTGTGAATCACAGGGTTTTTGTAGAAGCGGAAACGGATGTGGTGATTCAAAGCGATGAAGAGCTGTTCCGGTATATCTGGTACAATCAGATCTCAGACACACAGGCGCTCGGGTATATCACGAGAAAAATATCAAGCACAGAGTGGCTGAAAGCCGTGAGTCGTCGATTTTTTAGCTACATCGGTGACCGGGGATTCGAAGCCAACGACTGGGAAACCATCGCCGGCATGGCGAGGCTGAGTGGCTTTTTGATTCTGGCAGGAATGGAGCGCGGGCATGAGACGATCTTTCCCCTTTTGTACAGGAGCCTTGACGCGCTGGGACCCTGGTTTAATTGTGATGCCCTGGCGTTGAATTTTTCAAATATGAACGTCACCCAGGGTGTGGATCAGCTTGACAATGATTCGTTTATGATGCTCTCAGCCCGCCTCTTGCTCATGGCTCAAAGCCAGAGACGGGGCAGTCGATTGGTGACGGGGGCTCATTTGAGGCTCTATGCCAATGCGTCGGACTGGATGCTTTCCCTTCCCAGGGGGATTGAGCTCAAGTACCCGGTTGACGAATTGAGGAAGCGTGAGGAGAGGTTGCAGAAAATAGAACTTGTCCGTATCGAGGTGCTGATCGAAGCCCTTGCGGACGGGGATTTCAGCGCTTTGGCGGACCCTGAGGTCTTGGCGGCGTTACCCCGGACCCTGACCGAAAAGGTTCAGCAGGGCAGGGGTGGCGAAGCCGAAGCGTTGATTCAGTCGGTTTCCCGGGCCATCAATCTCGAGGATGAGAATCAGTCCATTTTGGCCATTCGGGTTCTTTTGCATTCCGCTCGGGCTTTTATCAGCCTTGAACGATGGGATATGGTGATTCGGGTGGTGGCCCCCATTAATTTGTGGGCCCGCTATCAGCAGGGGGGCACCCCTCTTTACGAATCGGTTGCCGATATGATGGTGAATTATGTTCACAATATGGTGACGTCCCGCCAGCTTGCCTCGGCGATCCCCGTGGTTGAAACGTTCAGCCTTATTGAAAGTGGGCGATTAAAGAAAAATACCCAGATGACAGAATTTGCGGCCAAAACCTTGCGTCGAATGGCTTCAGAACGGGTGTTTAACGCCATCATGGCCGAGTTTCGGAAAAATGAAAAAGGACGCCGGGAGCATACGGCGAATTTTCTTGTTCTCCTCGGGAAAATATCTGCCCCCCCTTTGCTTGACCTTCTTCGAGAAAGTGACGTCATGGCGGAGCGAATCCGAACCATGGGCATTTTGCTGAATATTGGTCCCGCGGCCCTTGGAGAAATTACCGATCGGATCAAGCCTGACAGCGCCTGGTTTTACCTTCGCAATCTTTTAAAAATTCTTGGTGAAATCGGATCTGAAGAGCAGGTTGATATTCTGGAACCCTTGATGCTCCGAGATGAAGAACCGGTATTGGACGCTGTGATCTCCTGTGTCAAACAGATTGGTGGGGACAAGTGTCCACGGTTTTTTTCAAAAGCAATTCTTCAGGTCCCCAACGAGGTGAAACCACGCCTGGCGGAGTCTCTTTCTCAATTGGGCGGTGATGAGGCCGTGTATGCGCTCTCTGAGGTTTTGAAATCAAAACTGGCCGGCACACCGGAAGAGAGACATCAGGTCATTCAGGCTGTCTGTCTGGCCCTGGGAGAGATCGGGTCCATGAAGGCGCTGCCGACGCTTCAACTTGTGGTGGATCAAAGAGGGCTCCTGGGGAGGAGTCGATTTACCTCAGGTCAGAAGTCTCTGGCTGAAGAGGCGATTCTCAGGATTCGGGATGCCATTTCGAAAGAGCGGACAACGGCACAGGAGACAGAACCCGATACGCGAGTGAAAGTGACCCGTGAATACATCGCTGAAGAGGATTTCAGTATCCTTGACGCCATTGTCAATGGACTCATCAGCGGGGGGAAAACACCCTCGGCCCTGAGGATGCTCCTTCTGATGGTGGAACGTGCTGCGCGTGAAAAGGATTTTCAACGTGCCGAGCGTTATAAGATGCGTATATCCGACGTGGATGAGCTGGCTCTCAGTGAAACGGTTCGAGCCGAAGAGATCATTGAGCAGGAGAAGCGGTTTGTCGATTCCGGTGAGTATCTGGAGACATGGAAAGATCTTTATGAGCTGCTGACCGATGAGGAAGCCTCCAGTTTTTATTACCACACAAAGAATACAGCGGTGGAGGTCGATGCAGAGATTATTTCCCAGGGAGAGGTGATCAACCGGCTCTGTTTTATTAACAGCGGCAGACTGAAGATTATCTATAGAGATGGTTCCAAAGAGATTTTTATCAAGGAGTTGGGCAAGGGCGATGTGGTGGGATACGATGCCTTTTTTCGAACCAATGTCAGTACAGCGTCCCTCGTGGCCCTTACAGGGGCCAATGTCGGGTTTCTGGATCGCGAGAGCCTGAAGACCCTGGAGACGAAACACCCCGAGTGCGTTCAAAAGCTTCGCACCTTTTGCCGCCGGTTTAATAATCTATCCGAGACCGTTCAGGCCAAAGGGGTTGAGAGGCGTCGCTACAAACGGTTTGATGTCGACGGGAAGGTGGTGCTTCAGCTGTTGACGGACACAGGCACCACGGTGGGCAAAGCATTCTCGGGGGCCATGATCGATCTCTCCGAAGGGGGGCTTTCAGTCGAAGTGAAGAGTAGTGGATATGCCATGGCACGTCTGCTCCTCGGGCGTTCGATCTGCTCTTTGATGACGCCCGGTGAACACGCCGACAGTTTTTCTATTCAGGGGCGTGTCAGCAGCGTAAACGCGCGAGGAGAGAATGCCATCTCCATTCACATTGCGTTTGTGGAGCCTATGGCGGTTTCGGTCCTTGAAACCTTTGTGACGTCCATTTAATCATGGCTTTTTCATAGGATGGCCTGTTGGTAGAAGTCGTTCCCTTTGTCGTCGATAATGATAAAGGCGGGGAACTCCTTGACGGTGATTTTGAAGATGGCCTCCATGCCGAGCTCTTCATAGGCAAGGATCTCCACCTTGCTGATGCAGTCTCGGCCGAGACGGGCCGCCGGTCCCCCGATGGATCCCAGGTAGAAGCCCCCGTTTTCCTCGCATGATTTTCTTACCTTTGCGGAACGATTTCCCTTGGCCAGCATGATACGTGAGCCCCCCCGTTTCTGGAAGATGGGGACGTAGGGGTCCATGCGGCCCGCTGTTGTGGGGCCGAAAGATCCTGAGGCGTAGCCTTCCGGCGTTTTGGCGGGACCCGCGTAGTAGATCATGTGGGTTTTGAAGTAATCGGGCAGGTCGCCACCCTTTTCCAATTCCTCGGCGAGCTTGGCGTGGGCGATGTCTCGGGCGACGATGATGTCGCCGGACAGCGAGAGCCGTGTCCCCACCGGATGGCTCGAAAGCTCCGACAGGATCTCGTCCATGGGGCGGTTCAGGTCGACCGCAATCCCTGGTGCGACCGCGATGGCCGGTTTCGGTAGAAACTGTGCAGGGTCGTTTTCCAGCTGCTCCAGAAAGACCCCTTCCCCGGTAATTTTTCCTTTGATGTTCCGATCCGCACTGCAGCTGACCCCGATGCCCACCGGGCAGGAGGCTCCGTGTCGTGGCAGCCTGATGACACGGACATCGTGACAGAAGTATTTCCCTCCGAATTGAGCCCCCAAGCCTATCTGCTGGGTCATGTGAAGCACCTCCTCTTCCATGTCCCGGTCCCGGAAGGCGTGCCCGAATTCGTTGCCCTTCTCCGGCAGAGAGTCCAGATAGCCGGCAGAGGCGAGCTTGACGGTCTTCAGTGTGACCTCAGCCGAGGAGCCCCCGATGACAATAGCCAGATGATAAGGGGGGCAGGCGGAGGTGCCGATTTCGGTGATTTTGCTCTTTAAAAAGGTGCGCAGGCTCTGGCGGTTTAAGATCGCCTTGGTTTCCTGAAACAGAAAGCTTTTGTTGGCAGAGCCGCCCCCCTTGGCAATAAAGAGAAAGTCGTAGCTTGCCCCTTTCCCGTTTTGAATGTCGATCTGCGCAGGCAGGTTGCATCCGGTGTTGGTCTCTTCAAACAGGGAGAGAGGAGCCAGCTGGGAGTAGCGCAGGTTTTTTTGGGTGTAGGTGTCAAAAATGCCCTTTGAGATCGCCTCTTCATCCGGGATCTCACGGCCTGAAAAAACCCGGGTTCCCTTTTTGGCCACCACTGTAGCTGTGCCGGTATCCTGGCACATGGGGAAAATTTTTTCTGACGCGATCACGGCATTTTTCAGCATCTCCAGGGCCACATAGGTGTCGTTTTTCGACGCCTCGGGGTCGTCAAGAATGCGCCGGAGTTGCTCCAGATGTCGGGTTCGGTAAAGAAAGGAGACGTCGGCGAAGGCCTCACGGGCCAGAAGGGTCAGGGCCTCCGGAGTTACACGGATCACAGGGTCGCCAAAAACCTCCCCTTTTTCAATCCCCTCATCGCTGAGTTTGCGGTAAACAGTGGTATCCGGACCAATAGGAAAGAGGGGCTGATAAAAAAAAGATGGCATGGGTGGACCTCCAGAGATGGTGATGGCTTCATAAGCAGGTGAGCGTGTTTTTTGTTCATGCACTATAGGGTATGGCGACTGGCCGTCGCAACCCCATATTTGTGATAACTATCCAGCTCCCCCAATAGCCTCCGGCGGTAAGGGTGGCGAAGCCATTTAGGCAAAAACACCTTGAAAGCAGGTTGCGGATGCGTTTTGCCCCCATGTCACGGCGTAGCCGCAGGCGAAGACGGATCGCTTGTCGCTCCGTAGCCCATTGACGTTGGTCGAATGGTGGCGCATAGACATGGGCGTAGGCGGATTCCTCGGGTCAAATCACATCCGGATTTGGGTCGACGTAAATCTGAACTATGTATTTAAGACCTGTTGGTTAAACCCATCTTTATAAAATCAGGCAAAAGTTTAGCCCACGGCAGGGCCGCCGGAGGCATTTTTTTTATTCATTCTTCCACTGAAAGAGAAGGGAACCTGCAATGAGGCATGCCAGGGCCATGGCCAGGAGGATGGCAATTTCAAAGCGGATCTCGGCAAAGCCAGCTCCGTCGTTCATCACCTTTCGGGCGCCTTCGATGAGGTGGGTCAGGGGGAATATTCGGGCGAGGGTTTGGACCCATGGGGCCGTGCCCTCAAGGGAGAACCAGACGCCGGACAGAAACATCATGGGCCAGGAGACGAGGTTCAAGATGCCTCCGGCCAGCTCTTCACTGCTGCCCCGGGCGGCCAGGAGGAGACCTAAGGAGATCATGGCCATGCCTCCGGCGAGAAAGACGGTGAACAGAGCCCCGAACGAGCCACGGCAGGAAAAGCCGTAGAGGGCAGCGCATGTGCCATAGACGATGCCGGTGGTGGCGATCATGACAAAGAGGCGAGAGAGGATCTGGGCGGTGAGGAACTCCCAGGGGCGAACCGGGGTGACGCTGAAACGTTTCAGAACCCCGTTTTTCCGGTAACGGACCACCACATACCCTACCCCGAACAGGGCGGAAAACATCATGTTCATGCCGAGGACGCCGGGAAAGAGCCATTCCACATAGGGGATCCGGTCTCCTTCGATCACCTGTCTGGTAAATGGCCCGGGTGTTTTCCGTTCGCCGCCCAGAAGGATCTCTTCGAGGACAGCCCCCTTGGGGGCGTCAGTGTTAATCCAGTAGTGGCCTGTGTCCGGCGCGAGGACCATGTCAAGACGGTGGTGCCGCAGTTTGGACAGGGCAGAGTCAAGCGGGGAAACCTCAATGGCCTGGATGAGGGGGTGGGTGAGGAGATGACCGCTCTCGGAGAGGTCCGGGCCGGGGGTTGTGTGAAGGACGCCCACTTTGTAGAGTCTTTGTGAATTTTCACTGAAAATAAGAGAAAATCCCGCAATGACGAGAAAGGGGAAGAGAAGGCTCCACCCCAGGGCGGAACGGTCTCTGTAGAATTCGATATTCCGGGCTTTGAAAAGGGTCCAGATGCGTTTGATCATGGGAACAATACCTCTGGTAAAAAAATGAAAAAGGGCCTCAGGCGGCAAGGTAAGCCATCTTGAAAGCGGGTTGTCAGGTTCGAAGGGCGTTGCCCGTCAGCTCGAGGAACAGGTCTTCTAAGGTCTGGGGGGTCACGACAATGCCGGTCAGGTCAAATCCCTTTGCGACCAGTTCCCGCAGGGAGGCGTCCGGGTCTTCAGTTTGGATAGAGATGCGACCGTCCGGCAGGCGGAACCAGGCGGAAGACAGGGCGGTGAAGGCGTCGTCGGGTGCGGTTCCGGGCAGCATGATGGAAGAGCCTTTGCAATGGGCGGCAAGGAGGGCTTCTGTTTTTCCCATGGCGATGATGCGACCGTGATCCATGATGGCGATTTCATCGCAGAGGTTTTGCGCCTCTTCCATGTAGTGGGTGGTGAGCACCACCGTCTTTCCGTCTTCCTTGAGTTTCTCCACGATTTCCCAGAGATGACGCCTGGCCTGGGGGTCCAAGCCGGTGGTGGGCTCATCTAAAAAAATGAGGTCCGGGTCGCTTGCCAGGGCCATGGCCAGGAGCAGTCGCTGTTTTTGGCCGCCTGAGATTTTTCGGTTGTCTCGCTTAAGGATCTCTTCTAAGCGACAGGCGGCGATGAGGGCTTCCCGTCCTGCGCGTTTTGTGTAGAGATGACGGAAGGTCTCCAGGGTCTCTTCCACGGTGAGGAACAGGGGCAACTCGGTGTTCTGGAGTTGGATGCCCACCTCCCGGGTAAAGCTTTCACCCCGTGGAGCCCCTTTGTACAGGATCTCACCGGAGGTTTCGGGGAGAATGCCTTCGGTCACTTCAATCGTGGTGGTTTTACCGGCGCCGTTGGGGCCTAAGAGCCCAAAGCAGGTGCCGCGACGGATGGCAAAAGAGATCCCTTTGACCGCGGTGACATCGGCGTAATGTTTGACAAGATTCCGGATTTCCAGGATGGGGGTTTCCATAAGGGGGTTCCATCACTCTTGGACCTTTTTGTTGCGACTCTGGATGTAAAGGTCTCTGATAAAGGTATAGGGGTCCAGAGCCGACGCTTTCAGCGCCACGTAATCATCAATGCTGAAGGAGGCCTCGTTTAATTTTTCATAGGCGCTGATGCCCAGCGAGAGCTTCGCGGGTTTGATGTAGCCGACGGGGTTAAGATAAAAATACCCCGGAATACTGGCGCTGTCCCTTAACGAAGAGGGGCCGAGGAGCGGCCAGACAATGTACATGCCGTTGCCGACGCCCCAGGCTCCGAGGACTTGCCCGAGATCTTCGTCGCTTGGCTGGAGGTGAAGCCAGTGATCGGCCGGGTCGGCGAACCCCAGGACCCCCACCGTGCTGTTAACCAAAAAGCGTCCCAGCTCGGACCCCGCTCCTTTAATTTTCCCCTGCAGCAGGCTGCTTATAAGGCGAACCGGTGTTTTGAGGTTGTCGAAAAAGTTGGAGACGCCGCGTCTCACCACCGTGGGGGTGACGGCACGATATCCCGTAGCCACCGGCTTGACCACCCAGAGAAGCAGTTTGTCGTTGAGGCCAAACATCAGCCGGTTAAAGGGGGCCAATGGATCTGCGACCAATGCCTCGGGGGTCTCCTCAAACTCTTCGCTCAACCCTTCCTCATCGAAAAAGTCATCCTCACCAAAAAAATCATCTTCGTCGTCGAATTCATCGTCGGCAGGAAGGGCCTCCTGGATTATCGGGGTTTCCTGCGGGGCCTCCATCACCATCGGGTCTTCGATGGGGGGCAGGGGCGTTGTTACAGGAATCGAGGAATGCGCAGCGCACCCCTGGAGTAGGAGAATCACGATGAGAACGCCGCAAACGGCGGGCAGGGTAGGGTGTCCGGTGTCACGGGAACAAAAAAACAAAGAGAACCTCCAAACGAGAAAAATCGAAGCCAATGGCCGTACTTTATGCGGCGGCGGGATCCGTGTCAAGGCTGTGCCCATGCGAGCGAGGGGGAAAGGGCCGGCAGGGGATTGAGGGCGGTGATAACCGACAGGGAGATTCCGTCAGACTCAATGGTGACCGCTCCATGCCGGTCGGTTCTGTAAAGGGTGCATCCGGACTGGGTGTAGCGATTGAGAACCTTCTTATGGGGCAGGCCGTAGCGGTTGGTCTGTCCCACCGAGACCACGGCGATGGCAGGGCGTACCCGTGCCAGAAAGTCCGGTGTGCTGGAGCTGGAGCTTCCGTGATGCGGGACGATGATGACATCGGACTGGAGGGTCTCCTTTGCCTCGGCCACCAGCCGGGCTTCCGCTTTACTCATGATATCTCCGGTGAGGAGGATGCGGTGATTTCCATAAGCAAGCTGGAGAACCAGTGAGTTGTTATTGGCCGCTCCTTTGCCTGTAAAGCAGGCCGATGGCAAGGCCGGGTGAAGGCAGGTGACGCGGACCCCTTCCACGAGCATGGAGGGAGTCTCGGCGTTAAAATACAGTCTTTTCGTGCCACAGTCGGTGGCGGCGTCACAGAATTGGTCCCACAAGGCACCCTTCCCCCTTTGGCTGTTGGTGATGAGTTTCGCGACGTTGAAATATTTGAGGATGTGGATCAGCCCTCCCATGTGGTCACTTTCCGGGTGGGTGAGGACCACGGCATCCAGGGCGGTGACCTGGGCCGTCTGAAGGTAGGGGCCCACGGCAAATCGACCGACGTCATATCGGCCCGGCCAGGCGAAGCCCCCATCCACCAGCCATCGTTTTCCGTTGGGGAAGGCCAGCACCACGGAGGTCCCCTGCCCCACATCCAGCACTGTCACGCGAAGGGTGGGGTTGTGATGGCGTTGATGGAAGGCGTTGCCCGCGGTCCAGCCGAGCCAGAGCAGACAGAGGAGGGCAACACCTGCGGGACCTTTTCGCTTGAGGGGCTGGGAGAGCAGCAGGGAGAAGAGAAGGCAGAGGACAAGCAGGGTGGTGGCAAGGCTTGGGCGAGGAAGGACCAGAAAGCCTCCGGGAAGGGTGGCAAAAAGTGTGGCCATGCGGATGGATCCTTCAGCCGCGGTGCCGGCCAGGAGAAATAGAACGCCTGCAAGGGGGCCACACAGGGGAAGGAAAAGAGCTCCCAGAAGGCCCGGCAGCACCACGGCAAAGCTTGCCAGGGGGACCATCACCAGATTGGCAATGAGTCCGACGGGAGAAGCGTATCCGAAATGATACCAGACCAGCGGTGCCGTGCCCAAGGAGGCCATCCACGGGGGAACAATAAAGAGGAGTACCCGGTAGCGAAGGGGTCTTGGGGGCCTGCCTTTCTGGGAGGGGCGCAGCTGATACAGGCTGGTCAGGATGGCGGAAACGGCGGCAAAGGAGAGCTGAAAGGAGAGGGCAAAAAGAGCAGGAGGATGGAAGGCCAGAATGACCAGGGCCGCCAGGGCCAGGGTGGTGGGGAGATCCGCCTCTTCATGGAAGGCCAGGGCTCCCATGACCAGGACGACGGCAATGAGAGCCCGTTGAGTCGAGGGGGCCAGCCCCGACAGCAGGGCATAGAGGACGACCGGAACCAGCGTGGCAGATGCGGTCAGGATTTGTGTGTACCCCTTGATGAGGGGTCGCTCCCAGAACGAGAAAAGGTGCTTGAAGAGAAAGAAGAAGAGGGTGGCCACAATTCCCAGGTGAAGGCCGGAGATGGCCAGAAGATGCGCCGTCCCGGTGTGGGCAAAGAGATCGCGCAGGGGCTGTGAAATGTGGGACCGGTTTCCGGTGATGAGGGCGGAGAGAAGAGCCCCTGCGCGAGGCGTGGGGGCGTGGGCGAAAAGGGCGGTTTCAATGTGGCGCCTGGCATGATGGAGCGTTGTTTGCCAACCATGGCCCGCCGTGGCTGGCCGCAGGGAGACCTCTGCGGTTTTTACCACTGCCCAGGCGGCGATGCCTTTTCGTTCCATATGGGCTTTGTAATCAAATCGTCCCGGGTTGTTGAAGTTGGTAAAGGGGCGAAGGCGGCAGGTCACGGTGAGTTGCATGCCTTCGGCCGCTGGCAGGGTTTGCCCTCCCTTGACCCTGAGCCGGACCGCGGAAAAGGGAAGGGCCAGGCCAGGTTCCCCCGTAAAGTGGACATCCCTTAGCGTGCATTTAAGATCTTGATCATGCAGTTGAATCTGCTCGATACGTCCCGTGAGTGTGTGTGGGGCGATAAAGAACTCGGGTGAGGGGTTGGGCCGGAGAGCCCAGGGGGCCATGAGCCAGGTTCCTGTCAGGGCAAAGAGGGGAATCAGGGCGGCAAGGAGGGGGCGTCTGGGGACGATGAGCCAGCCGCAGGCGGTGAGGCCGAAGAGAATGCCTGTGGCAAGAGCGCTTTGCAGGCCGACAGGGTTCAGCAGGATGCCCGCGATAAGCCCTGTGAGCATGAAGAGCAGGGGGCGATGGGCCAGTCCGCCTGCAGAAGGGAAGAGAAAGAGAACCGTTTCCCTCACCCTGCGGGTATGGTATAATGGAAACCTTCCAGACATAAAGTATGTGTACCTGTTGTCATCTGTTTGATCGTCCCGGAATCCATTCGCAATTCGTATCATGCCACGAACCCGGCCCATTTCCCGTACGTATTCATGCCGACATCGCTTGTCCGTCTGCGTTTCATGATTTTGTGTTTCGTCTTCGCTGTGCCCCTGAATGAATAAAAGTCAGGGGGTGGCCTCTTCGCCGTGTTAACGACGGAAGCCTGGAGCTATGGACATAGACCCGGGTGAGACGTCGAATTTACGCCAATATGATTCATTTTTCGCCCCGATTCGGTGGCAGAATGCGTGAGGTACGTATGGGTGATTTACGTCGTTGTGATCGCTATCTCCCTAAGAGGGGAGCCTATATCGTTTTTTCACCGTCATTTACCCGAAGGGGGCCCCTCATTAATATCAGCCGTGAGGGGCTCTCCTGTATCTATTATGTCAACGACACTCTGGATGCGCGAAGTCTGGATACCTGTGTCAACATACGGTACGGTAATTTCTTTCTGGGGAGCCTGCCTTTTCGGATTATATCGGATAAACGGATCGGCACAGGACGTTTTGGTCCCTTTAAAATGGTGCGACAGCGGTCGCTTATTTTTGAGGCATTATCGGTAGGACAGGTGGTTCAGGTGGACTACTTTATTCAGAATTTCACGCGCTTGAAATACGATTTTCTTGAAGGCCCTTCCGCTTACAGGTGACCTGCGGCGAAAGGGCCTTGAAAACCTCATATTTCGGTCCACGGGAGCCCGGTGATTGAAACCGGCGACGGCCTTGTGGACGATTTGCGATCGCTTTACCCTTTCACACGTTCGATGGACGCTCCCAACCCCCGGAGTTTGGTTTCAATGTGCTCGTAACCCCGGTCAAGGTGATAGACGCGGTTGACGACCGTTTCACCTTCCGCCACCAGCCCGGATAGAATCAAAGAGGCGCTGGCTCGAAGATCAGAGGCCATGACCTGGGCTCCAGAGAGGCGCTTGACCCCTTTCACTGTGGCGACATCGTTGCCTTTGAGCACGATGTTCGCTCCCATCCTTTTTAATTCCGATACGTGAATAAATCGATTCTCGAAGATGGTCTCATGAATGACGCTGGCCCCGTCGGCTAAGGTGAGCATGGCCATGAACTGCGCCTGCATGTCCGTGGGGAACCCGGGGTAGGGGGCGGTGCGGATATCGACGTTTTTGATGGTTTTCGGGCCGATGACACGAACCGAATCCACTCCCACCTCAAGGGTGGCCCCCACCTGCTCGAGTTTGTTTAAGGTGTGCTCCATGTGCTTGGGTTCACAGGCATCCACCACCACATCCCCACCGGTCATGGCGGCAGCCACCATAAAGGTCCCGGCCTCAATACGGTCTGGGATGATGCGGGCCTCTACCGGAGAGAGTTTGGTGACGCCGGTGATGGTGATTTCAGGGGTCCCAGCCCCTTCCACACGGGCTCCCATGCCATTGAGCACATCGGCCAGGGCGATGATCTCAGGCTCTCGGGCGGCGTTGGAGAGAAGGGTGACCCCGTCGGCCAGGGTGGCGGCCATCATGAGGTTTTCCGTGGCGCCGACGGAGACGGTGTCAAAGACGATGCGGGCACCCTTCAGGCGCTTGGCTTCGGCCTCCACATAGCCTTGTTCCAGGCGAATGGTGGCGCCCATGGCTTCCAACCCTTTTAAATGCAGGTCAATGGGGCGGTCGCCGATGGCACAGCCACCGGGCATGGAGACTTTGGCGCGGCCCATGCGGGACACCAGGGGCCCCAGCACAAGGATCGATGCGCGCATTTTTCGGACCAGATCGTAGGGCGCTTCCACGCAGGCAATGGTGGTGGCATCCATGGTGATGGCATCCTCGGAGCGGTTCACCTTGACACCCAGTTCGGCAATCAGGTCCAGGATGCTGTGGATGTCCATGAGCCCCGGGACATTTCGAAAGGTGGTTTCTCCTCCCACAAGAAGGGAGGAGACCAGAATGGGCAGGGCGGCATTTTTGGAGCCGCTGACCCGGACATGGCCTTGGAGAGGGGCACCCCCTCTGACAACAATTTTATCCATAAAGGTTCTCTCTGGCATCTCGTAAAAGGTGCGGATGCACCGGGCTGTCGGTCAACCTGCGGCGGTTTATGATAACCGCTGACACGAGCCCGTGGCATGCACGCAGGGTGATGATTTTTTACGGACGCATTATTTTTGTCGGCAGACGCTGCCGTGTGGTTTCGAATAGGGGGGTGGGTTCAGATGGTCATGGACTGCCTGGAGAGCGGGCCCGGTGCATTGCTGCGAATCGTTCATCACAGGTGCTCTGGAGGGACAGGTGAGTCCCGGCTCCAGGGCTGCGTAAGAACGATTTTCCCCCTGATGGTTGATCATGGGATGCCGACCCGGACAGGGGGCATCACCAGCCTGTTGTTCCGGTCACGATATACCATGGCAGGGGACAAAGCAATGTCCCATTTGAGTCGTGTGGGCCTCGAAAGCCGTGAGCCTAAAATCGTTGATTATCTGACGGATCCCACCTCTTTGTAGATCTCCTCGAGTTCCTGTTCGCTCATGTTGAAAGGGACTCGGATGACAAGGGCGGTGCCTTCACCGGGCCCCGTAATGATGCGTATATGCCCTCCCATCAGGTGGACCCGCTCCTCCATGCCGCGAAGTCCCATGCATTTTGTCTCTGGATGTCCCTCGCGTTCCTGTTCAAATCCGATCCCGTTGTCTTCCACCCGCATGATGATGTCCGGAAACGACGCCACAAGACGGAGCATCACCGTGTCGGCCTTTGCATGTTTTAAGACATTGCTCAAGGCTTCCTGTACCAGTCGGTAGAGGTTGATTTCTGTATCGGAGTCCAGGGGGATGCCATTGAGTCCGGCGGAGAAGAAGTCCACCTCAATGCCGGTTTTTCGTTGAAACTCTTCACAGTGCCGGAAAAGAGCGGTGGGCAGGCCCAGTTCATCCAGGATGGGGGGCCTCAGCTCGTAGGCAATGGTTTTAACGGCTTCGATGCATTCTTGAAGGACGGTGGAGATATCCTGAATTTTGGCCCGGAGGACCGAAGCGGGGATGGGGCCTGAGAGCAGGCTGCTGCAGGTGATTTTCAGCGACGAGAGATCCTGGGCCACGCTGTCGTGCAGGTCTCGGGCAATCCGTCTTCGCTCCTCTTCCTGGACCTGGATGATTTTTCGGGTGAGGTGTTTGACCTGGCTTTGCGCCTCGGAGAATTCAGTGATGTCGTTGACGGTGGTCAGGGCGTAATGGTCACGGGCCAGGGTGATGCGGCGTGAGGAGAGCAGGACGGTCCGGCTCTCCCCGTCATGGGTGCGAAACCGACACTGAAAGTTGTTGACCCAGCGGCGGGTGCGCATGATGTTGAGGTAGGTCTCCCAGGCGGCAGGGTCCTCCCACAGGCCGACTTCCAGGGGGGTTTTATCGGTGACCTCCTCACGGGTGTATCCAAACTGAGATGAGAAGATGGCATTGACGTGGCTGAATTTCCCGCTGTACAGACGGTTAAAGGCGATGGGGTTGGGGCTGGTCTGAAACGCCTGACGGTAGATCTCTTTTTTTGCCTTGATGTCCTTGAGGTGGCTGACCTGCTCAAGGAGGCCTTTTTCCAGATTCTTGTTTTTTTGATGCAGGTCCAGGGCCGTTTTATCCATTTCGGCAAGGCGAGAGGAGAGGCCCATTAACCAGGCGCGTGTCTCTTCTGTGATCAGGGTGGCGATGAGAAAGTAGAGGAGAGCCAGGGCGGCGATAATCTGCCCTTGAAAGGAGTGAGAGACGCCCCCCCAGGCAATGATGGGGAAAAGAAAGATTCCGGTGTGAATTCGTGTGGTGGTGGACGGCAGAACACTGAAGGTCGGCGTGATACTGACCACAGCACCCGAACAGAAGACGACCAGGTAGCCGGGCCAGAGCAGCCCGTACAGGTTCAGGACGAAGCTGGCAAAGAGAGCCCAGATCATGGCGGAGAGGTAGTTGAGGCCAAGGCTCCACCGGTGCACTGTGTGTGTGTTGGGGTGTCCAAGGAGAAAATAACTCCCCCCGAGGATGATGCGGCAGACCATGGTCGCAAGGGTCAGCGTCATGAGAAGGCTGATGATCACAGGGTGGCGGCCATAAAGATCCGAGGTCGCCATGACAATGGCAATGAGAAGAGGAAGGACTGGAGACGCCAGGCTTGAGCGCAGAATGTACTCCACGTCCATGGGCCGTTTATGTGGCGTCCTGGAAAGGTTCATGGGGTACTCGCATTCTGCGATGGCCGTTCAAGGGGCCGGTGGCAGCCGGAGTGGCGTGCATTGGCGTTGAATCGTCCCGCAGACGTTCAGGTCAGATGATGTGTGAGATGCATGAGTTAGGTATGCTTGTAAATACGGTATGATAGATACTTTGGAAACAAAGTGGCTGTCAAGTAAAAAGTGATCACTGCGGCATTCATCAGCTGGATGCTTTCTCGGCTAACGCTTCCAGTGCCTCATCGACTGCGTCTTGGAGGGCGTCATCGCAGGGACCCGCCAGTATTTCCCGAAGGGTTGAGAGATGAACGGGGTCCCCGGAGAGTCCGGCAATATAAATGATGTCTCCCAGGGCCCCCGGGTTAAGGGTCGATCGGCGTGCCAGGAGGGTGGCTGCGGTTTGAGAGACGATGGTGGGGTGGGTTTCGGCGAGTTCTTCCATCACCACCATGGCCCCCAGGCGGATAGACCATTTTTCATCGGCCAGGAGGGTGGTCATCGATTCGAAAGGCTTTTCCGCCTCGGCCATCATGGCCGTAACGCGGGAGGCTTGCCCCTCTTCCAGCAATGCCCGAAGGGCATTGGGGCTGAGGTCTTCAGGAGAGCGTCCGGCCGCGACCTCCATGGCCGAGGCC
The DNA here is from genome assembly GCF_030145185.1 of Desulfoluna sp. Lineage (GTDB taxonomy): Bacteria > Desulfobacterota > Desulfobacteria > Desulfobacterales > Desulfolunaceae > Desulfoluna. The sequence goes on along the minus strand of NZ_JAQYWB010000026.1, from coordinate 54,441 downwards.
ACATCAAATTGGCCGCTCCACCGCATGTCTCCGTCGTAGATCAGGGTGGGGGCGGCCTGGACGCCTCGATGTTCGGCTTCCTCGCGGAACAGGGTGCCGTCGTAAAGGGAGAGGTGGATATGAGGGCTTTGGAGTGCCAGGGTGATGAGTTGTCTCGCAATGCGGGGGCAAAAGGGGCAGGCTTCTGCCACAAAGAGATCCAGAGTGGCGGGGAGTTCCAGGCGTTGAAGAGCAGAGGCCAGGACTTCCGCCATGGCATCGGGGTCTTCTGCCATGGCGTAGAGAAGAAGCTCCAGCAGTTTTTTACCTGGAAGCGTGAAGAATTTCAGGCCCTTTTCTGTCTGAAAAAAGGGCAGGGGCGCTTCGCCTTTTTTGAGGGCCAGGACAAGGTTCTCTCCGGCCGTGTGGGCGAGATGCTGTCCAAAGCGTTTCATCTCATCGCTTGTGTGGGTTCCCGTGGTGTGCAGCGTCAGTGTGACAGGCGAAGAAAGGGCCTCTGCCCAGGAGCGGATGAGGGTGTCGGTATCGGCCATGGCGTCGGGTCCTCTTTGATGGTCCAGGTGGCATTGCGGGGCGTGCAGGGGCACGACTCCCCAAAGATAGGTTTTGAGGGAACCGACGTTCAAGGGGGGCCTTGAACGTCGGTTGTCGGTATTTAGAAGGTGACCACCTCGGCCTGTTTGACCATGGCTTTGAGTTTTTCTTCCCAGTTTTTTCCGCCGGTCTGGATGGCCAGTTCAACGGCCAGATGCCGGGGAATGATATCGAGGTCGTGATTTCGGCCCAGCCCCTGGATGCAGGACGGGCAGTTGGTGAGAAGGGTCGTTTCTCTGCCTTTTCCCTCGGTCCGCAGCTGGATTTCATCATGTTTTCGCTGGAGCATGGCGTTGGTGATGTCGGGGCGGCTCATGGAGAGGGTCCCCCCTTCCGAACAGCAGTAGGGGATGGTCTCGACGGAGTATCCGGTGAACTCTTCCAGAAGGCTGGCCGCTTCCCCGTCCAGGGAGTCATGGCAGGGGGCGTGGTAGAGGCAGCTGTTGCCTCCTTTGACATCCAGGCCATTTTCCAGGGCAAATCGGCTGACGTCCTCGATTCTGCAGCCCAGGATTTCTGGTGCCCCGAACTCTTCCAGGGCTTCCCGGCAGGTGCCGCAGCTCACCACACAGGCATCGAAATCCACGTAGCTGATCATTTCGCGGATCTGGCTGAAAATGACCGAGTCCCGCAAGGTGATCTGGCTGTGCTGGACGGTCTTGGCGTTGACCTTGGCGGGGAATCCGCAGCAGATATAAGGCGGTGGCAACACCACCCGTGTTCCAGCTGAGAGCAGGATATAGATGGCGGCCTTGGCAATATCTGAAAAGAGCCGCTCGGAACCGCACCCGGGAAAGTAGAAGACAGACTGTTCTGTCTCCTCCGGCGGGTTCAGGATCAGCGCCTGGTTGGTGCCGCACTTGGGCAGAATACTCCGCAGGGTATCCGAAGGCGTGTGAGGCATGGGAGACTCAAGAAGTTGAATCGCTTGAATCCCGGCCAGCGTTTTCTTCACAGGTGCCATGCTCTTGATCACCTTGTGACCGGTCCGCTGAAGGGCACCTCCCCAGGTGACGAGGCCCTTTCGAAACAGGGCATTGGCCAGGGGGTTCCGGGTCTCCAGGTAGGTGAGAGAGGCCCGGGTGGCCAGGGGGGTCTTTTTGTATTTTCGGGAGACGAGGATCTCCCGTTCCATCAGAGACACCTCGGCCGTGTCGATGTCCACAGGGCAGGGCTTGAAGCACTTATGGCACATGGTGCAGTGGTCGGCGATCTCTTCCATCTGCTTGAGAAATTTGAAGCGTGTGGAGTGGGACCGTTGCACATCGTAGAGGATCGCCTCAATGAGAGAGGCAATGGCCAGGTTTTTGTTTCTCGGATGGTAGAACATGTTTTTGGCCGGGTAGAAGGTACAGCAATCGATCTTGCATTTTCCGCAGCGCACGCAGGTGGCTATCTTGGCCGCCAGGGTTTCCAGAGACCCGTGCTGCAGGATGCTCGCTTCCAACTCCAGCAGGTTGAAAGAGGGCGTATAGACCTTGGACTGAATGGTGGGATCTACGAGCTGGCCGGGGTTCATCACCCCTTTGGGGTCCACCTCTTTTCTGTAGGCGGCCAGGTCTTTCGCCAGGGACGGCTCCAGATATTTCATCTTGGTGATACCGATGCCATGCTCACCGCTTACCACGCCGCCCAGGCGGACGGCCTCTTCCATGATATTATCGGCCGTTTTGGTGGCGCGCTTCATCATCTCCATGTCGTTGGAGAAGACAGGAATGTTGACGTGGACGTTGCCGTCACCCGCATGCATGTGGGTGGCAATGATGATCTGGCGGGCCCGTGCCTCTTTAAAGATACGCTGGAAGTCTCCGGAGATACGCTTGTAACCGCGAAAGAACTCCAGGAGCTCGGCCAACAGCTGTTTCGCCTGAGCCCCGTCTTTGAGCTCTGCCGCCGTGGCTTCCCGGGTGGCGGTCAGGGCTTCGGTGCAGATTTCACGGGCCTTGGGAATACGTGCCTCAAGCCATTCCGGATCTTCGATGGGTTCGGCGTGTTCCAGGTAGGACAGGGTGGCGTGGACGAAGTCCGCCTGGTTGTAGCGGTTCTCTTCCAGGTTATAAAGGTCCGCAAAACGGGTAAAGGCGCCGATGGCGTCCAGGGGGAGGACGATATCTTCGTTGAGCTTGAAGGCGTTGGTGCGCTTGGCGATGGCCCCGAGTTTCTTGCGGTCTTTCCAGAAGCGCTCGGCTTCGTCTTCGTCCCGGGCCACAAAGAGTTCGGTGTTTTCGTACGGGACCAGCAGATCCTGAAGGCGTTGGACCCCCCGCGTAATTTCCTCTTCGTTGTGCCCCACCATGTCGATGAGAAGGCCGGCTTTGGGGCTCCCTTTTCGCGTTGCCTTCACCTTGTAGTTGATGGCGTGCATGTACTCGTCATCAAAGTGTTCCAAGGCGATGAGGGCCTCTTTGCCATTGTTTTTGAACTCCTTGGAGATCTTGACAATGACTTCGCTGGCCTCTTCCATGTCGTTGCCGAAGAATTCCAGGCAGAAGGTGGTCTTGTACTCAAAGGGGGGGTAGAGGATGAACTCTGCCGAGGTGATGATGCCGTCGCATCCCTCTTTTTGAATACCGGGCAGGCCCTTCAGGGCCTTGTTGGTGATGTCTTTTCCCAGCCCCACCTTGCGGATTTCCGTTCCGGCAAGGGTGATGACTTTTCGAACCTGCCCCTCTTCATCCCGGACGGAAAAGATAACGGTGTCTTCGGGCAGGATTTTTCGCATGGGGTGGTCTTCCCGGCGTACTTCCATGAGGCGTCCGCCGGGCATGGCGATGCGGAAGGAGACCAGGTTGTCGATGGCGGTGCCCCACATCACCGCTTTTTTACCGCCGGCGTTTTCGGCGATGTTGCCGCCGATGGTGCAGGCCCAGGAGCTGGTGGGGTCGGTGGCAAAGACGAGCTCTTCGGCTTCGGCGTAGGCCATGGCCGTCTGGGTAATGACTCCCGCTTCCAGTTCAAGGACCGTCATGCTGCTCATGCCGGTACCGGGAGCCGCTGGAAGGTGTTTGGTGCCCCGAATGCGGTTGAGTTTTTCCGTGTTGATCATCACGCAGCCTTCAGAGACCGGCACGCTGCCCCCGGTGAGGCCGGTGCCCGCACCGCGGGGGATGATAGAAAGACCGAGCTTTTCGACGGCTTTTATCAGGGGCGCTATTTGGGACTCCCGGGTGGGACGCAGGACGGCCACGGCAAGGTGGCGTCGCCAGTCCGTGGCGTCCGTGGCGTGGCTGATGATGGAGAAGGGCTCAAAGCAGACGTTCTCTCGGCCAATGATGGCCCCCAGTTCGCGTTTGATGTAGCGACTTTGACGCTTGTGGGTTTTCAGGGAGTCGTTGAGCGCTTTCAGGGCCTTGCGGCATCGCCCGGTGATCTCCAGGACCTCTTTCTGGTCTGCCATTTTTTCGATGATGGCCAGGTCGTTGGTGGCCGTCTTGAGGAACAGGCGGCGTCGACGGTGTGAATGGGCCAGGTCGTCAAAGAGGAAGGGGTTGCGCTTCAAGATAAACATATCACCCATCAGCCGCATGAGTAGCTTGGCGGAACGTCCGGTGATACGTTTGCCCCTCAGCTCCAGGAGTCGGTTCCACACCTTTGCGTCAAACAGGTAGGTGACCACCAGTTCATCGTCGGCAGAGGTGTAGTTGTAGGGTATCTCTCGGTATTTTTGCGCTTTCATCAGGCGTATTCCCGTGTCTTGTTAAACACAATGTCGGGGTTCTGCTCCATTACAAATCCCAGTTGCCATTCGCTGGTGGTCAGAAAGGTGAGGTGCCCTTCGGCATCCATGGCCAGGCTGGCCCTCTGGCCCTCTTTGAAGTCATCCATCTTTTTTTTGTCATCACTTTCAATCCATCGTGCCACCCCGATATTGACATGCTCGTAGGCGGCATCCACGTTGTATTCGTTTTTAAGTCGGGCGATGGTCACTTCAAACTGCAGCTCTCCGACGGCACCCAGGATATAATCGCTTCCGCGCAAGGGGCGGAAGACCTGAACGGCCCCCTCTTCGGCCAACTGGAGAAGGCCCTTTTGGAGCTGCTTGGTTTTCAATGGGTTTTTTAAAAGCACCCGTTTGAAGTGTTCCGGGGCAAAACTGGGAATGCCGGTGAACTTCAGCGCCTCTTTGGTGGTGAAGGTGTCCCCGATCTTAATGGTGCCGTGGTTGTGGATCCCAATGATATCACCGGGGAAAGCCTCTTCCACGTTGGTTCGATCCTGGGCCATGAAGATGGTGGCGTTGGCAATGGTGATGTCCTTGCCGATGCGGTGGTGTTTGACCTTCATGCCCCGGGTGAATTTTCCCGAACAGATGCGGAAAAAGGCGATGCGGTCCCGGTGGGATGGGTCCATGTTGGCTTGAATTTTAAAGACAAAGCCGGAGAACTCCTCTTCGTAAGGAGACACTTCTCGGGTGATGGCCTTTCGGGTAATGGGGGTGGGAGCCATCTCCACGAAGGCGTCCAGCAGCTCCTGAACACCGAAGTTGTTGATGGCGCTGCCGAAGAAGACCGGCGTCTGGGTGCCCTTAAGGTAAAGCTCCAGCTCAAAGGGATCGGCGGCCCCTTCGATGAGCTCGATGTCATCTCGGAGGTCATTGGCCTGGCTGCCGAGCAGCTCGTCGAGCTTGGGGTCGGAGAGATCCTGAATGCGGATGCCCTCCTTGGCCAGGGTCTCTTTTTCCGCAGAGAAGAGATGGAGCTCTTTTTTGTAGAGGTTGTAGACCCCCTTGAAGCGTTTGCCCATGCCGATGGGCCAGGTGAGGGGGGTGCACTCGATCTGAAGTTTCTCTTCAATATCGGCCAGAATGTCCAGGGGCTCCATGCCGTCCCGGTCCAGTTTGTTGATAAAGGTCATGATCGGGGTGTTGCGCATGCGGCACACCTCCATGAGCTTTTCAGTCTGGGTCTCCACCCCTTTGGCGTGGTCGATGATCATCATGGCACTGTCCACCGCCGTGAGGACACGGTAGGTGTCCTCGGAGAAATCCTTGTGGCCGGGGGTGTCGAGGAGGTTGATGTCGTAATCGTGGTAGTTGAATTTCATCACCGAGCTGGTGACTGAGATGCCCCTTTCCTGTTCGATGGCCATCCAGTCGCTGGTGGCGTGACGGTCTGTTTTTCGGGATTTTACGGCGCCTGCCTGCTGGATCGCCCCACCAAAGAGGAGGAGTTTTTCCGTCAACGTGGTTTTACCCGCGTCGGGGTGGCTGATGATGCCGAAGGTTCGGCGCTTATTGATTTCCCGTGCGAAGGGCGTGTTATTTTCGTGAGACATGCTTTTAGTATTACCTGAAACTGAAGAAATCATGAAAAGCGACCCCCGGATATCCGGGTGACGCGGGGGTTGCCATTGGGGCGACGGGCGGGATGGGATGTGGCGTCGGGAGTGCCATTCGGGCAGAGATATTGGGCGCCGCTGATGTTTCCCGCAATCGTCGCTTTCTTTTCGACCCATTCCCATCGATTTTGTCGATTTTCGACTTCTCTGGGACCACCGATGACAACGGGTCAAAAACTCTCTAAATAAGTCATTTCACATTCTTTTTCAAGCAAATTGAAGGCAAACGCCCATTTTGTTTCAGCAGGACATGCCCGGGTGGAAAAAGGAGAAAGGACAGGTGTCCTGAAGGAAGGGTCTGTTTAGAGGGGATATATAGGCCGGAGGGCAAAAAAGATGGGGACCATCTACGCATGGTTTGGTGGTGGGAAAGGGTTGCGTAGATGGCCCCCGGCAGAAGGCAGGGTAAGTTGTCTGAATGATACAGGTACGTATATCAGTGGACCGTGTGCGTGCTGACGGAGTACTTAAAATCGTTTACTAAAATGGCCAGCACCAGCTCAATGGTGTCTTCGTCGATGATGTGTCCGGTCCACCCCATGTCATTTAGTTGGTGGTTGACGAAACCCACCGTAAAGGTTCCTCCGTCCTGGAGGATGCAAAAGATATCTTTTACCAGTCTGTTGACCTCGGAAGGGACAAGCCCTTTGTCTGATAAGTGCCAGAAAAGTGAGGTGCAGACATCGATGGTGTTTGTGTTCGGTTGTTGCATGGCGCCCACTCCTTGAAGGGTTGAGGCATCATCGTTTGTCTTGCTTAGGAAGAAATGCAGGTTGCGTGCCGGGTGTGCCGCGTCGGCGTTTTTTCTATCGGTTTTTTTCGGGCTTTGGAGGGAAAGGGCTGTAATCATAGGGCAAATGATGGGGTGCGGGCCTCTTTTCTGGGGCGTTCAGAAGGGACAGTGCGGCGGACGGCCAGGGTATTGGGTCGTTTAAGTGGATGGCAGGAATTCACAAAAGTGAACAAATCGTTTGGATTGTGGTCAGATGCTCTTTTTTATTCAGACATCCGGGACGTCAAGGGGCGTGGGTTCCAACAGGAGGGTCTCCTCTGCATTCTCTGGAGAGGCCCATCCGAGGCGAGAGATATTGTATTTTTTCATGAGGGTGTAAAGACGGGTGCGTCCCAGGCCGGAGATTTGACAGGACTCTTTGATGTTCCCGCGGGTCACCCGCATGAGATGGCTGAGGTAGGCCTGATCCGTTTCGGTGAGGACCTCTTCCCGGGAAGGCATGGCTTCGGCCCGAGAGGGGAATCCGTGGGTTGGGGTGATATCCGGTGCCACCACCGGGAAACGGGAGGTGCTCTGGTTGGGTGCTTTTTTTACCTGGTAGGCCGTGGTCGTAGGCGGCGGGTTTCCTCCCTTGACGTTGGCGCGGGCCACGTGGACCCGAATGGCGTCGGGAAGGTGCATGGGAAAGAGGATGGGTTCCTGCCCTGCTTTGCTGATGGCCCCCTCCAGGGTGTTTACCAACTCTCGAATGTTGCCGGGCCAGCTGTAGGCGTTGAGTATCTGGAAGAAGTCCGGGGAGAAGCCCTTGGGCTCAATGCCGAAATTCTGGCAGATGTCCGTGGTGTGGTAGAGAATGATTGCCTGGATGTCTTCCGGGTGCATGCGCAAGGGGGGGAGCTCGATAGCCACGGTTCGGAGCCGGTAGAGCAGGTCGTTTCGGAAGCTGCCCTCGGCCACCATGTCGTCGAGATTCCGATTGGTGGCGGCCACCAGGCGGAAATCACTTTTCAGTTCCACGCGACTCCCCACCGGGCGAAAGCATTTTTCTTGAAGCACGCGCAAAAAGACCTTCTGAAGGGCCAGGTTCATTTCACCGACTTCATCAAGAAAGAGGGTTCCCTCATCGGCTTGTTTGACCAGCCCCTCCGAGGTCTTTTCAGCCCCTGTAAAAGAGCCTTTTTCGTGACCGAACAGGGCGCTTTCTATGAGGGTTTCAGGCAGGGCGGCGCAATCCACCACCACAAATTTCTTTTCTTTTCGCTGGCTGTTGTTGTGGACGGCACGGGCAAAGAGCTCTTTGCCTGTACCCGTCTCGCCGGTGATGAGGACGCTGGCGTTGTTTCGGGAGGCGTGGGCCAGGGTGGTGAGGCTGTCATGGATGATGGGGCTGCTGCCGATGATTCCCTGGCTGTCAAGGGGGGCCTCTTTGATGGTGGAGGCTTTGAGGTTTTCGCGGTACTGGAGAGCCCGCTTCAGCGTGAGGGTGATCTCTTTCAGGTTGAACGGTTTTTGCAGGTAGTCCCAGGCGCCGTTTTTGATGGCCATTTCCGCACCGTCTGCATCGCCGGCTCCCGTGATGATCACCACCTCGGGTTCTCCCGGAGTGCTGCGGATACGGCGTACCAGTTCCAGGCCGCTTCCGTCGGGGAGGCCTACATCGAGAAAGACGAGATCAAAGGCGGCCTGTTCCAGTTGCTGCAACCCTTCGGTGAGGGTTTGCCGGGACAGGGAGCGGTGCCCTTCCCTGAGAATAAAGGCTTCTAAAATCTCACATATGTACTGGTCATCGTCGATGATGAGGATGGTGGCCATGGTGAATGAACTCCCCTCGATTCAAAAAATGGCATGGATGATTACGGGTGTCGGCGCGAGTGGTATGGGCGTGAGCCGGTTCGGGCAGGGACCCTGGGAGGCTGGCAGTTCCAAGGGGCTTGCCTGTTAAAAAAATACCGATCGCCATCGGTCACTTCAGGTGGCAGGGGCCTGGTGTGGAATGTCTTTATGTACACCTTGAAATTGTATCAACTCCATGATCTCTTTTCAATGCCTGATTCGTCAGGAGGAAAGGTGTTCACGGTATTTCCCACAGACGTATTCTCCGGTAACCTGGGCCGAAAAAGAGGCTCGTGAGCTTCTCTTTCGGCCCGAAGGATTATCGGGTCAGGTGGCGGTACTTGATACGATGGGGCTGATCGGCATCGATCCCGAGGCGTTTCTTGCGGTCCTCTTCGTATTCGGAGTAGTTGCCGTCGAACCATACCACCTGGCTGTCCCCTTCAAAGGCCAGGATGTGGGTGACGATGCGGTCCAGGAACCAGCGATCGTGGCTGATGACCACGGCACACCCCGCAAAGTTTTCCAGAGCTTCTTCCAGGGCGCGCATGGTGTTGACGTCCAGGTCGTTGGTGGGTTCGTCAAGGAGAATGACGTTGGCCCCTTCCTTCAGCATACAGGCCAGGTGCACGCGGTTTCTCATGCCACCGGAAAGAGCGCCCACTTTTTTCTGCTGGTCGGCACCGGAAAAGTTGAACCGGGAGACATAGGCCCTTGAGTTGACTTCACGGTTGCCCAGGGTGATGGTGTCCTGACCGCCGGAGATTACTTCCCAGATGCTCTTATCCGAGTCCAGGCTGTCTCGATTCTGGTCCACGTAGGCCAGCTTGACGGAGGGTCCAATGTTAATGGTGCCGCTGTCGGGGGTGTCCTGGCCGGTGATCATGCGGAAGAGGGTGGTTTTACCCGCACCGTTGGGGCCGATGACGCCCACGATACCGCCGGGGGGAAGCATGAGATTCATGTTCTCCACGAGGAGTTTGTCCCCATAGGCTTTGGCTACATTTTCGGCCTCGATGACCTTGTTGCCGAGGCGGGGGCCAGGGGGAATGAAGATCTCCATCTCCTGCTCACGCTGTTTCGTGTCTTCGTTCAACAGTGTTTCATAGGCGGAGATGCGGGATTTTGCTTTAGCATGACGCCCCTTGGCGCTCATGCCGATCCACTCGAGCTCACGGGCCAGGGTTTTCTGGCGGGTGCTCTCCTGCTTCTCTTCCTGGGCAAGGCGCGTGCCTTTCTGGTCCAGCCAGGAGGAGTAGTTGCCCTTCCAGGGGATGCCTTCACCTCGGTCGAGTTCCAGAATCCAGCCCGCCACGTTGTCAAGGAAGTAGCGGTCATGGGTCACGGCGATGACGGTTCCTTCGTAGCGCTGAAGGTGCTGCTCCAGCCAGGCCACGGTCTCGGCGTCCAGGTGGTTGGTGGGTTCGTCAAGCAAAAGGATATCGGGTTTTTGCAGAAGCAGGCGGCACATGGCCACACGGCGCTTTTCACCGCCAGACAGGACGCTGACCTTTGCATCGGAGGGCGGGCACCTTAACGCATCCATGGCCATCTCGAGGCGGGCGTCTAAGTCCCATGCCTCCAGGTGGTCCATTTTGTCCTGCACCACCCCCTGCCGGTTGATGAGTTTGTCCATGGCGTCGTCGTCCATGGGCTCGGCAAATTTTTCGTTGATCTCATCGTACTCTTTAATGAGGTCCACCACGTCCTGGACCCCTTCTTTGACCACCTCCATCACGGTGCGGTCCTCGTCCAGCAAGGGCTCCTGTTCCAGGTAGCCGATGGTGAAGCCGTCAGAGAGGATGGTCTGGCCGTTGAACTCTGTGTCCACCCCGGCCAGGATGCGCAGCAGGGAGGATTTACCGGAGCCGTTTAAGCCCAGCACACCGATTTTGGCACCGTGGAAATAGGAGAGAGAGATATCCTTGAGAACCGGCTTTTTATCGTAGTATTTACTAACACGGATCATCGAGTAGATGACCTTGTTGACGTCATTTGCCATGGAAGCACTCCTTGATGGCGAAGCGGGGTCTACCGCTTTACCTAATAAAACCGGGTTTTACCCGGTCCGTATGTTCAGATGGCTCGTTGAGGCAACACCGCAACTCGCGGGATCCTTTTTTATGCCGTATAATCGGGGTAACCTACCAGAGTCGTTTGAATCTCGCAAGGGCCGGCACGGGCAATCTCGCAAGGGCCGGTACCGGTAATCTTGTAAAGGCTGGCACGGGTAAAATCGTAAGGCCCGGGACGGGGAAACTCATAACCCTCGGGAGTAGTATACGGTTGCGCCTTCCTTTGCCGGTTGAATCGGGCAGGTCAGGGCCTTTTTTCCTGGTGTCCGGGGAAGGGTCGCGGTGGCACAGGGGACCCTTCCCCCTTGGGTCTCAGCCGGCCAGCCATTTGATCACACGGCCGACGATGGTGAACAGGTCGGGGTCGCTGTTTCGGAGGGTGGCGCCGTAGGAGTCGAAGTGGCCCCCCGAATGGATGGTGGTGGCCCGCCTGACTTTGATGTCTTCTCTGGCGTCCATCTTTTGTTTCATCTCTTCCCGTTTCTGATTGTACATTTTGCCACCGGCTTTTACCCACTCCAATAGGTGGCGGAGTTCCCCTCCGTCGAGCCAGAGGCCGTGGTCGGAGCAGCGGTCGATGATCACCCCGCTTCGCTGCCCGAAGTTGACGCGGTTCATGATGGTGTCGCAGACCGGGCACTTGATGTAGGTGATGCCGTATTCGTCATGACGTTGCAGGGCGTAAAGCTCTTTGAGCTTGTTGTGGTTGACATGGTTGACGTTTTTTACCGTGGCTTTGATGAGAGCTTCCAACTCGCCGGAGTCGAAGAACATGCCCATGCATTTTTCACATCGCTCGATGAGAAAGGTGCCACCGATTTTGAGGTCAATGGTTTTCATGGCGATGTGACAGCGGGGGCAGGTTCGCTCCTGATCGGGGACCACTTCGGTGAATTCGTGAATACCGGTCAGGTCGGTGTCGTTGCGTGTGCCGCAGTAGGTGCAGACAATGGTGTCTGCAGGGATGGGGGCGGAGCAGTTTTTGCAGTTGGCCATAAGTCAAACTCTGTGATGGGACGATGATGTGAACATGAATAAAAGAGCCCTCTATGGTCAAGGTTAAATGAACCACAGAGCCACAGAGGGCTCAGAGGAAAAGTCAAAAGCGTGCCTCCGGCGGCAAGGTGTGCCACCTTGAAAGCGAATGCGCATTCGTGTGGCGTTGCCGCCGAGGTTGGCGCAGCCGGGCCGGTGAATCCAGGGTGGGAAAAAATCCCCTGCCCGCCGGAAGGCGAGGCGTTTTTGTCAAGGCAGCGGGGGCGGCTCATTTCCCAGGAGGAGGCGCAGTTCGTCCACCTTGGCGGCCTTTTCCCAGCTGGCCATGCCCTTGTGCCAGACCAGGGTCTCCTGGGTCAGGGTTTTATCCCGGATCATCTCTTCGATAATTTTTTGTGAAAAGGGCCCTTTCTGCTCACCACCGATGCCGAGATAGTAGGTGATGGCTTCCCGGGTCGGGAGGGGGGGCGGCGTGGCACTTCCCGCGGCCGGTGGGGCGGCCGCTGCCTGGGGGGCCTGCTGGGTCATGGTCTGTGTCATCTGGTTGGCCATGGCAAATCCCATGCCCATGCCGACGCCGGCCGAGGCATCGCCGGAGGGGTTTTCAGCGGCTTTCTCCAGCGCATTGGCGGCCTGGAATTTGGTGAAGGCGTCCAAGTCGCCCACAATGCCCATGCTGGTTCGTTTGTCCAACGCCTCTTCCACGGCCTTGGGCAGGGCGATATTCTCAATGAGGAGTTTGGTGAGGGAGAGGCCGTATTCGGAAAACTCCGGGGCGAGTTTTTCGGTCACCCAGCCGGAGAGTTCGTTGTAGTTGGCGGCCAGGTCCAGCACCGGAATCTTGCTCTCGGCCAGGAGATCGGCAAAACGGGTGATGACCATGCTGGTCAGCTGGCCGGTGATTTCCTCCACGGTGAAGTGGCCTTCAGTTCCTGCAATTTCCGTGATAAAGGACTTGGGGTCGGTGACGCGGACGACATAGGTGCCGAAGGCACGCAGGCGTACCGGTCCGAATTCGGGATCCCTTAAAGTGATGGGCTTTTTGGTGCCCCACTTGATATCGGTGAAATTCCGGGTACTGATAAAGTAGATCTCGGATTTAAAAGGACTTTCAAATCCGTGATACCACTTTTGAAGGGTGGTGAGAACGGGCAGGTTGCGGGTGGTGAGGTCGTAAAGACCCGGCCCGAAGACATCGGCGATCTGTCCCTCACTGACAAAGATCGCTGCCTGGGATTCCCGGACGGTGAGTTTGGCACCGTACTTGATTTCGTTTTGATGCCGTGGGAATCGCCACACCATGGTGTCCCCGGAATCATCCAGCCATTCGATGACATCAATCAGTTCGCCTTTCAGCTTGTCCCAAAGAGCCATGTTAACATTCTCCTTCATCACTTTGTCAGGCCGTCATGCGGCTGAATTATGGAACCGGGAAACCCTTGTATTCTATTTATCGGCACATTTGCCTGAAACATTGATGTCCCGAAAAAAGGCCAACGGCAGAAGAAAAAGTCTGCCGTCAGCCTTTTTGGTGAAACGAGGGTGGTTATTCTACGGTGAAATCGGTCTGGGACAAAAGAACCCCGTTTTCTGCGACGATTTCCACTCGCCACGCGGCGGGTGTGGCTGGGAAAATGGCTTTTGAGCTCCAGGTGCGCCAGGACGAGGCGGCGCCGATCTGAAGAGGAATCTCCGCCACACGTTCTCCCTCACGATACCAGATATGGGTGATGGTGGTCGGAGCAATGGAGGTGATGCGGCTGTGACAGTAGAGGCGCTCGGTATTCGTGGTGAAGAGGATTCCGGGTTCTACGGGCTCACGATCGGCAATGGCCGTTGCGATGACCATTTCTGCGACATTTGCCAGGGCCGGGGTCATCTCTTCAGGAGGGGCCGGAATCATCTCATCCATCATGGCTGCGGGGGTTTCTGGCTCTGGGGCGGTCATCGTCTCTGGGAGGGCCTCGACGTTGGTTTCGACTTTGGCCTCGACGGCGGTCTGGGCAGAGTCCATGGACGTGGCCGCTGCGGTGAGTTCGCTGGACGGGGTGTCTTTCAGGGTGGGGGCGTCCGAGGCAAACGCGGTGAAGGCACACAGGGAAAAGAGGCCGATGAGAAACGGGGCAAAAGATTTCATCATGTTTCTTCCTTTTTGGGGTTGGATGCCCGGGGCGTTTCTTCAGGGCATCGGGTTCAAGAGATGAAGGTGCTCTTATAAAAATCTTCGTGAAACCCAACAACAATCAAGTTTTTCAGGCGGAGGGTGGGCGCTCGCAGGTTGCCGGATGGGCCCATGGCCGCTTTGAGCAGCGCCTCTTTGTTGGCATCTGATGGGTGCCATTCCACTGTTTTCTTCCCCCGGGCCGTCACCACCAGAGGGCGTGAGGAGAGGATGGCCCAGGCGGCCTCAGCGTCAATGCGCTCTTTGCGTGCGTCGGTGATCTCTTGGGGGAGACGATTCAGGGACCCAAGTAACTCTTGGGCTTTGGTGCAGGATGTTCAGCCTTTTCGAAGATAAGCCCACTCAATCATCATTGACTCCTTAATAATATAAATTCAGGGGGGCAGCGGGGTGGTGGAACGGGGCTCCGCGGGAGGGATGAGGAGAAGCCCGCGTTACGCGGGCTTTTCCTCAATGGGTAACGGAAGGCCGCCTTTTTATCCGCAGCACTTCTTAAATTTCTTGCCGCTGCCGCAGGGGCAGGGATCGTTACGGCCTACCTTGGGGCCTTGGCGAACCAGGGTCTCGGGAACCACGCCCACGCCGTCATCAAAGTACCAGGCACCGTCGACTTTGACAAAGGTGGCCTGCTCGTGGTGGCGCGCTTTTTCGCCTTTAATGGCATAGTTGGCGATGAACTCTACGCGACCGGTGTCGTCATCGACGCCCCCTTTTTCGGTGCTGACCACTTCGAGGTCGAACCATTCGGACTTGGCCGCCCAGTTTTTGGTCTGGCGTTCGTCATGGGTGTGGCGTTTGTCCGGACGGATGGAGTCCCGGAGAAAATCGGTTTCCACTTTGGCATAGGCGCTGTAGCGGGCACGCATGAGTTGCTCTGCTGTCTCGGCGGCTTTCTCGCCTTTGATGATGGGTTCGCAACATGTATCGTAAGCCGCATCAAGTCCGCATGGGCACTTATCCATGGTCATACTCCTTTAAGGTAACTGTCTGACAAATCAATGGTGGTGACACCTCGCAGGCGATCTGAGGGCACAGGCCTGCCCGTGAGGATGTCTTATGTGTCATTTTAGCCTGCCGGTGGTGCGCGTGAATGGCGCACCACCGGTTCAAGGCTTTATCAATCTAAATCTATATAAATAAAATGACGCGTAAAGTAAACGCCCAGTATCACACAGGAGAATCGGAGACGGGCTCGTCTTTTCGAGCCGGAATCTCCTCCAGGGTGGTGACGATGGGATCTTTCATAATCGCTCTTTTTCCCTCGGCCGCTGCTGCTGCAGCCCGGGGGAAGACCGATTTGAGGGCTGCAATATGATGCAGGTTGTCGGCGGTACGTAGAACCAGGCGGGAGAGATCTCCCTCCTGGAGTCCAGAGAACTGAAGCACATCGTTCCATGGGGTACCGGAAGCCCAGAGGTAGATGGTGGCCGCCGGGTGGAGGTAGAGAAAGGGGGCCTCAAAGCCCCACTCGATCATCTCCCGGGCAAAGGGGGTCAGTCCTTTGCGGATATTAAGGAAGGTCCGGGTGAGACTCTTGGGCAGGACGCTGCGGTTAATGCTGTCGTCGTCCCGCTCCCGTTCGTTGACAAAGGAGGCCACCATGGCTGCCATAAGCGCCGGATCTTCTGGGAAGAGTTTCAGTCGGAAACACTCACCCACCATAAGGGGGGCGTCGATACGCAATCTTGAGGCCCATTGACCGTCAACGGTGAGGCGGTTTTCTTCATCCACAAAGCCTTTGAGCTTCAGAAAATCCAGGTGAACGAGGAAGTCCTCCCAGAGCTTGCTGTTGCCCACACTTTTCCCTCGTTTTTTCTCCAGAAGAAAGGTGGCAAAGGATTGCTCCAGAAGACCGCGGATCTGGTCCGGGGTGTTGGAGAGCATCAGGTTGAGCACCATGGAGAAGTTGATGTTGATCTGGCTCTCGATGCGCTCCGGTGCCTGGTTGGTGAGGCGTGCCAGGTGTCCAAGATCGTTGAATTTTCCTGGCAGGATGACGGCAAACCCTACCTTGTCTTTGCCCCGCCTTCCGGCACGTCCGGTCATTTGGTTGTATTCGGAGGAGGAGAGGGACTCGAAATCGACGCCGTTGAAGCGGTCAGAGTTCAGGATCACGACGCTCCGGGCAGGGAAGTTTACCCCGGCTGCCACCGTGCTGGTGGCAAACATGGCATCCAGAAGACCCTCGTTCATCAGGGTCTCGATGACGATTTTCCATCCGGGAAGCTGGCCGCTGTGGTGAGCTCCCACGGCCAGGTGTTCCAGATGGTAACGTTGCTTGTGTTTGCTCAGGTGTGGGTGGGCTGAAAGGATCTCATCCACACGCTGGGAGAGAAGATCGGCTCGGGCCGGATCTCCGGCCAGGACTTCACCGGAGCAAAGCTCCAGTGCGCCGTTGCAGTCGGCACGGGACTTCATAAAGAAGATGGCCGGAAGCAGACGGTATTTTTTGAGCACCTTCATGATCTCGCCCATGGGGGGCAGGCGGTTGGGGGGCGCCAGGATGGGGGGGCGGTCCTGGTGCATGTAGGCGGTGACCTTTTTGTGGAGGCCCACCTTTCCCTTGGCGCCTTTCTGGCTGATGAGGGGAAACAGGGTGCCGGAGGGATGAAAGAAGAGGGGGTGCAGGGGCACGCTACGGTGGGTCTCTTCGATGACCTGCACTTCGCGGCCTCGGATGGAGGTCAGCCATTCTGCGATCTGATGGGCGTTGCCCACGGTGGCGGAAAGCATGAGCAGGGGAACCCGGCTGGGAAGGTAAATCATCACCTCTTCCCACACCACACCCCGGTCTCTGTCGCCCAGATAGTGGGCCTCGTCCATGACCACCAGGTTGGTTCCCAGGTCTTGTCCTGTGTGCATGGCGTCGTAGAGCTGGTTACGCAGGATTTCTGTGGTGCCCACGATGATGGAGGCATCCGCGTTGTCCTTGATGTCTCCGGTGAGAATGCCCACCTTGTCTTTTCCGAAGAGGTCGCAGAACGTGCTGAAAATGGTGTTGGTCAAGGCCTTCAGGGGCGTGGCGTACCAGCAGCGCTCACCCCGTTCAAGGGCTTTGCGGATGACCTGCTCCGCGATCCAGGTCTTGCCTGAACCCGTGGGGGCGGTGACGAGACAATCCCCATGCCGAACGGCCTCCACGGCCTCCAGCTGAAAACGGTCCGGGGCAAACGGTCGGGCTTCCGGGGCGCCGATCTGTTCGAAAATCGGTTTTAACGCGGCATCGGACCCGGCACGGATGTGAGATGTGAATTTCTTTTTTGGCGTTTGCCTGTGGCCTTTCCGTTTTGGATGGGGACTTCTTCTGTGAAAATTTTGTGTCATGGGATGAGGCCTCTAACAATGTTAAGGTATGGGTGCATCGTGCTGTGACCCGGAGGGGAGAGGGCGTTGACTCCTGAGGAGCACGCTTCACTTCACCGGAAGAATGACGCAAGACGCAGCTTTTTCAAGGCGGCAACTCAGGGCTGCCAATCAAAAAACCGCAGCTGGTGGAGCAAACCAACACTCCACTTTATCATATCCGCTGCTTTCTGTACCATCAAAAGTCCTCTGACCTCGTAAGGTGCTTCAGAAAGAGGGGTTCTCAGCCGATACCCAGATTAAGAATGATACGTTAACCCATGGCTTTGTCGTTTTTTAAGGGCCGCGTGTTGTTGCCCCTTGCAGGCTGATTTCAATCCGCCACGCCATCTATCTGGAGACATCGTGTGAAACGTGTTTTGCCCATACTGATTGTTCTTTTTCTTTTTAATTCATGCTCCGGCAGGCGTTTTTCCTTTGAATATGAGAGCGAACCCTGGGGGGCCGCCCAGGGCTTGGCCCTGGCCGCCTGCCAGGTGACCGTGATCCCTGAAGACGAGGGCTTTCGGGTCATGACGGAAAAACATGTCCCTGAACGGGTGGCAAAAATTCAGGTCCAGGCCAAAGAGGTCACTCGTCTGGACATTTACGATTACGAACCGGATGCCCGGTTGATCCTGGGGACCGCTCTCTCGACGGTGGCCGGGCTCGTGGTGACTCCCGTCTGGTGCGTCAAGAGGCTCTTTACCGGGTGGGGAGATCCCGACGGGGAAGAGGCGATGCGGCAACGACTCTACGACCGCCACCTGAGGTCCTGGCTTTTGATGGGCTACCTCTGGGCACCTGTGGACTATGAGGTGTTGGATCGCCGTCAAATAAACGATGAAACCGGAAAAATCCTTACCTTTGATGCGTCGGATGAAACCCTCGTGACGGTTTTGGATGAGCAGAGACGTCCGGTGGCGATAAGGGCTTATGGAAACGGTCGGTATCGACCCGTTTTGACCGACACCCTGCTCGAATCGGGGACCCTTTACGTCACCGCCGCATGCGGCGGTGGGGCGGCTGCTGTGTCCATTGATCTGATGCCCTGGTATCGCCGGGAATTTGGCCTCAAACCTGAGGAGGTCATGGCCTTTAAGACCCTGGGATCTGAACGGCGTCCCTCTTTTCTCAAGCTCTCCCCGGATCTTCGATCTGACTTTCTGGCCCTGGACGAGCCAGGGTGGAAAACCTTTGAAAAAAAGGTGCCCCTGGCATCGGTCGGCGAGCGCGTGCTGGCCAAAGCGGCCCTTGGCGCTTCGAATGACCGGAATGAAAAAGACCCCCTTTCTTATGAGGATGACCTTCCCGGCCGTTTGAAATCGAGTCGCCCTCTCGATCCCCATCTCACCACCTGGCTCTTTGCCATGGGCATCGAGGCTTACGACAAGGCCAGCCCCATTGCCTACTCAAGACGCAGCGCCGAGCTTTTTACCCGGGTGGCCATGAACCGCCTGGGCGTCCCGGCCGAAAACGTTTTTTTGCTGAATGATGACGGAACCACAGAGATCAAGGGGCTCAAAGGGCGGACCTTTCCGGCCACCGCTGCCTCCATTCAAGATGAGCTCCGGTTTCTCCTGCGTGATGTGGGCGAAGGCGATCGCATCTACGTCTACTACAGCGGTCACGGCCTCCCTTCACTTAAAGACGGGGGCGCTCCGTATCTCCTGGCCCGGGATCAGGCCCCGGATTTTATTCACGAGTCACCTTTTTTCCGGATCGATACCTTCTTTCAGACCCTGAGCCAAAGCCGGGCCGCCGAGATCGTGGTCTTTATGGACAGCTGTTTTACCGGTGTGGCCGATGGGACCTCGGTTTTCGGGAACGGCCGGGCCGCCACACGGCTGGTACCAAAAGCCATCGGGTTCGATGACCGCCGCATGGCCGTAATCACCGCGGGTACCGATCGCCAGTTCTCCAACATGTACCCCGAAAAAGGCCATCGTCTCTTTAGCTATTTTCTCATGAAAGAGCTCATGAACGATCACGACACCCTGGAGAGCCTTTACCAACGGGTTTCCCAACAAACCCGCCGCATCAGCCGGAGCCGGGGCGGCACACAACTCCAGGAGCCTACAGCCAGGGGAAACCTGCACATGAGATTGCGCTTTGAATAGCGGGGGTAAAAACATGCCTCCGGCGGCAAGGTGGCGAAGCCACTGTAGCAAAAACCACCTTGAAAGCGGGTTTGCGAATGCGATTTGGGTGTCGTCATTCCGGGCTGAAATGCGTACGCATTCGCGCGACAGGCAAGGGAATGCATCATGCGTCGCAAGTGTATGAGCGGTGAGTGTGCACAATGGTAACTGTTCAGCTCATGCCACCCAATCGCCTCACACCGATGCGCCAGGGTCGATGAGGAAGAAAACCGTATAAAGGGTCTGTCCTTTGGTAACCGTGTCGATGTGAAATGTAGGGTGCGCCGTGCGCACCGCTTAACGTCTGATAAACCTGCAACGCCGCACTTCGTGATAAGTGTTGAGACGGGTCCGGTGGTTTGCGTGACGTTGAACGGTGCGGGAGCCGCACCCTACGGGCTGAAACGTTTTTGCGAAATTTTTTTCAAAAAGAGACCCGCCAGAGACAGGGTGAAGCTGAATGGTTACATTTTTTTAAGGTGAACGCACATGCCGAGTCGAAATGATTTTATCTCGAAATCGAAAAATCAGTTTTTAAAACCTGTTTGTCAAACTTTCTTGTCGCGCCGTAGCCCTCGGGCGAAGGCGGATCAAAAGTTTGGCCCCCGGCAGGGCCGCCGGAGGCATTTCTCTGCAGGCATATTTTTGCTTTTGTTTTTGTTTCAGGGGTGTGGCGGGCCGGGGTGGTATGTGGCAAGGGATGTGGGGGCACCTGCGCATGTGCTGGTGGGATACGGGCAGGGAGACAGCATGGCCTCGGCCCGGTCGGAGGCGTCGCGGGAGATTGCCGAGGCTCTTCGGGTGAGCGTTCACTCTACCGGTGAGGTGGTTGCGGAGCGGGGCGCTTCAGGCCGTATGTTTTCTTCTCACTTTCGTGTGGATCTGGAGAGCCGGGTCAGCTTGAGTCATCTTACGATGGTGAAGCGGACCCGGGCTTCGGGTCGGTATTATGTGGCCCTGGGTTACGACAACCGCACCCTTTTTCAAAAGGTGGCTGCGGACCGTGAACACCTCTTAAAACGGCCCCTGGCGTTTGGCGAGGGCTATAAGGCGGCCCTTCCCCTCGCACGGGAGCTGGCGACCGCCGGGGTCTTTCCCTCGCAATTTCATCTGGTCAGGCGACACGGGGGGTGGACCCTTCGGGTTGACCCTGCGGTTTATCCTGTCGACACCGATGCGTGGTTTCGTCTCTGCTTTGTGGAAAAGACTGAGAATAAGGGTTTGCGCATAGGGGTCACCCCCGAGGGCCTTCTGGCGTCCGGTAGCCCTTATCAGGTTCATCTCTCTCCGCCTGAGCCCACCGGTTCTCTTTCCCTTTATCATGTCTCCGAGTCGGGGCAGGTGCTCTCTCTGATGACGAATCGGCCTGTGGACTCGCTTTCTCCCCTTACGTTCCCGGATGAAAATTTTTACGAAGGGCTTGAAGCGATCCCTGACTCCGCTCACGGAAGCCGGGATATGCTTCTTGTCCGATGGGATCCTGAGCCAATACATTCCGGGACTCCCCACGCCCCCATCTCTGTCACCCCCTTGTCCGAGAACGACGGACGCACTTTCAGCTACGGCGATCTTTTGGAACAGCTGCGCGACACCCGCTGGGCGAGTTGCTTTGTGTGGATTCAAGCTTTGTAGAAAATCTGCATGCGGCGGTAGGGGTGGCTAATTTACCTAAAAAGACGGGAGAGCATAAGGCTGTTTTGTAACTATTCAGATTATTCTTCCGGCGGCCCTGTCGGGGCTAAAGCTTTGAAAAGTTTAACAAACAGGTCTTAAAAATTCATTTCGGATGAATTTTGTTTTAAAGGCGGATGTGCTTCGCCCTTCGTACCTCGGGGCAAATCACATCCGCCTTACGTTCAGGCCCACTTATCAACCCTGATAGGCCCCAGCCGAATAGGTGAGTTCATAGCTGTGGGAGTAGATCTCAATGAGGTTCCCAAAGGGGTCCTCGCAGTAGACCATGCGGTAGGGCTTTTCGCCGGGGTAGTATTCACGCACGGGCATACGCTGCTTGCCGCCGTTGGCGACGATCTTTGCGGCGAGGCCTTCCACGTCCGGGTCCTGGACGGAGAAGTGGAACACCCCTGTTTTCCAGAATTCGAAGTTGTTTTCCGGTTTTTCCGCATTGGCAAATTCAAAGATCTCCACACCGATTTTGTCGCCGGTGGCGAGGTGAGCGATCTTAAATTTCCCCCAGCCCTTCCCGAAGACATCATCGCACATGATGCCGATGGCCGAATCGTCGGAGACAATTTCTGTAGGAGGCATGATCACATACCACCCCAGGGTTTCAGTGTAGAATTTGACGGCCTGTTCCAGGTTGGTGACGGAGATGCCAATATGGGAAAATGTTCGAGGATATGTCATGGTAAGGATCCTTATGTTTTTATCGTGTGGATAAATGTCTGCCAGTTGATTATTTTGCAATAATAAGCAGGCTTACGGATGCAGACAAGTAGGTACTTTGAGGTGGACTGCACACCTTTTGGTATTATTTGAGCGACGACGGACGTCTTTGAAAGATTTTTTTTATGGTTTCATGGAAGGACAAAATGTACCGCTGTCCGCCGGAGGTCCACCTATCCCCGCCAGTGCTCCCTGTGTACCCTCTCTTTTTTAAAACGCGATTCGGGTTTTTTCGGGAATGCGCTTTTATCGGGACGCTCGGTTCAGAATGCAGATGTTGCCGTCGTTACCCCAACACTTGTTGCAGGCCACGCAGCGTGGTTTCCCCTGGTCGCCCTGTTCCCATCGGTTCACAA
This sequence comes from Desulfoluna sp., assembly GCF_030145185.1. GTDB lineage: Bacteria > Desulfobacterota > Desulfobacteria > Desulfobacterales > Desulfolunaceae > Desulfoluna. The sequence goes on along the minus strand of NZ_JAQYWB010000026.1, from coordinate 32,446 downwards.
GGTCTGGCTCGGAAAGCAGGGGGCGTGCCATGGAAAAATAGCCGATGGGGGTTGTATTTAGTATGTTCTCCAGTTTTTCAGGTGTTCGGTTCCCTCCTACAGAAATCACCGGGACGTTCAGGTGCTGGGCAATCCTTGCGGTTTTTTCTGCGAAATAAGACTGATTGGATGTCTTTAAAATCCCGTTGCGCATGGGACCCGCATTGGGGTAATTCTGGACATCCAGATTTCCACCGCTGAATTCAATCCCGGTAATCCCTTTTTTTTCAAGTTCCTTCGCCACAACCAGGCTATCCTCAAGGGAGAGGCCGTTCTCTTCCCAGTCATCGCAGCAATGCATTTTGATAAACACAGGATAGTCAGGTCCCACCTCTTTCCGGACAGCTTCAAGGGCTTCATAGATGATCCTGCCGCGGTTTTCTATGGATCCGCCATATTCATCCTGTCGGCGATTGTAGTAAGGGGAAAGGAACTGGCTAAAGAGATAGGTATGGGCACCGTGGATCTGAACCCCGTCAAACCCCCCGGCTTTAGCCCGCTTTGCCCCTTGGGCGAAGGCCTCAATCACTGTGCGGATATTTGCTTTTGTCATTTCTGTGGGAACGACTTTAAACAGAGGATGAGGAACGGCTGAGGGTCCCCAGATCTCCCGGTTCTCAGGTCTGAAATCAGTGGCAGATCCACCGTAGACGATCTGCATGATGATGTTGGCCCCTTCCGCCTTGATTTTTTCGGTGAAAGCCCGGTATTCCGGAACAAAGGAATCATCATAGATTCCCAGCATCCCGGGATTGGGTTGCTCCCCTTCAAGAACGAACGCATAGCCGGTGATGATGGTTCCCACGCCACCCCGGGCCAAATCCAGGTAAACCTGCTCCAGGTGGTCGGTCAAATGGCCTTTCTCGTCGGCCATGTTCATCCAGGTAGCGGAACGCCACAGGCGGTTTTTCAGGGTCATGGATCCGATATGTGTTGTGTCAAACAGTGTTTTCATAAGATTCCTTTGAGGCGTATCTATTAATTGAGATATCGCTTTTTTTCGATATGTAGAGGTATAAAAAATTTCAAAAGCCCAAGCCGGAAACAAAGAACAACTAAAGGTTGTCGATGTAATCGGCAGTTTGCCTGAGGGTTTCATCATTCCTGCGGTAATAGGTCCATTGCCCGATCCGCTGACAGGAAAGCAACTCCGCCTGCCTCATCATGTTCAGGTAGTGTGACACCGTGGACTGGGTCACCCCCGCTTTTTCCTGAATCAACCCGACGCAAACATATCCCTTCCCCTGTTCTTCATCCGGGAGATGAATCATGGGGGGAAAATGGGCATCCGGATCTTTCAGCCAAGAGAGAATTCGAACCCGCACAGGATTGGCAAGTACTTTGAAAATTTCATCCATATTCATGCGATATAGATATCGCGTTATCTCGATATGGTCAAGACAAAAATAGCCGGAATTTAACCGGACAAAATCGAGCAGGGGTATCAGCCCTTCTTCAGCCCTCACACAGAACCCTGCGTTCACACGGCAAGGGTAGCCCTTGCCATGAATTTTCATAGATGCTTTCTCGTGTTTGAGCTCAATTTCCGGCTTTGATAATCAAAAAATACGCAGGCCGGAATGCGACCGGAAACACAAAAAGGCCCTTTCGATATAAAATTAGGACTGTGCTCAAATAGATTTTGCAAAATAACTTTGATTAAATCACATTCGTATTTAAAACAAAATGCATTCAAGAAGAGTTTTTTAAGATTTTTTTATCAAGCTTTTCGGAGGTTTAGCCTCCTATCAGGGCCGCCGGAGGCGTAAGCTGAATAGTTACCATGCGAGTTCGGTTTCATGAAATAAAAAGGGGACACAGCGTTTGCTGTGTCCCCTTTTTTCATTATTATTGAGCTCTAAACGAGCACTGACCGGCCACGGGCGTAGCCCATCAGCGAATGTGATCAGCCCGAGGAACGAGGGCTGGGAGCATTCGCAACCCGCTTTCGAGGTGGCACACCTCGCCGCCGGAGGCTTGCTTTCCAGGCCCTTACATTTTTTTCAATTCAGCCACGATGGCGTCGCCCATGGCGGCGGTGCCGACTACGTTGCTGGCCTTTCGGGCGATGTCGGCGGTGTGGATGCCGGCTTCGAGGACATTGGAGATGGCCGTTTCGATGGCGTCGGCAACGTCGCCTAAGTCGAGGCTGTAGCGCAGCATCATGGTGGCTGAGAGGATCTGGGCGATGGGGTTGGCCACGCCCTGGCCGGCGATGTCGGGGGCTGAGCCACCGGCGGGCTCGTAAAGGCCGAAGCCGTCCGCGTTTAAGCTGGCCGAGGCCAGAAGGCCCATGGAACCGGTGAGCATGGCGCACTCATCGGAGATGATGTCCCCGAACATGTTGCCGCAGAGCAGGACGTCGAACTGGTGAGGATCTTTGACCAGCTGCATGGTGGCGTTGTCGATGTAGACGTGGTCCAGGGCCACTTCAGGGTACTCTTTGGCCACCTCGGTGACCACTTCGCGCCAGAGGACCATGCTGGTCAGAACGTTGGCCTTGTCCACGCTGGTGACCTTTTTGCTGCGTTTCATGGCGGCGTCAAAGGCGTTTCGGGCGATGCGCTCGATCTCGAAGCGGCTGTAGATCAGGGTGTCAAAGGCGGTCTCGTCGGGGCCTTCGCCGTGGCGTCCCTTGGGCTCGCCAAAATAGATGCCGCCGGTGAGCTCGCGAACGCAGAGGATATCAAAGCCGTCTTTGGCGATGTCGGCGCGCAGGGGGCAGGCGTCCACCAAGGTCTTGAAGACCTTGGCCGGTCGCAGGTTGCAGTGAAGCTTGAAGTGCTTTCGAATGGGGAGCAGGGCCCCGCGTTCGGGCTGTTCGGCCGGGGGGAGATTTTCCCACTTGGGGCCGCCCACGGATCCGAAGAGGATGGCATCGCTCTCCTCGCATACGGTGATGGTGGGCTCGGGAAGGGCTTTGCCCTGATTGTCGATGCCCGCGCCGCCGACATCTGCCCAGGTGTAGGCGAGTTCGAAACCATATTTCTTCTGGGCTGCGTCCAGAACCTTGACCGCTTCGGCCATCACTTCGGGGCCGATACCATCACCGGGTAAAACCGCAATCTTTTTCATCACACCACCTTAAATATGATTGTTGCCGAAATCGGCGCATCCGATTCGGCAGGGTTCTATAAGCACCCGGGAAGACATCGTGCCGGGCGTTTTTTTTAGCTGTCTTGTTAACCAATACTGTAACCTCTGTAGTATTGGTTAAGTCGGGGTGTTTTGTCAAGTCCGTGATGGAGATAAATTCAGGCTACGGCAGGGAAAATTTAAAAAAAGTTTCCGGCGGTAAGGTGCGCCACTTTGAACCCAGGATTGCGAATACGCTGCTGTTTTTTAAGCCTGTTTCTGTTATTTTTCAAGAACTTGGCCTCCGGCAGCTTCGCCGGAGTCTTTTTTCAAACAGATCTATTGCGCCGTTAGCACGGTGTGTCCCTTTTTTTCTTCTTTTTTTGCATCCATCAGGGTCCACACCGTGGCCAGAAAAGACCCCGACAAGTTGTGCCAGAGGCTGAAGAGGGCACCGGGAAGGGCAGAGGCCGCGGTAAAGTACTTCAGGGAGAGGGCCACGGCCAGGCCGGAGTTCTGCATGCCCGCTTCAATGGCGATGGTTCGGCAGGTTTTCTCATCGCAGCCGAAGAGTTTCGGCAGCCCGTAGCCTGCGGCGAGGCCGCAGCCGTTGTGAAGCATGATGGCCAGGGCCAGAGGCAGGGCAATGGTTGAGAGGCGGGTCTGGTTGAGGCCGATGATGATGCCGATCAGAAGGACGATGGTGACCACTGAGATAAAGGGGAAGATCGGCTGAATTTTTTTGAGTTTGTCCTGAAACAGGGTGTTGAGAAGAATCCCGCAGGCCACGGGGATTACAACAATCTTTAAGATACTCAAAAACATGGGGAGCATGGCCACGGGGACGGTTGCGCCCACGTAAAAGTTGGTGAGCAGGGGGGTGAGGAAGACCGCCAGAAAAGTGGAGGCCGCCGTCATGACGATGGAGAGGGGGACATCCCCTCCCGCAAGAAAGGCCACAACATTGGAGGCGGTACCGCCGGAGACGCTGCCCACCAGAACCATCCCTACCATGAGCTCGGTGGAGAGCCCCATGGCTTTGGAGATCAGGTAGGCCGCCAGGGGCATGATCAGGTATTGGATGCTGACTCCCAGCATGATGATGTGGGGGCGCTTTAAGGGCTCTTTAAAATCGCTGGCACGTAGGGTGGCCCCCATGCCGAACATGACCACCATGAGCAGGGGCACGATAAGAGGTTTTAAGGGGGCAAAGGCATTGGGCAGCAAGGCGGCTGCGACACAGATCAAAACGGCCCAGACGACGAACAGACGGTTGAATTGTTCAATCCACTTCAGCATGTATTTCTCCAGATCAGAGGGTGATGCGTTATTCTTCCGATTCGGTATGTTGACCGGTTGAAAACGGTCTGTAAACAATATTTACAGTGATCGCTTGATATCATGCAGGCAAGGGGCTTTGGGAGGAACATTTTCGATAGGCCTAAGCTGAATGAATTTCTATCGAGCACCCGGAGAGTTCGGCGTGGGGTCTGGGCAGAAACCGGATTCCGGCAAGGCTGGGGAACTGGCTGGCCAGGATGCGGGAGCGGGCCTCAACGGAGGCGCCGACCAACAGGTTGAAGGCGACGGTGGTGACGTCCCGGCCTTCGGGCCTGGCAAGCGGGGTCTCTTGGGTCCAGGCGTTGAACGCGCCGATGGCCGGTCCACACCAGATCTGGAAGTCGCCGGATTTTTGCGTAAGGCCCTGGATGGCCCAGAGGGAGGCCTGGCCGAGGTAGCTTCGGAAGACCAGGGCCATTTTGTGCCGGGGGTTGGTTTCGGCTTTGATGACCTGGGTGGGGTCCCGGTCCTCAAAAAACAGTTTCGTGTCTTGCCACACCTCGTTGAGGGTTTTACCGAAAATTTTCTGTTCGACAAAGGCGCGATCGGCCTCGGGGATGTCTTCAAGGCTGGATGCGGACTGGTAGATGGCGTGGAGCCGGGCGGCGCGCATGGCGAACAGGGTGCCTCGCTTCAGGACCTGGACTTTTCCGCCCATCTCGAACATGTCGGCGGCTGGAGCCATGGTGATATCGGCCTGGCGGGCCTGGGCCAGCAGGGCCTTCACCTTGTTCGAGGTGCCAGCCTCTCGGCAGGCCTGATTGACGGTGCCGGTTAAGATGTAGTCGGCGCCCATGGCAAAGGCGGCGGCGGCAGAGACCGGGGCGGCGATGCCTCCGGCCAGTCCGACCCCGATTTTTTCCGGGTACCCGTGGGTTTCCATCAGCCGATCCCGGACCGCCTGAATCGCCGGGAGAAGCGCCAGGGCCGGGCGGTTGTCTGTGTGACCTCCAGAGTCGGCCTCTGCGGTGATATCATCGGCCATGGGGATGCGGGGGGCCAGGGCCATCTCGGTGTCGGAGATAAGGCCCCGGGCGTGAAGCTTTTTCAGGATCTCGGCCGGGGGAGGGGTCATGAATTTTTCGGCGAGCTCTTCCCGAGATAGCTTTGCGATGATTTTATTGGGCACCACCACCTGCCCATCCGCTCCCAGGTGAATGCCCGTGACCCGGTAGCGCACCAGGGCGGCGGTCATGGTGAGAAAGGCGGCCGCGCTGACGCAGCGGATCTCTTCCTTAAGGTAGAGCTCACACAGGACCATCTCCGCTTCGGGGGCGCCGTGGTGATGAAGAAAATTGAAGCCAAAGGGGAAAGGGTCGGCCTGGGCGGCTTTTTTGAGGCGGGAGATGGCCTCTTTAATGCGGGTGACGCTGCAGCCTCCGGCACCGAAAAATCCAATCATGCCGTTTTTCCCGGCCGCCTCCACCATGGCTTCGCTGGTGATGCCGTTGGCCATGGCCCCCATGATATAAGGAAAACGCAACCCGTGCCGCTTGAGAAAGCTGCGGGATCCGAGCTTGGAGATGGGCAGGGGACGGACCGTGGCCAGGGCCGGCAGCCAGTCATGACCGGGTTTTCCGCATCCGACGCGGACCTCTCCCGAGGTGTGGGCCTCCGGCCCGTTGCCGGTGTCCACCAGGTAGAAGGGGCGGTCAATGGTTTCAAGGGCCTTGCGAATATCGACGGGAGCGTCGTTTGCGGCAGTGGCGTGCCACCAGGATGGTACAGATTCGAACATCAGGAGTTCCCATTGGGTTCGTGCACGGAGGAGACCCAGGTGGGCTTTCTCGGTTGCGGTTGTTGTGAAGAGTTTATTCCGGAAGGATTTACATGTTCAATCGGGTGATTGTCAAGCGTTGGTGTGACGGGGCAGGGGATGCGGACATGGGGGCCGGACTTTCAAGGGCCTCCCGGGATGAATACGTGCTGGTTTCCAGTCGGTGTTTCTTTGCGTCGGTTTGTAACTATTCAGCTCATGAAAAGCAGCCTCCGGCGGCAAGGTGTGCCACCTTGAAAGCAGATTGCGGATGCGTTTTGCCCCCATGTCACGGAGTAGCCGCAGGCGAAGACGGATCGCTTGTCGCGCCGTAGCCCATTGACGTTGGTCGAATGGTGGCGCATAGACATGGGCGTAGGCGGACTTGTCACGCCGGAGGCTTTTGCGTAGGCGGACTTGTCACGCCGAAGGCTTTTGCGTAGGCGGATCCCTCGGGTCAAATCACATCCGCCTTCAAACATGAATTGATTGGGTTTCCTCATAAAAGCCTGTTTGTCAAACTTTTCAAAAGTTTGGCCCCCGGCAGGGCCGCCGGAGGCGTAAGCTGAACAGTTACGTCCAAACACCGCATTTTTTCTGGCCCCTCGTCTCCGTCAGGGGTATATTCACCCTGCCGGGGCGCTGCCCCTGATTTTAATCACAAGGAGTTTTTATGAATTTTGACCGGCCCGTTGACCGAAAAGGGACGTCGAGTGTGAAGTGGGAGTGGTTTAAGGGGGAGGATGTGCTGCCCCTTTGGGTCGCGGATATGGATTTTGCAGCACCCGAGGCCGTGACCACGGCGCTGGTTCGGCGCGCGGGACATCCTGTCTACGGGTATACGCTTCCCAGTGATGCCTTGTATGAGGCTGCGCTGGGGCACATTGAGAAACATTTTGGCTGGAAGGTGGAGAGGGATTGTCTCCTTTTTATTCCCGGGGTGGTGACGGGATTTAATGTGGCAGCGCGGCTCGTGGGAGAAACAGAGGCCATCGCCGTGCCCAGCCCCGCCTACCCGCCTTTTTTATCGGCGGCGAAAAACGCCCGGCGAGAGATGGTGAAGGTGTCTCTGCCCGTGGAGAACGGGCGGCTTGTGATCAACCGAGATGTCCTGGAAGCCCAGGTCACCCCCGAGACAAAACTTCTCATGCTCTGCTCTCCTTATAATCCCGGTGGAACCCTGTTGACGAAAGAAGAACTCTCCGGCATCGTCGACTTCTGTGAGGAGCGGGATATCCTGATCTGCTCCGATGAGATTCACGCGGACCTGGTGATGGACGAGTCCAGAAAACACATCCCCACCGCCTCCCTTTCAAAAGTCGCGGCCGCCCGTACCGTCACCCTCATGGCCCCGAGCAAGACCTTTAACATCCCCGGCCTTGGCTGCGCCATGGCCATTATCGAAGACGAAACGCTTCGCACCCGCTTTAAAGCCGCCATGGACGGGATCGTTCCTTATGTGAACCTCATGGGCTACGAAGGGGCCACGGCCGCCTACATCCACGGCAGCCCCTGGCTCAAAGAGGTTTTATCGTATCTCAAAGAAAACCGTGACTACGCCTTTAAGCGCCTTGCCGCCATGAAAGGGCTGAAACCCCTCCTCCCGGAAGCCACCTATCTCATCTGGATGGATGCCAGGGATCTCGGGGTGAAAGACCCCGCCGCTTTTTTTGAAGCAGGCGGCGTGGGGCTCTCAGATGGTGCCCACTTCGACGCCCCCGGATGGCTCCGGCTTAATTTCGCCTGCACAAGAGCTGTCCTGCAAGAGGCCTTGGATCGCATGGAAAAAGCGATCGAAACGCTAAAAAGCATGCCTCCGGCGGCAAGGTGACGCCACCTTGAAAGCGGGTTTGCGAATGCTCCCCGGCTATCGGTACTTGCGGCACCCCGCGTCCGCGTCCGCGTGAAGGGTGAGGGGGTGCCTCGTGTGTCGCAAGCGCATACGTTACCGGTGCTTCCGTATCAACTCATGGGTTGATATTAACCGGAATAACTCCGGCGGCGAGGTGAACCTCCTCGAAAGCGGGTTTGCGAATGCGCATCGGGTGTCGTCATTTGTGGCGGCAATGCGTTCGCATTCGCGCAGAGTTTAAGGCCCTGCACCGTGTGCCACAAGGGCATGGGGTCTTAGGAACGAACATTATTCGCGCTTTGCCCACCCTACGATGCCGCCGTAATCTCACCGGTGTGGGTGATATTGGGGCCTGGGATGAACAGGGAACTCATGGCTTTAACGGGAATCACTCAGGCGGTGAGGGCCGTTCAGCAGAACGGCCCCGCTCCCAGGTTTTTCGGAAGAATGAAATCGGTGTCTCCTGCCGTGACGGTCGTTATATTTCATCCTTCGAGCGAATGCCCCGAAAGCGCATGGATAAAGACGGCCTCCACGCATTCGCAACCTGCTTTCAAGGTGGCACACCTTGCCGCCGGAGGCTTTTTCCCCTTTGATATTTTTTTCCCTTTGACCTTTCTTTCCCTTATCCCATCTCTTTCATAACCGCTTGCAGCACCTCCCAGCCCTGTGCCAGAGAATCGATGACGAGAAATTCCTCGTGGCTGTGGAAGCGGCCGCTTTGGCAGAGGCCCACGCAGACGGATGGCCAGCCGTGGGAGAGGGGGAGGTTGATATTGGTGCTCATGGGGACCTCCGTGGGGGTGATCCCTGTGGCGTTTTGGATGGTCTGGATGACCAGGGGTTCGATGCGGGCGCGATCCACGGGCTGGGCGGCGGGGCGTTCTCCGGTGAGGGCGCAGGTGAAGGTGATTTCTTCGGTGGGGTGATTTCCGAGGCACTCTTGAAGGTCCTGGTCCAGTTGGGTGAGGAGGAGGGGATCGACGCTTCGGAACTCAAAGGTGGCCGAGGCGTTGGCTGCGATGGAGTTGATCCCTTCCCCGCCGGTGAAGGTGCCGATATTGCAGGAGGCTTCACCGGGGCGGGAGGCGTTGGTTTTGGCGAATCGTTCTTTGACCTCGGTCAAAAGGGCCATGAGGGCGTCGATGGCGCTTGGCAGGCCGAAGTCGCTCCAGCTGTGGCCGCCCGGGGCTTTGGCGGTGATACGATAGCGCCGGGATCCCAAAGCGGTTAAGGAAATATGGTCGAAGTTGAGGTCACAGGAGACAAAGAGATGGGGCGGCGTTTTTTTCTCTTTTACCAGGTGCCGGACCCCTTTGAGGTTGCCGTCGCCCTCTTCGCCGGTGGAGAAGAGGATCAAAAAGGGGCGCTTCAAAGGGGCTTCCTGTTTTGAAAGGTCCACGGCCAGGTGGGCCAGGAGGCTGACGGCGGCGAGGTCATCGGCCACGCCCATGCCGATGAGTCGGCCCCCTTCCCGGGTCACCTCTGCTTCAAAGCCTTCCTGAACCACATCCATGTGGGCATCGAAGACCACCGTCTCTTCCCAGGGGCCGTCGCCTATAAGCACCCGAAGGTTTCCCGCCTCATCCACACGTGAGTCCACGCCATGCTCTGCAAAAAACTGCTCCAGTACCTGTCTTCTTGGTGCCTCCCCCAGGCTCGGACCCGGTGTCTCCGCCAGGGCGATCAGAAGGTCTATACAAGCCTCTTGTTGAAATGAGCGATTCATCATGCGTTCCTTCTATTGTCACTGTTCAGATCATGAAAAGCAGCCTTCTATGGCTAAAGTCGGGGGCAAAAACGTGCCTCCGGCGGCAAGGTGTGCCACCTTGAAAGCAGGTTGCAAATGCGCTTTAGATTTACCCAAGATTGTTTTTTAAGACCTGTTTGTCAAACCCGTCTTTATAAAATCGGGTAAAAGTTTGGCCCCCGGCAGGGCCGCCGGAGGCATCTTTAGCCTGGTTGCCGGCGGCAAGGGTCGCGAAGCCACTTAGGCTAAAACACCTTAAATGCATTTTCATCCTTTCTGCAATGTCTCCTTTGGCTTGAAACGCTGTCGTGATGATCAGAACAGGAGTCATCCGGGTAATTTTTGAACTTACCCTGCCCCTGTGTTACCATTCCGCCACGTTGTTTTGTCCTGCCCTCATCCTCCTGATTCACAGGGAAAGTGGCGGGTATTCGGGCATCGACGTGTGACGAGTTTATCTTTTACGACGAGGCCAACGTATCATGGACGATCTCAGAGCGCAGAATCACAGGGCCTATATCTCTTTTTTGAATCTCTTGATTCATTCTCAAACGGAAGACGAGCTGCTTGAAAAGCTCTGTCGGCTTCTCTCCTTTTCGAAGGAGAGCCCTTACGACTATGCCTGGGTGGGGGGGCTCCCGGAGTCGGACGATGAACGGGTGGCGGTCAGGGCTGGCAGTCAGCTGGAGGCCTCCTGCCCTGATCTTGCGGTGATTCGAGGGGCTGCGGCCGATGGGCGGGGCTGTCCTGCGGCCATCGCTCTGGCTGACAGGCGCACCTGTCTTGTTCAGAATATCGCCACAGATTACAATTTCTCCCGGTGGAGGGAGGACGCCTTGAAGATGGGCTATTCAGCCGCTGTCAGCCTGTTGCTGTCCCCAGGGGTCGGGGAGCCTTGGGTGGTGACCCTTTACGCCTCGGGGGGGTATCTCTTTGATGCGGAGGAGCTGAATCTTCTTGAGGTGTTGGCCCGGGGGGTGGGCGGGGCCGTTCAGAGATTGAGAATGCGCGAAAGCCATCTTCGGTCCATGGAGGTCATGGTCAAGAGTGAGAAAATGTACCGGGCGGTTTTTGAGAACACGGGCACAGGGACCATCATCATCGATCATGAGATGACGATTCTTTTTTCCAACGAACGCTTCGAGGCCATGGTGGGGTACACCCGTGCGGAGATCGATACCCGGATGAAGTGGTCTCAGTTTGTGGTCCCTGAGGATCTGGACCGGATGCAGCGCTACCATTACGGCCGGCGAAAACCGGGGTCGGATATCCCCATTGAGTATGAGTGCCGGATTCATGGGAAGGCCGGGAATCTGACCTATATTTATATGAAGGTGGGCTTGATTCCCGGCACCATGAACAGCATCGCCTCGTTTATGGACATCACCGAACGGAAGCTGGCGGAGAATAACCTGAGGGAGAGTGAGGCCAAGCTCTCGGCTATTCTGACGACCTTTGAAGGCTTTATCTACATCATTACGGTGGACCGAAGGCTGGAGTTTATCAACCGGACCCTGGAAGAGTGGATCGGACGGAATGCGGTGGGGGAGATGTGTTACAAGGTGATCTACGGTCTGGATAAGCCTTGTCCCTGGTGTACCGAGGAGGTGTTTACCGGGCAGACGGTGCGCCAAGAGGTCAAGAGCCCCCATGACGATCGCTGGTACTTTGCGGTGCGCACCCCGATTTTTGACAGCGATCGCGCCGTGATCAAGGTGCAGTCCATTGTGCTGGATATCACGGATCGAAAGCTCACCGAAGAGGCCATCGCCGAGAGTGCCAAACATTTACGCAAGGAGAATCTCCGGCTGCGGTCCACGATCCGGGAGCGATACAAATTTGGTGACATTGTGGGCAAGAGTGAGGTGATGCAGGAGGTCTATGAGCTGATTCTCAAGGCCGCTGCCACCAGCGTTCACGTGATGGTCTACGGGGAGTCGGGGACAGGCAAGGAACTCGTGGCCCGGGCGATTCACCGCATGAGCGATCGAAGCGCGAAACCTTTTGTGCCGGTCAACTGTGGGGCCATCAGCGAGAACATTATTGAAAGTGAGTTTTTTGGTTACAAAAAGGGGGCCTTTACCGGTGCCAGTTCCGATAAGAAAGGCTTCCTCGATATCGCCGATGAGGGCACCCTTTTTCTCGATGAGATTGGTGAGATCGGTCTCAACATGCAGGTCAAGCTCTTAAGAGCCATTGAGGGCAGCGGGTACACGCCGGTGGGGGGCACCCTCGTTCGAAAACCCAATATCCGTATTGTGGCCGCCACCAACCGGAACCTTAAGGAGCTGGTGCAAAAAGGGCTCATGCGGGAGGATTTTTACTATCGGGTCCATATCATCCCCATCAAGCTGCCACCCCTTCGAAAGCGCAAGGATGACCTGCCGCTTCTCATCGATCATTTTTTGTCCATGTACGCCTCTGGAAAGGAGGTTCCCCCTATCACCGGCCGAATTCTTGCCGCATTTACCCGGTATCACTGGCCGGGCAATATTCGGGAGCTGCAGAATGTGCTGAAGCGCTATGTGACCCTGCGAAAGATTGATTTCATGGAGCTCATGGAGACGGAGTCGGAGGCGTATGATGTGGAGATGGATCTGCCCGATACCGGGACGGGGCTCACCCACGCCGTGGAGGCTTTTGAACGGCAGATGATCGAGCATGCGTTGGACAAGACTCGCTGGCAGAGGGGGCGCACGGCGGAGATGCTTGGCATTCACCGGAAAACTCTTTTTACCAAGATGCGCAAGTATGGATTGAAATAGCCACTATATGGGGCTGTATCGCCACAAGGCGACCTAAACTACTTTAACCAAACGATGAACGGCAGGCAGAGGGGAACGCGGTGTGGCGAAATAGCCACATTGCTTCCCCTCGTCTGTTTTTGGAGGGGCGCTCATTTATTGTTTTTTTATGACAAAAAACAGAGGGATGTCTCCTTGTTGAAAGAGATGGCACATTTGTTGCCACTGATTACGTCATGAAACGGCGTATACGTCGAGTAACGGTGAGAAAGAATCGTCACCGGGTTCCTCACCCGGTTTCACTGGTTCGGCGTAACCGTGGGCCATGTCGTGCGGAAGCATCCCCCAAAGAAAGCAGGGTCTCCCACATTCCCTGCAGGGGGGTGCCCGCCAGGCACCAGCGGTAAGAATCATCATCTCACAGGGAGGGGTTATGGGTTTCAGGAGTGATTACAAGAATAAACTCGTTTCGGCAACAGATGCGGTTTCCATCGTCAACCCGGGAGACTGGGTGGATTATGGGGCGTTTTGTTGTGCCCCGGAATTTCTGGATGCGGCCCTTGCGATGCGGCAGGATGACCTGTGGGATGTGAAGGTTCGAGCCCTGGCCTTTCCCGGAGTGGCCGCGGTCTCCAAAGGGGACCCGGAGAGTGGCCGATTCATTTATAACAGCTGGCATTTCAGCGGTGGTGAGCGCAAGAGTCACGATAGGGGCAACTGCCATTTTATTCCTTTTGTTTACCATGAAGGGCCGTCCCATTATCGAAAGAATCTTCGAAGCGATGTCTGCATGCTGCGCGTGGCTCCCATGGATTGTTTCGGAAACTTTAACTTCGGCATCGCCAACTCTTTTCAGCGGGCGATCATCGAAAGTGCCCACAAAGTGATTGTGGAAGTGAACGAGAATATACCCCGCTGCCTCGGAGGGGCTGAGGAGTCGATTCACATCTCTGAAGTGGATTTTGTGGTGGAGTCGGACAACAAATCGCTTCTGACCCTGCCGGATTCTGCCGTGACCGTCGTGGACAAGGCCATCGCCACCCTGATCGTTCAGCAGATCGAGGATGGGGCCTGTATTCAGTTGGGGATCGGAGGCATGCCCAATGCGGTGGGCAAGCTCATCGCACAGTCAGAGTTGAAGAACCTCGGGGTGCACACCGAGATGCTTGCCGACTCTTACCTCGAGATGTATGAGGCCGGGAAGATCACCAACAGTGAAAAGGCCAAGGATCGGGGCAAAATGGTGTACGCCTTTGCCCTGGGAAGCCAGCGGCTCTATGACTTTCTTGACAACAACCCCGCCTGCGCCAGCTACGCCGTCGATTATACCAACGGCCTGTTCAACATCGCAGCCAATGATCGGGTGGTCTCGATCAACAACGCCCTGGAGGTGGATCTCTACGGTCAGGTCTCTTCCGAATCCGCAGGGTACCGGCATATCACCGGAACCGGCGGACAATTTGATTTCGCTTATGGCGCGTACCATTCCAAGGGGGGAAAATCCTTTATCTGCCTCTCGTCAACGGCCCGCAATAAAGAGGGCCAGCTGATTTCCCGCATCAAGCCGGTCTTCGATCCCGGCACCGTTGTGACCCTGCCCCGGTCCATTACCGAGTATGTGGTCACCGAATACGGCATGGTTTCCCTCAAAGGCAAGTCGACCTGGGAACGGGCCGAGGCCTTGATCAGCATCGCCCACCCTGATTTCAGGGACGACCTGGTTCGAGATGCCCAGCGCATGCGAATCTGGTGTGCCGCCAACCGGAACGATGAGGTCCTTCACATGGTGGGTGCCTGCGCCTGACCCGTGGATGATACCGAATGCATTTAACCGCAACCCGCTTTCGAGGTGGCTCACCTCGCCGCCGGAGGCAGGCTTTCTTACCCGCTCTTAACAACAAAGAAAGGAACCGATTCATGGCTCAACTGATTGCAGATAAAAGGGATATTGACTTCGTACTTCATGAGCAGCTGAACGTTGGAACAGAGTACAAAGCCGGGTCCTATGCGGAATTCAATCGTAAAACCATTGATATGATTATCGGTGAAGCCCGGAATCTGGGGATCAAGGAGATGCTTCCGCTGCAGAAGGTGGGAGACGGGGGGTGCACCTTTGATGCGGGGACCGTCACCGTACCTGAAGGGTTCAAACATGCCTACGATTTGTATTGTGAAGGCGAGTGGCTGGCCATGAGTGACGACCCGGAGTGGGGCGGCCAGGGCCTTCCCCATGCCGTGTCCATGGCTGCCAACGAGTATTTCTACGGTTCCTGCAACGCCTTTATGCTTTACAACATGCTCTCCCACGGGGCCGCAAAGCTCATTGAGGGGTACGGAACGGAGGCTCAGAAAAAACAGGTCCTGAAGAAGATGTTCTCAGGGGAATGGTCTGGCACCATGCTGTTGACAGAGCCTGAAGCCGGTTCCGACGTGGGCGCCCTGACCACCGTGGCCAAAAACAACGGCGACGGCACTTATTCCATCTCGGGAAGTAAGATCTTTATCTCCGGCGGTGAGCAGAACATGGTGTCCAACATCATCCACCCGGTCCTCGCCCGCCTTGAAGATGCACCGGCAGGCACCCGCGGCATCTCCCTTTTCATGGTTCCCAAATATCGCATCAATGACGACGGCAGTCTGGGCGATTTTAACGATGTGGTCTGCACCGGCATCGAAGAGAAGATGGGTCTCCACGGCAACTGCACCTGCTCCTTGACCCTGGGGGGCAAGGGGGAGTGTATCGGGACCCTTCTGGGTGAAGAGAACAAGGGCATGGCCGCCATGTTTTTGATGATGAACGAAGCGCGGCAGATGGTTGGACTCCAGGGATTCGCCTGCGCCACGGCCTCTTACATCCACGCCTTGAACTATGCCCGGGAGAGGGTACAGACCAAAGGGATGACCGACCCTTCAGGTTCGGCTCCCGTTGCGATTATCAATCATCCGGACGTGAAACGGCAGCTTCTGATCATGAAGTCCTATGTGGACGGCATGCGAAGCCTGCTTTATTTCGGCGGGCTCTGTCATGACAGGATTGCCATGAGCGAAGATGCCGATGAACGCAGCAAATACGGCCTGCTCCTGGAGGTGTTGACCCCTGTGATCAAAGGGTACATCACGGACAAGGCCTTTGAAGTCTGCAGCCATGGGATTCAGGTTTACGGCGGCTACGGTTATGTGGAGGAGTTCCCCGTGGCCCAGCTCTTGCGGGATTCTCGGATCTTTATGATTTACGAGGGCACCAACGGGATCCAGTCCATGGATCTTCTCGGCCGCAAACTGGGAATGAAAAAAGGCAAGCCCTTCATGGACTTCCTGGAGATGATCCAGGGCACCATTAACCAGGCCAAAGGGGTTGAGGCTGTGGCTTCCCTGGCGGAAAATATGCAAACGTGTTTTGCCAAGTACACGGAAGTGGTCGCCTCCATCAGTAAGGCCGCCATGTCCGACAAGGTACTGGATGCCTACGCCTTTTCTCACCCCTTGCTGGAGGTGACCGGCGATCTGACCATGGCATGGATGCTTCTCTGGCGTGCCACCGTGGCCGCTCCCCTGGTTGATAAGAAGAAGAAAGATTCCGCCTTCTACAAGGGTCAGATCACCACGGCCCGCTTCTTTATCAATACCCTGCTGCCTTCGGCCATGGGTAAAATGGATGCGATTCAAACCTGTGATGGCGCGGTGACGGCCATGGACGACGCAGGATTCGGGGGGAAATAGCATGAAGGGTTTGGCCTCCGGCGGCCCTGCCGGGGGCCAAACGTTCGAACCGTTTGATAAACAGGCTTTAAATAATATTTCGAGAGCCCGACGCTTGCGGTAACCTTCACGTATCATGGCCTCTCTTGCCTGTCCCAGGGCGGGCAAGAGAGGTTGTGCAACCAAAAAGGTTTTGCGGTTTTTACCAAGGCGCAGCCGGCACCCTTTCAAAAAGCGACTTGCCAGAGGCATTTTTTTTGTTCACGTGATTGAGTGTTCGTTCCAAAGCATGGGCGCCTCCTTTTTTAGAAGAAATCTGCCTCGGGCGAACCTGCCTGGGCGATTATTTAAAGGGGTCGGTAGACGCGCAAAATACATTGTATCCATTTATGCGGGTATACTTAAGGGCGAATAGGTAGTAAATAATGAGCCGTTGGGGCATGGTTACGGTTCCAGGGCCCAGGGTTTTGATCACGGTTTTTTTTGTGTTTGTGCTTCTTTTTCATTGAATCAAAACCCCTGTGCAAACGGCAGTTTTCTTTGCTTTTCCTGGCCGAAGAGCAAAGGGGGGCTGCGCCTTGACCGCCGGGGGCACATCGTTTCAATTTTTCGTGCAGCGCGGTGGGTTCCCTTCACCATGCATGGCATTCATTTAATCGAAGAAGGCGTCAGATGATGGAAACGACCAAGATGGAGTTGGAGGGGTTGAGCCGGGAAGAGACCGCACGGCTGGCTATGGACATGATGCATCGCATCATCATGCATCACGTTCTCTGGTTTACGGAGGTGCGGCATCAGCTCGGAACGGAGAAGGCCCAGGAGGCTCTCTGGAAGGCCCTCGACACAAGTCGGGATATTCAGTTAAAACGTCTCTCCAGGACCCTGGGGTTTGGCATGACCGACGGCATCCCCGATGCTCTGCTCGATTTGGACGCCGAGAAGATGCACGCCCTTCTTGAATCGATCTCCATCAATTGGCTGGCCAATGACGGGGTGTGGTTTCAGTCCGTGGAGTTTACCCACGGCATGAACGATGCCAAACGCTGTAATGATTCCTGCTGGGGACATTTTTCTCCCTTTGAAGCGTCTGCGGTGAAGCGTTTTCTCGGGCTCTCAGAAAAGCCTGGTCTTGAGGGGCTGAAGGCCGCCCTGAAGTTTCGCATGTACGCAAGGATCAACGAGCAGTCCATCGTGGATGAGGACGAGGGCAGCTTTGTTTTTCAAATGAACAAGTGCCGCGTTCAGACGGCCCGGCAGCGGAAGAACCTGGACGATTATCCCTGCAAATCAGCCGGTCTTGTGGAATATCCCAGTTTTGCCCGGGCCATTGATTCGCGCATTCAGACCGAGTGTATCGGGTGCCCGCCGGATGTTCATCCTGACGAGTGGGTCTGTGCCTGGAAGTTCTCCATGGACCCGGAAGAGACGGTATGATTTTTTTGTGACATGATTTTTGGAGCCTCCCCTTTGCGGGGCGCTCCTAACCGATGTTCTGGCTCAGATCTCTCCTAAATTCATGTTGTTCTGGTTACCTTGTCAATGAAATAGACTGCATGAATGACCAACAGCATTTCTTCCTGTCCCGGACGTCCGACCGCGTCCGGGGTTCCACCATGCTGTGAGCCAGAGCTTTTTTTAAAGGCACCGCCACCACTCTTTGAGAGTTGTTGCGGTGTTTTTTTTTGTGAATAGTGAAGATAGTGAATAGTGAATGGGGAATAGTGAATGGGGAATAGTGAATGGGGAATGGTGAATAGTGAATAGTGAATAGTGAATAGTGAATAGTGAATGGTGCATAGGGAATAGGGAATGGGGAATAGGGAATGGGATTGCGTTCTGGCAAACCTTGGCGGAGTGATTCAGTAAGCTTAAATCCGATCCGGTGGCGGGGGATTATCTTTTTGCATCGTCAGCCTTAAAAATCTTGCGATACTGCGGGCACAATCGTCAGTATTGGAAGGCAAATGCAATTTGGCCTGAGGAACGAGGGACAAAGTGCATTTGCAACCCGCTTTCAAGGTGGCTCACCTTGCCGCCGGAGGCATGTTTTTTAATGATGGCGCTTAATCAGTTTGCCGATGGTGAGGCCTTGAATGACGATGGAGCAGATCACCACGACGTAGGTCATGGTGACGAGGCCGTCCCGGACCGGGATGGAGGCGGGCAGGGAGAGGGCCAGGGCTACGGAGATGCCTCCCCGGAGGCCGCCCCAGGTGAGGATGGGGAGGGCACCTTTGGCAAAGGTGCGGAAGGGTTTCAGGATGGCCAGGGCACCGGCAAGAGAGGTGAATCGGGCGAGCAGGACGATGAAGAAGGCCAGCATGCCCAGGCCCAGGAAGCGTCTGCTGACGGTGAGGATCAGGATTTCAAAGCCAATGAGAAGGAAGAGGACGGCGTTTAAGGTTTCGTCGAGGAGTTCCCAGAAGGTATCTAAATGCTCTCGGGTTTTGTCGCTCATGGCAAAGGCCCGGCCTCGGTTGCCGATGAGAAGGCCCGCGATGACGATGGCGATGGGGCCGGAGAGATGAAGGGCCAGGGCCAAAGCATAGCCGCCGGTGACCAGGGCCAGGGTGATGAGGACCTCCACCTGGTAGTTGTCCACCTTGGAGAGGAAGAGGTAGGCGATCCAGCCGGTGACGAGGCCCAGAATCAGGCCACCGGCCACCTCTGTGGCGAAAAGGGCCGCCACATGACCGGCGGAGAGTTCGGCCTCGCCTGTGGCGATCTCCAGGATGGTCAGAAAGACCACCACCCCGATGCCGTCGTTGAAAAGGGACTCCCCGGTGATCTTGACCTCCAGGCTTTTGGGAGCGCCCGTCAACTTCAGGATGCCCAGCACTGCCACCGGGTCGGTGGGGGAGATGAGGGCACCGAAGAGGAGGCAGTGGATGTAATCCAGGGTGAGGCCCATAAGCCCTGCCGCGTAATAAACCAGGGTTCCGGTGATGAAGGTGGCGGCCACCACGCCCACCGTGGCGAAGAGAGCGATTTCCACCTTGTTTTCCAGGAGGTCATCCATCTCCACGTGAAGGGCACCGGCAAAGAGAAGAAAGGAGAGCATCCCCACCATGAGGGTGGTGTTGAAGTCGATGCCGGCGATGAGCTTGGCCACTCCCGGATCGAGCCCGAAGGGGGCCAGCACAATCAGCCCCAAAGACATCAGCATGGCAATCATCATGATGCCGATGGTGGCGGGAAGCTTGATGAATCGGTCGTTGATGAAACTGAAGAGGGCGGCCAGGGTGATCAATATGGCAATGGCGTTAAAAAGGTGCATGGGTCATAAGGTCCTGAATGGGGGGTGGATGATTTTCACGGGTGTCGATTGGATTGACAGAGAAGCAGTCTTCGGCGGCAAGGTGGGCCACCTTGAAATCAGGTTACGAATGCGTTTTGCCCCCATGTCACGGCGTAGCCACAGGCGAAGACGGATCGCTTGTCGCGCCGTAGCCCATTGACGTGGGGTAAGTGGTGACGCATAGACATGGGCCTATGCGGACTGGTCACGCCGGAGGCTTTTGCGTCGGCGGATTCCTCGGGGGAAATCACATCCGCTTTTAAGATGAAATTGAATCAAGGTTATTTTGTAAAACCTGTTTGTTGAACTTTTCAAAAGTTTAGCCCCCGGCAGGGCCGCCTGAGGCACTGTCGGGATGGTTCCTTTTGACGCGCTGTTTTACGCCGACTGTTCATCTTTAAGATGGACACCCCATTCGTCGGCAAGGAGCTCGGGGCGGTGCCCGGAGAGGCTGCGCTGACTTGCCCACTCCATGATGTCGCCGTCTCGGGCGGCACCGGTGCACAAAAGGCCCTGGGCGGGGCGGATTCCCGCGCGACCCAGGTCGAGGCGGTCGGAGTCCCAGCAGACCCGCACGGTGAGGTCACCGGTGATCAGCCCGTCTGTGTGCGCTTCGCAGGCGTAGGTAAGCAGTTCGAGTTGCCGATCACTTAAGGAGAGGAATCCAGACTGGTGGAACTGGCGAGCCAGTTTTGCGCCACGGGCTCCGTGGTTGGGGTCAAAGGATTCGTTGTGTCGGCAGGCATCGTGGAAAATGGAGAAGAGCTCCACAACGGTGAGATCAGCGTCGGTGCGGTCGGCCAGCAGCCGTCCATTTTCAAGAACACGGGCCCAGTGAACAAGTCCATGGCGCCCCTCCAGGGGCTGGACATACTGGGCAACGATAGCCTCGATGAGAGGTTTGGAGATCACGTAGGTCACCTGTAGGGGCTAAAATTGACAGAAAGAGTACTATAGGTGGGTTTGGGGTTGAAAGGCAAGGTGATTGGCGCTTTTTCTGCTTCCGGAAGTAAAAAAAGGTTGCAAAAGGGGCATGAGTGAGGCATGTTTCTGCATGTAGAAACATGTGGCGGCCGAACCGGTAAGGGCAGGCCCTTAGATAGACGATTCAGACCCAGGAGAAGAGATATGACCACCGATATTCGCAGCCTTGAAATGCCCAACGCCGAAGGTTATTTTGGAGATTATGGCGGCAGCTTTGTTCCGCCCGAGCTCCAGGCCATCCTTGATGAAATCACCGCCGCCTACAATGAGATCAAAGAGGATCCCGCGTTTATCAGCGAGCTGACCATGCTCATGAAGGATTTCGTCGGGCGTCCCAGTGCTTTGTTTCACTGCAAAAACCTCTCCGAGAAGATCGGGGGCGCTCAGATCTACCTCAAGCGGGAAGACCTCAACCATACCGGAGCCCATAAGATTAACCACTGCCTGGGTGAGGCCCTTTTGGCCAAGCGCATGGGCAAGAAGAAGCTGATTGCCGAAACCGGCGCCGGACAACACGGCGTGGCTCTGGCCACGGCGGCTGTGCTTGTGGGGCTGGAGTGTGATATCTACATGGGGGTGATCGACATTGAAAAAGAAAAACCTAACGTCATCCGCATGCGGATCTTAGGGGCCAATGTGATCCCGGTGACCCGAGGCACCCAGACCCTTAAAGATGCTGTGGATGCCGCCTTTGAAGCGTATCTTGCGGATCCGGTGACCCAGCTCTATGCCATTGGCTCCGTGGTGGGGCCCCATCCCTTTCCCATGATGGTGCGAGATTTTCAGAAGATCATCGGCATCGAAGCCCGGGCTCAGTTCCAGGAACGCTACGGGAAACTTCCCGATCACCTGGTGGCCTGTGTGGGGGGCGGTTCCAACGCCATGGGGCTCTTCGCTGCCTTTCTTGAAGACGAGGGCGTCAAGATGCATGGGGTTGAGCCTTCGGGGGCGGGCCTTGAAGATGGCAAACACGCCGCCACCTTGACCCTGGGAACGCCTGGGACCCTGCATGGCTTTAAATCGTATCTTCTTCAGGATGAGGCCGGTGAGCCCCTGCCCGTTTACTCCGTGGCAAGCGGCCTTGATTACCCGGGCGTTGGTCCCCAGCACAGCCTCCTGAAAGACATCAAGCGGGTGAATTATGTCACGGCAGGGGATGAGGAGACCATCGACGCCCTGTTTGAGCTTTCCCGCACCGAGGGCATTATCCCTGCCATCGAGAGCGCCCATGCCGTGGCCTACGCCATGACGCTTGCCAAGGAGCTCCCGAAGGAGGAGACCCTTCTGGTGAACCTCTCCGGCCGGGGCGACAAAGACATCGATTTTGTGGTGGAGAATTACGGAAAGAAATTCGGCGTGTAGATCGCGCATAAAAACACCGCACTGCGTGTAACGAAAAAAGGCCGCCCAATGGGGTGGCCTTTTTTTTGCCTGTTTGTCAAACCCAGTCCATAAAAAATTTTCAAAAGTTTGGCCCCCGGCAGGGCCGCCGGAGGCATGCTTTTACCGAAAAATCTCCATGGCCACCCAGGCATTGTAGCCGATATAGGTGACGACAAGGATCAGGCCTTCGAATCGGTTGATGCGTCCCCTGCCTTTGAACCCGTATCCGATGGCGAAGAGGGAGAGGGTCAGAAGGCCCATGGTGAGGGCATCCCGGGTAAGGACTTCCGGGGGCACGTCCATGGGGTGGATGGCCCCGGCAATGCCGACCACGGCCAGGGTGTTGAAGAGGTTGGATCCGATGACATTGCCCAGGGCGATGTCGTGTTCTCCCTTGCGGGTGGCGATGATGGAGGAGGCGAGTTCGGGGAGGGAGGTCCCCACCGCTATGATGGTGAGGCCGATGATCAGGTCGTTCACGCCGAAGGCTCGGGCCATGGCCACGGCGCCCCAGACCAGGATCCGGGAGGCGACGATGAGAAAAATGAGGCCGGAGAAGAGCCGAAAGAGGGCTCGTGAGAGGGGCTGGGCGTCCGTCGTAAGCCCTTGTTCTGTTTCATTGCCGAGGGTATCGTTTCGGTGGTGGAGGCCCTGGCGAATGGTCCAGGCTATGAGGCCACCGAAGATGGTCAAGAGAACCCAGGCGTCCATGGCGCTGATGTGGCCATCGGCGATCTGAAAGGCCGAAAGAGCGGTAATGACGGCGAGAAGGGGCAACTCTTTTCGAAGCACCTGGGAGTGGACGGTGATGGGGGCAATGAGGGCTGTGATTCCTAAGATCAGGGCGATGTTGGCAATGTTGGAGCCATAGGCGTTGCCCAGGGCGATACCCGGGTTGCCTTGGGTGGCTGCCAGGCCGGAGACCACCATTTCAGGGGCCGAAGTGCCGAAACCCAGGATGACCATGCCGATGAGTAAGGGTGGCATTCCGAAGTGACGGGCGGTGGCGGCGGATCCATCGACAAAACGGTCGGCGCTCCATACAAGAAGGGCCAATCCGAAAATGACAGCAAGAAAAGCAAGGGGTATCAAATTTATAAGGCCTTGTTCATTCAGAAGGTTGTGGTTGCCTGGGAAAAATAGGGCTGGAAGACTTAAAAAAACTGCGGATACCGTAGCATAAAGAACGTGGCAAAGAAAGAATGGAAGGAACACGTCATGACGCATGGATTGATTTTGGCACGAGACGCCCGGGTTTACCTGCCCCTGGTGGAAGCGGCGGGCTTGCCGGACCTGACCCTTCATGCCTGTGAGACGGTGGCTGAGGCTCGAAAGGTTGCAGGGCGGTGCGAGGTGATTCTCGGGCAGCCGGATAGGGTGGCGCAGGTGCTTGCCGACGCATCAAGGCTTGTGTGGGTGCAGTCCACCTTTGCAGGCGTCGATGCCTTGTGCCGCGAAGGGCTTCGGAAAGATTACCTCCTCACCGGGGTGAAGGGGGTGTTCGGTCCGTTGATGAGCGAGTATGTCTTTGGCTATATTCTGGCCAGGGAGCGGAACCTTTTTGCCGTTCGGGAGAATCAGCAGGCCCGGGTGTGGGCGCCTCTTGCTTACCGAGGCCTGCGAGATCTGACCCTGGGGGTGTGCGGGCTGGGCTCCATCGGGGAGCATGTAGCCCGGACGGGGCATCATTTCGGTATGCGGGTTCACGGTTATCGTCGAAGCGGAGGAGAATGCGAGGGGGTGGCCCAGGTTTTTCCACAAGGGCAGTTTTATGATTTTTTATCCTCGTGTGATTATGTGGTGTCGGTTCTTCCCGCCACGCCTTCCACGCACCATCTTTTTAATGTGGAGGCGTTTTCCGCCATGAAAACCTCGGCTGTTTTCATGAATGTGGGCCGGGGCAGCACGGTGTGCGAACCTGATTTGAGTGATGCTCTGGAGAGGAGGGATCTTGCCGGGGCCGTGCTGGATGTGTTTGAAGAAGAGCCGTTGAGCCGTGAGAGTCCCCTGTGGACGATGCCGGGTGTTGTCGTGACCCCCCACATCTCTGCCATGAGTTTTCCTGAAGAGATCGCCGGGATCTTTTGTCGCAACTTCCTCGCCTTAAGGCGGGGGGAGCCCCTCGACGGGTGCGTTGATTTTCATCGTGGGTATTAATCGATTCGTGGGAGATTGAGGCTTTTATCACGACGTATGATGCTTCTCCGCCTTTGTTCGCTGTTTGTTGTGGCTGAACCACGACGGGTGCAGGTCATGGAGGGGGGCAAGGCCCCGGGTTCACGAACCAAGTGTGCCGCTCCCCTGAAACCAAATCTCCGATACCAGAGGGCCAGGCCCTTGTCATCGAGCCATAAGGGGTTTCCGTTGGGGCAGTGAATGGGGCTGAGGCTGAGGGGGACCTGGCATTGGGTGGCCACCCGGCACAATTCTTTAATCATCGTTGTCCCCTGTCCCTTTCCCGGGGTGAGGGCGCCCAGGTGATAAATATGGACCACCTCGCGTTCGTTCAGGTCCATCACGGCCAGGGCGATGATACCGATGGCTGTGCCACCGCAGTCTTCAAAAACAAAAGGGAAGATCTCCTCCAGGCCAGGGCCATAGCCCACGCTGATGGCGATGCGACTGGTAAAACGGGTGTAGAAGGAAAGGACCAGGTCATGGGCTGAACTTGCCATGGGGGCTCCGTGGTTGATGCTGCATTTGATGTTCGAAATGGATTTGCAGCAGACACACAGAGGAAGGGGATCAAGTCCGCGTTATGATTTTGACGGGATCACCGAGGGTCTTTTCGACCCCCGGCTTATGAGCTAATTCGCTTCAGACATTCCCAGGCCGATGGACTCGGCCACCTCGCGCATTCCGAGGATGGTTTCGTCGATGAGCTCCGAGAGTTCCATGCCGAGCATTTCGGCACCTTTTTCGATGATGGAACGATCTACGCCAGCGGCGAAGCTCTTCACCTTCCACTTTTTTTTGACCGATTTCGGTTTCATGTCCATGACGCTTCGGGAGGGGCGGACCAGGGCCGTTGAGGTGATGAGGCCGGTGAGTTCATCGATGGCGTAGAGGGTTTGCTCCAGTTTGGTCTCTGGTTTGACGTCGGAGACAATCCCCCAGCCGTGACTGACGACGGCCCGGATCCAGGATTCGGGCCATCCGGCTTCGGTGAGAATTTCCTTTGCCTTGCTGCAGTGCTCTTCTGGGAACTTTTCGTAGTCAATGTCGTGGACGAGGCCGATGATGCCCCAAGTGTCGGGATCTTCTTCAAATTTTTTGGCGAAATGGCGCATAACCCCTTCCACGGAGAGGGCGTGGCGGGTAAGGCTTTCAGAGGTGTTCCAGGTCTGGAAGAGTTCGAATGCAGCGCTGCGTGTGGGGTGACTCCGGCTCATGTTTCACGGCTCCTTGCTGATGGGCGACGGCCCATGATTTCTTGGACAGGTATCACAGGCCTGCGCCCCGGCCACGCCCGGGTAAAATAAACTTATCGGGCGTGTTGATGGGGGGGTGCAGTCGAGATACGTTTTTCCTGCGTAACTATTCAGCCCCCAAAAAGCCTCCGGCGGCAAGGTGTGCCACCTTGAAAAGCAGGTTGCGAATGCGTTTTGCCCCTCGTGCCTCGGGCCAAATCACATCCGCTTTTAAGATGAAATTTGATCAAGATTATTTTTTAAAACCTGTTTGTTAAACCCGTCTTTATGAAATCAGGCAAAAGTTTAGCCCCCGGCAGGGCCGCCGGAGGCACAAGCTGAATCGTTACTTTCCTGCGAACGCATCAAAGTGAACCACTATAACCCTTTCAGGTCGAAGTGCAAGGCGCCGAAGCCGATTTTTCGAAGCTTACCGGGGGGCGTTGGCTACATCTCCTCATGCTGGTGGCGTCTCAAGGTGGTTTCCAGAATTTTGTTTTCGTATTCCAGGAACCCTTCCAGGTCTTTCATGCCGTATCCCAGAAGTTTTTTAATGCCGAAAAGGGCCTGGGGGCTCTTGTGGGCAAAGGCGTGGGCAATTTCGAGGGCACTGGTTCGAAGGGACTCCGGTTTGACGACGCGGTTTACCAGGCCCAGCGACAGGGCTTCATCCATGTTGATATCCCGCCCTGAGTAGAGGATCTCCGCACATTTTGCCGGTCCCAGCATATGTGAGAGGAAGAAGACACCGCCGCCTTTGGGGGGAAGTCCCAGGTCCATCACCGGGTTTTCGAAGAGGGTCTCCTCACTGGTGATGCGATAGTCACAGGCCAGGGAGAGGTTCATGAAGAGAAAGGCCGTGTTTCCGCTGCCAGCATGCACCACAAAGGGGTTGATGGTGTAGAGTTTCATGATGAACTGGTTGAGGCCGTTATAAAGCCGTTTGAGCAGGGTCTGGTCTGCGACCGTGCTGGTGCTTAAGTATTGGCGGTAGAAGTCGAGGTACGCTTCTTTGTCCAGGCGCTGGGGCGCGGCGAGAATCAGGAAGACACGGATGGTTGGATCTTTGGAGACGGAGTCCAGATATTCCAGAATACGGGTCTTGGCCGGGAGATCCGTGAGGTGGTGGAGCAGGTGTTTGTGGAAGGTGAGCACCTCCACATCCTCCACGCGTTCTGAGGTAAAGAGATCGGTGTCGTTGTTGTCGAGGGATTGGGTCATGGCGTACCTCCATGTGGCTTAGCCGTTCCTCTGGGGGGGGACGGCGGGTCATTGAGAGCCTTCGTGTGGCGTCGGCGTGGAGGACTCGTCACCGCATCGATAAGGTGGCAGGCCGTGTCCTTTGGTTTTTCAGGCCGACACGCATAAGATAGATCAAAAATCGTGCCTGAAATGTTGAAATGTTAAAATACAGCAACAGGAAGGGGGGCGGATCCCTTGTGGGCAGGTACCCGAAAGGCGACAGAGGCCCGAAGGGGAAGGGAGCATAAGCGCATGGCCTTGTCTCCGACTTAAGGGCGACGATCTCGGGGGGATGCGTTTCATGCTGCGACGTCCCCGAGTAAAAGGAGACATATGCAGCGTGCATTGTTGACACCCTGCAAAGGCGGCTGACAGCTGCGGGGCTGTTGTTTGGGGCGCGGCTGCTCAGGGCGTTGCGGCTTCTTTAAAAGCCAATTTTCTCAAAGTTATCAGATCTGTGCGCCTTTCACAATTGGTTATGCGGTTGGGGCATAAGACGGCAGGGGTCTTTTAAGACTCATCCCCTCCTGGGAGCCATTTTTAATCGCCTTTTTCCCCGGCTCTGCTGATGGTGTCGGAGCCCGGCGAGGGGCGTTAAACCGAGTGGGACGCCGGTGCGTTTGACGTAATGACCGTAAACGACACCGTTTTTAGTTGACGGCAGCCCGCTGTAAATGATTTGGTCCTGAAAGGGGAACGTTCGTCAATACGGAGAAGGGGGGCCCTGACGTGATCGGGGTGAGGTTGAAACAGGCAGGATGATGGGGTGGAAGGGGGTGGGTGTGATTCGTTTCAGGTCCAGCATGAGTGTTCAGCTGACGGTGACTCTTTCAATGGCTTTATTGCTTTTTGCGGTTGTTTTTGCCCTGTTCACGACCCGTCACGTTCAGATGTTTGGTGATGATTTTTCTGCGCGGGCGCTCCGTACCCTGCGTCATCGGGTTGAATTGAATTTGGCGGACCGTGTCAGGGAGCGCGCCCTCCATTACGATCATTTTTTTGAAAAAATAGCTAAAAATTCTGCTTTGCTGGCGGAAAAAGCAAGGGATTCGTTGTTTGTTGAATCACCTTCCTCGTCTCTTCTTGAGTCTATGACAGCCCTTGAAGGGGCCCCTTCCGGCGTTTTTATGGGCCCGCTTGATACGCCGGTTTTTACGATGCGCCTTTCCGATGGAGAGCCCTCTCCTTCTGGCATAACGCCGGAAGGCCTTTCCTGCCTTGTCCCCTATCTTGAGGTCTTGGGCCAGGCTTCTGAGCCTACCGTTGCCGCCTACCTCACGACGATGAATGGCTTTTTCCTGTATTATCCGAACCGCGTGTCGCGGGAGGCTTTTTCCGGGCTGACCTTGGAGACCCTTAAAAAAAGAGGGTGGTTTTCGGCCGCCACCTTGGATAAAAATCCTTCGCAGGGCACCGTCTGGACACCCATGTATGCCGATACCTTCGGGCATGGCATGGTGGCTACGGCCGCCACGCCTATTGTTTCACCTGAAGGGGTTTTCAAAGGCATGGTGGGGATTGATCTCTCTTTTCAACGTCTTTTCGAACCCTTTTTTGATGAAGATGAGACCTCCCTTGATGTGGACGGGATGTTCTGGTTTCTGCTGGACAACAAGGGCGTTCCGCTGTTGTTTTCGGAGGATGTTCTGGCTTTTTTTGGTCTCACGGGCTCGGTGAAGGAGGGGCAGGGTCTCCTGACCTCCTCCCATGCAGAGGTCAGGCAGTACACCCACCGGCTGCTGAATCTCGATAAAGGGGTCGGGCGCCTGGCGCTTGGGCAGGGAAATTGGATCGTCTCTCATCATGTGTTGTCCAGTATGGGGTGGGTCTTGGGCGTCGTTGTCCCGGAGGAGGCCCTCTTTGCAGGGCTTAAAGGGACCCAATCGAAACACCGGCAGACGACCCGCCGCATGGGCTGGGATATTGTGGCTGGGGCTATTGTTTTTATCTCTTTGATCCTGGGCCTTTTCTATTGTGCCTTGAGGGAGCGACTCGTGCGGCCCTTGCAGATGCTGGCTTATCAGGCAAAGCGGGTGAGCGAGGGATATCTTGAGATCGAAACGGTGTCCCTTAAGGGCCAAGATGAAATGGCGCGTCTTGCCGCTTCCTTTGATCAGATGATCGCCTCTTTAAGAGAAGGCCGGGATTTTCAGGAGCGAACCACGGATTACCTGGAGGCCATGGTCCGGTCCCGCACGCAGGCTTTGGATGAAAAGGCCGAAGAACTTCACTCCGCCCTCACGGAACTGACCACCATTTTTTCCAACAGCATGGTGGGGATCATGCTCCTTAGAGGAGGCCGTCGTCTCTGGAAAGCCAATGATCGCATGGCCCGAATCCTTGGTTATGATTGTCCGGAGGAGATGGAAGGCCTTTCGATGCGGGAGCTCCACCTGAGCGAGGAGATGTTTCTCCGCTACGGGTCCCGCCATTATGATGCCCTGGTCCATGGTGAGTGCATGCAGATTGACTACCAGCTGAAGCGTCGAGACGGAACCCCTGTGTGGTGTACCCTCTCTGGAAAAGCGGTGGACGACAGCGTTCCCCCCGACCTTGATAAAGGCGTTATCTGGGTGGTGGATGAGATCACCCAGAGGAAAGAGTCCGAGCAGGCGATTCGTGAGAGTGAAGAGCGGTTTCGGGAGATGGCGGAGCTGCTCCCCTGCATTGTCTGTGAAGTCGATTTTTCCCTTCGGGTGACCTATGTGAACAGCCTCGGTTTAAAAGTGTTTAATATCGCACCAGAGGATTTTCATAAGCCCGGCATCGTTCTCCAGGCCTTTCACCCTGATGATCGGCAGCGGGTGGTGGGGCGTGTCGAGATCTCTCTGGGTGGCGGCGAGGTGGAGCCCACCGAATATCGGATGATTCCGGTCGGGGGAAAGGAGATGACGGTCCTTTTCCACTCGGCTCCCATTGTTAAAAACAGCGCCGTGGTGGGACTTCGGGCCAGCCTCACCGATGTGACGGAATATCGCGCTTTGCAGGAGACCCTGCTGAAGCAGCGGAAACTGGAACTGATTGGGTCCCTTACCGGTGGTCTTGCCCATGACTTTAACAATATGCTTGCGGTGATGCTGGGGCGTGTGGAATTGGCAGTCCTTTCACTATCCGAAGGCAGTCCGGCTCAGGAGCATCTGGTGATCATGGAAGAGACCCTCGGCCGGGCTCGGGATCTTATGGCCCGGTTGATTACCCTCTCCACCCAGGGGGAGGATGTCGAGCGTTCCGTTTCCCTTCAGGTGGTGCTTCGCCGGTGTGTTGATGAGGTGGGCGGTGCGTCAGAAGGCGTGTTCCTCGATCTGTCGGCGGCTGTGCCCCAGATGCCTGTCGTCAGCTCACAGATGGAGCAAGCCATTGCGTCTGTGCTGACCAATGCCCGGGAAGCCAGTGACGGAAAGGGGGGGGTGTGGGTCACCTGCCGCTGTTTAGAAAAGGGGAGCCAGGGGCATACCGCCCTGACGGAGGCCTCTGTTGTGGAGATTGCATTTAGGGATAAGGGGCGAGGCATCGCGGAGGAGCACCTTCCGCATATTTTTGACCCGTATTACACCACCAAAGAGCGCAGTACCCGGAAAGGGATGGGGCTTGGTCTTGCAGTGACCCATGCGGTGGTGGCGCGCCACGGGGGGACCGTGGCCGTGGATTCCCGACCGGGATGGGGAACCACGGTGTATATCTGTCTTCCCCTCCCGGGTGGCGATACCCGGGGATGAGAAGCGAGCGAGTGAGGGACGGATCAGAGACCTGAAATTCGTTCCATAAAGGTGGCCATCGAAAAATCATGTTCGGTCAGTCCCCCGGAATCAAGGGTTGTCAGGGCCACGTCCACTTTTCCGTAAACGTTGCTCCATTCCGGGTGATGGTCCACTTTTTCCGCTTTGATGGCCACTCGGGTCATAAAGCCGAAGGCGGCATTAAAACTTTTGAAGGCAAAGCGCTTCTTCAGATAATCGCCCTCCACACACCAGGGCAATTCGCATGCATCGTTTAACTCTTCAAGGCGCATGCTGATCTCTTCTTGAGACAAACCATTGGGCTCCATGGATCCTCCATTCTCAGGGGCGGTTAATACAGCCCCTGTCCTTGGCTATCATTGATTCGGTGATGAACCGTTCGTTGATCCTGTTCTTTCATGAGTAATCAAATGATGATGTGGAATCAAGGAGAAAGAGATCCTTTTTCTCGATTGATGGGGAGAGGGGGCCTTTGGGACTCGGTGGGGGGAACTTTCCTGCGGTGCCGGAGGCC
Organism: Desulfoluna sp.; assembly: GCF_030145185.1. GTDB lineage: Bacteria > Desulfobacterota > Desulfobacteria > Desulfobacterales > Desulfolunaceae > Desulfoluna. The sequence goes on along the minus strand of NZ_JAQYWB010000026.1, from coordinate 1,622 downwards.
GGGAGTGCGGCCTCCGAACGGCAAGGGGGGGGGCTGTGGAGTGGTTTAGAATGTGTAGAGAAGTTTCATGTTCCAGTCGTGAAAGCTGACCAGGGAGAGCTTGTCAATCCCTGCGGTACCGGCGAGTTCTATTTCAAGGGCAAGGTTGTCGTTTAAAGGCCAGTCAATTCCCATGTTGCCCCGGGCGCAGATGTCAGCCTTGGAGAGGCGGCCGTTGAGGGTGTTGTCATCGCTGACATGGATGTCCAGATACCCGATTCCAGCGGAGATGTAGGGCTTGGCACTGTTGGTTATGATGGGGTACCATCGAAGCAGAGCGGACACCTGTCGGACGTCAACGTCATCGTCTGTGAGGGGATTGGAGATGTCGAAATCGTCCAGAAAAAGGGTTTCCAGGACCAGCGCCCAGGTTTCATTCCAGTGGTGACCGGCCGTAAAACTGGCCCCCGTGGATTTATCAAATTCGAAGTTTTTTCCGGCAAAGTGGGCCCCCACTCCCATGAAGGTTTTGCCATTGTCGGCGGAAGCCGGCTGGATGATCAGGACAAGCATGGCGGTAATCAACAGAATACAGCGTTTCATGGTGACTCTCCTTGTTTATGGTTTCGACATGGTATGAACTGTGTTTGTGCGCAGCCGTTATTTACGGTTAAAGAGGTAAATTACACAATCTGTGCCGGAGTTGGATGAATATGGTATTTTTTACTGATATCGCGAAGAGATGAGGAAAAGATCGTAGAATTGCACTATAATTTCAGGGGTATGGAATTGTCGAAAAAAAATCGTGTTCAGGAAGGTATGACGGGTGTCATAATGCAGGGTCATGACAAGGGGAACCCCTAATTGACAAGGGTGTCCGCCGGTTTTCCAAGGTGTCGGGCTCCTTCCTTTCACGCCTCGGAGGGGGGATAAGGGGTGAAGAGTTCCGTGAACCGTCGGTGTCGGTACGCAAAAATACGTGTGAGGACCTTTCGAATGAAGAGGGCGTGAATCAGCTCGCCGATGGGTCCCAGGGGAAGGCGGTAGTGGATGGTGTCGGTCATGAGGACGCCTTTCGGGGTCTCGGTGAGCTCGTGATGATGGTACCAGAATCGATAGGGTCCGAGGCGCTGTTCATCCACAAATCGGCAGGGGGCCTTGATGTGCTTGATCTCCGTGATCCAGCGTTGGCGACCGAGAAGGGGCAGGCCGATCCGGTATTCAATGATCAGACCGTTTTCCATGGTCTCCGGAATTTCGGAGACGATCTCGAAATGCAGCCAGGGCGGGGTGAGGGTGTTGAGGTTGGCCGGGGCTTGAATAAACGCCCAGGCTTTTTCGCGGGTGGTGGGAAGCAGCTGGTTTTGTGTCAGGGTGTGCATGATGGCCCCCAAGGGTTCCGAAGGCTCTCATTTTTTTGGGCCTGGCGGTGAGAGCCTTCGTGTCTTTTATTTTTCTTCGATGCGCCAGCCAGGGCCGCAGATGATCTTCTTTCCGTCTTCATCCATGAAGGAGAAGGCCGCGCCGCCCCCGCCTTCGGTGGGAAAGGAGTAGATCTTCGTGCGGCCGGACCAGGTTTTTTTGGAGCCGTCGTAGAGGGTGTGGGTGATGACGCGCTCCAGGCCCACGGTGTCTGCCTGGAT
>NZ_JAQYWB010000108.1 GCF_030145185.1 Desulfoluna sp. | reverse complement strand
CCTCTGCGACGCAGAGGGAACAGGATCCGAAGGGATCGGTCTTCTCGACATGGCAAAGGGTTGGGATGTCAGCAATGTGGTTTTCACGAATGACATCAAGCAGGGTCTTGGACTCATCGGCTTCAACGGCGATACCGTTGATGGTTAACTTGGCCATACATCACTCCGTGCCGGAAAGACTCGGACCGGCGGAAACATACATATTAAAAAAGAAGGGCGTCATACAAAGACTTGAGCCCGGTATATCGTTGTTTGCGGCTTGCCTTAATACCGGTCGCACCCGTGGACGATAAGGTGCGGCGATAAAAGGTCGGGGCGTCAAACCGGAGTTTTCTGCCTCGAACAGTGGCCACATTTTGTGTCTAACCCGGATCCGGGCTAAGCCGATTTTATGAGGTGATCATGATTAATTACCGTACATGAAACACGACTCTGCGGCAAGTCACAGAAAAACAGGCCACCGGACGTCATGATACAGGGGCTGTATCCGGTGGCCATGCAAGGGGACCCCGTGTGTGAAAAGCAGGCTGACAGGTCTTGCCTGCTTTGACACCGGGGGTTCAGAGGCTTATCCCCTGGCTTCGGGTGCCGACCCGATGCGAACCGCACAGACCTTGAACTCAGGAATCTTGGAGTCCGGGTCCAGCTTGGCGTTGGTCAGGCGGTTGGCGGCGGCTTCGGCGAAGTGGAAGGGGATAAAGACCGTCCCTTTGTGCATCCGGCGGCTGACCTTGACGCGTGCCTTGATATTTCCGCGTCGTGAGGTCACGGTCGCCAGGGTGCCGTCGCTAAGCCCCAAGTTTTTGGCATCGCTTCCCGCCATCTCAACGAAACATTCGGGGGAACGCTCGTTGAGCCCCTTGGATTTACGGGTCATGGTGCCGGTGTGGTAGTGGTAAAGAACCCGCCCGGTGGTCAGGGCCAGGGGGTACTCGGCATCGGTGACTTCCGCCGGGGGTGTCCACTCAATGGGAAAGAAGGTGCCTTTGCCTTTGGCGAAACTCCCCACGTGAAGGCGCGGTGTGCCCGGATGGTCTGCCGTGGGGCAGGGCCAGGGGATGCCCTCCTTTTCGATGCGTTTGTATGAGAGTCCAGAGAAGGCCGGGGTGACGGCGGCCAGCTCGGTAAAAATGGCTTCTGCCGACTTAAATTCCATGGGGACGCCCATGCGTCGTGCGAGGTCACAGACAATCTCCCAGTCCGCAGGGACGCCTTCTGGACCGTCTACGGCTTTTCGAACGCGTTGGACGCGACGTTCCGTGTTGGTGAAGGTGCCCTCTTTTTCAGCAAAGCACAAGGCCGGAAGGACAACATTAGCGGCCTGGGCTGTTTCGGTCATGAAGATGTCCTGAACCACCAGAAACTCCAGGTTGTGAAACCCTTTTTCCGTGTGGTTGAGATCGGCTTCGGAGACCAGCGGGTTTTCACCGATGACGTACAGAGCCTTGAGGGTCCCGTCGATGGCCGCGTCCACCATATCCGTGGCGGTGATGCCCGGTGTGCGTGAGAGGCCGGTGACACCCCAGGCTTTTTCCATGGTTTGGGCGTGACTCTCATCATGGACTTTTCGGTACCCGGGATAGACGTCGGGCAGGCCCCCCATGTCGCAGGCACCCTGGACGTTGTTCTGTCCGCGCAAGGGATTGACCCCGCCGCCTTCGATGCCCAGGTTGCCGCAGACCATGGCCAGGTTGGCCAGGGACTTCACGGCGTTGGTCCCATTGATGTGCTGGGTGATGCCCATGCAGTAGAGGATGGATCCTTTTTCGGCACCCGCATAAAGACGTGCGGCTTCTACCAGGGTGTTGCCGGGGATGCCGGTAATCTTCTCGACGTATTCTGGGGTAAAGGGGGCCACCGCTTCAGCCATGGCGTCAAAGCCTTCGGTGCGATCAAGGATGTATTCTTTTGCCTGAAGCCCCTCTTTAAGAATCACGTGGATCATCCCGTTGATCCAGGCAATATCCCCACCGGGTCGGGGGGCCATTTTGAGGGTGGCGTACTGTTTCAGGGTGATCTCACGGGGGTCGATGACGATGAGCCCTTTGCCACCGAATTTAGCGGCCCGTTTGATCGCCGATGAGATGACGGGGTGGGTCTCCGTGGTGTTGGAGCCCGTCACAAGAATGACGTCTGCCTTTTCAATGTCTGAAATAGGGTTTGTCATGGCACCACTTCCGAAGGCGGCGGCCAGACCGGCCACCGTGGAGGAATGTCATAACCGTGCGCAGTGATCAATATTGTTGGTTTTCAATACCGTGCGCGCGAACTTTTGGGCGATGTAGTTCTCTTCATTGGTGACGCGGGCCGAGGTGAGCACACCCACGGCATCGGCATGGGCGCCTGCGATCTCTTTGAATCGCCTGGCCGTGAGGTCCAGGGCTTCGTCCCAGGAGGCTTCCCGGAATGCACCGTTTTCTTTGATCAGGGGGGTGGTGAGGCGATGCTCCGAGGCGATGAAGTCAAATCCGTAACGTCCTTTGACACAGAGACTGCCGTGGTTGGGGGCGACCTCTTCGCAGCCGGTAACATGCCAGACCCGGTTGTTCTTCACATGGAGGTTCATCTGGCAGCCCACACCGCAGTAGGAGCAGGTGGTTTTGACCGCTCGGGTTTCAGACATGCGGGGAACCAGACGGGCATTCTTGGGAACCAGGGCCGCGACCGGACAGGCCTGGACGCACTCTCCGCAGAAGACACAGTCTGAATCTTTCAAGGCCCGGTCACCTTTGGTGACGATTTTGGCTTCGGCGCCGCGGTAGCCGAAATCGATGGCTTCGTTGACCTGAACTTCGTTGCAGGCCTGGACGCAACGACCGCAGAGGATGCATTTGGAAAAATCCCGGAGAATGAAGGGGTTTGCCGCTTCCATGGGATACTTGACGCCCGAGGGTGTGAAGGTGGCTCCCTTGACTTTGTAGCGGAAGGCGAGGTCCTGGAGACGGCAGTCTCCAGAGGAGGGGCAGACCAGGCAGTCATCGTGGCGCCCTGACGTGAGCATGAGTTCAATGGTCATGCGCCGGGAACGAATCACTTCAGGGCTTTCGGAGTGGACCACCATGCCCGCTGTGGCCGGGACGGTGCAGGAGGTCATGAGGGTTCGGGCTCCCTCGACTTCGACCACGCAGACTCGACAGGCACCCGTGGGGGTGGCTCCCTTCAGGTGGCAGAGGGTGGGGATATCGATGTGGTTGCGCCTGGCAACTTCCAGGATGGTTTCGCCTTCGGTGAATCGAAGTGCCCTTCCGTCGATGATCATGCTCTTGTCTTTATGTTCCATCTCAAGTCTCACCTTGTCTGTTTTTTGGTTAAGGCTAGTCTGCCATGGTAAAAAAGAAACCACAGCGGTTGGGAGGATACACACACCTCTGGTGGCGAGAGGATTTGTTTTAAAAGCGGAGATCAGATACGTATGCCACACGATTCCTTCGCCTCTCCGTCGAGAGGCGAAGTGATGGTTGATTCTATCATGACGGGTATGGCCGGGACGATACCCGTCATCAGCAAATTTATGGGGTAACCCCTATCTTTTTGCCATTAATCAATGGCGTCAAAGGGGCATTTATCGTAGCAGCTCATGCACTGAATGCATTTCGTTGTGTCGATAAAGGCCACCTCTTTTTTCTTCCAGACAATGGCGTCAGCCGGGCATGCCTTGAAGCAAAGACCGCACTTCTTACATTTTTCGGCATCTACCGTGAACTTCAGCAGGGCCTGGCAGGTCTTGGCCGGGCATCGTTTCTCGAAGATGTGGGCCTTGTACTCGTCCATGAAAAAACGCATGGTGGAGAGCACGGGGTTTGCGGCGGTCTGGCCGAGGCCGCACAGTGAAGAGTTGCTGGTCACCTCACAGAGATCTTCCAGGGATTTCAGGTCGGCCGCTTCGCCTTTGCCGTCACAGATTCTCTCCAGGATTTCGAGGATGCGGCGGGTGCCTTCCCGACAGGGGGTGCATTTGCCGCAGGACTCATCTTGAATAAAATCCATAAAAAAACGGGCCATGTCCACCATGCAGGTGCGGTCGTCCATGACAATGGCACCACCAGAGCCCATGATGGCCCCGACCTTGGCGATCTCTTCGTAGTCGATGAGGGTGTCCAGGTGCTGCTCGGGCACGCAGCCGCCGGAGGGTCCGCCCAACTGGACAGCCTTGAATTTACGTTTGTTGGGAATGCCACCGCCGATGTCGTAGATCAAGGTGCGGATCGGCAGGCCCATGGGCACTTCCACGAGGCCGATGTTGTTGATGTCGCCGGAGAGGGCGAATACTTTGGTTCCTTTGCTTTTTTCGGTGCCGATGGAGGCGTACCACTCTCCCCCTTTAAGGATGATCTGCGGGACGTTTGCAAAGGATTCTACATTGTTCAAAATGGTGGGCTTGTCCCAAAGTCCCTTGTAGGCAGGGAAGGGAGGCCGAGGGCGGGGCATGCCGCGTTTGCCCTCGATGGAGCGCATGAGGGCAGTCTCTTCTCCGCAGACAAAGGCGCCGGCACCCTGGTAGATTTCGATGTCGAAGTCGAACCCCGAGCCGAGGATGTTCGTTCCCAGGAGTCCATACTCTTTGGCCTGGGCGATGGCGATCTCAAGGCGCCGGATGGCCAGCTGGTATTCTGTACGGCAGTAAATGTAGCCTTTTGTCGCGTTGATGGCCTTGGCCGCGATGGTCATCCCCTCCAAGATTACATGGGGGTCGGATTCCAGGATGCTTCGGTCCATGAAGGCCCCGGGGTCTCCTTCGTCGGCGTTGCAGAGGACGTATTTTTCTGCCCCTTTGCTGGAATGGGCGAATTTCCACTTGAGGCCCGTGGGAAACCCTGCCCCGCCTCGGCCCCGAAGGCCTGAGGTCAGCATTTCATCGATGATCTCTTCGGAGCTCATCTCATTAAGGGCTTTGGCGGCACCGAAATAACCGTCACGGGCGATGTATTCGTCGATGACCTCCGGGTCAATGGCCCCTTTGTTTCGCATGGCGCGATAAACCTGGTTGGAGAAGAAAGGGATGTCGTCGATGTGAGGTATCTTTTCTTTACTCATGTGCTCTTTGAAAAAGAGACGGGGTACAGGGCGGCCTTTGAGGAAATGTTCCTCCACCAGCTCGGGGACATCCTCTGCGGTGAGTTTCTGGTAGAAGATCCCTTCGGGTTGGACCAGCATGACAGGCCCCACGGCACAAAACCCGTTGCAGCCGGTCTCAACTATCTTGATTTCATCGGTGAGCCCCTGACGATTCAGCTCAGCATCGAGTGCTTCATGGAAACGTTTGCTGCCGGTAGCATGGCATCCGGTACCGCTGCACAGCATCAGCTGCATTCTTGCTTTACTCATCTCTTTCTCCTGATTTGGAGTCGCTTTTATAGAGTTCGAAGGTCGTCCGAGTGTTCGGTGTTTCCTGTTCTCGTGGCAGCGTACCCTGACTAATCTGGACGCATGCAGGATTGCGTCCGTTAAAGGGGCGCATCTCGGCCTTGTCGCTGTTCGAAATCCATGGGTGCTTACTGATAATCTTCCAGAATGCCTTTCACCTGCTTGGGATCTACATTGCCGTGGATGTCTTCATTGACAACCATGACAGGGGCGAGGCCACAGGCCCCCAGGCAGCGGACGCCTTCCAGCGTAAAGCGACGGTCCGGCATGGTCTCCCCTTCGGAAATACTGTAGCTGTTGCGGATGTGATTCAGTATTTCTTTGATCCCTTTGACGTAACAGGCGGTCCCTGTACACGCTTTTATGATGTTGCGACCCTTGGGCTTGAGAGAAAAAAGAGAGTAAAAAGTAGCCACCCCGAATACTTGACTTGAGGCTAGATTCATGCCTTCGGCGATGTAATCAAGAAGGGGGGGAGGGAGGTAACCGACGGTGTCCTGGCAAAGGCGCAGGGCCGTAATGAGCGAACCGGGGACGGAGCTGTGTTCATCAAGGATGGTGTCGATGCGGGTCCACATCTCAGCGGTGACGTCCGGATGCTCGGGATGGTGGTCCATAACCATGGCAAGTCTCCAAGCCGAAGAACGGTGTTCTTCGATTCCGTTGAATTAGAATGAGTGATTAATAGTTGGAGTTTATTGCGTGGGTCCCGAAGGAGGGAGCCCAGTGCAATTTCATTTCCGTACCATTAAAAATGAATAATTGCTTGTCGGTTAGAATGCAAGGGGAAACTTTGAATTGGCAGTAGAAAATGAATACCTTTGAGGTAATTACTTTCCATTGACAGTAATCGGACAATGAAATATATCTTGAATTATCTCATCTGGGGGACTCTTCCGCTGTTTAATTGTCCTGTTTTTCGTTTTATTTTAGATTGTTAATTTTATTAAGGCCCGTGTTTTTTTATCATGTTTTTGGTGGCCTCGGCCTTTAACTATTTTTAAAAATTGGAACGGTGTTCAATGTGGGCATCTTGGTTTAAAGGCCGGTCCGTCACGACACTGTCATGACAGCTTACTTGGGGTCCAAAGATGAAACTTGTTGATATTGCCAGAGTTCTGGAGGCGAAGCTTCTATCAGGAGAACCGCATCTGGACAGGGAGTTCGAGATCTGCAGAGGCAGTGACCTCATGAGTGATCTTCTGGCTAATTTCGCGGATGGCGGGGTCTTTTTAACGGGGCTGCCCACAGTGCAGGCGGTGCGCACTGCGGTGGTCTCCGGGGTGGGGGGCATCGTGTTTGTCCGGGGTAAGGCACCGCCGGACGAGGTGCTGGAACTGGCAAAACGAGAGGGCCTGCCTGTTCTAACGACACGGCTTTCTATGTTTGTCGCCTGTGGCCGGCTTTATTCAAGTGGGATGGCGGGCCACGATGGAGCGCGCTGATCTGCTGCCCCGATCGGTTGATGAATTGTACATTCATGCCCTTTGGGGAACCTCAGCATGGGCAGGGGCCGGATTCAGTCATTCGGCAGGGCGTAAGACGGGTGTGCCGGAGGGGGCTCCGGTAAATCAGGGGGCGCCAGATGTGACCTGCGTTATTTGGAGTAACAGGACCATGAACCGACTCAGGCGGACCTACCCGGTGAGACATGGTGATTTCATCCATGCCGGAGAAGCGTCCATTCATGTGAAGAATACGCTGAAGTCTCTCAGCTATTGCCCCGATCTTGTGCGGCGCGTTGCCATCTGTGGGTATGAAGCAGAGATGAACCTGGTCATGCATGGTGGCGACGGGGTGTTGACGGTGGTGATCGCGGCGGATGAGATTCGGCTCGAGGTGGCCGACACGGGGCCGGGAATTGAGAACACGGAACTGGCCATGCAGGAGGGGTATTCCACGGCCCGTGACGAGTACCGGGAGATGGGCTTCGGGGCTGGGATGGGGCTTCCCAACATGAAGCGGAATTCCGACGAGATCACCGTGGATTCCTCGCCGGGGCAGGGGACGGCGGTGACCATGGTGTTCTCCGTCGGTGGGAGGTGCCCATGAATTCTGTTCATCATGGGACCGGTTGTTACGTTAGTTTTGACACCTCCCTTTGTGACGGATGCACCCGGTGTGTCAAAGGGTGCCCCACCAAAGCCCTTCGCGTTCGACATGGCAAAGTCGTGCATATGCAGTCGGCCTGTATCGGATGCGGAAATTGTTTGCGTATTTGTCACACGGGGGCCGTTCGAGCCGCCACCACCGATTTGTCCCACCTGAAAAAGAGCCGTATCTCAGTGGCTCTGGTCACTCCCATTCTTTACGCTCAGTTTCCCGGCGTGCTTCCCAGAGATATCTTAAAAGGCCTCAAGCGACTCGGCTTCCATCACACCGTGGACATGTCGTATTTTTTTGAGATGTTTCAGTGTGCCACCGAAGAGTTTGTAAGGGAGAATCGAGAGGTCGGCAAGGCCCCCTGGCCATTGATCTCGCCGGTTTGTCCGGTGGTCATGCGGTTGATTCAGACGCGTTTTCCGAGCCTTATTCCTCATATTCATCCCATCATGCGACCCGTGGCCATCATGGCGAAGCAAGTGACCCGAATCTTGAGTAAACACTATGGGGTGAACGAAGGCTTTATCAGTATGTATTACATCAACCCCTGTCCCACCAAAAAAGGAGACGACCCGAAAACGCCGGATCAGTCCTTTACCAACGGGGGGCCATACGCTATGGGTATTTGTGATATCTATACTCAGTTAGCAAAAGAGGTGGAGCATGTTCGAAGCCTTGATGACATTCCCATGACTTTTTCCAGTTATGAGTTTGAGCAGTGTACCTCGGGGGATGGCCTCCTTTGGGGGATGGTCGGTGGAGAAATCGTTGCCTCTCATATCGAAAAATCTCTTTCGGTCTCAGGCATTGATGAAACGGTCAGTATGCTCGAAAAGATTGAAATGGGGCTTTTTCGGGACATCGAATACATTGAGCTTCGTGCGTGCACCGAAGGGTGCATCGGCGGGGCTCTGACGGCCATTGATAAATACCTGGCGAAAAGTGCCTGTCAGCGGATGATTAATCTTCTGGGGACAGGCAAGCGTTTGAATCGGGACCGCATCAACAGGCTCTATGAGAAAGAGTGGTTCTTTTCCAGACGAACGGAGCAGGGCGGTTTGGTCAGTGAGGGGTTTGCCGGTCACTCCTTTACCATTGAGGAGATGCGAAAAATTGACGGGCTGGTTCAGCTGATCAACGGTCGAGATTGCGCCGCCTGCGGTGCCCCGGATTGCCGTACCTTTGCCGAGGACGTGATACGCGGGGATGCCTCCGCCGATGATTGCCTGGTTCTTCGGGCCAGGGGGCTGACGGTGGCGCAGGTAACGGAATACATGAACAGGTAAGTGAGGAGTGCGGGCATGCGTGTCAGCGAAATGATTGAACGATACGGTCTGAAAGTGGAAGCCGGCGAAGGCGGGTTGGACCGGGAGGTGCGGGCCGGGTATTGCGGGGATTTGTTGAGTGAAGTGATTGCCAATGCAGCTGCGGAGTCTGTCTGGATTACCGTGCAGGGGCATCAGAATATTGTGGCTGTGGCCATTCTCAGGGAATTTGCCGCGGTGGTGATTAGCTCGGGCAACAAACCCGACAAAGAGACCATGGATAAAGCCAACGCAGAAGGCATTCCCCTTCTCTCCTGGAAGGGCAGTGCCTATGAATTGGTCGGTAAACTCTTCAGTGAGGGCCTGGGTTGACCATGATGCGCCACCTCTCCGCTGATCTGCATATTCATACCTGCCTTTCGCCTTGCGGGGATCTCTCCATGGATCCGAAGCGGGTGGTGGAGAGAGCGCTTGCCAGCGGCTTGGACCTGATCGCCATCTGTGACCACAACAGCACGGCCAATTGCGCTGCGGTGGTCGAGGCCGCCGAGGGATGCTCTCTTCAGGTTCTTCCCGGCTGTGAGATTTGCACGGCAGAGGAGATTCATCTGCTGGCGCTGTTTGAAAATATGGAGATGACGCATGGGATTCAGGCGTATCTGGCGGCACACCTGACGGGCACCAACACCCCGGAGGTTTTCGGCTACCAGATTGAGGCCGATGCCGAAGGCAATTTTACGGGAGAGTGTACCGACTTTCTTTTGGGTGCCCTGGATCAGGGGGTGACGGAGGTGGTGAATTCCATCCGTCGGATCGGCGGATTGGTGGTCTGTGCCCACATCGACCGCCCGAGTTTTTCCGTGATCTCTCAACTGGGCTTTATGCCCCCGGACCTTGTGCTCGATGCGGTGGAGATGACCCTGCCGGGGATTCAAGGGGCTTTCCCTTTATCCCATGCTGCGGGGTTTACGGTTATCACCTCCTCGGATGCCCATTTCCCGGAGGATGTGGGGCGCTGGAGTACCCTCTTTGAGATGGAAGAACCCAGTTTTTCTGAGCTGGCCATGGCCCTTCACGGGGTGGCCGGTCGTTCGGTGGCGGGCTATAAAGAGAAAGCCGTCGTCGGTTCTTTGTGGGGGCCGGTATGAAAGAGATCTCCCTGCATATTTTAGATGTGGTTGAAAATGGGATTACTGCCGGTGCCGACCTGATCACCTTGTGGGTGGATGAGGCGGTGGATCGCAATCTTCTTTCTGTCGCTATTTCCGATAACGGACGAGGCCTCTCTGCCGAGCAGCAGGCGAAGGTGTCGGATCCTTTTTTTACCTCCCGTACCACCCGGCGTGTGGGGATGGGACTCTCTCTTCTGAAAGCCGCCGCCGAACGCTGTGGCGGAGGGTTCTCCTTTGCTTCTGAGGAAGGGAAGGGGTCCCGTGTGACCTGCTCTTTTTTGTACCGTCATATCGACCGGGCGCCTCTGGGGGACATGGCCATGACCCTTGAAGTGCTGATGGCGGGTTACCCGGAGGTGGATTTTTTCTATTGTCATTTGTACAATGGGCGTGAGTTTGAATTCGATACGCGGAAGATTCGGCAGGAGCTGGAAGGAGTCCCCTTGAATGAGCCTGCCGTGCTCCGGCACCTGAAGGCAGGAATTGAAGAGGAACTTGAGAGGCTTAAAGAAAGATAAAAAGAGGTTCGAATGCGTCGCTATCTATGCAGTTCGGCTTTTTATCGTCATCTCAAAGATGAGAAAAAGGTTTGATTTAAAGACGGACGTTGTTAGTCTTGGATTTAACCCCGAAATTTTATTTTTTGACTCTATCGCCGGGGAGATTACGGCTTACCACGCCCTGATGTGCTCAGGGCCAACAGACACCAGATTGGGAAGGAGACGTTGATATGGCAAAACTCTCTGTTGCAGACCTCAAAGCACTGAAGGAAAAGGTATCTAAGGATATCTCATTGCGTGAAGGCAAGGCCAGGGTGCTTGTGACGGTGCACATGGGGACCTGTGGCATCGCATCCGGTGCCCGGGCTGTCATGGACGCCCTGATGGAAGAGATGGACGCCACTGACCGCGTTGACATCCGCGTGATGGCGGCCGGTTGTCTGGGGATGTGCAGCAGCGAACCCAACGTGACCGTTGAGATTGACGGGGAGGCCCCCGTCGCCTATCAGCTGATGAATGCCAACAAGATGCGTCAGGTGTTTAAACGTCATGTGCTCCTGGGAGAGGTTCAGTCCGACTTTGCCATGGCGACGATGTAGCTTGGGTCTGAAAGACATTTGGCAGCCGGACGACGTGCCAGGTCATGTCTGATGGAACCGATGATGAAGGCGGCAGGATGGAGTGTGTCCATGCCGCCTTTTTGGGGAGGGCTCTTCTTTATGGCCGTGCGAATATAGCCCGGATATTTTACGAAAACGAGTAGAAAACGGTAAACTATATTGTAACTATTCAGCTGCGGGAAAATGACCAATCTATTCGGCCGATAGGGAGGATGGTCATACACGAAAAACACGAACAGTGCCGCATTCAGCGGACCCAAAAGAGATTTTATTTTCTGATTACCATCCTTTCTCAGCCCCCCCATCATCCGCACTGCGACGGCCCGTGGGATGGGCAAAGCGCGAAGCGTGCCCATCTTTCATTGGGGGAACCCGCAACGATGAAAATGACAAAATACCGGAAACCCGACACCGGTCCCCGCCGTGGGCGGTTATAGCCGCGCCCGATGGGCACGGTACTGCCTTTGCCCATCAGGGTTCTAACCGTATCCACCGGACAGGAGTCGTGCAGAACCTATACGTGCCCGATGATTCAGTAAATATGGCTGAAAATGAATGGTAAACAATTTTTATTGGTAACTATTCAGTTCATGCCACCCAATCGCCACACACCGATGCAGCAGGGGCGATGAAGAAAGAAACCGCATAAAGGGTCTGGCCTTTGGTAACCGTGTCGATGTGAAAGGTAGGGTGCGCCGTGCGCACCGCTTAACATCCGATAAACCTGCAACGCCGCATTTTGTGATAAGTGTTGAGACGGGGCCGGCGGCTTGCGTGACGTTGAACGGTGCGGGTGCCGCACCCTACGGGCTGAAACGTTTTTGCGAAACTTTTTTCAAAAAGAGACCAGGCAGAGACAGGATGAAGCTGAATGGTGAACATTACATTTTGCATTTTTGAAACGACTGAAAATATTACTGCGAAGAACTGTCATTACGGATTATTCCTTAGTCCTGATTGTTTTCTCATGAAATATCCGGGTTAGGGCCTCTTGCCCTATATCCCCTTATCATGAATGAAAGGGGGCAGTGACTCCCAGCCCTTCATGGCGACGGTATGATCGCTATTTCTTGGGTCAGGAGCGTGAGATCTCTTCTTCGGGGGAAGAAGATGAGAATGACCCGGGTTTTTAGTGTCCGTGCTGGCTTGTGGCTTCAATGAAACACCCGCCACCACCGCCACCTCCGCTATCCTCTGTTGTCGGCGTGACACCGGTGTTGACCTCTTGCGTTCCTTGATTGTCGGTGGTAGAACCGTCATCAGTGGTAGAACCGCCGGCGGTGGTTTTGGTGACCGTCGCAGTGAGCGACAGGGGGGACTCCGGGGTTCCAAGATTAAAAGGATCAAAAATTGTTCCCAATACGGTTCCGTTCTTCAAATCAAGGTTGCTCACATCAGATTCC
>NZ_JAQYWB010000107.1 GCF_030145185.1 Desulfoluna sp. | reverse complement strand
GGGTTCCGCTCCACTCTTTGGATGCGTTGGAACTGAGTTTGCACCCATCAATGGCGAACATCTTTTCTCCGATCAAGCCCTCCATAGAACAAATGACAACCACACGAGTGAAAAGCGCAGAGATCTCTTCTTTCAAGGATGATACAAATTTTGCGATGGTCGTGTAGTGGGGCCTGGAATCTCCGCTCAAAGCCATAAACGTAACATTGGTATCGCAGCACCAAGCTATTTTCCGGCTCGAAACAACACCCAAGGAATAAGCGTAAAGGACAATCTTCAAAAGGACGGCTGGGTTGTACGCCGGAGCACCGGTTCTTTCATTGAAAAACTTTTTTTCAAAGATCGATAGGTCCAGCTCGTTGTCGACAATATGGTTGATGGCGAATACGAACGTACCGGGGATAATTTGCTCGTTAAAACGGACAGGAATAAAAAGCGATTGTGCTTGTGAATAACTTTTGTATCGGGCCATGTTCACCTCGTTGAGTTATTTGGTGAATCATAGCAAATATTGAGCAATAAATACAGCACTATATGCTCAGTTTTGACTTATTCTACAGGCTCAACGTAGAGCTAAAGGGCCGGGTGGCGCATGGCGAAACCGGCCTAAAAGCGAAAGTGGTTGGTTTACAGAAACGCTTGTGAACGCCCAGCTGTAGCCCGGCCCGAGTTTATCGGACCGTTAAACCAAAACATAGGACAATCCAACCCGACATTTAACATCCGCGAATCCTTCCGAGAATTAACCCACCAACATTGGCATAGCAACGGAAGTGGTATGGTTCATGACTCTCCTTTGTGTTTGAGGTCTTCTACGTGCTCGCCAAAAAGAGTAGTAAGTTACACCGAAATTATCAATACAAACAAATGCATGCGGCTACAAGGTCTTGTAACTCTTATGCATAATGAGTAATATCGTGCGAGCATATGAACGCAAAGGTGGCGTTTATAAGGGTGTCGTACGTTCAACCTGAACAGAAACCTTGGGGGCATCTCCCACCTCAAAACCAATATTTCCCTGCAAGGCCCTTCCCCCGACCCTCCTCTGTCTTTTGACGAAACCACGCCACAAGTGAATGTTGAGTTTTGGGTAAAAATCAATATTCGACCCATCACCCTATCATATTTATTTCCAATGGCTTACCTCCAAAACCACCCCTGGCCTCCACTCCTGTTGCTTTTGAATGTCTGGTTTGGCACAATTTATCCGGTAAACTTAACGTGCTACGACAAAGGGGCACCGAAGCCATGGAAGAAAATTGGAACATCCGGTGGAACCTGTCAAAGATAGTGAGGCATTCGGATAATTAGTAAATTTCTGGCCGACAAGCATAGGGACCTGCTCCTATGAGCCTTGGGTAGTAACAATGGGCTTCGCGTATCGGATCTTTTGAGGCTGAAGGTGGAGGACCTGGAGGGAATGAAAGCGAGGGAAACACTGCCGATCATCGAAAGTAAGATCGGCAAACCGAATGTGTTGGTGGTGAATAAGGGTGTTGGCAGGTTTTAAACTACCTATTTATAATAGCAATATAACGCCGAAGCTGGTTGGCTGAATATGTTCGTAAATGGGATGTCGAGATTTGAAGCCCTTACGCTTCGGGCTAGGTGATCTGATCTGACCTGTTTTGGTTCCTCAGTTTTTTGTCGTTGTTCCCTGTTCGTGATTTTCGTGCTTTTCGTGGTTAATGTTCTTAGGCTTTTCGTCGTTTCAACCACTTGAAAAATAGAGCACAAACCAAAAACAAAGGGATGACCACGAACCACACGAAAGGCACGAAAGAGGGCTATGAGCCAAAAGAGAAAGCCAGAAAGAATCTGACTTTCCGGGGTTGTAGAGGGTTGTTGCTCTGTTTTTTGTCGTTGTTCCCTGTTCGTGTCTTTCGTGGTTAATGTTTTTAGGCTTTTTCTTTGTAACTATTCGGCTTAAGCCTCTGGCGGTCCTGCTGGGGACAAAACGCATCCGCAACCTGCTTTCAAGGTGGTTTTGCCTAAGTGGTTTTGCCTAAGTGGCTTCGCCACCCTCACCGCCGGAGTTATTACGGTTAATGTCAATCCGTGAATTGACAAAGAAGCACCGATGGCCCACGCGTTTACGACACACGATACCGGCCTTCACCCTTCGTGCGAATGCGGACGCGAGGTGCTGAGAAGACCGATAGCCATAGAGCATTCGTAAACCCGCTTTCAAGGTGGCTTCACCTTGCCGCCGGAGGCTATTGTTTATGAGCTGAATAGTTACGGATTGAATTAAAAACAAAAAGCCCCCTGAAGCGATGCTTCGGGGGGCTTTTTTTGGTTATTCGATGACGCAGAGGGCATCGCCGGTGGAGACGGTGTCGCCTTCGCGGCAGGGGAGTTCTCCGATGGTGCCGGAGGCGGGGGCCGAGAGGACGTTCTCCATCTTCATGGCTTCGAGGACCACGATGACGTCGCCTTTTTCCACTTTGTCACCGGCTTTTTTCTCATAACGAAGCACCACGCCGGGCATGGGGGCGGTGAGGGTGGCGCCGCCTCCGGAGGGTGCCGCAGCGGCTGCGGGTTTGGGGGCCGGAGCCGCTGGTTTCGGTGCGGCCACAGGCGCTGGTGCTGGGGTTCGAGTCGGTGCCGGGGCAGAAGGGGCCGGAATCGCGGGAGCCGCCGTCGGTGCATGGCTGAGGATGGTGGGGCCACCCACTTCGTCCACGGCCACTTCAAAGTGATCTCCACCCACAAAGACATTGAAGGTGCGGGCGTAGGGGCTTTGGTCCGGCGCATTGGCCTTGCGAGTGATGGCTTCCAGGTCCCCATCGAGGACTTTTTCGGCGATGGCCGCGCGTTCCAGGGCTTCTTCCAGGGAGAGAAATTTTGCTTGTGCCGGGACGCGTTTCACCCCTTTTTGCCACTCCAGGTGGCGTTTCCCTTCCACGGGGAAGAGGGCCATGATGACCTCGTCTTCCAGGCCGTTGGCCAGGGGGTTTCGTTTTTCTTCGCCTTTGAGGGCCGGGGGCAGCAGCTCGGGGGGGAAGGCGGTGGTGGGGGTCTCACCCCGGGGGTCGCCTTCCAGGACCGTTTTGATAATGGCCCCGTCAATGGCGGAGACGGTGCGTCCGTTCATGCCGTAGCAGTGGTCTTTTACTGCCGAGGTGGCGATGGAGTAGCGGGCCTCCACGTTGTCGAAGACGACGTTGTTGATGGACTGGGTGACGATCATCTCGTCCAGGGGGAACTTGAGGGCGATTTCACCCAGGTCGTTTCGCACGGTGAGAATCTCGGCCACGGTCTTTTCAAGCAGCTCGGCTTTGTCGATCCCTGCCAGCTGGTTGACGGCCACACGCAGGGTGGTGACGGGGATGCGGTATTTCAGGGCCAGGCTGCGCAGGTGAAGGTTGGAGCGTTTCATCAGGGTGCTCAGGTGTCGGGGACGGATCTCTTCTTCAAAAAGGGCGGCGGCCTCGCAGAGGGGCTCCAGGGCGCCTTCGCGGGTCATGTTGAGAGAGTTGATCAGGCCTTCTGAGGGGATGGTGACGCCGCCGTCGGCAAAGGGGGAGAGGGCCGCTTCCACAACGGCGGCTCCGGCCTCAAAAGCTGCATGGGCGGTGGCTGTGCCGCACATGGCTGTGTTGGCGATGGAGAGATGCACGGGGATGGAAACCGCTTCCGTGACTCGGGCCACAAGCTTTTTGGCGCTGTCCGGGCAGAGAAAGCCTTCGGTGTCCATGAGGCAGACGGCGTCGGCGCCGATCTCCTGGATGCGGGCGGCGGTCTGGGCGATGGTGTCAAAGGGGGTCCGCTTTCCTGAGGTGGGAATAAGAATCGCCGCCACCGCGGTGGCGCCGAGGCCTTTGACGGTCTCGATGGGCACGGTGAGATTTCTCAGGTCGTTTAATGGATCGAAGATGCGGAAGATGGAGACGCCGGCATCGGCGGCGCTGCTCAAATAGGCACGCACCAGATCCAGGGGTGCGGCGGACCGTCCGGCCATGTGTAGGGCGGAGAGGGTCATGGCCACGGGGGTGTCCATCATGGCACGCTTGATGGCTCGGATGCGGCCAAAGGGGTTTTCGTTGAGTTCGGCCAGGGTGTTCTTAAAGGAAAACCCACGGGTTGCTTCTACGGCGTAGAGGCCGGCGCGGTTGAGAAAGGGGGCGATGCGCTCCATCTCTGAGGTGCGCATCAGGCCAGAGAGGAGGCTCTCCTGTCCGGCGGTGAACGAGGTATCATATATTCGGATGGTTGACTGGCTCATCGTAAGGTTTTGCTCCTTGGTCGTACGTATTCTTGGTTTACCTGCGTCCCAGGGACCGGAGTTGCATCAGGTTTCTCAGTTCCATGGTCTGGCTGCGTCCCGCAAGGCCCCATGCGTTGGGACGTTCCGCCCTCATCGGCTCAGGCTCCGCGCCCTGTTCAGAGGCCAGGAGGGCGAGGACGGCGCTGAGAGCCGCTTTTTTTCGGATGTTGATCTTTCGTTGTGTTTCGGTCTCCATGGCTGCTCCTTAAAGGGGGATGTTGCCGTGTTTCTTGGCTGGCCGCATCTCACGTTTGGTGGAGCTTATCTCCAGGGCTTCCATGAGGCGTACCCGGCTCTCCGAGGGAACGATGACGGAGTCCACGTAGCCTCGTTGTGCGGCCACGTAGGGGTTGGAGAAGAGTTCCTTGTACTCCTCCACCTTCTCCTGACGTTTCTCGTCGGGGTCGAGGGCGTCCTTGATCTCCCGGCGGTGGATGATGTTGGCCGCGCCTTCAGCGCCCATGACGGCGATCTCAGCCGAGGGCCAGGCAAAGGCGAAGTCTGTGCCGAGGTGCTTGGAGCTCATGGCGATGTAGGCGCCGCCGTAGTCTTTTCGGGTGATAAGGAGCAGCTTGGGCACCGTGGCTTCGGCGTAGCTCCAGAGCATCTTGGCGCCGTGGCGGATGATGCCTCCCCACTCTTGCTGGGTGCCCGGAAGGAAGCCGGGGACGTCGGCGATGGTCAGGATGGGGATGTTGAAGGCATCGCAGAATCGGATAAACCGGGCCGCCTTGTCCGAGGCGTTGATGTCGAGGCAGCCGGCCAGGACACTGGGCTGGCTGGCGACGATCCCGATGCTTCGGCCCCCTAAGCGCGCAAAGCAGGTGATGATGTTGGGGGCGAAGGTCTTGTGGGGCTCGAACAGGGTGCCGTCGTCCACCAGGTGACGGATCAGCGTGATCATGTCGTAGGGGGCTGAAGGGGAGTCGGGGATGATGGTATCCAGCTCGGGCACATAGCGCCGTCCGGAGTCGTCCCCTTTGACGATGGGGGGATCTTCCATGTTGTTCGCGGGCAGGTAGGAGAGGAGAATTCGGATGTCGCTGATCGCTTCAGCCTCGTCCTCGCAGGCAAAGTGACAGACCCCACTTTTGGTGCTGTGGGTCTCGGCGCCCCCTAAGGTTTCGAAGTCCACGGTCTCGCCGGTGACCGATTTGATGACCTCGGGACCGGTGATGAACATGTGGCTGGTCTTTTTCACCATAAAGATAAAATCGGTCATGGCCGGAGAGTAGACGGCACCGCCGGCGGAAGGACCCATGATGGCGGAGATCTGGGGGATGACGCCGGAGGCGGCGGAGTTCCGGAAGAAGATCTCACCGAAGCCGGCCAGGGCGTCGATGCCCTCTTGGATGCGGGCGCCGCCGGAGTCGTTCATGCCCACGATGGGCACCCCGGATTTCATGGCCATATCCATGACCTTGCAAATTTTCCGGGCCTGGACTTCCCCTAAGCTTCCCGCACGGGAGGTGAAGTCCTGGGCGTAGGCGTAGACGGGGCGACCGTCCACCAGGCCGTAGCCGCAGACCACGCCGTCACTGGCGATTTCCACCTCTTCCATGCCGTAGTTGGTGCAGCGGTGGGTGGCGAACATATCCACCTCACGGAAGGTGTTGCGGTCGAAGAAGAGGTCCAGGCGTTCCCGGGCGGTGAGTTTGCCCTTGGCTTTGTGGGCCTCCACCGCTTTTTTTCCCCCCATCTGCATGATGAGGTGCTTTCGCTGTTTTAAATCGAGTATTTTTTCACTGACTTTTTTCATAATAGAAGGTCTTTTCGCTCCTTTTTAG
Organism: Desulfoluna sp.; assembly: GCF_030145185.1. Classification (GTDB taxonomy): domain Bacteria; phylum Desulfobacterota; class Desulfobacteria; order Desulfobacterales; family Desulfolunaceae; genus Desulfoluna. The sequence goes on along the minus strand of NZ_JAQYWB010000107.1, from coordinate 6,470 downwards.
CTGAGAAAACTCCAGAGAACCCCTGCGCCAATGGCAGAGCCGATGACCCCTGAGATGTTGGGGGCCATGGCGTGCATGAGGAGGTAGTTTGTGGGATCCTCCTGCTGGGCCACGGTGTGCACCACACGGGCGGAGTCGGGTACGGCCGAGACGCCGGCGGCACCGATAAGGGGGTTGATCTTCTCTTTTAGAAAGAGGTTCATCCCTTTGGCAAAGAGCAGGCCGCAAGCCGTGGCCACGGCAAAAGAGAGGGCTCCCAGCACAAAGATGCCGATGGATTCCTGGGTGAGGAAGATGTCTCCCTGGGTGCTGGCACCGACGGTGATTCCCAGAAGAATGGTCACCGTATTGATGACGGAATTTCGGGCTGTTTCAGCCAGGCGCTCGGTGACGGTCGCCTCTTTAAGCAGGTTCCCGAGGAAGAGCATGCCCAGAAGCGGCAGGGCCGCAGGGGCCAGCAGGCAACTCAGGATCAGGCCGACGATGGGGAAAATAATGCGTTCTCGCTTGGAGACCTTTCGGGGCTCCCGCATCTTGATGAGGCGCTCTTTTCTGGAGGTTAAGAGCTTCATGATGGGGGGCTGGATCACCGGGACCAGGGCCATGTACGAGTACGCAGCGATGGCGATGGGGCCGATGAGCTTGGGCGCCAGCTTGGAGGTGAGGAAGATGGCCGTGGGGCCGTCTGCGCCGCCGATGATACCGATGGAGGCCGCCTCGCCAGGGGTAAACCCGAGCATGAGGGCGCCTAAAAAGGTGATGAAGATACCGGCCTGTGCGGCGGCCCCCAGAAGCATGAGGGAGGGGCGGGCCAGCATGGTAGAAAAATCGGTCATGGCACCGATGCCCATGAAGATCAAAGGGGGATAGATGCCCTTGGTGACGCCCATGTAGAGGTAGCTTAAAACGCTGCCTTCTTCGTAGATACTTAAGCCCATGCCATGGATGACGGGGATGTTGCCCATAAGAATGCCGAAACCGATGGGCACGAGGAGCAGGGGTTCGTAGTGTTTGGCGATGCCGAGATAGATAAAGAGCGTCCCGACACAGAGCATGATGATCTGGCGGTAATCCACCAGGGCAAAGCCGGTGTTGCTTAAAAACTGTAAAAACAGAGATTCCATAAGTATCGATTTCTTAATGATTCAGCACGCTCCAGACCCGTCGAATCGTGGGGCCGGGGGGTGCCTTCTCATCCCTTTTAAGGCAACGTTTTTCGCCGGTGGCGGGTGTTGCCATCGTTTTCATGGGGCAGGCGGTGCGGGTCTCAGCCCGGTCAGCCCAGGCTATTTGGCCGGAGATTCTTCCCACGTGAAGAGGTTGCGGACCTCTTTTTTGAGGAGGCCCACTTCCAGGAACTGGCGGACCATTTTTTCCGGTGGGGGGCTGGTGATGCCGCGGCCTTCGGCAAAACGGATGAGTCCTTTGAGGCTGAAGCTTTCCCCGAGAAAAGGGGTCAGGCGTTTGTAACGGGCGGCTTCGATGGCCAGGGTAGGCGTGAGAAGAGACGCCACCTGCTTCTCCTTTTCACGGCCCATAAAGAATTCACGTATTTTAAGGCGAAGCTTGTCCCGGTTATCCAGAAGATCAAGGATCTTATGGATGCGGGAAATCGCAAGTGCCAGGATGACGAGACATGAAAAAACGATGGTGATGCCTGCCAGGGCCATGTTCCAGCCGTTTTGTGCAGAAACCTGTTCAATAAGTGTCGCAATCTGCATCAGTTATTCTCCGAAAGTGTTAATCCCGAGGTGCGTCATGCATATGAAGCCACATGCTGTGCATCGGGTGTTGCTGCGTAATCTCCAAGGGTAAAAATCTCACGGGCGGCATGTTTTGAAGCTAACATCCTGTATCGATGACTTATCGAGGGCGATGCCGGTCTTTTTTCCTGGACATAAGCAGGCCACATGTGAGGTTACGGGTAAAAGTAAGCATAATGCGTGCCAATTTTAGGTTTGGGTGCAAGATTGGAAGGCGGCAAGGGTGGCGAAGTCACGGAGGCTAAAACACCTTTCGGCCATCAGCGTGTTTACATCACCACCTGAACACCCTTGTCCCCTGGAGCGCCGCACTCCGGTGCGGCATGGGTAACGACGAACTAAAAAGCCGCACCGGAGTGCGGCGCTCCGTTTTGGTTCGTCTTTCTTGGTTTTTTAAAGGGGGCCAAGGGCACCCTTATGTGACGCGTTGCCGACGGTGTGGGGATGTGAGGTAGGGTGTCACGTGGCGGGTTGTTTTCGTTAATCTGGCCGTCTGAAGTAGATTTGGCTGAATAGTTACATTTAATCAAGAATAATTTTTAAAGCCTGTTTTGTCCAACTTTTCAAGAGTTTAGTCCCCGTCAGTGCCGCCGGAAGCACAAGCTGAATCGTTACGAATTTTTTTAACCATGAAGAACATGATCCGTCTTCGACTCCGGCTACGCCGTGACAAGAGAGCCCTTCGGGATAGATGAAGGCGCTTGAATCACCCATACCGTTAACCACAGGCGCGCCGGAGGCGTCTTTAGCCTGACTGCTTTGGCGGCGAGGGTGGCAAAAATCATAGGTTGCGGCGGTATCAATCATGGAGGCAGAGCCTCCTGTGGGCATCCCCAGGCGGAGCCTGGGGACGAGAGAAGGCCAACGTTTGGCCACCGGAGACACTGCCAAGGCTATGACAATGGGGTAGAGGCACCACAGCATCCTCCTGGGCGCGCCGTGCTCCGCCTACGCCCTTGTCTTTGTGTCATCGAATGAACGATGACATCCGGCTACGGCGCGACAAGTGAAGGTACGGAGGATTTGCGAACCTGGGGTGCAGGGGATTTATCCCCTGCCCGCCGGAGGCGTCTTTAGCCTGACTGCTTCGGCGGCGAGGGTGGCAAAAATCATAGGTTGCGGCGGTATCAATCATGGAGGCAGAGCCTCCGGTGGGCATCCCCAGGCAGAGCCTGGGGACGAGAGAATTGACGCGGAAACCCCGGTAGCTCCCGCGGCGGCCTACGATCCGTTTACACGCTCAGCTTCCTCACCCTTCACGCGAATGCGGACGCGAGGTGTAGAGAGTCGCGACACCCGCAGCGCATTCGCAACCTGGGGTCCAGGGGATCATTCCCTGGCCGCCGGAGGCTTGTTTTCCGGTCTTCCCCAAAAAAAGAAACCGCCCTTTCCTTTTGGAAGGGGCGGTTCGGTAAACTGAACCCTTCGGGCCGTGTGGTCTGGTCCGAAGGGTTTTCTTCTTTACGATCAGGCGGCGGAGACTTTGTCGCTGATTTTGTGCTGATCATCGAGGTGTGAGAGTTTCACCATGCGGAAGTTGGTGAGATCGAGGTAGATCTTTCCGGCAAGGTCGGTGAGCACCATGCGGTAGGTGTTGGTGCGATCGTCTGAGGCCACGCGCTGGGTGATGCAGTAGTACTCCTGGCCGCGTTCCACGGGCCGGACGAACTCGAACTTATCCAGGCCGTAGGGCAGCACCAGCTCGCTGGTGGTGAAGAACTCAAAGAGCCCGCCGGTCTGGAACATGGCGTCCACCATGATGACATCGGTGAAGAATTCAGGGCGGGTGTCGCCTTTGAAGAACTCTCGTTCCCCATTGTGGATGACCTTGGTCACCAGGGTCTCTCCGTCAAAGGAGGTGATGTCCCGGATGGTCCGGAAAGAGCCGTGCATGAAGAGGCGCTCCGGATGGTAGACCAGATCGTCCACGGTGCCGTCGAGTTTCACCGGGGTGAATTCGGGGAGATCGTAGAAACGATCTTCCACGGGCTTGTCGGTAAAGTGGAAGGTCCCTTCGTAGTGGAGGGTTGTCTTGCCTGTGATTTTCCCTTTTTTGAAGGTGGAGGTGATGCGGCAGTTGAGGGCATCGTCTCCTTTGTCGCTCTTCTCCGTTTCAATCTCCAGCGCCTTGGGGCGTTCCTTGAGGATCTTGATGCCGTAGGGGATGGAAAAATCAGTCATGCTCGCCAGCCGTGCATTGGGCCGTGAAAAGAGCTGGGAGGCCGCCTCAGCCATGGTCTCAATACCGGTGGCGCCCAGAAAGATCGGCACATCCTTCATGCTGTGGTCTTTCAGGAAGAGGTCTCGCTTCAGATCCAGTACACGGGAAAAGACCATCTTGTCGTCGCTTTTTTCTTTGACGTCATCGATGAAGGGGGTCTGCCGTTCGAAATCGGCGGCGTCCATCTCTTCAAACATGAAGTCGCGGTCAAAGGCGATGTCCGGCCCGGTAAAGAGGCTCTCGCCGCTTGCCGTACCGGCCAGCTCTCCCATGAAGAAGGCCACGCCCCGGTCCAGGGGCAGGAAGGTGAGGCCTCGGGCTTCCAGGACCTTTTTCACCGTGTCGTTGGTGGCGGCCATGCCGCTGCCGCTCCAGGCTGTCCAGTCCAGGACCTTGGCGATGCAGCCGGTCTCCGCTCCAAAGCGCTGCACCATGCGGCCTAACATGTCGTTGGCGCAGGTGTAGTCCACCTGGGCTTCGTTTCCGAAGCGTGCGGTGACCGAGGAGAAGGTGATGAAAAAACGCGGGGTTTTTCCGGAGAGCCCTTTAAAGAGGTTCTCTGCCCCTTTGATCTTGGTGTCGAACACGCGGTTGAAGGAGGAGAGCTCTTTTTTCTCAATCATGGCGCTCTCTTCAAGGCCGGCTGCGTGGATGACCCCGTCGATGGATGCCTGGCTTGCCATGGCCCGGGTGACGGCCTCGGTGTCTGCTACATCCACGGCGTGGTAGACGACGCTTTTGGCCACCTGCCGCAGGGTGTCGAGGTTGTCCCGGGTCTCACGGATTTTGACGATTTTAGCGGCTGCGCGTTTGAGCTCAAGGGGTTTGGCCCCTTTCATGGTCGCGCGAAGCTGGGCCATGATCGCCCCTTCGGTGATGGCGCCGGTGGCAAAGGCAGGATCCAGGGTCTCGATGTCGCTGCGTCCGAGGATCACCAGGTTGCAGGGGGCGTGGGTCACGACTTGTTTAAGGATGTCGTAGGTGATGCCGCGGGCACCACCGGTGACCACCAGGGTGTCCCCGGTCTTCATCAGCGGAGTGCCTTTGGCCGATGATTCGGCCACCAGCCTCAGGCCCAGGCGTTTCCCGGCCGCAAGGCCCGTCTCCACGCGGCGGCTGCCGTTGGTCAGCTCGCCCATGAAGGCGGCGGCGGCCATGCGGGCATCGTCTGCGGTGAGTCCGGGGGCCAGGTCAATCACACGGACCCGGGTTTTTTCGTACTCTTTGTTGACCGTCTTGAGCATGCCGGAGAGTCCGGCAAAGGCCGGGTTGCTTTTATCGCCGCCTGCCTCGCCGTAAGGGAAGACCACCGACCCTGCGGAGAGGGCGCCGATGACGGTGCCTTCGCGGTCGAGGGATTCTTTCAGCTCGCGCAGGATGAGGAAGAGCCCCTTGATGGAGGCTTCGGCATCCCTTGCCACGCCGTTCGGGCAGTTTTCCAGGTAACCGTCCATGGCAGCCAGGTGCAGGACCCCGTCGATGGAGGGTTCTCGCCTCTGCATCTCAGTCAGGGTGGTCACGAGTCTGGCGTGGTCGGCCAGATCACAGGGGTAGGTGCACCCGTCGGTTCCCAGGGTGATGACCCGGCCGCCCCGCGCTTCCACCACGTTCTTCACCTGCTCGGTAAAGCCATGCTTGTCGGCGGTGACCAGAAGGGTCTTCTTGTTTAAATCCAGGTGAACCCCGGAGCGATCTCCGAGTTGTTTAACGCGGATGGCGTATCGGTTGACCCCGCCTTCTTCAAAGGCGGGGACCGTGAGGTCGGACACATCGGCCATGGGTGTTGATGCCATGGCGGGCGTATGGATATACGCTCGTGTTGCCACGTAGGCGGAGAGGCTGTCGATGGAGTTCAGATCCCGCAGTTGAAGATCTTCGGGGACGTCGAGGCCGAAGTGAGCGGAGATTTTTCCGAAGATCTCCACCTGCTTTACGGTGTCGATGCCGAGATCGGCTTCAAGGTCCAGGCCGTCGTCCAGCATGTCTACGGTGTAGCCGGTTTCATCGGCGATGATGCCCTTGATGGCAGAGACCACCGCTGCGCTTGAAGGACTTTCTGCGGCGACGTCAGGGGCCGGTGAGGCTTGAGCGGTGGGTGCTGCGCTTCCTCCGCCCTGCTGCGCAATGTAACCGGCGAGCTTGGCGATGGTGTTTAAATCTCTCAGCTGAAGGTCTTCGGGAACGTCGAGTCCGAAGTGCGCGGAGACTTTTCCGAAGACTTCCACCTGCTTGACGGTGTCGATGCCGAGGTCGGCCTCCAGGTCGAGGTTTTCATCGAGCATGTCCACGGTGTAGCCGGTTTCCTCAGCGATGATCTCCTGGACGGTGGCGATGGCTGAAGGGGCCGCGTCGGCAGCCGGTGCCATGCTTGCGGCGGGGGCTGCGCCTTCGCCCTGGGCGGCAATGTAACCCGCGAGCTTGGCGATGGTGTTTAAATCTCTCAGCTGAAGATCTTCGGGAACGTCGAGTCCGAAGTGCGCGGAGAC
>NZ_JAQYWB010000025.1 GCF_030145185.1 Desulfoluna sp. | reverse complement strand
CCTTATGGATCAGGCGGTGTACCGTTTGAGGATGTAGGCGGCGATGGAATCCACCAGCTCTGCAGAGATGCTCTCTTTTCGGCCTTTTTCAATGTATGACACGAGGTCTCGGGATTCGATGAATTTCATATCGTTCACAGCTTTCATTCGCGTGGGGTGATCGGTCTGGGGAACCATCACCGGTATGGGCATCACATCCTCGGCCCACCCTTTGCGAATGACAATGTTCAGGAGGTGACAGATGCGCCAGGTGCTGGTGCAGAGGCTGTCAAGGGAGTGGGGGCCCGCATGCAGGATATTATTCTTTATCTCAAGGGGGCCCTCTTTGCGAACCCGGCCCATCACGAAGATGCCCCAGGGTGAGACGACCAGATGATCGACCCGAAAGAGCTCCAGGGTCAGGTTGTTAAAAACGTAACATCGGTCTGAGAGTTTCCCCAGGTGCTGGATGACGGACTCTTCTTCCTGGATGGCGCCTTTAAAACGGGTCGGATTAAAGAGCATGGTCAAAGCCAGGGGGTTGGACCGGAGGGTGACAAAGCCGATAATGGCCGTGCAGGAGAAGGTAATGGCGGCAATGGCCCAGATTTCAGCCATGGGATCCTCGGAGAAGGCGATCATCATCCCCGAAAGGACCACGGTGACAGTCACCATGAGAAAAAGGTGGCGAGTGACCGTTTGCTTGAGTCCGTCGGTGGGGTTGCCCTGTATATAGGCCATGTCGTGATCTCCTTGTCAGTGTAAGTAAAAAACGTTCGAGGTCCCCGGTTTGAGGAGTCGCTTCGCTCCATCCCGAAAAAAGCGGACAGGAGCGAAGCGACTTCAGAGAGCCGTGAACTTTTTATGCGACTTTGTTCAGATGAGCTTCGATCTCCTTGTTGATTTTGTCCGGAGAGTCTCCGGGAAAGATCGGCTCTTCTTTGATGTAAGCTTTTTCTTTATCACCGCCTAAGTAGATGAGAGCACACATCACGATGGCTGCGCCCAGACCCCATGCGGCTCCGCGAGTGGCCACGATGGCACCGGTGACACCGGCGATGCCCAGGTCGTTAAAAGAGCGGGCTTTCAGGATGCCGATGCGGACGCTGACGTACCCCTGGATCAGCATGGTGGAGGCCAGGCCAATCCCCAGGATGGGTCGGACCGCAGCGACGATGGGGGCCAGGAAGTAACCGGTCCAGGTGCCTAAACGGAAGGAGGCCGCGCCGCCACTGATGGAGTCCATGGCTTCCGGGCCGTGCTTGTAACGTTCGCACAGGACCACCTGCATGGCTGCCCAGAGGGGTCCGCACATGGAGATGTCGGGACCGATGACACTCATAATGGTGTTTCGAACGCCGAAGATGATGTGGGAACGGTTCGGGTTGTAGTCGATGTGCTCATCCGGACGATATTTCTGAGCATCTTCAAGGAGGGCCTGACTTTGGATGACATCTCCGAAGATAACCAGATAGGCACTGATGACCATGGGAATACTGGAGATGAACATGTGGGCCGATGGAATCGGAATATTGCCCAGCATGGTGAAGTCTCTGAAGAGCGTCGTGAAATCGGGGGAGGTGATGATTTCACTGGTGAAGGTCGGCCAGGCGAGCTCCCCGGTGAGCGGCCCGACAAAGACCGCCAGCGCCAGGGTGGGCATCATGCCGAGGTTGGCAAGATAGAAGAAGAATTTATTTTTATTGCGAAGGGTTTTAAAGTGCTCGGAGAAAAGAAGGTAAAAGGCCAGGCCCACGCAGATGACAACGGTCCAGGGGAAGTTGTCAAAGCTTTTCAGACCATTACCGGGCTTAAAGACGATCATGACGGCTGCAAAACCGGCGCCTAAGACGATGCCGGACTGCATGGCGTTGGGGATGATGGAAACAAATTTTTTGGCCAGGCCCGAAACGCCCAGAAAAATACAGAAAACACCAAACATCAGCTCAAAGGCGATGAGGCACTGCATTCTCTCCACCCCGGGAGCAAAGGTCTCAACATAACCGATGAGCAGGGGGATGGCCGGAGTGACCCAGCCGGGGACCACCGGGTCTCCGAAGGTGACGTGTGCCAGGTACAGGGTGCCGTTCATGATGACGATGGCCAGGGCCACCTCAAAGGACATGCCCAGTTTGCCGGTAAGAACGGGGATAATGGCCAGACAGACGGTACACATCAACAGGCCCTGCAGGTAATCCGGCCATTCGAAACGGTAGTGAATAAAGGGCAGCCTGAGCGTGAGGGGTCCCATGGGGATTCCTGCCTGCTTGCCACCGTGCTCGCGGTATTTACTCATACTTCATTCTCCTTCCAACATCTTACGTTCAGTGCTCTGGACGCCGGCAGATGAGAGGTCTCATAAAAACTCGTGAACATCTTTGTACACTGAGCATTTACAGGCTTACGCCCGAAGAGGAAATCATCCGTCGACGATCGATCATGACCGGCTTTCGAGGTAGTTGTCTCGCAAGGAGTATGCCAACCTGGAAGAATGACTTGTTCTGGTGGTAAAAAAGGCGGATTCCAGCCCGCTGGATATAGGGCGTGTCCAATGTTTACGGGCCTTACGGTCATCACACGGTGGGATGGATGTTTGTCGGAGAATAGCGTTGGTCTATGCTGGGAGATGGGGTGCTGGCGATGCATTTTGGCATCTCTGGTCTGTGGCGGTAGAAACATATTTTTTTGTAACATACTTAAATACAACTTAAATCTGGGTTTTGTATCCACGCGATGCAGGAAGGCATCGCATGAATGCATGGATGCATCGGGATCAGGCCCCTTCGGGACGCAGTCCGTAGCGGGATGCTTTTCGAACGACAGTGGACTGGTTGACCCCCAGGGCCTCGGCGGCTTTTCGGGTGGTCCCATGGGTATCCAGAGCCTCCTTGATGGCACGGGATTCGACCTCTTCCAGGATCTCTTTCAGGGTTTTACCGGTGAGGCAATTCAGGCGACTCTTTCCGCCCGGGTGACGAATGGCCTCAGGGATGTCTGAGATCCCGATGAGCTCTCCAGGGGTGATCACCACCAGACGCTCGATGACATTTTCGAGCTCCCGAACGTTTCCGGGCCAGTCATGGGTGGTGAGGATATCCACCACGTTGGGGTCCATCTGCTTCGAAAAATCGAAGCGTTTGTTGTACTTGGCCAGAAAATGATAGATCATCGGGACGATGGCTTCGGAACGTTCCCGCAGAGGGGGAATCTGGACCGGCACCACATTGAGCCGGAAGAACAGATCCTTTCTGAAGTTCTTCTCCTCAACCATTTTCTCCAGATCCCGGTTCGTGGCGGCGATGATCCGGACGTTGACCGTGATGGGGCGGGTGTCACCGATGCGGGTGATCTCTTTCTCCTGGATGACCCGAAGCAGTTTGCTTTGGAGGGGCAGGGACATCTCCCCCACCTCATCCATGAAAATCGATCCGTTGTGGGCGGCCTCAAACAGGCCTGCTTTCCCTTTGCTGGACGCTCCGGTGAAGGAGCCGGGGGTGTAGCCGAAGAGTTCTGCTTCCAAAAGGGTCTCCGGAATGGAGGCGCAGTTGATTTTGATGAAGGGCATGCTCTTTCGCTTGCCGTTGGCGTGGATCATCTCGGCCACCATCTCTTTGCCGACCCCGGATTCCCCCTGAATCAGCACGGTGGAGTCCACCTGGGCGATGCGCATGGCCAGTACCTTGATCTCCAGCATTTTTTTGGAACGGACCACAAACTGGCCATCCCCCTGTTTCTGCCGCAGGCTGTTGAGCTCGATCTCATATTGGGACCGCAGAGTCTTCATGGAGCACAGTTCATGCTGCAGGCTGTTGAGCTTTGTCATGTCCCGGACGTTGGTGACCACACGAAAGATGTTCCCTTCTTTGTCCAGGACAGGGGTTCCGGTGACCATAATGGTTTTGCCGTTTTTGACCTCTTGAAACACCGACTCAGGGCGCTTGCTCTTGAGGACCTTGAGGGTGACGGACTCGTTGTAATATCCATTTTTCACCAGTTCTGCCATGGACATGCCGATAATTTCCGAGTGGCGGATACCCGTGAGGTGTTCGTAGGCCTTGTTCAGCCGGGTGACTGTCCCCTGGCCGTCGGTGACGAAGATGCCGTCAAAGGAGGATTCGATGATGGCCTGAAGCTCTTCGTTGGTGTTGCTGGAGAGTTTCAGTTCATCGGCCAGGGATTCAAGGCCTGAAATATCTTGAAGGAGGGCCATGGCCCCGACCACCATGCCATTGTCGATGATGGGACTGCGGTTGGCGAGGTAGAGTTTGTCAGCGATGCGGAGTTTATGGGCGGCCTCGGGCTTACCGGTCTCCAGAATGCGGGTCAGGCGGGTCTCGGCGATCATGGAGCCGATGGGAGCGCCAAGGACTTCCTGTCGTGAGCGGTTCACCACCTGGGTAAAGGTCTGGTTGCACAGAACGACCCGGCTGCGGCTGTCTATGGCCACCACGGGGTTGTGAATGGAGTCCATAAGGACAATGATCTGGTCTGAGATGTTCATTTTGAGGTTTTTGAAAAATGATGCACCTGCATCGCTTCGGGCTTCGGGATTCTTCAGCTCCTTCATACGACCTCTCTCTGTCCGGTACTTGCATGACCTGGTCATCGATCCACGACGCAGGAAGCCCTGGAGGGAATCGGTGATTTTGGAACTCCATGAAACGCCATGGGTGTGCCTTTAAAACTCACCGTGTTGTAACAGGCAAAAGATGAGGGGAGCAATCCTTTTCTTGCCGCGGTACATGGGACAGGGTGCAAACAGTTTTCAAGTTTCATTTTCAGGTATTTTCAGCTATCACTCTTTGTTTGTCAGTCTTCTGGCGGCCCGAAGTGACTGGCATGCCTTGGCTGAAGGATGGATGAGCTCAAATTACTTTGTGTGCTATAGGTTGCCGTGTGCCGGGCCCTTTTCTTATGAAATACCCGATGGGTTTTATTTATAACGGGACCCTGTGAAATCTGTTCATCAGAGCTGGTATCAGGAACGATGAACGAAGCTGGAGAGAGTGTGATGCCGCGGATTAAACTGGCAGTTCAAAAGGAGTATCCCTTTACGTGTGAGATTCACGTGCGGGTTGGTGATTTGAATTATGGCGCTCATGTGGGAAATTCCGAGATGGTGGGCATTCTTCATGACGCCCGGGTGGCTTTTTTGGGCTCTATGGGCCTCAGCGAGGGGGATTTGGGGGATGGAAAAACCGGTATCGTCATGGATGATCTCGTGGTGAATTTCCGTGCCGAAGCCTTTCTTGGCGATAAGCTCACCATCGGCTGTGCCTTTGGTGAGGTCGGAGAGGCCGCCTTTCGGATCCACTATCATGTGACCGCAAAGGGTAAAACCATCTCTGTGGCGGAGACCGGACTCGTGGCGTTTAACTACGCCGCACGACGTATTGCCTTTTTGCCGGATATCTTTAAGGAAAAGGCGTTGGGGGTGGGCAGGGGGCAGGGGGCAGTGAATAGTGAATAGTGAATAGTGAATAGTGAATAGGGAGTGGGGAGTGGGGAGTAGGGAATAGGGAGTGGGGACCGGCAGGATGCATTCATATGAAGCTGTATATTTTGTAACCATTCAGCTTCATCCTGTCTCTGGCGGGTCTCTTTTTGGAAAAAGTTTCGCAAAAATGTTTCAGCCCGTAGGGTGCGGCTCCCGCACCGTTCAACGTCACGCAATCTGCCGGCCCCGTCTCAATACGTATCAAAAAATGCGGCGTTGCAGGTTTATCGGACGTTAAGCGGTGCGCACGGCGCACCCTACCTTTCACCTCGACACGGTTACCAAAGGACAGACCCTTTATACGGTTTCCGTCTTCATCGCCACTGCCATACCGGTGTGTGGCGATTGGGTGGCATGAGTTGAATAGTTACCATATCTTTTTGTGTTGAGGTTTCTCATGAAATATCCGGGATGGCAAACCGAAGGCACTCTTCGGGGGTGACGTAGGGTCACCGGGTGGAGAGCTCCTCCTTATTCATCGGCCTTTCGGCCCCTTTCGTTTTATCTCATCTCCCTTCTCCTCTCATTATTCTCGGCTCGTTTTCCTGGTTTTACAATGAAGAGGCGTCGTTCTTCTGAAGGGGCTTTTCGGGCCAATTGCCTCAGCATGACGACGCTCTTTTCAAGCACGTCAAAATCGATTCGGGGCACGGGTTTCAAGGCTCCGATGCCTTCTGGCACCATCAGGGGATGGTTTGACAAGGGGTTCTCCTGGTACTGGATCAGTTCATTTTTGAGCTCCAGTTCGCCGATTTCGGTCCGTGTCTCCAGGAAGCGATTCCAGACGGGGAGTCCGCAGGTGAGCATGGCGTGGATGAATCGTGAGAACTCTTCCTCTGCGAGGCTCTCTGTGCAATGGGCGTAGCAGGCGTTCAGAGCGACTCCGACGGAGAGGGCGTGTCCGTGGGTGAGTTTGTCCCCGGAGCGTGTCTCCAGCCAGTGCGCGACCCGGCACCCGAGACCCGACGGGCCGGTGGTGCTTTCGGAGAACGGATCGCTGGATGCCTGGATCTTCTCCAAGTGGAGAAGGGCTGTTTTGTAGACCACTTTTTCCACTGTGGCAGGGTCATTCTGATGAATTTTCCGTGCTTTTTTGACGAGGACTGAGAAAAATTCCGCGTCGGTAGCCAGGGCCATCTTAAAGGCTTCGGCCATGCCACTTAAGTGGTGTTCAAAGGGAAGGGTCTTGAGCAGTGAAAAATCAATGAAGACGGCGTAAGGGGGAGCCGCGATCGCTGAAAAGTTTTTGATGCCGCAGGCGTTCATGAAGCGCAGGGTTCCGATTCCTGCCGCGCACTGAGAGAGGGTGGAGGTCGGAATGTTTGCCGCACGAATGCCGCCCCTGCATTGAGCCAGCGCTGAGCCTGCCGCGTCCAGAAAGGCACCGCCTCCCACGAGGAAAACAAGGCCGTCCGGTGTTAGGTGGTGGGTGTGGGTGATGGACAGGATCTCATCCAATAAGCGTCGGTTATTTTTGACGGATTCGCCACCGGACAGGACAAAAGGTGGGTGGCAGAGGTCGAAAAAGGGGTGCTCTTTCTGAAAATAGCGGGTGATCTGTTTGATCAGAGTCCGGTTGCGTGCCACGACCCCTGAGTCAATGAATACCGCGCATCGTGTCGGATGATCATGGCCCATTTGGGTCAGGGTTTGGCGAATCGTCTGGTTGTCTCCGGCAAAGAGATCGGTTGTAAAGCAGACGGGGTAGTGGTGGTGGGTCTGAAATTTCTGGGTGTAGGTGGGAAATTTTTGAAATGGGTTTCGTGTCATCAAAACCTCCCCTGAAAAGAGTTGTGGTGATCGTTCATTGGAAAGACAAACATTGTTTGGCTTGAGCGTTGAGCAGATCCGTGGGAAACACCTTGACATGTCAGGGTTTAGCCGGAAGGGATGTGGCGGTAAACAAGGGAATACATGTACTAAATAGAAAAAAAGTATCACATTCATGGCTTGATGACAATCCGAGAAAGTGATTTGTAAGGGGAGAATGACAAATTGTACAGGTGTGGGGGGACATTTGTGAAATCTAATAGGCGTTGGGGCTAACCTCCTGGGAACACATAGAACCCTTCATATACGTTGACACATCGAGGTGGATTCACCATAATAAATTCACACCGCCGCCGTTTCGGTGGAGACGCTTCAACCGATTGCTCTCTCCTCTCCTTTTTATTCCTGCATGCCTTCGCCGTTTCGGTGATGATCACTTCCCAATTAAAACAAGCGAGGCTTCACCATGCTGACGAAAGAGTATAAAGCCTTTTTCAAGGCGATGAAACATGTGGTCCCTGCTGATCGGATCACCACCGACCCTCTTTACACCCTTGCCTATGGTACGGACGCCAGCTTTTATCGCTTGGTTCCGAAAATCGTGATTACAGTCGAAGAGGAGATCGAGGTGGTTCGCATCCTCCGGGAGGCCCAGGCACAAAAACTGCCCGTGACGTTTCGGGCTGCGGGAACCAGTCTTTCCGGTCAGGCTGTGACCGATTCCATTCTTGTGCGACTGGGTGCCTCCTGGAAGGGCTGCTCTATTTTTGACAATGCGTGTAAAATAAGGCTTCAGCCCGGAGTGATCGGCAATTGGGCCAATATACGCCTGGCTCAGTTCGGCAAAAAGATCGGGCCGGATCCCGCCTCCATCGACACCGCTCAGATCGGGGGCATCGTCGCCAATAATGCCAGTGGCATGTGCTGCGGGGTCGCAGAGAACAGTTATAAGACCCTTGCTGACCTTCGGGTGGTCTTTTATGACGGGTCGGTGCTGGATACGGAAGACGATGCCAGCCGCAGCCGGTTTTGTCTTGAGCACCCGGACATTATTCAAGGGCTCACCGCCTTGCATGATACGGTCAACGCCAATGAGACCCTTTCCGAAAGAATTCGGCGCAAGTTTAAAATCAAAAACACCACCGGTTACAGCCTCAACGCCCTGGTGGATTATCATGACCCCTTTGACATCCTTAAGCATCTTCTCGTGGGATCGGAAGGGACCCTGGGGTTTATCTCCTCGGTGACTTACCATACCGTGGTGGAGCATCCCCACAAAGCCTCGGCGCTTCTTCTTTTTCCCAATATAGAGACCGCCTGTAAGGCCACCGTGATCCTCAAACAGCAACCCGTTGCCGCCGTGGAGCTGATGGACAGAGCCGCCCTTCGGTCTGTCGAGGAAAAAGAGGGGATGCCCGAGGCCATCCAGGGGCTTGCCGAAGGCGTCACCGCTTTGCTGGTTGAGACCCGTGCTGAAACGGAGGAGGATCTTAACGACCAGATTGCGGCCATCACCACCTCCGTGGTGGATCTTAATCAGGTGGTGCCCACCGCGTTTACCCCCAGGCCGGAAGAGTTTACCCGGCTCTGGGCCATCCGGAAGGGGCTCTTTCCCGCAGTCGGGGCCGTGCGTCAGACCGGCACCACGGTGATCATCGAAGACGTGGCCTTTCCCATGGAAAAATTGGCCTCGGCCACCCTGGAGCTCCAGGAACTCTTTAAAAAATATCATTACGATGAAGCGATTATTTTTGGCCACGCCCTGGAGGGAAATTTGCATTTTGTTTTTACCCAGGCCTTTGAAGAGCAAGCCGAGATCGATCGCTATCAAAAATTTATGGATGATGTGGCGACCATGGTGGTGGGGACCTATGACGGGTCCCTTAAAGCAGAGCACGGAACCGGTCGCAACATGGCTCCTTACGTGGAGATGGAATGGGGCGCTGAGGCCTATCGCCTGATGAAAGAGATCAAAACTCTTTTTGATCCGGACGGGATTTTAAACCCGGGCGTCATTTTGAACGAAGATCCCCTGGTCCATATTAAAAATCTAAAACCCATGCCCGCCGCGGATGAGATCGTGGATAAATGCATTGAATGTGGATTCTGTGAGCCGGTCTGCCCCTCAAGAAATCTGACCTTCACCCCCAGGCATCGCATCACTGGCTGGCGTGAAGCCAAACGCCTGGAAAAGAACGGACAGGGGAAAAAATGGAAAAAGGCGTATCAATATCCAGCCCTTGAGACCTGTGCCACCGACGGGCTCTGCGCCCTGCGTTGTCCCGTTGGAATCAACACCGGCGCGTTTATAAAAAAACAGCGCGCCGAAGCCACCGGAGCCTTGGGCCATCGCGTGGCCGATACCCTCGCTGACCATTATCACGGCACCACCCGGAGTATCCGGGCGGGCCTTAAGGGAGCGCACCTGGTGCACACGCTGGCCGGAGATTGCGTTATGGAGGCGGCTGCCCTGAACGCCCGGCGCCTTTCGCTTCATACCTTGCCCCTGTGGAACCGAGCTCTTCCCGATGCTGCGAAAAAGATGAAGAAGAGGTCTGGGAGCTCAATGAATCCTTTAAAAGTGGTCTATTTCCCCTCTTGTATCGGTCGAAGTTTCGGCGCCACTGGGGAGATGACCGACAAGCGCCCCTTGGGTGATGTAACCCTCTCCGTGCTGGAGAAAGCGGGCTATGATGTCATCCTTCCGGAAGGCCTCGACTCTTTATGTTGCGGACTTCCCTTTGCCAGCAAGGGCTATACAGGACAGGGAGAGAAGAAAGCCGCAGCCCTTGAAAAAGCCCTGCTTGCCGCCAGCCGGGATGGCGAGTACCCGGTCCTTGTGGATACCAGCCCCTGCCTGTATCACATGAAAGAAACCCTGACAGAGGCCTTGTCCCTTTATGAGCCCGTCGCCTTTATTCTGGAGTTCCTTAAGAAACGTCTCCTGTTTCATCGGATCGATGAAAAGGTGGCCATTCATGCCACCTGCACCACCATCAAGCTGGGCCTGCACGAGCAACTGAAAGAGCTCGCCGAACTCTGCACCACCCGGGTGGTGGTCCCGGAAGATATTAACTGCTGCGGGTTTGCCGGAGATCGGGGGTTTAACGTCCCGGAACTCAATGAAGCCGCCTTGGATGGCCTGAAAGACCAGGTCGCCGGGTGCAGCGAAGGCTTCTCCACCAGCCGGACCTGTGAAATTGGCCTCAGCCTCCATGGCGGCATCAACTATTCGTCGATTCTGTATCTTGTCGATCGGTGTACGGCGCAGATTGTGGAGACGAGGGAGTTGTAAAAGGGGTAAAGGGATAAAAGCAAAAGCGTGCTTCGTGCTTGGTTCTTCGTGCTTGGTTCAAGGAGGCGCTACGCTTCATCAATTAAGGGATAAAAGCAAAAGCGTGCTTGGTTTAAGGAGGCACTGCGCGACGATAATTGAATGAACAGCCCGTGATACATTTTTTCTTGGTATCGCGGGCTGTTTTGTGTTTAATCATGGGTGAGTGAATCCCTATCACGGATATTTCATGAGAAAACGACCATGCCAAAACAATAATATGTTATTACAATGTGTTACCAGGAAAGATATAGACACTTAAAAAATGCAAAATGTAATCCCCGGTAGTCTGTCTGATTTTCGTGAAATATCCGGGCTATATATAAGGAAGGCGGTCATGACTCATTTGCGAACCTATGGAACGGCTCCTTATTCTGTGGCGGTGTTGCACGGCGGGCCGGGAGCGGCCGGGGAGATGGCGCCGGTGGCCCGGGAGCTTTCCGGGGGGCGGGGGGTGCTGGAGCCGCTTCAGACGGCGGCGTCTCTGGAGGGCCAGGTTGAGGAACTTCGTGCTGCGTTGAGCAAGCATGCGCAGGGGCCGGTGACGCTGGTCGGGTTTTCCTGGGGGGCCTGGCTCGGGGTCATTTTGACCTCCCGTTATCCAGAGTTGGTGAAGAAATTGATTCTTGTGGGGTGCGGGCCCTTTCAGGAGTCGGATGCCGCGGGTATTGATTCGTTTCGTATGGGGCGCTTGACGGCGGGGCAACGGGCCGAGGTGAAGCGGTTGATGCCGGATTTAAAGTCTCCTTCGGCACGTATTCGGGATGAGATTTTTACGCGATTGGGCACGATTCTTTCTCAGGCCGATGCCTTTGATTCCACGGGAGGGGCGTTGGACGAGGTCCGATGCTCCGCAGATATTTTTCAAGGGGTCTGGCCAGCGGCGGAAGCCTTGCGGCGGCAAGGCGGTCTGCTATCCATGGCTGCCACCATCGCCTGTCCGGTGGTGGCCATCCACGGGGATTACGACCCCCATCCGGCCGAAGGCGTTCGAAATCCCCTCTCAGCGTGTCTTACCGATTTCCGGTTTATTCTTCTTGCCCATTGTGGACACAAACCCTGGATGGAATCGCAGGCCAAGGCTCTTTTTTATAAAACCCTGAAAGCAGAACTGTAAAGGTCATTTGCGAGCAACACCCTTGAACCAATCACGCTTTTGCTTTTAAAAATCAACTGGCCATTTGCGAAGCAAATCCCTCGAACGAAGAACGAGGAACCAAGCACCAAGCACGCTTTTGCCTTTAACGTTTAAATTTTCTCATCAGGATGGCGTCCCTTTGGCGGGTGGGGACCCATTTTTTCAGAAAGGGGAGAAGTCGGCTGTGGGTACCGAGACGGATGATGGGAGGAATGTTCTCTTTTAAAAGAAGGGTTGTCAGTGTATCTGCGAATGGGCCAATGGCCATGGCGCTCTCCTGGGAGATGCGGGTGCGATGAACGATGGCATCCATGGCAGGGGCGAAGTGGTTGAGATGACGCGTGGTCTTTTTCAGCTGGGCCTCAGCGTTGGCGGAAAAGCGGGAGGCGATGCCTCCGGGCTGTACCGTCACTACGCGAATGCCGAAGGGCGCCAGTTCAAGCCGTAAGGCGTCGCTGGCGGCATGGAAGGCGGCCTTGCTGGCGGCGTATGCCCCGGAAAAGGGGGTGGGAAGAATTCCGGAGACGCTACCCATGTTGATGATATGGCCTTTTCGCTCGGTGATCATGCTGGGGACCACGGCTTGAATCACGGCGATCTGGCCGAAAAGATTCGCCTGGAATTGGCGGCGGATCTCCTCCACAGGCATCTCTGCCAGGGGGCCCATGGCCCCGTATCCTGCGTTGTTGATTAACATATCAATGGCTTTTTCCTGGGCCAGGAGGCTCTTGACGGCGGCGGTGATGGACCTCTCGTCCGACAGGTCCATGGTGAGGGGGCGGGCCCCGAGGGCGACGAGGGGGGAGAGCGTCTCGGGGTTTCGCGCCGTGGCGTAAACGGTCCAGTCGGATTTTAGAAAATTGCGGGCCAGGGCCTCGCCGATGCCCGATGAACATCCGGTGATAAGAGCAATGCGTTTCATGGCGTTGTGCCTCCAGGTTGTGGGGTGGGGTGAACAGGGATGCGGAGGTGATTTTGTTGTTTCAAATAGTAACAAAGATTATATATAGATACAATCATCTTGACATGAGTGGGCTCTCTTGGTTAAAGCTGACGTTAACGTTATAAAAATCCGTGCGGCATGATCCCATGCCGGATCACATGCATCCGAAATTCAAGAATAATCCAGGGGAGAGACTCGATGGCCTACCAACTTGCAGACCGACGTGATGTTGATTTTGTTCTCCATGAGCAGCTTAATTTAAGCGATCTCAGCAATTACGAGCTCTATGGGGAGTTCAATAAAAAAACCATCGATCTGGTGCTTTCGGAAGCGCGTAGCCTTGCTTTGAAAGAGGTGCTTCCCACCAACGCTCCGGGAGATCTGGCCGGGTGTTCCCTCGAAAATGGGAAAGTTCTGATACCTGAGGAGTTCAAGCGAATCTGGGAATTATATAAAGACGGGGAGTGGATTGCCACCAGTGAAGATCCGGACTGGGGCGGGCAGGGCATGCCCCATGCACTCTCCATGGCCTGCACCGAGTATCTGTCCGGTGCGAACATGGCCATGTATATGTACGTGGCCCTGACCCACGGCGCCGCCAACCTTGTGGAGGCCTTCGGCTCCGAAGACCAGAAGAAAAAATACCTTCGCAAGATGTACTCCGGCGAGTGGACCGGTACCATGCTGTTGACCGAGCCCGGTGCAGGTTCTGATGTCGGTGCGTTGACCACGACCGCCACGCCCAACGCCGATGGAACCTATCACATCAAAGGCAGCAAGATTTTCATCTCCGGCGGGGAGCACGAAATGGCTGGGAATATCATCCATCCCGTGCTGGCCCGTATCGATGGGGCGCCCGTCGGCACCAAGGGGATCAGTCTCTTTACCGTGCCCAAGTTTCGAGTCCGTGAAGACGGCACGCCGGGTGAATTTAATGATGTGGTCTGTACCGGTATTGAACACAAAATGGGCATCCACGGCAACTGCACCTGCTCCCTTGCCCTGGGAGAGAAGGGGGGATGTATCGGGGAACTCCTCGGTGAGCCCAACAAGGGCATGCGCGCCATGTTTCAGATGATGAATGAAGCCCGCCTCTTTGTCGGCGTCCAGGGGCTCAGTGTCGCCAGTGCCTCCTATGCAAACGCCTTGAGTTATGCCAAAGATCGCGTTCAGGGACCCAATCTGATGACTATGATGGCGTCGAATCCTCCGGCGGTTCCCATCATTCAGCACCCCGATATTCGGCGGCAGCTTATTTCCATGAAGGCCAACGTGGAGGCCATGCGAAGTCTCCTGTTTTATATCGGGTCCTGTTCAGACCGGAAGCGCGTGAGCGACTCCGAAGAGGAGAAAGAGCGTCTTCAGGGAATCATCGATGTGCTGACCCCCATCGGGAAAGGCTACGTCACGGATCGATCCTACGATGTCTGCTCCCACGGGATGCAGGTGTATGGCGGGTATGGCTTTATCGAAGAGTATCCCCAGGCCCAGCTGCTCCGTGATTGCCGCATCACCATGATCTACGAAGGGACCAACGGGATTCAGGCCATGGATCTTCTCGGGCGAAAGCTTGGAATGAAAAAAGGGAAGGCCGTGATGGATTTGATGGCCGAGATGCAAGCGACCATCAACGAAGCCAGGCAGGTTGAAAACCTGGCTTCCCTTGCCGATGATCTCGAGCAGGCCGTGGGCAAGCTCGGGGAAGTGGCCATGCATATGGGGAAGACTGCCATGAGCGCCGACGTGATGAATGCCTTTGCCTGTGCTCACCCTTTCATGACCGTGACAGGGGATGTGGTCTTCGCCTGGATGCACCTCTGGCGTGCCCTGACCGCTACGGCCGGTCTTGAAAAGGCCAAAAAGAAAGACAAAGATTTTTACGAGGGCGTTTTGGCCGCTGCGAAGTACTACATCGACGCGGAGCTCCCCATCTCCCAGGGACGGATGTGCGCTATCCTGAAAGGCTCGGATACCGCCATGACCATCCCGGAGTCCGCTTTCTTCGGATAAAAAAGCCTCTCTCCAGCGGCCAGGAGAGCCCCCTTGAAAAAGGGGTGCCGCTGCCTTTGTCCCTCCTTCTTTTTTGGGGGGGCAGGTGCAGCGGTTTTTTTTGTGCCCTTTCCTTTGCCACGCGCCGGTTTACCCTCCAGGCTTCTGGCTGATCCATCACGATTGACATCTTATGCCTTGCGGTATAGATATCCTTCATGATTTTGGCTGGTTGCTTTTTTTGTTGATTGTGAATCCGGGGGGAAGATGTTTTTTCTGGGCGTGTATCTCGAGGAGGGGGAGGGGACGGCGCAGGTCGTTGTGGTTGAAAAGTGTTTTTTCAGCGGGACCAAGCGGTACCGAATTGCCCATGTGGAGAGGGTGCAGGCATCGGATGGCGATGGCCTGAAGAAAGCCGTTTTGGAGATGCGCCTGGATGAGCGATGGACGGCGGTTAAAAAGGTTTTCAGTCAAAGCGGCCGGCCCCCGAAGATTAAAAAGGAGCCGCCCCTGATCCTTCTCTCCTCTTGGAACGACGAGGTCCAGCTGGCCGAGGCGTTGAGACGGCGCTGCGCGTCTGTCGAAGTTCTCCTTCGCGAGGCACCGGACGAGAGGGTACGCAATCGGTTGAAGGCGGATGCCTTTGACAACTGCCATGTGGTCAGCACCGGGATGATGGTTGCCGCCCTCGGAAAAACCCTTGCCAGAGGGAGTCTGAATGCCGGGCAACTGAGGTCGGATCTGGCCGCTCCGCTCTCTTCTCTGGCCGGGATGCTGCTGGACGAGCCCGAGCGTTGTTCTGCTGCCGGGAGCTCTCTCCCCTGGCTCTCCGCCCTGGGGAGCTGTGTCTGGCATGGAGAATCCATCCGGCGAATCAAACGATATTGAGCTTGATTCTGATCGACTTTTCCGCATCAAACACCTTGGCTTCTGGCCAAGGTGACCCTTCATTTTATGTCCCATTTTCCCTGTTGGGTGCAGAGGGGTCTTTCTGACCCGACGGTCCCAAATTCTTTCCCTGCGGGTCTTCTTCTCGCTTTTTTAGGCACCCTGAGGTTCGTTTCTCAGGCATGGGATGCCCTGGCATGGTGAGAGTTTCCTTTTATGAATGTAGGTATTTTTCTTTGCTTTAATAATTCTATTTGCCGAACTCATCAGTAAAATTGATCAAGGGTTTTTATTCTATACTAAATAGAGGGGGTAATAGTGGAATATTTTTTACGGAATTTAATACGCTGAAAATAAACACAATATTTAGATAGCAATGGGCAAGGTGATTGATTTGTTAGAAAAATCAATTGACAATACCAGGGCCTCGGGCGTAATGTTCCTTTGCTCATACGCAGTGGGCATGGAGTGTTAATTAAGTAAAAACCAGTGTAACACATAATTAGGGTGATTAGCTCATCATTGCCGGGTGTATTTTTATACCCTTGCCAAGGTGTTCCTTTTAAATAAGGGCAATCGTCTTCTCAGCAGGATTGGAAAAAACACGTTCTCAGGCATTCGTGTCGGGGGTTTTTAGGGTGGAATGAAGCTGCAGCCTTTGGGGCTGGGCCTGAGATATCCATTGTTTTTTTTGTTAACCTGATTCATGAGAAGGAACCGTTATGCGTAAACGAGTCGAGGCTACTTTCGCGATTCTCCTAATTTTGTTGTGTGTGGGGATGAGGCTGGCGTATACCGGCAATGAGAAGTTGCCGGAACGAGGCGAAGATCTCATCATTCTTGATGCTCTTGATTCCTTTGGGGAGAGAGAACGTCCGGCAGTCCGATTTCCGCATGAGAAGCATGTGGCAGACGAGCAGGGGGCTTCCAACTGTCTGGTGTGCCATGAACCCAGGTCCGAAGAGGGCTCGGGGATTAAGTTTGCCTTTAAAAATCGGGATGGGCTTTCCCGTGAGGCGGTCAAGGATCTCTATCACTCGGAATGCCTCGGGTGTCATGCCGACCTTGAAGCCGCAGGCCAACCTTCCGGCCCACAGATCTGCAGTGAATGTCATGTCAATTCCAGCGTGGACTCTCCACGTTCTTCTCATACTCTTCATTTTGATGCCTCTTTGCACGCTCTGCATGAAGACGCGGCTTCCCTCGACTGTCAGGCTTGCCATGATTCTTCTGGCGCTGTTCAGCGGGTTGTGGCCCAAGACGCTTCACACCCAGTCTCCCCGAAGAATTCCTCCCATGCTTTGTGCATCACCTGCCATCTAAACGTTCGAACTTCTGGGGAGACGTCTGCGCCTTTGGATTGCACCGGGTGCCATGCGAACCCTCCTGCTTCCGCATCATCTTCCGAAGACACCCTTCTTTCTGAAAACGTTGCCCATGGCGGCGAAGTAACCTTCGATCATGATCTGCATGAATCGGCCGATATCGCCTGCGACGTGTGCCACCACAAAGAACCTGAAACCAGCTGTTCCGAATGCCACACCGATGGGGCGTCGCCCGAAAGCGGTGGGATTACGCTTCAGGTGGCCATGCATACACGCTCGTCAGAGCGGAGCTGCCTTGGGTGCCACGAAAGCATGGGAGCCGGGGTGGTAGACGATTGCACCGGGTGTCATGAGCCTTTCACCGTCGGCCATAAATAAACAGGTTGTTTCATCGTGAACCCAACCTCGCCTCGATTTTTGGGGCGCTGTATTCTCTTTCGGATTGAAATGGAGGCATCACCATGTATCAGTTTATTACCGGGCCGCTATTGTGGCTCTCTTTCACTATTTTCTTCGTCGGGTGCTTCACGCATGTGGTGCTCTATATCAAAGACCTTGACGAGGCACTGGACAGGGTTTCCTATACCACTCATATCGGTTGGGCTATCCGGGGCGCCCTGTGGTCCCTCATTTCCTGGATGGTGCCCTTCGGCACGCGCAGCTGGCGTGTCAAGCCCGTTTATACGCTCATGTTTTATCTTTTCCATATAGGCGCGGTGATTGCGCCTCTGTTTTTGTCGGCCCATGCCGTTATTTTGGAATCCCGCTGGGGGATCTCTGTTCCGACCCTTCCTGACGTGGTGGCCGATTGGTTGACCGTCGGGGTTATCGTGGCCGCTGTGGGCGTGGTGATTCGTCGTTTTATTCTTCCTGAAGTTCGCATTCTTACCACGGACCGGGAGCTCGGGGCTCTTTTTATCGCCGTCGCTCCTTTTGTCACCGGGTGTATGGCCTACCACCAGGTAGGGGACAGCACCTACTGGACCCTGGCCCACATCTTATCCGGTGAGCTGCTGTTGGTGGCGATTCCCTTTACCAAGCTTTCTCACCTTGTCCTTTTTTTCTGTTCCCGAGTTCAGATTGGTATAGATTTCGGCACCAAGAGGGGCGGGATGAAATCCGTTGGTATGCCTGTTTAAATCAAGGCAGCCAACACCCTGCAGGCTATGACGCACCCGTCAGCAAACAGGCCGCTTGAAAAGGCTCGGGGTGCCCCCACCTCGCTGGTGGCGATTTGTATGGAACATGATGACAGAAGGATACGAGACAATGCCCGAAGGAATATTTTGCAACAGGAAGTCCATTGACACGAAAGAGGGACTTCAGGAGTTCATGACAGACAAGGGGGGAGCTGCCTATTACAAAGAGATGGAATCTCTTGAAGTCAATGTTCCCGCCTTGAAGGCTGAACTGAAGAGGACCCTTAAATCAAGGCTGAAGACCTGGCTGAATACCTGTCAGGGATGCGGCCTCTGCGCCGACTCCTGCTTTTTCTATCTTGCTAACGATAAGGACCCCAAGCAGGTCCCTTCATATAAAATTCAATCCACCCTGGGCGAGATGGTTCGCCGAAAAGGCGAGGTGGATACCCCGTTTATGATCCATTGCATGGATGTGGCCTGGGGGCAGTGCACCTGTTGCAATCGATGCACCCTGTATTGTCCCATGGGGATCGATATGGGCGTGATGTTCAGTTACCTCCGCGGGCTGCTTTATTCCCAGGGCTTTGTTCCGTGGGAAATGAAGATCGGATCGGGGATGCACCGTGTGTACCGTGCCCAGATGGACATCACCACAGAGGACTGGGTGGATACCTGTGAGTGGATGGAAGAGGAGACCGAGGAAGAGTGGCCGGGTCTGAAGATTCCCATTGACCAGGAGGACGCAGACATTATTTACACGGTCAATGCCCGTGAGCCCAAGCATTACCCGGGAGATCTCGCCGACGCCGCCATTTTGTTTCACTTGGCAGGTGAGAAATGGACAGTCCCCTCCGAAGGGTGGGAAGAGACCAGCCTTGCCATGTTTGCTGGAGACTGGGAGGCGGCTAAAATGCAGGTGAAGTCCGTTTATTCGGCCATCGATCGGCTCAAGCCCAAGCGGATGGTCGTGACCGAATGCGGGCACGCGTATCGGGCCACCGTCATCGAAGGGCCCTACTGGGCCGGCATTAAAGATGGAAAACCTCCAGTGGAGACCCTGCATTATGTGGAGTGGGTGGCAGAGGCCCTGCGGACGGGCAAGCTGAAGATCGACCCTGCCAAAAGAATCAAGGAACCCGTGACGTATCATGATTCCTGTAACTACATTCGTAACGCAGGCCTGGCCAATGACGCACGGTATATCATGAGCATGATTGCAGAGGATTTCAGGGAGATGACCCCCAACCGTGAACATAACTTCTGCTGTGGCGGGGGCGGGGGCTTAAACGGCATCGGGCGCTACCGGAAAGAGCGAAACACCGGCATGATCGTCAAGCGGGACCAGATTCTTGCCACGGGAGCAAAGCTGGTGATTACCCCCTGCCACAATTGCTGGGATGCCATTCGTGACCTGGAAGAGGTGTATAAAATTGGGATCCGCTGGTCATTTCTCAAGCCTTATCTCGTTAAGATGGCCGTGGTGCCTGACCACTTGCAGCATCTGGAAGAATAAGAGCTTCGGGAAGCACTATTGGTTCAATCCACATGTTGTGGGGCGTCTTGCCGGTGACATGTCATCATGGTTGATTTTCTGCGTTTGTGAGAGGGGACCGTTTTGGGCTTGAGCAGGCCTTTATTTACCGCGGCCTTTTGAATTTAAAGAAGGCAAATGCGGGGTAGCACAGTGTAAGATCGGCAGGCGGAAACATCGTCTGCCGATTTTTTTTTGTGGAATTCTGGCCTTGTAATTCACCTTAGCGTTTGGAAAGCTGTATTTAGGAATGTCGTTAAAAGGGCGAACAGGCCCCTTGGATCTATACGATAGACATAGGGTTCAGGTATCGGGGCAACAAAAAAAAGTCAAGTACTTGAAATTGTGAGCAACTATGGCGGAATCCTCAGACCTTTCTCCAAGGGCGTTGTTAAAAAATATTTGACAATGTGATGGCTCATGGTAAAATACAGCTGCTCATTCGCAGTGGGCTTGGAGTTTCTATTTAGTAAAATGTGTAACACATAACAGGCATTATTGCCTGTGGTGGAGCTAGTTATTGTTCCACACCCCTGATAGACTGCACTTTACACACCAAGGTGTCGGCTTTCATATGGCAGGAATTCAAAGAGAAAGTATCCTGAATTCACTTTAGGGATATTTGCGTGCGGTATTTACGTCGGTGTCGACACGACCCGGTACGGATATAGCCATTGTTTTCTGTTAATTTGAGGGTTCAGTAAGGAGCAGTTATGCGTATACGAGTCGGGGCAGCCCTGGCCATTCTCCTGGTTCTTTTCTTTTTCAGCCTCTGTCTTGCGAATTCAAAAGACAATGGCGGTCAAGGTCTGGGGGGAGATGTCATCGCCATTGATGCAATGTTGCCGTATGGAGAACGTGAACGTCCACCGGTTCTGTTTCCACACGATCGGCATGCAGCCTATTCCGGAGAGACAGGCTGTCTCTCGTGTCACGATGAAAGATCAGGGGACGGTTCCGGGATATCTTTTGCCTTTAAAGGCCGTAAGGGGCTTTCCGGCAACGAGATCAGGGACCTGTACCATACCGAATGTATCCGTTGCCATGCTGAAGGCGTGGCCACGAAACAGCCCACAGGTCCTCAGATCTGCGGAGGATGTCATGTCAGAGACAAGGCCGTACCCACCTCGTCTTCCTATGCCATTGATTTCGACGATTCTCTTCATTTTACCCACACAGAAAAAGCGACCCTTGATTGTCGGGCATGCCATGACTTGCTGAATGGCGATGACTCCGAAAAGTCGGGGGATAGCATGAGTCCTGGGTTGTCGTCTGACAATGTGTCCCATGATTTGTGTATTACCTGCCATTTAGTCGACCGTAACCATAAAAAACCGAGTGGACCCTTAAGCTGTAAGGCCTGCCATGCATTGCCTGCCCAGTCTTTGGCCGATTTAAATCCCTCTAAGGACGTCGCCCGAGGAGGTGAGGTTCTCTTCGATCATGATCTCCATGAAATGGCTGATATTTCGTGCGACGTCTGTCACCACAAAGAACCTGACACCCGCTGCTCCGAGTGCCATACCGATGGCGACTCCAGTCAGGGCGGTGGGATCTCGCTTTATGCGGCCATGCACACCCGAAATGCGGATCGAAGCTGTATCGGGTGTCACGATGAAATGGGAGCCGGTGACGTGGATGATTGCACCGGATGCCATGCTCCTTTCAGGACCGGTAATCCGTAACCCTTCCATGTCATGAAGAGACGAAAATCAACGTTTTCCATGGGTTGCCGTCTTCTTATCGGATAGTGAAAAAGGAAAAACCATGTATCAATTTATCACCGGGCCGCTTTTGTGGCTCTCCTTCAGCATCTTTTTTATCGGTTGCTTTGTTCATGTGGCCCTTTATATCAGGGGTCTTGACTTCCAACTGGACCGAATCGCTTACAATACAAATATCGTCTCCGGCGTCAAAGCTGCCTTGCGCTCCATCGGACTTTGGCTGGTCCCTTTCGGGACGCGTTGCTGGCGGCAGAATCCTGTGTACACCCTGATTTTTTATCTCTTTCATGTGGGCGCCGTGGTGACCCCTCTTTTTTTATCTGCCCATTCGGTTATCTTGAAATACCGATGGGGCATCTACATGCCGGCTATGCCCGATGTTGTGGCCGATGTCCTTACCGCAGGCGTGCTCGTCGCCGCTTGTGGCCTGTTGCTTCGTCGCATGCTGGTTCCCGAGGTACGGAATCTCACGACCCCCCGAGACATTGGGGTCCTTTTTCTCTCTGTGGCACCTTTTGCGACAGCCTTCATGGCCTATCATCAGATCGGTGATGTGACCTTCTGGACGATCGCGCATATCCTGTCCGGTGAGCTGTTTCTCGTGGCTGTCCCTTTTACCAAACTGTCTCATATCGTGCTTTTTTTCTGTTCACGCATTCAGATCGGTATGGATTTTGGGATCAAGCGCGGCGGAGTGAAATCTTCTGGATTCCCCTGGTAATAGAAAAAATGATGATCATGTAATGAAGGAAACGAGACCATGCAGCAAGGCAAATTATGCAACAGAATACCCGTGGAAACCAAAGATAAACTGAAGGAAATTTTAGGGGATAAGGGCGGCATCCAGTATTACAAAGAGATGGAGAGCCTTGAGGTGGACGTGCCCGCCTTGAAAGATCTGCTTAAGAGGACGTTGAAATCGAGGCTGAAAACCTGGCTGAACTCCTGTATGCGGTGCGGGCTCTGCGCGGATTCCTGCTTTCTCTATATCGCCAACGACAAGGACCCCAAGCAGGTTCCTTCGTATAAAATCCAATCGACCCTGGGGGAGTTGGTCCGTCGGAAAGGGGAGGTGGACACCCAGTTTATGATGCACTGCATGGACGTGGCCTGGGCCCAGTGCACCTGTTGCAACCGATGTACGATGTATTGCCCCATGGGTATCGATACGGGGGTCATGTTCAGTTACCTGCGAGGCATCCTTTTTTCCCAGGGGTTTGTGCCGTGGGAGATGAAGATCGGGTCCGGCATGCATCGGGTCTATCGCGCCCAAATGGACATCACTACCGAGGATTGGGTCGACACCTGTGAGTGGATGGAAGAGGAGACCGAAGAGGAGTGGCCGGGCCTTAAGATCCCCGTTGATAAAGAGAACGCCGATATTATCTATACGGTGAACGCCCGTGAGGCCAAGCATTACCCGGAAGACCTGGCCGATGCCGCCATTCTTTTTCATCTGGCAGGGGAGAACTGGACGGTGCCTTCGGAAGGGTGGGAAGAGACCAGCCTCGCCATGTTTGCCGGGGACTGGGAGGCGGCAAAATTGCAGGTAAAATCCGTGTATTCAGCCATCGAGCGCCTCAAGCCCAAGCGTATGGTGGTGACCGAATGCGGACACGCCTACCGGGCCACGGTTACCGAAGGGCCTTACTGGGCGGGCATCAAATCGGGGAAACCCCCGGTGGATAGCCTGCATTATGTGGAGTGGGTGGCCGAAGCCCTGCGTACTGGAAAACTCAAGATCGATCCGGCCAAAAGAATTAAGGAACCCGTCACCTTTCAGGACTCCTGCAACTACATCCGAAACGCGGGATTAGCTGATGACGCGCGTTATATCATGAGCCAGATTGCCGAGGACTTCCGTGAGATGAAACCCAACCGCGAGCATAACTACTGTTGTGGCGGCGGCGGCGGCTTGAACGGAATCGGCCGGTATCGGCAAGAGCGAAATATCGGCCTGAAAGTCAAACGGGACCAGATTCTTGAAACCGGTGCCAAGCTGGTTATTTCGCCCTGTCATAACTGCTGGGACGCCCTTCGGGATTTGGAGGAGGTCTACAAAATTGGAATTCGGTGGTCCTTTTTAAAGCCGATTCTCATCAAGATGGTCGTGGTTCCTGATCACCTGAAGCTCAGCGCTGAGTAGAAAAAAAGGGTGATTGGCGGGGCTTTGCCCGCCCATCATCCTGTCTCCGAAGGGGCTTGATGCCAGATAAAGGCTTGACGGCCCCTTTTTTTATGCTCAGGACGTACTGTCTGCCATTTTTTTAAGGGGCCGGTCAGACCTTTTGATCCTTGACGAAACAGGTCCTTGGGCTGAGTGCTTGACAAGTCGTCGTCAGGGCGTGTTATCTGTCTTAGAGAAAGAAGATATAACCATCGAAGGCTCGCTTTGATTCAACGCCCAGGGTGACATACCCCATGGGATCTGCGATCGCTCCTTTTTCGATGTGCTGGATTCCCCGATGTGGGCCCTCAATTTTTTTTTATGGACAAAACTCAGTGCGGCAAATGCCGTTTCTGGGGCTGCTCTTTAGACGATAGGTGATGTCCGGGGGATGAACCGCCGGGGGTCATGTGATTGATACTTCAGACAGGCAGGCATCCATGTTTAAAAAAATCCTCTTTGCCACCACGGCATCCCCCGAATGCGACGAAGCAGCCAAGGTCGCCTTTAACCTGGCCGGAAAGTATGACGCAGATATAAAAGTGCTCCATGTTTACGGGCTCCCCTCCCATGGTTTCAGTACCGAAGTAAAGGCCTTTCGGCCTGGCCGGAACGCGAACGCCGATGTGGATTACGAACAGTCGCTTTCAGCTGAAATTATGACGGGTTGCAAACCCCATATGGGGAAAGTCTCCGAATGTGACGTGCTCTTAAGATCCGGGGTCCCTCCCACGGAGATTCTGCGTATGGCCCGGACGCTTGAGAGCGATCTGATCGTCATGGGAGTGCACACCCCCATGGATGAAGCCGGGGCCTTGCGGTTTCGAAATGGGGTGGGCAATACCATGCAGAAGGTGTCCAAGAGCTCCAAAGCGCCGGTTCTCATTGTCAGCCGACCCTGCACCACCTGTTTCTGGTATTTCGAGAATATTATCTTCGGCACCGATCTCTCCAAGGCGTCGGATGCAGCATTTGCCTTTGCCTTGAAAGCCGCCATGGAAACCGGTGCCCGGCTCTTTATCTTTCATGCCCTTGACATTGAAGGGATGGATGCGGGGACCTTAGAGGATCCGTCGAGCGTAGAAAAACGCCTGGAGGAGGTCCGGGAGAAGATCAGGGAGCGCTACCTGTCCAAAGCCGGTGATTTCGTCAATATCGTCGTGGATGCCTGGGAAGGGACACCTTCTGTCGAAATTCTGAAATTTACCCGGGAGCACAAAGGGGATCTGATTGTCATGGCCCACCATGGCAAACGTGTGGATGAGGACGCGGGCATGGGAAGCACCGTGGAGCAGGTCGTTCTTCGCTCCTCTTGTCCGGTGGCCAGCGTTAACCGTGACGACCGGCTGTAAGACGGAGACGAGGGCGGGTGGAGGGTCGGTTTGCTGGAGCCCCTTTCATTCAACCCAAGGGGAAGAGGGACCGTGTCAGGGCGCTTCCTTGCCATACAGGTGATTGAAGCGCATCATAAAACGATAGTCGTGAATCGCAAGCCGGACCAGGGAACGACAGGGGTTGTCAATCGGTCACTTTAACTCCGGGGCATTTTTTGTTTTAATCCTGCGCACCTTTGGGCTATGAGTGAAGGGGGTCTCTTTTTTGGGGCCGCCCCTTTTGAGCCGGAATCTTTTTGTCGGCCTACCCACAAACCGGAGGTGTCCTGTGTCCCGTCCTAAAAATGCCATGGAGATATTTAAGCATCTGGAAAAATCCAACTGCCGGGAGTGCGGCGAAAAGAGCTGTCTCGCCTTTGCTGGCGCCGTGTTTACCGGGGCCAAACCCATTGAGGCCTGTCCCCGGGTGGATGAAGCCACCAAGGCGCTGTTTAATTGTGGCGCCGGGGAGACGGGAGACAACGGGGATATCTTTTTTTCCAGACTGAAGGAAGAGATGGCCTCGTGCGATTTTGCCGAGGCCGCCCAGCGTATCGGGGGGCGGGTTTCCGGGGACACCTTGGTTCTTAAGGTGTTGGGTAAGGACTTTGGAGTGAGCCATGACGGTCATTTTCATACAGATCTCCATGTGAATCCTTATCTGGGGGTTCCTTTTTTGAATCATGTGCTCCGTGGAAAGGGGACCCAGCCAAAAGAGGAGTGGATCTCCTATCGGGATATTCCCGGAGGTCGTGAACAGTACAACTTGTTTCATCGCCGATGCGAAGTGAATATGAAACGCCTGGCCGATTCCAGCGCCGGTCTGTTTGATGACCTGGTGCATCTGTTTGACGCCAAGGCCGTGGCTGCGCAGTTTCAATCGGATATTTCCGTGGTGCTGCGTTTTTTCCCCACGGTCCCCATGATGGTCTGCTACTGGGACGATCAGGATGGGCTGGATTCTTCCTTGAATGTTTTCTACGACAGCACCGCCATTGACAATGTGGACGCGGAGTCTCTGTTTTATCTGGGGGTTGGTTTTACCTACATGCTGGAGCGGCTGGCCCTTCGACACGGATAGCACAAAAAATGGATCATCGATGACAGAGCATGGGGTGACAGGCGGTCCTTTCTGCCCACACAGCCGGTTCGACTTTTTGCGCGTCCTTATTTGGATTACTTCAGCAAGGAGATAAACGATGACGATTAATGGCAGAACGAGAGGTTTACCGTTACGGCTGGGGCAATTCTCCGGGCTGGTTTTGGGGGTGTTGCTGGCCCTTGTGATGCTCCAGACCCCAGCCTTCGGAGAGCTTCAAGTGGACGCGGCGCAGGGGGTTGTCAGTGATTCCAGCACAGGGCTCATGTGGCAGCGGTACACCGGAAACGACGGCAAAGGGCTCACCTGGGATGAGGCCGTTTCCTATTGCAAGGCGTTGACCCTTGCCGGGTACGATGACTGGCGCCTGCCCGAGTCCAAAGAGCTGGAATCCATTATTCATCACTTAAGTTACAACCCCGTTGTGGACACACGCGCTTTCCCCGATACGGCGTCCTCGGGGTACTGGTCCGCGACACCCTACGACGTCAACCCAGACTATGCCTGGCGCATCGATTTTTATTACGTCGGGTATGTCAATGTCAGCAGAAAATCCAATCTTTATTTTGTCCGCGCGGTGAGAACGCAGCCCTGATTTTAGTGGTAATAATGAGTGTCCCTTGATGGCATGTGATACGTGAAGGTGGAGTGCGCAAGATGAATGATCCATGGGTGTGCCTGAGGCACAATCTGCATCAACTTCCCGAACCCTCGGGGCATGAAATAAAAACAGCCGCGTTTCTGACCGAATGGCTCAGCGGGTGTGATCATCACGGCATGGTCACAGAACTTGGCGGGCATGGCCTCGCCGTGATTTTTGAAGGGTCCACCCCTGGAGAGACCCTGCTTTTCCGGGCCGACCTCGATGGGGTGCCCGTGACGGAGGCGACAGGGCGCTCTTATGCTTCGAATCATACCGGCTTTTCACACGCCTGCGGGCATGACGGGCACATGGCCATCCTCTGCGGGTTGGCCGGGGCGCTATCGGTTCGTCCGCCGGATTCCGGGCGGGTGGTGCTGCTCTTTCAACCGGCAGAGGAGATCGGAACCGGTGCCGATGCCGTGATTCAGGACCCACGGTTTCAGGGCTTTCTGCCGGACCGGGTGTTTTCGCTTCACAACCTGCCGGGGTATCCCCTGGGGCAGGTCTGCGTGCCAGAACGGCTCTTTGCCTGTGCCTCCCTGGGCCTGGATATCCGGCTGACGGGGACTCCGAGTCATGCGGCCTGGCCGGAACACGGACGCTCTCCCTTGCCGATGCTTCAGGCGCTTCTGGGGGATGAGGCCCTGTTGGGGCAAGAGCCGGGTGGCCCTTTTTTTATGGCCACGGTCACCCATCTGCAGGTGGGGACCCCTGGGTTTGGTGTGAGCCCGGGTGAGGCTCGGGTGCAGTTGACTCTGCGGGCCGAAGCGGACGCCTTCCTTGATTACCGGATGACCCGGATAAAAAAGACATTGACCGAGAGAGCAGCGTCTTTGGGGGTCGGATGCGAGGTCGTTTTGAGCGATGAGTTTCCAGCCACCCCCGTGGACCGGGAGATGGCGGCGATGGTTGCCGGGGCGGCCACGAAAGCCGGGCTTGATGTGGCCCCTCTCTCCGAACCCATGCGCTGGAGTGAAGATTTCGGCTGGTTTACCCGGCGTTATCCCGGGGTGATGGTGGGGCTTGGGGCAGGGGACGGGCCTCAGCTTCACAACGCCGACTATGATTTTCCGGATGCGCTGATTGAGCCGGGAGTCACCCTGTTTGAGGCGATCGTCGGGGCCTTTTTACGCAGGGAGAAGTCGACGGGGTGAGCGTTTTTTACCGGGTCACGAGGCGCGCCCGAAAATGAGGAGTGCCGGGGTTATTTCGTCGGTGCTTTTTTATACCGGCAGAAACTGCCTGCGTAATTTGTTCTTACCGGTTTACGAGGCTCGCCCGAAAATGAGGAGCGCCGGAGTGATTTCGTCGGTGCGAAGCGTGCCGTGTATCCAGTCGGCGATATGCCTCTGGAGTATATTCAGGGGCTTGTATCCCTGATTGAGAATGGAGGCGGTCTCTCCCTCTTTGAGTACCAGGGCGGGAAAGGCCTGGGCATTGCAGGCCGCGGCCAGCTCAAAGTCGGCCTGGGTCTCCAACCGAACGGATTCGGTGGTCATGAGATCTAACACCACCGATCGGTTCAGCCCCACCTCTTCGGCCAGATGGCCCAGAATCTCTGGCTGCGTGATATCTTTCATTTCCATATAAAATGCGTGGTGAAGAGCTTGGTAGTAGGGCAGCGCCAGAGTTTCGTCCAGACGTCTGACGGCGACAAAGGCCTGGCTTGCCGGCCTGGAGTCGTAGTGAAAGTCTGATGCGTCGGAAAGCAGATGGGTGCTGATGGCCTGTCCGGTGGTTTGGGTAACGCCCCGCCAGTTTTTTAGTAACACCGGTTTGAAGGCCTCGGTGATGAGAAGGGGATCCTCCACCCGGAGTCCTCCCATAATAAACCGAAAGGGCACGGTGCCTGCAAACTGATCCATCAGCGCATCAAGGACCGGTGCAAAACCGAAACACCAGGCGCACATGGGGTCGCCTACATAGAGGATCTCTTTTTTGGGGTTCAGGGTCACGTTACACTCCATTATGTCAAATCCAAGGGACCGGATGAGGGAACCGGTCGTGTGCGTTTTTAGTTAAGAAGAGGCCTGCTTTTCTGTTTAAAAAAGTATTTATATCACATGTTGCGTGGCGCTTCACCCTTTTGATGAAAGGCGCAGCCGCAGTCTCCACGTCCCGGCCTTAACCCTCCGGTCATCGGGTCTCTCTTTTCGCCACGTCTGGCCGAAATGGCCCCTTTAGAAAATTCTTCGAGCACCGCGTCTATTCCTGAAGGCGGAGAATGACAGAAAAAGCATCGATCAGTGCCCAGGCTTCGTCGCCTTTGCCAAGGGCCAGGGCCTCCTCGCTGGGCCGGGTCATCAGGGCGCACACCTCGGTGCCATCGGAGAGAGAGAGGATCAGCTCCGTGGTACTTTTTCCGCTGAGAATGCGGATCACGGTGCCTTTCAGGGCATTGGCGCAGCTGGTGGCAGGCAGGGTGCTTCCGGCCGCGATCATCACCCAGGGAGCCTTGACCTCGGCGGTGAGAAGGGTGCCGGGCTGCAAGGACAGGCGGTCAGCGCTTTCGTTGGTGATGATGGCCGTGAGTGTGTAACCGCCCAGGGTGGCAAGGGTGACCACAGACTGGATATCCCCTGCGAGAATGCAGGTGACCTTGCCCACAAAACTGTTTCTGGCGCTGGTTTTGATGTTGCTTTCCCGCTGGGTGACCTGTTCCACCACGCGTCGCATGTCCTGATCGGAGAAATCAAGCCAGCCGGCGGTGAGACCGGCCGTGCTGTGACCGAGCATTTTTTGGACCACGGGAAGGGGCAGGTTGCTGCGAAGCAGCTCCACGGCCCGCGATCGGCGAATCACGTTGGGGCTTCCCATGGCTTTGTCCAGGCCGCAGACCTCGGCCCGTTCGTAAAATTTTCTCCGGACATGGCCGGCGTCCACGTGGAAGGGTTCGGTTTCAGAGGGAGGCAGGGTCTCCTGGATCTCAAGGCAACCGTGGGGAGGGATCTGTACTTCGCGATAACCCGAGGCATCGTTGCCGACACGAATGGTGTGGCCGGTCAAATCCAGCTGCTCCCGGGAGGCGATGCCCAGAATTTCTCCCAGCCGCGCACCGCTATAACGAATCAGCAGAAAAATGCAGAAGATCCGCTTCCGGGACTCTCGGGTGTCGGCGCGTCGCGCGGTTTTGACCCAGTCCCGGAAGGCCCCTTCCAGGGCGGCCAGCTGCACGGGGTCAAGGTACCGGCTCGCTTCGGACGGGGAGAGGATGGACGAGGGGTTGGTGGGTGCGTGTGTCTGTGTTTTCATGGAGCGCATTATAGCGATAGATGCATTAAAAACCAAGGAATTCAGGTTGACATCCATGGAAAAGCCGTGCATCGTATGACATGTAAAGTATAAAAAACGTGTTAGCCCGGACATTTCATGAGAAACCGCAATGCAAAAAGAAATACGGTTTTATCACAGAGTGTTACGGCGAGAATATTAGATTTTTGAATAATACAAAATGTTATTTTCGGTTTTCTGTCCGATTTTCTCACCCTTCGTGAAATATCCGGGTTAGTTTTTTTACGACACAGGACCCATTGCATTTACTTTTTGCAAAGGAGATGGCCATGTTGTTCGAAACAGCTGGTATTGAAGTCGCTCTCTGGATCCCCCCCCTCGTCGCCTTTGGTGTCTCTTTTATAGCCTCCATGGCCGGTCTCTCCGGTGCCTTTCTGTTGCTCCCTTTTCAAATGTCGGTGCTGGGGTACGTTCATCCTTCTGTCAGTGCGACCAATCAACTTTTTAATATTGTCGCGATTCCTGCCGGGGTCTGGCGCTTTGTCAAAGAAGGGCGCATGGTGTGGCCCCTGACCCTGGTTGTGGTGATCGGCACCTTGCCCGGCGTGATCATTGGAGCCCTGGTTCGCGTCTTGTATCTGCCGGATCCACGCCATTTCAAGTTATTTGTCGGCCTGGTGCTCCTGTACATCGGGGGACGCATGATTCGGGGGCTGGTGCGAGGCAAAGAGGTGGCCCCGGCTCCGGCCCATGGCGAAGACGATGATTTTCAGACAAAGGTCCTCTTCTGGAATTTGAAAGAGATGGCCTACACTTTCCGCGGAAAGACCCATCGCTTTTCGGTGCCGGGGATCTCCTTGATGAGTTTTATCGTGGGCATTATCGGTGGCATCTACGGTATCGGTGGGGGGGCCATCATTGCCCCCTTTTTTGTCTCTTTTTATGGGCTTCCCATCTACACCATCGCCGGGGCGACCCTTATGGGCACCTTTGTCACCTCTGTGACCGGTGTGTTTTTCTACCAGGGCATGGCTCCCTTTTTTCCTGCCATGAGTGTGGCTCCCGACTGGACGCTGGGGCTT
Source organism: Desulfoluna sp. (assembly GCF_030145185.1). Classification (GTDB taxonomy): domain Bacteria; phylum Desulfobacterota; class Desulfobacteria; order Desulfobacterales; family Desulfolunaceae; genus Desulfoluna. The sequence continues at coordinate 42,879 of NZ_JAQYWB010000025.1, read as the reverse complement.
CTTTTCGGGATCGGCGGGATCGCGGGGATTTATCTGGGGGCCAGATGCCAGAAATTCGTGCCGGAGCGTTTTTTGAAATGGATGCTTTGTCTGGTTCTTCTCGGGACCGCCGGGAAGTATATTGTTGAATTTTTTAGATAAGAATGGCTTGTATCCCGGATATTTCACGAGTCGGGTGCGCTTATATGCAAGGCATCAGAGCTGCCGATGTCGTGGTTTACCTCAAAGCACTGATAACGCGGCAGATGAGTGCACCCGGCTCGCCCGAAGGGTGAGAAAATCAGACAGAATATCGTGGATTACATTTTCTACTTTTGAAATGTCTATATTTTTCTTGGTAAAATGCTGTAATAACGTATTATTGTTTTGGTGTGGTCGTTTTCTCATGAAATATCCGGGCTAAGGATTGACCCTTTTTGCAAACGCGGTTACGGTGATCCATGTTGTCATCCAAGGCTCAATCAGCAGGCGTTGACCCTGAAAAAATTTCTGACGATTGCCGCAGGGCGCCATGAACCCTGATACAGGCGTCTCATCTCCAGTTGATCCCTTGATTCTGGAGATCAAGGGCAACTCTTTGGAGGATGGCCCAGGTATTCGGACGGTCGTCTTTATTAAAGGGTGCCCGCTCTCCTGCGTCTGGTGCCATAACCCGGAAAGCATAAGCAGCGCCATGGAGCTCTCCTTTGACGCAGGGAAATGCATTGGCTGTGGTGAATGCAGCGCGGTGTGCGAAACCGGTGCCTTGGTGCCGGGCCATCCATTCGGTCCGAAGCGCAATCGATGCAGCCTCTGCATGGCATGCACTGAGGTCTGTCCCTCGATGGCCCTGGAGCCGGTGGGGCAGGTGATGGCCCTTGAGGCGGTTGTGGCGAAGGTGATGAGGGATCGACCTTTTTTCGAGGCGTCGGGCGGGGGCGTGACCCTCTCCGGGGGAGAGCCGACCTTTAATCCCACGTTTTGTGGGGCGCTTTTAAAGCGATTCAAAGCCGAGGGCCTCCACACCCTTCTTCAAACCTGCGGGCACTTCGCCTGGCCTGTCTTTGAATCCACCCTCCTGTCTTATGTGGATACGATTTACTGCGACATAAAATTGATGGATCCCGATGCGCACAGGCGCTATTGCGGGGTTACCAATACACGAATTCTCGAAAACCTGGAGAACTTTCTGGTTCTCAGCCAGAACGGCACGCTGGACTTTTTGCCCCGGGTTCCTTTAATTCCCGGGATTACAACCACCGAGGAGAACCTCGTCGCCATCGCCGAATTTTTGCAGGATCGGGGGGGCAGGCGGGTGCAGGTGCTGGCCTACAATCCTCTCTGGCACGAGAAGGCCTTGAGGCTTGGATCCAGCAATTCCCAGGCTCGCGATGAGCTCATGCATCATTTTATGGATCCTGCCGAGGTGAAGAGGCTGTCCACTCTCTTTATAGAGCGTGGTCTTGAGGTTGTGTGAAGGGATGCAGGCGTGTCAGTGACGCAAGACCTTTATCGGAGAAATAAGGGCCATTGTTTTATTACGGGACGCTCAGGGTGATCATACTGGACAAGCTTATCTCAGGAGGCGACGATGGATTGGAAGGGCATTACGGTTTACGTGACGGGCGGGTCCAGCGGAATCGGTCTGGAGTCGGCAAAACAGCTTTTAGACAAGGGAGCGCGGGTGGCGCTTTTTGCCCGGGGTGAACAGGCGCTGACGGCTGTGGCCGAGGCGTTCCGGTTACGGTCGGATCAGCCGGAGGTTTTCTCCCTTTCCATGGATGTCTCGCAGTGGAATGATGTAGAGCTTAAAATAAATGAAACAGTGGACCGTTTTGGTGCCCCGGATGTGGTGGTGAATTGTGCCGGGGTGGGGGCGGTGGACCACTTTGAGAAGATTGATGCCGCGGCCTTCGATCAGGTGATGGCCATCAATGTTTCCGGGAGCCGCAACGTTGCCGCGGCCACCGTACCGTGGCTTAAAAAAAACAAGGGGGCTCTCGTTCTGGTCGCCTCATCGGCCGGGTTTATCCCCGTTTTTGGGTATTCGGCTTACAGCACCTCGAAATTTGCTGTCATGGGGTTCGCCGAGGTGTTGCGGTATGAGCTGGCACGTTTTGGGATTCAGGTGAGCCTCTTTTGTCCCTCAGAGGTGGACACCCCACTGCTGGAGAAGGAAAAGGCCACTATCCCTAAGGAGACTCGTGCTCTGAAGAATTTTGGAGGGGTCCTTTCCGTGGAGGTGGCCGCCGATAAATTGATCAAGGGCATTGAACAGGGGCGCTTTCTGATCGTTCCCGGCGTCCGCACCAAAATTCTGTACTGGATGCGGCGTATAGTCCCTGGCCCCCTTTACCGTTTCGGTGCCGACTTTACGGCCATGCTGGGCGCGACACGGGGAGGGTGAGTCAGCCCTCTTCGGGTTCTCTCCCGAGGGGCGAGTGTCGCCGACGGGTGTTGAGAGCGGCTCGGTGGAACAAACGACCAGGTAACCGGTGAGATCCCACTTTCAATGATCAACCGATTAAAAAGGGTGATACAATATCGGGAGATATTCCGGTGCCATAATTCATCACGTCTGAGAGCATCGAAAAATATGGCTTTCAGGTGTTGACATGCATGGCATGGTCCTGTAAAAGTTTCCTCGTTCTTCGGGTGAATAACTCAGTTGGTAGAGTGCAACCCTTACAAGGTTGAAGTCACAGGTTCGAGCCCTGTTTCGCCTACCACCCCCGGGTCGTTAACTCAGTTGGTAGAGTATCTGCCTTTTAAGCAGAGAGTCACTGGTTCGAGCCCAGTACGACCCACCATTTTTTAAGCCGACATTGTCGGTAGAAGTCAGCGCTTTTGAAGCGTATCCCAGATTGGGGGCGGATAACTCAGTTGGTAGAGTGCAATCCTCACACGGTTGAAGTCACAGGTTCAAGTCCTGTTTCGCCCACCACCCCCCTTGGGTCGTTAACTCAGTTGGTAGAGTATCTGCCTTTTAAGCAGAGAGTCACTGGTTCGAGCCCAGTACGACCCACCAGAAGACAAGCTGACTTTAGTCAGCAAGACATAGGCGTTTTTAAGCGCCACCCCAGATTGGGGGCGAATAACTCAGTTGGTAGAGTGCAACCCTTACAAGGTTGAAGTCACAGGTTCGAGCCCTGTTTCGCCTACCACCCCCGGGTCGTTAACTCAGTTGGTAGAGTATCTGCCTTTTAAGCAGAGAGTCACAGGTTCGAGCCCCGTACGACCCACCATTTTAAAAAAAGCCGAAGCGAATGCTTCGGCTTTTTTTTGTCTTTTTTTGGGGCCTGAACGCACCCCGTCTCAACATATCTTGTGGGCAGGGGTGCTGTGTGATAGAATTCAGGAAATTGATTGAACGTTTACAATCATTGGAAAAGGGCCTTTTGACTTTCCTCCCGTCTCCTTATCTTTCCCCCGAAACGGATCTCTCCGTCCGTATCCCGTCTGTTCTCACCCGCACCTGATCCGGCCCCTCCATCCTACCCTCTACATTTAAAGGAGTGCCGTGTATGGATGCCAAACGATTTGATGAGGATATTCGAAAAACATTTGAACAGTTTGGGGAGACCGGGGTGAACGTCCAGCTTCTGTCAGCCAAGGACAGTCATGTCTCCCAACCTCCCTACGACTGGGTTCAGGTGATGATGAAGGTTATCCCTGTGGTCCCCGATCCCGAGCCCTGGGCGGAAACCTGGCGTTACGGCGGGGTGCTGCAGCACGATAAAATTCCCCTCCCCATCGGCATGCGGCCCATTGATGTCAATCGCATGATCAGTGCCATTGATGCCGCCAAAAAGTTGCCCCCCGGCTTTAATCTGCAAGGGGCCTCCTGTGACCTTTACTGGGCGCTGCATCCCGAAGTGAAGGAGCCTTACTATCACTTTACCTCTGGAGACCTGACGATTTTGATTGGGGCTTACACGGGAGACGTGATGGAACCGCAGTTCTAAACAGCGGCAGAGAAGAGCCGTCCCAACGACGTGGGGCGGTGTGTTTTTCCTCCTGAAAAGCGGGGATCCGGCCAGGCCGGGTCCCCGTTTTTTTTTAAGCGAGAGAGGCTACGTTGACTCCGGGGTGGAAAGGGTCTCATTGTGGGTTCGGAAACGGACGATAGAATCCCAGGTGACCAGGGCCAGGGCGGTCCAGATCAGAACGAAGGTTCGGATCAGAGAGGGGTCCAGGGGCTCGTCAAAATAGAAGACAGCCAGAAGAAAGGTGCAGGTGGGGGCCAGGTACTGGATAAACCCGAGGGTGGAAAGGGGCAGGGCTTTGGCTCCCAGGTTAAAGAGGAGCAGGGGAAGGGCCGTGATCAGCGCGGTCCCCATCAGCAGCAGGTCTGTGGAGACGCTCATGTGAAGGAAGGCGCCGTGCCCCCTGGCCTCGAGGGTGCCCAGATACGCCACCGCAGGGATGGACAGGAGCAGGGTCTCAAGGGTCAGCCCGACCAGGGGCCCCACGTCCACCACTTTTCGTATCAGGCTGTAAAAGGCAAAACTGAAAGCCAGAGCCAGGGAGACCCAGGGCAAGGTTCCATAATCGAGGGTAAGCCACAGGACACCCGTGCCCGCGATCAGCACGGCGGCTTTTTGTTTCCCCGTGAGTCGTTCCTTTAAAAAAATCATCCCGAGAAAGACGGTGACCAGGGGGTTGATGTAGTAGCCCAGGCTGGTCTGCATGACATGGCCGTGGTTGATAGACCAGATAAAGATAAACCAGTTGGTCCCCACCAGGCAGGTGGTGAGAGTCAAGACCGCCAGAGTGCGCAGATGGGTGAGGGCATCATAAAAAGCCCGCATCTTTTTTTGGAACACCAGGATAGGGACAAGAAAGACAAGGGACCACACCACACGATGCATGAGGGTCTCAAAGGCTGGAATATGGGAGATATGGTTCCAGTAAAGGGGGGAAAGCCCCCAGATGAGAAAGGCCTGCATGGCAACCAAAAGGCCGGTGACGGTTTCGGAACGAGACGGCATGGGACAGTCCTGCAATTCAAGGGTTAACGTTAGCGTCAAGGCTGAAGGTGAGAGTGATACCATGGGCTGGTGGGACTGTCGAGGAAAAGAGGTGCAAGGGGGAGAGGGACTTGGGGATGGGGGCACCCGCTGAGCCATGAGGGGGATGGAAAAAAGACCCTATCCCGGATATTTTATGAGAAAACGATCAACCCAAAACAATAAACCGTTATTTCAATAGGTTATTTCGGAAAATTCAGTTATTTCAAAAGTACAAAATGTAATTCACGGTTATCTATTCGCTTTTCTCACCCTTCGGGCGAGCCGGGCTATGATTGTTGCTGCCCGGAGCCTGCCCTTAGCCCCCGAAAGATAAAGAGCAGATCTTTTTCAGTGATACGGGAGAGGAGCAAGTCGTCGTAGTCAGGTTCGGAGGGTGTGGGGGGCAAGACTCCCTTGGGGGTGGACGTAAAAGCCGTCTTCAGGGTTCTGATTCGCTTCAGATCCGCCGGGTTATCCAGATTACGATTGTTCTCAATCCAGACGGAGCAGGCATCGTGGGGGCCAACGAAGAGCAGGTAGAGGTGGGTCTCTTCTTTGACGCCAAGCATGCGATACCCTTTTCCGATGTCGAACTTCACGGCATTTTGGATACGGGACTCCCCGCGATTGCTGAGTTTCCCGGCCTCGTGCAGGGGGGGATGTCCATTTTCCAACAAGCGTTGGATGATGAGCTCGGCTTTGCGGCTCGCGGCAACAGCCATCTTGTGTGACCGGCGCATGGCACTCAGCTGTTTCTCAAATCGATGGGTGAGGTGAATGAATCGAATCATGGACTGTCTCCGAGGTCGGGGATGGGTGTCGTCACCGGGGGGAGCGGATAACGGCGTAAGCCGTGACCCGCCACCGCCCGGCTCGGACAGGACAGTGTTTATGAGCAGCAGGAGCCGTGGCTGCCGCAGGAGGAACACCCACTTTCAAGCTTCAGGCTGGAGCTGATTTTAAAACCGATCTCTTTGAAATCCACCACCAGAGGCTGGGCCTGATTGAGGAACTCGGTATCGACGACGTAGTCCATGCCGTCCAGAGTGAAGAGGGTATCGCTCTCTTTTTTTTCATCAATGGCCATGGCCAGCTGGGGGCCGCCGCATCCCCCTGAGTTCAGAAAGAGACGAATAGGGGCCGCAGGACGGTTTTCAAAGTAACGGGCGATTTCTTTCCGGGCTGTTTCAGTGACGGTAAACATTTTTTATTTCCTTTTTTGGGTTGCCCTGGGGCAGGGAATACATGCCGTGTGGGCCGCATGGCTGCGCGGCCCTTTTTTATTAAATCATTGCATGCACATTGGCTTATAAAATACTGATAAACAGACTAAAATTCACTGGGTGTTAGATTGATCTCAGCCAGGGTAAAGACCGGTCCATCCATGCAGACCCGCTCCGTGCCGATGTTGCAGCGACCGCACATGCCGATGCCGCATTTCATTCGGTTTTCCAGGCTCATGATGATGTGGTCGTGGCTGTAACCGAGTTTTTCGAGCACCGGCAGGGTGAACTTGATCATTACCGGAGGCCCGCAGACGATGGCGTAGGTGTCGTCAGAAGCGGCCGGGGCCACCTTCTCCGTCAGGGCAGGGACAAACCCGGTGTGGTAGTTCCAGGCGGGGTCATCGGTTCCATCTACGGTGATGTGCATGTGGATGTCGTCACGTTTCTCCCAGGCCGTGAGTTCGTCTGTATAGAGCAGCATGCCCGGGGTCCGTGCGCCGTACACCACGTCAAGGGTGCCGAATTTGGAGCGGTTTTCGGGCTCCAGTATCATCTTGATGGAGGAACGCAGGGTGGTAAAAGCAAATCCGCCGCCGACGATGAGGATGTTTTTGCCCACAAGGGTATCCCACGGGTATCCCTTGCCCAGGGGGCCTCGGATGCCCATGATGTCGCCTGGCTGCATTTCGTGGAGCCAATTTGTCACCTTGCCTGTTTTGAACACGGTGAACATGAGAAACCCCTTTTCCGTCGGCGAGGAGGCGATGCCGATGGGGATTTCTCCCTGGCCGGGGACGGAGAGTTCGGCGAACTGTCCGGCCTGGTAGTTGAATTTCTTTTCGTCTTCCGGGTCGAGGAAGCTGAACCGAAAGGTTTTGAGGCTTTTGTCCTCGGTGGCCACATCGATGGCATCGATGCGGACCGGATAGGGTACGTATGGATTCTGCATGGTTGGGGTCCCTTATGCCTGGCTGTTCATGGTTTTGCAAACCTCTCGGATGTCGATGCCCGCAGGGCACTGCTCAATGCATCTTCCGCACCCCACACACATAATGCCGGTCTCGTATTTGTCCTGAAAATACTTGAGCTTGTGCATGAATCGCTGGCGGGTCCGCTGCAGGGGCGTTTCGCGGGGGTTGTGTCCTGAGCCGTGCTGGGTAAACAGGGAGGTCATGCAGGAGTCCCAGTTTCTCATGCGGTAACTTTTTCCTTCGTACACTTCGTCTTGGATGTCGAAGCACCAGCAGGTGGGACAGGCAAAGGTGCAGGCACCGCAATTGAGACAGGCAAAGGTGGTTTTTTGCCAGTGATTGGCCTCATAAAGCTCCAGGACGGTCTTCTCTTTGATGCGGTCAAAGGAAATGGCTGAGGTGATGGCTCTTTCCGCCGCCTCTTTTTTGGTTTTGATGAGCGCTTCGGCCCCTTCTTCGGCTTCTGTTTCAAATCCGGCGGAGCGGGCCCAGGCTGTTCCTTTGTCGGTGATCACCTTGGCGAGATAGCGTTCACCGTCGTCCACAAGAAGGACATCCAGGGGAGACTCGTCAAAGGGACCTGTGCCACAACTCGTGGAAAAATCGCTGGCCAGAGGCTCTGTCACGGCCAGGCCGATCCAGGTGCAGGATTCCCACGCGTTGAGCACGTAGGGATCCTTGGTCTCCCCGGTGTCGAAGTTCAGAGGCATCAGGGAGAGGGCTTTGGCATCACAGGGGCGAATGCCGATGACGGCTCGGGGCGAGGGGAGTTTCTCCTCCGATACATAGATATTTTGCTTCACATCGCCCGGTTTTAATGCGCAGGTCATCATGATCTGGGAGGGGGGGAACACCACCCCTTTGGGAGAGAGACGAGTGAGAAGGCCCTCCATGTTCGGGTACTCGTCCGGGGCCAGCTCTCTGAAGCCCAGGCAGTCTGCGTCCCACGCCGAACCCACGAGGGTGTAATCACCCCGCGCGCGGTCCAGCCCGGCGTTCCAGCTTGTTCTGTCGATGGTTAAAATGGTCATGGGTATGATCCTCTATCGCGTCCGGGGCACCCTGTGTCCCGGTGATGGGTTTAAAAAAGGCCCCCCTTGTGCTCTTTTAATTCGGAGGCCGTGTTTTTGTCCCTACAGGATAAACTCTTCCGGGTCGTCCAGGCAGAAGATGTCCTGTGCCGGGCGTGCATCGAGGGTAAGGCCCGCTTCAAGGCCCCATCGGTCACCCACGGTTTTTTCCATTTTACGGGTCAGCAGGCGTACCGGGACGTCCATGGGACAGGCCGATTCGCATGCGCCGCATTCGGTGCAGCGACCGGCACAGTGGATGGCCCGGAGCATATGATAGGTGCGCACGTCGACGGGATCGGTGCCTTTGCCGACCCATTGGGGGCGAGATTCATCCACGAAGCAGGTGGGGCAGTAGCACAATGGGCAGGCATTTCTGCATGCGTAGCAACGGGTGCATGCTGAAAAGGCCTCGTCAAAAAAGGCCCATTTGGCGTCGCTGGTTTTCGCGTCGATCTCCCGGATGTCTGCGTACCTGTCCATGCCAGTCTGCACGGGCACGGGGTCGGCCACGAGCATGTCGTAAATCACGGGGTTGGGGTGAGCGCAGAGGGCGCAGTTCTGGCGCAGCAGCTGGGCCTTGGGCACTCGAATCTCTTCACCGGCGGTGGTGAGAATCATCTCTTCACCCTGCTCGGTGGCATACAAAATGTCTCCGCCGGCCATTTCGGTGGCTTTTTTTACCTCAATCATTCCGGTACAGGGCACGCCGATGATTACGACATCTTCGCGTTTGATGCGGTTCTCCGTGATATGCACCAGGATGTTTCGGGTATCACATCCCTTGGCCACAACGGCTACTTTTCCCATCTCTTTTTTCAGGTATGTCGCCAGGTTGAGGCGGCAGTTGACGTCCCAGTAAAGCTCACCCGTGTCTGCTGGGGTGGTGGCCAGAAAGGGTTCGGTGGTGAGGGGAAAGGTTCCTCTTTTGAATCCGAGGACCGTCTTCACGTCACCCGTTTCAAGGAGTTTTGCGGCCAGGGTCTGGATGGTTTCTGTGTATCGGTTCATGCGGCGCTCTCCTCCGGGCTTTTCTTGATAAACACCCTGGCTGGGCCGAGCTGCTTGACCTCATCGATCACCCGGTTGGCCACCTCGGCAAACTTCACCCCTTCGGCGGAGGAGATCCACGAGAAATGGAGGCGTCCCGGTTCGATGCCGTTGAATTCCAGGATCTCTTTAAGCAGGGTGAACTTGCGTCGGGCGTAGTAGTTGCCTTCGATGTAGTGGCAGTCTCCGGGATGGCACCCGGAGATCCAGACTCCGTCGGCTCCTTTTCGAAGGGCGGCCAGGACCATTTTGGGAGAGATGCGACCCGAGCAGGGAACGCGGATCACCCGCATGTGGGGGGGATATTGAAAACGGCTCACACCCGCCAGGTCGGCGGCACCGTAACTGCACCAGTTGCAGAGAAAGGTAATTATTTTTGGTTCAAATGAACTCATATTTTTATCTCCAAATTGTGGGCATAGATGAAAGACCATGCCTCCGGTGGTCCTGCCGGGGACCAAACGTTTGACAAACAGGTTTTTTATGGGCGCAGCCCATAAGCGAATGTGATGAGCCTGAGGAACTCAGGCGAGAGAGCATTCGCGAACCTAAAAATTGTCGATCATGGCCATGAGTTGTCCCTCTTCAAACCCTTTGAGCTGGAGGGCGCCACTGCGGCAGGAGGCGACGCAGGCGCCGCAGCCCTTGCAGATGACGGGGTTGATGCGGGCTTTGCCGGCCTCTTTTCCTTCGGTCACAAGGCTCGGGGCGTTGTAGGGGCAGACCGCCTCGCAGACGCCGCAGCCGCTGCATAAGGCCGGGTTGACCTCGGCCACATTGCCGCTGGTGTTGATGGTTTTTCCCGACAGGAGGCGGGTGGCGCTGGAAGCTGCGGCCTGGGCCTGGGCAATGGCTTCATCCACGGGCTTGGGATAGTGGGCCAGCCCGCAGAGGAAAACCCCGCTCACGGCAAAGTCCGACGGCGCCAGCTTGACGTGGGCCTCGGCAAAGAAACCTTCGTCGTTGATGGGGACTTTGAAGAACTGGGCCAGCTTGGCGTCCCGGTACGGCACCACGGCCGTGGCCAGGGTGAGAAGATCTGCCTGGATGGAGAGGGGGCGCTGAAGCACGTGATCGGTGACGGTAACCGTGAGGCGATCCCCGCTGTTTGTCACCACCGGCTTGTCTTCTGTGCTGTAGCGGATAAAGAGGACCCCTTTTTCCCGGGCTTCCTTGTAAAGTGCCTCACGTTCCCCGTAGGTGCGTATATCCCGATAAAGCACAAAGATTTGCATTTTGGGGTTCTTCTCTTTCAGATGCAGGGCGGAGACCATGGTGTGGGTGCAGCAGACGCGGGAACAATAGGGACGCCCGGGTTCGCGGGAGCCCACACATTGAATAAAGACGGCGCATCCGGCCTTTTTCAGGCTGGGATCATCATCGATGAATTTTTTGTCAAGTTCCAGGCCTGTCAAGACCCGGGGATCCTGGCCATAGAGGTACTCATCCGGTCTGTATTCGCCGGCCCCTGTGGCGATAACGGTCACCCCATGGGTCGTTGACGAGCGCTTGTCCCCTTGCGTGATTGTCGACTGGAAGTTGCCCACGAAGCCATCCACTCCGGAGAGCTCGGCTCCCAGGAACAGGTCGATATTGGGGTCGGACGTCACCTCAGTGACCATGGTTTTCAGGCCGTCCTGGATCGACTCTCCTTTGGCGGTCATGTAGAGGTGATTGGCCTGGCCGCCCAGCGTCTCTTCTTTTTCCACGATAGAGACGTGATACCCCTGGCAGGAGAGGGCTTTTGCTGCGGCCATGCCGGAGAGACCGCCTCCGACGACCAGGGCGTTCTGGTCAATGGAGAGTTCGGCTTCAACCAGGGGGGTAAAGAGGGCCACCTTGGCCACGGCCATACGGACCATTTCCTGAGCCTTTATCGTGGCCTCGGCCGGATGGTCCTTGTGAACCCAGGAGTTGTGGTTTCGGATGTTGACCATCTCAAAGAGGTACTTGTTAAGCCCGGCGTTCATCAGGGTTTCCTGGAAGAGCGGGTCGTGGGTTCTGGGAGAGCAGGCTGCCACGACGATGCGGTTGAGCTTTTTCTCCCGGATCACCTGGGTGATGGCGTCCTGGGTGTCCTGGGAGCAGGAGTAGAGGTTGTCTCCCACATACTCCACGAAGGGGAGGCCGCTGGCAAAATCTCGGACGGCGGGGACGTCTATCACGCTGCCGATGTTGATGCCGCAGTAGCAGACGAAGACCCCCACCCTGGGACGCTCGCCCGTGATGTCGGTTTCCTCCGGAGCGGTGAGAGTTTGGGTGAGGGTCCCCCGGGCCGAGGCGAGGGATGCGCCGGCTGACAGGGCGGCGGAACCAGCCTCAATGACCGACTGGGGGATGTCCTTGGGCCCCTGGAGGGCACCGCAGACGTAGATGCCTTCGCGGCTGGTGGCCACCGGGTTGAAGGAGTTTGTCCTGGCAAACCCGCCGGGGGTGAGTGCAACCTCCAGGTTTTCGGCAAGGCTTTTCACCTCCTCAGAGATCTCCATGCCCACGGAGAGAACGACGATATCAAAAATCTCCCGGGTCACCCGGCCGGTGGTCTCGTCCACGTAGTCGATGACCTGGCCCACCGTTTCTCCCGGCTGACCGAAGACCGAATGAACACGGCAGCGGACGAATCGAATTCCATGTTTTTCTCTGGCTTCGTTGTAGCAGCTCTCAAACCCTTTGCCGTGGGTTCGCATGTCCATGTAAAAAATAGTGCAATCAAGGCTCGGATCGTGTTCCTTGGCGATGATGGCCTGCTTGATAGCGTACATGCAGCAGACGCTGGAGCAGTGGCCGTTGCTGCAGGTGTTGATGTCCCGGGAACCCACGCATTGGAGCCAGGCGATTTTTTTGAGCTTTCCATGGTCGCTGATGCGCATCAGGTGTCCCTGGTTGGGACCCGAGGCGGAGAGCAGCCGTTCGAATTCGAGGGAGGTCACCACATCGGGACTTCGGTCGTAGTTGTAGATCTCTTTTCCGCTGGGGTCATAGGCCTTGAACCCTGGGGCGAGGATGATGGCGCCCACGTGAAGGGAGAGGGTTTTATCGGTGTCGTCGTAGTTGATGGCACCCGCCGGGCAGGTTTTTGCGCAGATGCCGCATTTGCCTTTGGTGAGCATCAGGCAGTGGTCGGCGTCGATGCAGTACTTAAGGGGCACGGCCTGGGGGTAAAGCGCGTAAATGGCCTTTCGTTTCACCAGCCCCTGGTTGTAGGTGTCTTCTACTTTTTTCGGGCACTTCTCTGTGCAGGCTCCGCAGGCGATGCATTTGTCCATGTCCACGTAGCGGGCCTTTTGAAAGACCTCTACCTCGAAATCTCCTTTTTCCCCTGTGACTCCCTGGATTTCAGAGAGGGTGAGCAGCTCAATGTTCAGGTGGCGCCCCACCTCCACCAGCTTGGGGGACATGATACACATGGAGCAGTCGTTCGTGGGGAAGGTCTTGTCCAACTGAGCCATGACGCCGCCGATGGAGGGGGATTTTTCGACCAGATAGACGTAATATCCCGAATTGGCAAGATCCAGCGCGGCTTGAATGCCCCCGATACCGCCGCCGGCGATAAGGACCGATCCCATGGTTTTTTGATGTGTCATTGATTTCTCCTTACAGTCCGAATTCGGCCAGATCAGGCCCCAGATAGGTGCGTTCGTTTTCCCCGAGAATCCCCAGCGAGAGGCAGATGAGGGTCCAGAGATGCACGGTGTGGTAGGATGCCTTGAAGTGGTGACCGATGTCTTCCACCTGGGCGTGGCAGTTGTGGCAGGGGGTGATGACGTAGTCGGCCCCGGTGGCCATGATCTGGTTGAGCTTCACCTTGCCGTAGGCGTGCCGTTCCTGGGTGTATCCGGCCTGGAGAGAGCCGCCGCCGCCTCCGCAGCAAAAATTCATCGAGCGGTTTGGGGCCATGTCGATGAAGTTTTCGTTTCCAACCACCTGTCTGACCACGAAGCGCAGGTCGTCGGCCAGTTTGTCCCCTAACGATTTTCTCACCACGTTGCAGGGATCCTGGACGGTGAATTTGAGCCCTTTGGTGTTCCAGTCGGAGTTGACGGGGAGCTTGCCCTCACGAATCCATCTGGCGTAGTACTCGATGATGCTCTTGAATTCGAAGTTGTGGGGAATATTGAATCGTCGGAGCCCTTGCCAGACGGCATAGAAGGAGTGGCCGCATTCGGTGTTGATAAAGACTTTGCAGCCGAGTTTTTCGATGTGCTCCACCTGGATCCGGATGATTTTTTCCCAGGAGGGGTCGTCGGCCAGGAACATGCAGTAGTTTTCACCGCCCCACATCCTGGAGTAGTAGGTCCAGTCCGCGCCCACGGTATGGAGGATCTTCCATAAGGGGAGCAATTCATCCGGCTCGGTGACGGGCTCACGGGAGTTCTGGTTCAGGGCAAAAAAGGCCCCTTCACGATCGAGGTCTGCTTTGAGATCTTCAAACCCGGGCTGATCACGGCACTCTTCGGCCAGATCCTCGATGGTAAATTTGAAATCTTCCAGGGGCACACCCATGGCCCCTCCATCTGAGTTGATGTGGTGATCACAGGAGCCGAGGATTCCCTTGGGGCGCTCCTGACGGGGCCACTGAGCCCGCAGGTCGTAGATGAGCTGGGGAATGTTGATGCTCATCGGACAGACGTCGTAGCATCTCTTGCACATCGTGCAGACCCAGACCCAGGGGTGGCGTTCCAGCTGGTCATCCATACCGAGAACCGCCATGCGTAAAAATTTTCGTGGATCCATCTCCATCTGACCCGTTGCTGGACACCCGCTGGCGCAGGTGCCGCAGGTGAGGCAGGCGTTTAAATTCCCGTCAGGAATCATTGCCAGGGCCTTGTCCCGTATATGAGAGGGGGTTCCGGTCACTTCCAGTACTTCTACCATTGTTTTGCTTCTCCTCTTCAGACAGCGTCTTTTCCACTGCCTCAGGTCTGTGCCTGAGGCGAGCGGGATGTTTTATCCCTTCGGAAACCGGGAAGGCTTCCTCGATTCAGGGACGCCCGATCCACCAGGGACGGGCCGGGGGGTGAAGAGGAAATGAACCTTTAGGAGGGGAATAGAAGGCCGCATTTCCAGGTATCACCTGACGCGCTAAACCTCTGTGATTCAGTGAGGCTATGCAGCGCAGTCTTGGAGTGTGGTCAATCCGCCATCACGGGCGGATCAATGGACTCCGTCAGTTGTACCCGGAAGGAAAAGGCATGATGTCTCCTGTACTGTGGGGTGTGAGGTGATGGCTCGAATCCTCTGGCAATTCCATGATTCAAGAAGCAAAACACTGACCATCGCTGTCGGGTCATTGATATATAGGCCATCTGAATGTGTCAAATAGATATATTTAATATTCAACCGGGGGAATATCGGGCAAATGAATCAGGCGGTCCTTCTGTGTTCCTGTTGCCGGTTGGGGGCCACGGTGGATTCCAAGCCTCCCGCTGCGTGGCATAAAAATAGAATGGGATTCATATCGTCCGCTTGTCGCAAGTGTCTTTTACGTAGGATAAAGACCCTGTGTTCCTGGTTCATTCCAGCAGGGAGATCGAGATCCAAGGTCGAAGAAGGGGCCTGACAAAGTTCAATGAGGATTGGGGAGGGCGCGCCCTTCGTTTAGGGTAGATGCAGCCCTGTTAACATAAGGCGAAATATCAAGGTGTTAACAAATTTTTTACAAATTGTTCTAAACTGAATCTTCCTTTTGGCGATACGTATTTTACACAAAAAAGATTGATTGAAAGTGACTGAACCGATCCCTTCCAGGACGGAAAAAGGGCTGGGGTTGTAGCTGTTTGACTGGAAAATGAGTGTTGTCGCGATGGATTATGGGGACGAATATTGCGGGAAAGTTAGAAAGAGTAAAAGAAATATGTGGAGATGCTCAATGTGTGTGGGAGGGCGACGCCGATCCTGCACCGGATCCAGGGAATGGATCGATTGGGTCGGCGGCATCACGCGGCCGTGAAAAGGATAGCAAACCAAACGTGATAAGGAGTAGCAATGTTCAAAAAGGTCTCTATTAAAGCACGGATTTATATCATTATCGGGATGATCTTTATGCTCTTCTCCGGTATGTTGTTTGGTTCGTTTAAGATCGGCGGATTGGCCAAAGAGGTGGGCATCCTGGAAGCAGAAGAGGTGATGCTTAAAGGTCAGAAAGAGAAGCTGAAGGTTGCGACTCATGCCATGGCACTGGTTCTTGGTGAAAATATTCAAGAGACAATGGACCCGGCCGGGATCTCCGCCGTTATCCAGGACCACATCGAATCCATTCGGTTTGAGGCAGACAAGTCCGGCTATTTTTTTGTTTATGACGGCTTTCGGGTGGTGTTCAATGCCGCGAATGCTTCCATGACAGGGGAGGACAGGAAGGATGTCAAAGATGCCGATGGCGTTCAATATGTCATGGCACTTGAACAAGCGGCCCGATCCGGTGGAGATTTTGTCACGTACAGATTCGAGAAGCCTGGAAAAGGGGTGCAGCCGAAGTTGGCCTATGCGGAGGCCATTCCCGGCACATCGCTTTGGGTAGGGACCGGCGTCTATATTGATAATATCGAAGAACAGAAACATGTGATTGAAGAGGTGATCTCTGCAGAAGTGTCTGGCGGTGTGCTCCTTGTTGCCAGTGTTGCCGGCGTTTTTTTTCTTCTGATCATTCTCCCGATTACCCTGATCATGTCCTTTGCCATCACCCGGTCGTTAAGGCAGGCCATCAACGGCTTGAAAGACATTGCCGAAGGTGAAGGGGATCTGACCACGCGCCTTGCGATTACCCATCAGGATGAAACCGGAGAGCTGGCTCATTGGATCAACGTCTTTATTGAAAACCTGCAGACCATCGTTCGGGATGTGGCTGAAAACGCTGCAGGGCTTAACCATGCCTCCACCGAACTCTCGGCGGTGTCGGTTCAACTCTCTCAAGGGGCTGAACAGGCCTCTTCCAAGTCGGACAGTGTGGCCGCAGCAGCCGAGGAGATGAGTGTCAGCATGACCTCCGTGGCAGCCGCCAGTGAACAGGCGTCCACCAACGTGGGGATGGTGGCGGCCGCTTCGGAAGAGATGAGCGTGACGGTACAGGAGATTGCCGCAAACTCGGAAAAGGCGAGCGGTATGACCCAGGATGCGGTGGGCAAGGCGAAGGTGGCGAGGGAAAAAGTGGATCTCCTCGGGGGGGCGGCCCATGAAATCAGCAAGGTCACGGAGGTGATTACCGAAATTTCTGAACAGACCAATCTTTTGGCTTTAAATGCCACCATTGAAGCGGCACGGGCAGGAGAAGCGGGCAAAGGTTTTGCGGTCGTGGCAAACGAAATCAAGGCCCTTGCCTCTCAAACCTCGGAGGCCACCCTGGCTATTAAACATCAGGTGGAGGGGATTCAAGGCTCCACCCGGGAGACCGTCACGGAGATTCGTTCCATCTCTGAGGTGATTATGGCCGTCAATGATATCGTCTCCACCATCGCGGCATCGGTGGAGGAGCAGGCGGTCACCACCCGTGAAATCGCCGGCAACGTGGCCCAGGCCGCTCAGGGAATCGAAGAGGTCAACGGCAATGTGGCGGAGAGTTCAACCGTTTCGGCCAATATCGCCGAGGAGATTGGCCAGGTGAATGCTGCCGGAGGTGAGATTGCGGCAAGCAGCACGATGGTGAGTACCAGCGCAGAAGAGCTGTCCCGCCTTTCTGAAACGCTGACTGCCATGGTTTCGCGATTCAAGGTGTAAAATCACAGGCCACCGGTGAACGGGTGTTTTCCCCTTTACCCAACAAAAAAGCGCCCCGTCATTGAAAATGACGGGGCGCTTTTTGTTTAAAATGATGACGGAGTCCCTTGGACGCCGATATTTTTCTTCAGCCTTAATTGATACTGGGGCCCTCCAGGAAGTCCGTTTCCTGCATGGGGCCGTGAAAGACCTCAATCCGGGTTCGAATCGTTTCGAATTCGTCGTCACCGATGGCCCCCTGCAGTTTAAGCCAGTGGAATTTTCGAATTTCTTCACCGGGATCGTTGGCATAATCGATTTCGCCATACCAGGAGAGGAGCTGGTTTTTTCGACGTGTCATGATCTCATTGAGCACCTCTTCATGATGATCGTCACAGATCAATCGAAGCTCCCCTGCGTCGGTTTTAAAAACGGTATATCGTATGACGACACAGCGGTATATGAGAACACAGCAGAGGGCCACCAGGGGCCAGTGCAGTGAAAACCCAGGGACCGAAGACGTCTCGACAAGTTCGACCAGCATCTGGCATACCCAGGCAATCAGCAATACGATGCCCGCATTGCGAAACCAGGGGGTGCGTGTTTCCATCGCCGTGCTTTCCATGGGAATATCGGCGTAACTTACGTCAAAGGCGCAGGATCCGCCATCATGTTCCATGGCGTAAATCAGGCGTTCATCATCAAAGGTGAATCGCGTACAGTTGAAGTAGCGTTTCTGTTCTATCTCCATACATGCCTCCGGAGATGGCAGGGTTGATACATAAAAAACGAAAGGCAGTAAGGCGTTCGGGACCTTTCAGGCACCGAACACCGTTTGGGCAAACATTAAACAAACTCGCAGGGAATGGCAATAACAATATGGACGGTGGGTTGGGGTGATATGAACGCCTTATTGTTCTGGAGAAATCCCTTCTGGGCTTTTTAATGAAGCTTGCGAGCACGCCTGGATTGACGGCAGCGTATTTTTGATGCACCCTTTTCAGTGAAAGATTGGCCTTGGTCATCGTTCGGGCCATGGCCATGTAAAAACGGGTGTCGGGAAACAAAATGGCGATCGGCTATAGGCTATAGGCTGAGGAGTCGCTTCGTTCCGGCTTTTGGATTCGTTATCGACCATGTGGTCCTCTGGAAATCGATGGTCATAAAATGACCTGGTTCTTTTGAATGGCCGAAACGATGATCAAGGCCGAAAGATTTGATCCATGTATTCCACGGAAGAGGGGGGGGGGATGTCGCAAGGGCCAATATACAGGGTGCGAGGCCAGGAAATTGATGTGGACGCGGCGGTGGCCGCTTTTCCCGATCCGGTCTTTATTTTGGATCGTCAGGGTCGGTATCTTGATGTTTTTGGGGGGACGGAGAGAAGTCTTTATGATGATCCGACCTATCTTCTGGGAAAGACGCTTCATGACGTCCTTCCCGGAGATGTGGCCGATCATTATCTGGAGATGATCCACCGAACGCTGGATACGGAAACCATTCAGGTGGTGGAGTACAGCCTCTCCGCTGAGGATGTCAAGCGGAGTCCAAAGGATGGCCCCTCGGGAAGGCAGTGGTTTCAGGGGCGAATCTCTCCCTTTCGTGTCGGGGATGAGGTGTCGGATCACGTATTATGGGTCGCCATCAATATTTCGGAAAAAAAACAGGCGGAGTTAGAGAGGGATCAGGCCATGGCGGCGTTGGAAAAAGCGCTGGTGGAGATTCGAAATCTTCGGGGGATTCTTCCCATCTGCAGCAGCTGTAAAAAAATTCGTGATGAAGACGGCGGATGGCATGCGCTGGAAAATTACATCTC
Organism: Desulfoluna sp.; assembly: GCF_030145185.1. Lineage (GTDB taxonomy): Bacteria > Desulfobacterota > Desulfobacteria > Desulfobacterales > Desulfolunaceae > Desulfoluna. The sequence goes on along the minus strand of NZ_JAQYWB010000025.1, from coordinate 24,066 downwards.
GGCTCACTCCGAGGCAGACTTTTCTCACGGTATCTGTCCAGACTGCATGAAGGCCCTCTATCCGGAATACAGTCCGGACGAGGGGTAGATAGAGCCATTCTTTTAAGGCTTTCCCGTGGATGTCGAGGCCTCAGGATGTCGTAAATCGGGCTGGGACAGGGGTGATATGCACGGTGCCCGCCACCGGACTTTTTTCCACGAAGAGCCGGCACCCGTAGACGGCTTCGAGCCGCTTTTTTTCCAGGACGTCCGAGGGTGTTCCCAGGGCTGCGACCTTGCCTTGATGGATCAGGCAGAGGGTATCGGCATACATGGCGGCAAGATTCAGGTCGTGGGAGACCATCACCACCCCCATGCCCCGCTCATGCTTCAGGCGTTCCATCAAATCCATGACGCGTACCTGGTGGGCCAGGTCCAGGGCCGAGGTGGGCTCATCGAGAAGGATGAACTCGGGTTGCTGGCAGACGGCTCGGGAGATGAGAACCCGTTGCTTTTCCCCCCCGCTTAAGGCATCGAGGGTCCGGTCTGCTAAGGGGAGGACGTCCGTAAAGCTCATGGCCTCCTCGGCAAGGGCGAGGTCTTTTTCTTTGTGAAATCCCAACATGCCCAGGTGGGGCGCTCGTCCCATGAGCACCACTTCACGTACGGTCAGAGAGAAGGCCGTCTCCACGGATTGGGGTAGAAAAGCGATGCGACGTGCCAGCGCCCTTTGGTTGAACGAATTTAAAGGAGAGCCGTCGAGGGTGACACTCCCTTTTTGGGGGTGGGTGAGCCCAGCCAGGCATTTCAGCAGGGTTGTTTTCCCCGTGCCGTTGGGACCGGCAATAATAAAGAAGGAGCCTCGATCGATGGCCAGAGAGATGTCGGTGAGCACCTCGTGGTCTCCATAGCCGGAGGAGAGGCCGGTAACGGCAAGATAAGGCTTCTGGTGAGGAAGGTCTTTCATGATCAGGCCCTCCTTTTAAGCAGCAGAATGAAGAGCGGCGCACCGACGATGGCAGTGATGACGCCGACGGGAATTTCACCTTCCCGGGGAACCCATCGGGCCAGAAGATCGCAGATGACCATGAAGGCACCCCCGCCCACAATGGTTGCCGGAACCAGCACCCGGTGATCCGATCCGAAGATCTGGCGAAGAATGTGGGGCACCACCAGACCCACAAAGCCCATCAGCCCGCTCTGGCAGACCATGGCGCTCACCATGAATGAGGTGGCGATGAGAAGGATGAGGGTGGTCTGACGGATGGAGACACCCATGGATCGGGCCATTTCGCGGCCCATCAGCATGAGGTTCATCTTGTGTGAGAGAAGAAAAATGATGGCAAAGCAGGGGAGGACCAAAATGGCCACCATGCCCACCTGGGGCATGTCGGCTGAGGAGAGGTCCCCCATAAGCCAGAACATGATGTCGTGCAGTTTGTTTTCATCAGAGATGGAGATGAGGAACATGATCACCGCTGAACAGAAGGCGTTGACCATGACACCTGACAGGAGCATGGCATCTCGCCCTGCCCGGCTGTCTCCCCTGGCGAGATAGAGAACCAGGAAGAGTGTGGCCATGCTGCCTGCAAAGGCCGTGAGGCTCACCCCGGGAACCCGGGCCAGCCCTGCAAGAATTCCAATGATAGCGCCGGTGGCGGCACCGCCGGAGATGCCCAAAATATAGGGTTCTGCCAGGGGGTTGCCGAGAAGAGCCTGAAAGACAAGCCCTCCCAGGGAGAGCACTGCGCCGCAAAAGAGGGCCATGAGCACTCGGGGAAGCCGGATGCGCTCAATGATGGCGATTTGAAGACCATCGGCCTGTGCGTTTCCGGTGAGAAGGTCCCAGACCGGCCCGAGGTCGATGCCGGAAGGGCCGGTGGCCAGTCCGATCACGACGGCCAGGGCCAGGACCAGAGACAGAAGGCCGGTGACCGTGAAGATGCGTCGGACCAGGCGCCCTTGAATCAGATGTGCGTCACTCACTTGGGCGTCTCCTTGAAAAGGGTGGGGTGGATCAATGCCGTCAGCATGGCCAGGCCGTCAACCACCCGCGGTGTGGGACGATCCAGAATGTCGGAGTCCACGACATGAATTCTTTTGGTTTTTACGGCGGGCAGGGAAGGCCAGCTCTCCCACTCTTTTTTGACCACCTCGAAGATGTCGTTTCTGGCCATGGAGGTGATGATGATGATCTCAGGGGCCAGGGCCAGGACTTGTTCTTTTGAAAATCGAGGATAGGGTCTTGGGCTGGTCACGGCGTTTTCTCCACCGGCTCTTTGGATCATCTCATTTAAAAAGGTGTTTTTTCCCACGGAGACGATGGGGGAGATGCCGATTTGGAAAAAGATGAGGGGTTTGTGGGGAGCTTGGGCCACGGCTCTGTCAATAAAGGCCAGCTGCGTGCTCATCTTTTCAGTGATATTCTGAGCTTCATCTTTTGCGTTAAGAAGGCCACCTATCTCCTTGATAGATCGAAGGATAGTGTCAATTCCTTCTGGGCTAACCGTGTACACGGGAATCCCGAATGCTTTAAGACGTTGAATTGTTTTTTTCGGGTTACCGTCTTTGACGGCCAGGCAGAGATCGGGCTTCAGATTGACGATGGTTTCAAGCTCCGGCCGAATGTAGCTGCCCACCCGCGGAAGTTTTTTCGCCTCTTCCGGGTAATCGCTGTAGCGTGTCACGCCAGCGAGCAGGGCACCTTTGCCTAATGAGAAAACGATCTCCGTGATACTGGGGGCCAGGGAAACCACCCGCAGCGGTCGATCGGGCAGTTCCACGGTGCAACCTGTTGTATCGGTAAAGGATTGCGTCTCACCGTATGAGATGGATATTCCGCAGTAGAAACGGGCAGCGATGAGGATGAATACAAAATATAAGGCTCGATTTTTCATGCTATTCTCGTTGGTTGTCCATTGGGCAGGGTCCTGGGATTTATCATGGATATCCCTGAATCCAAGGGGTTCGAGCCTGATTGCCGGGTTTTCCCTCAAGGGAAAATTATCCTTGACATAGGATATTTCTATGGAATAGTAAATGAGAAATTCAGGTGCTTTTCGCCCTTGCACTACAGTGAGGGGGGAGGAGAATAGGGAATCCCGTGAAATTCGGGAACGGACCCGCCGCTGTAATCGGGGACTGTCCCGGCCACCAAGCCACTGACTGCCGCAAGGGAGTCGGGAAGGCGCGCCGGGCGGATTGATCCGAGAGTCAGAAGACCTGCCTGGATGGAGCTGGATCAACGCCCGCGGTAAAGGTTGTGATTCTTTTGTGATGCTTTTTTTGAGCATCCCTTGTTTTATGTGGGAAAATACGGATCCCCGCACCTCGCCAGAGGTGTGGGGATTTTTTGTTTCTATTTTCCACACCCTCCATCCTGGCTTTTCGACGGAATTAAACGCAAAGCATGCCGTTGCTGCATAACCGGAAGGAGTCAATTGCCATGGAGTGGAAAAGTCTGATTGCCGGATTGGTCTTTACTATGGGGATTTACGCCGCCAAATGTGGAATCGGCCTTGCCTGTGGTTTGGTGGAACATGAGAAAAAAGGACGGCAGTTTGTCTTTATCGGCACCGCTGTTTTCGCCTATACCCTCTTGTTCGGCGGAAGTTATTTTCTCCTCACCCGTGTAAATCTCCTGAATCAATTCCTTATCGTTCAACACCTGGTTGAGTGGGCCATGGTCGTTCATGTGGCCATGGCCACACTCCTCCTCGTGTGGGGGATCGCGCTGCTTAAAAAACCGACCGATGAGAAAGGTGCCGTCCGGGGCTGGTTGCTTTTTGCCTTTCCATGCCCGGTGTGTATGGGCGTTGTTTTGTTAACGGTTGCTTTTGTGATTGGTTTTTTTCCGGAGCGTTCCCTTGAGATGACCGCGATGGCCTGGGGCGTTTTTGCCGCTGTGACCCTTGTGAGTTTTTGGGTCGCACGAAGCCTGGGGGATCGGTTTCACAACCCCCATCATTTTATGGGAACCATGATGGTCTTTGCGGCGCTTTGGTTTCTTTTAACGGTCCTGATTGTCCCCCATGTGTCGGAATTGCCGGATGTCTTCGCCATGGCATCAAGCACAACCGATACAGCCCGGCCAAAGGGGCATGTATCCTTCTGGGTTATCGTCCTCTTATGTGCTCTGTTTTCGGTGGGCGTCTATGGCGATCGATTTTTTCAGTCCGGGTCATTGTTGGGGCCACGGCCCTAACCCGGATATTTCATGAGAAAACAATCTGGACTAAGGAATAATTCGTAATTACAGTTCTTTGGAGAAATATTTTCATTGGGTGTTCAGGGGGTGATGTGAACACACGGATGGCCGAGGCGATGAGCAAGGCCAAATTTTTTATTAACTGGTGAAGTGAGGACTGGTACGTGCAAACGGCAGCTTTGATTAAAAGTTATATCTATGTAATTTCTTCATCCCTTCTTTATCCCGTTCTGGTGCTCCTGGCCTTTCTGACCTTTTGGATCGTGGTCTGCGCAGGTTCCCTCTTTTCAGAATGGGTGGGGCGTCACCGCATCGTCAATCGCTTCGATGTCGACGGACCGGATCTGTTTTTCGAGCCCGACCACGCCCGTTACACGACCCATCGGGTGAGCCGGTATGTTTCCCGGTTGAAGGGTCTGCTCGAAAAGAGTGGGGGCGCTTCCAGTCTGGAGGTCGAGAGGTTGCTCCAGGAGACCACGCGACAGCTTTTCTTGTCTCTGGATGTATTCCGGCTGGTGGTGCGTGTGGGGCCGGGGCTTGGTCTCATCGGCACGCTGATTCCCATGGGGACCGGCCTTGCCGCTTTGGGTCAGGGCGATCTCTCCATGCTCTCTTCCGAATTGGTGATTGCCTTTACCACCACCGTGGTGGGGCTTGCCGTGGGCCTGTGCGCGTATTTTTTTCTGGTTGTAAAAAATCGGTGGGCAGATGAAGATCTTTTAAACATGGAAGTGGCCACCGAGGCCCTGGCCGGGGCTCCGAAAAGCCATCTCGTGATCGGGTCACCGGAACACGGCCTCCCCGAAGGGCTTGGATCGCCATCCGGGGAGGCGGCATGAGGTACCTGAAAAAGCGGCGGCATGCCATTGGGCCGGAGTCGCAGGGCAGAGGCCTGGCTTCTGATCCCATGGATGGGGTGGCGAACCTTTTTGATGTCGGCCTTGTCTTTATTGTGGGGCTGATCGTGACCCTTTTTTCCACCTATCGCCTTCACGATCTCTTTAATGCAGAGAGCGAGATGACCATCGTCAAAAAAACCAAAGACGGTGAGATGGAAATTATCACCAAAAAGAAAGAAAAAATCGATGTGCTGAAGGTCTCCAAAAGCATGGGCGAAGGGGAAGGGCAGCGCATGGGCGTGGCCTATCGCCTGGAGGATGGCTCCATGGTCTATGTCCCGGATGGGGGAGAGACCGCTTCGGAGTGAAAGATTTTTGGTCGCGATTCAGCTTATGCCTCCGATTCCAGATTTATCCTTGGATCAAATGCGGATGCGATTTGCCCCGAGGAATCAGCCTGCGCCAATGTCTATGCGTCACCATTCGACCAACGTCAATGAGCTACGGCGCGACAAGCAAGGGGCGATGCACATCCGCAAACCCGCTTTCAAGGTGGCGCCACCTTGCTGCCGGAGGCATCCATGAAAAATCAATATTTTAAACACCCAGGAACCCAACTATGAAATACATTCGCCTTTGGACGGCCGCGGCCTTTTTGATTCTTTTTTCTTTTCAGCCGGTGCTGGCAGTCACGGTTACCGACTCCGCCGGTCGCAGGGTGGTCATTGAAAACACGCCCCGGCGTGTGGTCTCCCTGGTGCCTTCGCTGACCGAAGCCCTTTTTGTGATGGGTGCCGGGGAGCGTGTGGTGGGGGTGACCCTTCATGACACCTGGCCGTCCGAGGCCAATAAAAAGACCGTGGTGGGCGGCTTCTTTAAACCGTCCATTGACAAGGTCCTCTCGCTTCACCCCGATCTGGTGTTTGTGTCCGGCATTCAGAAAGAGATAATTGAAGCGCTGCAAGGGGTTGTCCCCATGGTCCAGTTCGATCCGATCTCTGTTGAAACCTCTTTTGATCAGATGCGCTTGATGGGGAAAATGATGGACTGCGAGGCGGGCGCGGAAAAGATTGTCACAGACAACCGACGCATTCTTTCTGATATCCAAAAAAAAGTGAAGAAAATCCCGGCGTCAAAGCGAAAACGCGTGCTTCGGCTGATGGGGCGTACGAGCCTCATGACCCCCGGTGCGGACTCCTTCCAGCAGGAGCTCATTGAAATGGCGGGTGGCATAGGCCACAGCGTCAAGGAAAACGGAAACGTGATCTCCCTCACCGATGAAGCGTTTATCGCCTTTAACCCGGATGTGATTTACGGATGCGGTGGGGACAAAAAAGCAGCGGAGCTTCTCTTCAGTAAGACCGCCTTTCAATCGATCTCGGCGATTAAAAACAAGCGTATCGACTATTACCCCTGCGAGCTCACCTGCCGGGCATCCACCCATATGGGTTACTTTGTCTCCTGGCTGGCGGCAAATCTTTATTCCAGCGAATTTTCCGTTCGAGACGACCAGATTTATCCCGATGCCGTAAAATCACGCGAAGGGATTCCTGTCTCCCTTGATTACGTCAAGAAAGTGGAATTGACCCGCGCCACCCTCTACGATTTTCCCTCCAAAAGCCTGGTGGTGGATTTCACCTCTCCAAAAACCGTTTTGTCGACCCTCGACGGCTGGCGAGAGAACATCGCCACCGTGGGCAATGATTATATGCCGCCCCAGTGCTGGCGCCTGGCCCACGAGGGGGGCTTTGACGGCATGAAGCAGGATATCTTCAAGATGCTGGGCAAAAAAGCGGAAACCACAAGTTTTCTCTTTACCGGCGCCGACATGGATAACTTCAGCATAAAGACTGTTTCGTTTAAGAAGATGTCCGTGACGGTCCTGGCCACCGCCGGGGTCTGCTCCAACGCCATGCGCATGGGCAAAGACACCGGGGATTATTATGAGCCCGGCACCATCAACGTGATGATCCTGCCCAACATGCACCTGTCAAAACGGGCCATGAGTCGCGCCCTTATTTCGGCCACGGAAGGCAAAACAGCGGCCCTTCAGGATCTGGACGTGCGAAGCACCTACACGCCCCTGGTCAACCCGGCCACCGGCACCGGCACGGACAATATTCTTATCGTGGAAGGGGACGGCATGCGTCTGGACAACGCCGGAGGCCACACCAAAATGGGTGAGCTCATCGCCACTGCGGTGTATGAAGCCGTCACCGAAGCGATCTTCAAACAAAACGGCCTCACCGCGAATCGGAGCGTTTTCAGACGTCTGAAAGATCGAAAAATAAACATCGCAGGATTCATCGGCGAGTCAACCTGCCCCTGCAATACCACAGGCAAAGAGACCCCCTCCGAGGTTGAGAACCTGCTCCTGGATGTTCGGTACGCCTCCTTTGTTGAAACCGCCATGGCCCTCTCCGACGCCTGTGAAAGAGGGTTGGTCACCGACCTCTCCGCGTATAAAAGGTGGTGCTCCGAGTTGGCCCGTGAAATTGCCGGAGGTCCGGTGCCCGAAGTGAATTTCATCTCTGACACCACGATCCCAACGCCCCTGGCCCTGGCCATAAACGCGTTGCTGACGGGACTTGAGTATAAAAAATAATGTGTAATTTGTTGAAAACGTGCTTCGTGCTTGGTTCTTCGTTCGAGGAGTCGCTGGGCTCCATCAATTTAAAAAAACCATGCGTTGGTGGCTGACATCGTAAGCCTTCATGGGCTCGATAGTCCCGATAGCCACAGCAGGCATCGGGCTCGGGTGCCACCGGCCACGCAGGACCCCGTGTCGGTTTGCCGGAATTTTTTGGCGAGAACGACCCTGATACAGGGGGGCGACGCACGGCAGGTTTCCTTGCACTTCACGCGAATGCGGACGCATTCGCAAACCCGCTTTCGAGGTGGCACACCTCGCCGCCGGAGGCTTTTTTGTGAGAGTTTTTGTTACCACCTTTTTGATCTGTTTTTTTCTCGCTGTTTCGGCACACGCCACCACCGTCTCCCTTGTCATCAGTGAGTCGGACACCGGTGTGGTGAGTCGCGGCCTTCCGGCCCTTACCGACACGGAGGATATCGAGGCCCGGTATTTTACCCATGCCGAGCTTCTGGCGACGGAAGGGGCCCGGAGTTTTCTCCTCTCTTCGGATGTGATCCTGGTGGACGTCATGCATCGGGAGTTGACCGAATTTCTGGATTCCCATGTGGATGTCTCCGGGAAGGCTGTGTTTGCCTTGCGGGGGTCCCGTGACGACGAGGGGTTGAAGAAGAAGGGCTACCGTTTTAACGACAAGATCGGGGCCTGGTATTCGGTTTTGACCCCAGGCAATGTCACCGCCATGATTCGGTGCGCCGTGGCCCTTTCTCTGAATCGGGAAGAGGGGTGTCTGGGGGAACCGGTGCGGATTAAAAGCGGCATTTATCATCCCGCAGCCCCAGGGCTTTTCGACACCTGGGAGGATTATCGGGCCTGGTACAGGGCCGATCCCGACGCGCCATGGATTGGGATTACTTTTTATACCCCTGCGGTGCTTCGCAGCCCAGAGGAGTCGGCGGCAAAGATTGTGCGGCGGCTTGAGGCCGAGGGCTTCAACGTGTTGACCTGTTTCGGTAGGGAGAAGGTCCTTTTTGACCGTTTTCTCCTGGATGACCATCGAAGGGGGCGGGTCGATCTGGTCCTCGCCTTTTCCATGAAGTTTTATTCAGCCCTTTCCGAGCCCACAAAAAATGGACTGAGGGATTTGGACGTGCCGGTGATCAACGCCGTTACCCTTTACTCTTCAAAAATCGACGAGTGGCGCAAGGACCCTGCGGGGATTCCCGTGACCGATTTGATGTGGGCGGTGGGAAACCCCGAAATTTCAGGTCTCATTGAGCCGACTCCCCTGGAAGGCAAGGTGCGGGTCCGAGGGGCCGAAAAGGGAAAACCTCTTTTTGCCACCGTCCCCATCGACGAGAACCTGGACCGACTCATCCCCCGTCTCAAGCGGTGGGTCGCCCTGCGCCGAAAGGCCAATTCGGAAAAACGGTTGGCGCTTCTCTATTACAATCACAGCCAGGGAAAGCAGAATATCGGGGCCAGTTATCTCAATGTGTTCCGGTCCATTGAGACCCTTGTGGCACGGTTTCGTCATGAGGGGTACCGGATTGACGACACAAAGGACCTCTCCGAGTCGGCCATCAAGGAGATGATCATGCGCTCAGGGCGTAACATCGGCTCCTGGGCTCCCGGAGAGCTTGCGAATCTGCTGGGTTCCAAAGAGGTCGTCCGGCTTCCCGTGGCCACCTACACGTGCTGGTTTGAACAGCTGCCCCAGGCCTTTCAGGATTCTGTGATTGAGCAGTGGGGTCGCCCCGAATCGTCCACCATCATGGTGAAGGACGGGTTTTTCATTATCCCGGTGGTGACCCTGGGTAATTTGGTGATGATGCCGGAGCCCTCTCGGGGCTGGGGGGACGATCCCATGAAGCTCTACCATGATCAGAGCGTCTGGCCCCACCACCAGTATATTGCCGCCTACCTGTGGATCCAGAACGGATTTAAGGCAGACGCCATGATTCACCTGGGCACCCACGCCACCTATGAGTGGCTGCCCGGCAAGCAGGCCGGGCTCTCTCCCTCCTGTCCGCCGGAGGTGATGGTGGGGGATCTGCCCAATGTCTATCCTTATATCGTGGATGATGTGGGGGAGGGGATTCAGGCCAAGAGGCGCGGGCGCGGGGTGATTATTGATCACATGACGCCTCTGTTTCAAAAAGCGGGTCTTCACAGCGATTACAGCAAGCTTTATGAGCTGATTAACCGATTCACCCGTGGGCAGGCCGTGGGAAGCCTGACGGCCCCTGTCATCAAAAAGGAGATCATGGCGCTGGCGTTAAAAACCGGGTTTCAGGAGGAGCTGTCCCTTACCCGTTACGATGCGGGAGAGATCGAAATCCTTGAACATGCCATCCTGGAGTTGAAAGAGACCCTGATGCCCCATGGGCTCCACACCTTCGGGGCCTCTCCGTCAGAAAAAGACGCGAGGGATTTTTCTCTGCTGGCGGAAGAGCTCCGTCCCGGCCTGGACACCGATGCCCTTGCAAAGGGGGTAAGGGCCTCCGGTGACTTGGAGCTTGAGAGAACCGTTCGGGCCCTGGCCGGTCGCTTTGTGCCGGCAGGGGAGGGCAACGATCCTATTCGAAACCCCCTGGCCATTCCCACGGGCAAAAATTTTTATGGGATCTCTTCGGCCAAAATTCCCACAAAAGAGGCCTGGAAACTCGGGGTTGATGCCGGGATACAGATTGTGGAGCGCCAGCTTAATGAGAAAGGGGCGTACCCTGAAAAGGTGGCCATTATCCTCTGGGCCACGGAGACCTTGCGAAACGAGGGAATCAACGAGAGCACCATCCTCTGGCTCATGGGCATGGAGCCGGTGTGGGATGCCTCCGGGCGCGTCACCGGCACCCGGGTGGTGCCGGGTTCCATGCTGGGACGCCCGCGCATCGACGTGCTCATCAACCCCTCGGGACTCTACCGGGATCTGTTTCCGGAAAAGATGACGCTCCTGGACAAAGCGGTGCAGCAGGCCATCGCGGCCAATGACGTGGAAAATTTTCTGGCAAAACACAGCTTGAAAACCCGAAAAATGCTGGAGGACAAAGGGATCCCAGCCAAGCGCGCGGAAACGCTCTCGAGAATTCGAATTTTTACCGAAAAACCGGGCTCGTACGGCAATGGCGTGTCCGAGCTCATCGGCATGTCTGGTTTCTGGGAATCCGATCAGGAGATCGCCGACGTCTGGAAACGACGCACCGGTTTTGCCTTTGGTCAGGGGCTGTGGGGGGAAGAGGCCGAAGGGTTGCTGGCCGAAAATTTGAAAGGGGTGGCGGCTACGGTGCACACCAGCTCTTCCTCGCTTTACGGCACCATGGACAACGACGATGTGTTCCAATACCTGGGGGGGCTCTCCCTGGCCGTGGAAAAAGAGACGGGCAAACGCCCCGATGTGGTGCTGACCCGCCAGACACGTCCGGAAACCGTGACGGTGGAGGGCATCGAAAAAACCGTCGGCCGGGAGCTGCGCAGTCGCTACATCAACCCAAAGTGGATCACAGCCATGAAAAAAGAGGACTATGCCGGAGCGCGGCAGATGTCCAACTTTGTGGAGTACATGTGGGGCTGGCAGGTGACCGTCCCCCATGCCGTGAAAGAGACCTCCTGGCAGCAGACCTACGATGTGTATGTGAAAGACAGTTTGGATCTTGATCTCAAAAAATTTTTTGACGAAGCAAACCCCTGGGCCTACCAGTCCCTCACCGCCCGCATGCTGGAATCGGTTCGGAAAGGGTACTGGAAGGCCGATGAGGCCGTTACGAAAAACCTGGCGAAGGAGTACGCCATGGGGGTGGTGGAAAAGGGCGTGGCCTGCTGCGATCATACCTGCAACAACCCGCTCCTGAATCAGATGGTGGTGACCCTTGTTTCCATGCCCGGCATGCTCTCTCCCGAGATGGTGGAAAAATTTACCATCGCCATGGAAGAGGCTGTGGGTAAAAAGCTGGAAGATCAAGAAACAGAGCAGGCGGCGCGCCACGAGACGGTCATGGCTGCGTCCCAGGCATCGAGTGATCCGGCAACAAAAAAGGCGGAAAAATCGGTGACGACACCCGACCCAAACGAGTCTGGCCGTGGTAAAAAATCTGTCCAGGGATACAAGATGGAAAAAATTGAAAAAAAAGAGGAGACCACCCACCTCTCTTCATCAGGGGTCATGTGGTATGCCGCTTTTTTTCTCTTGGGCTTTATCGGGCTCTTTGCCTGGGGAATGCACAAAGAGTGAAAAAGTGAGTTTGCGAAGGGCACAAGACCTGTTTGTTGAACCCATCTTTAATAAAATCAGGTAAACGTTTAGCCCCCGGCAGGGCCGCTGGTGGCATTTTCGATACACTATCAGGGAGAAAATTATGAAACCGGTCATCATACCCGTGGCCTTCGGGACCACCAGCAAGGCCCTTGAGACCTATGACGTCATTGATGAGGCCATCAAACGGCGATTCCCACAGCACGAGGTGCGGTGGGCCTGGTCTTCGCGGATGGTTCGGGAGGTCATGAAAAAGAAGGGGCGTCACTTTCCCCATGCCCATGAGGTCTTGGCGGAGCTGGCAGCGGAAGAAAAAGAGTGGGCCGTGGTGCAGTCTTTCCACCTGATCTGCGGTCATGAGTTCCAGCGGCTTCTTGATGAAGCGGGAGGCGGTAAACCACGGGTTTCTATGGGGCTGCCCCTGCTAACCTCTCCTGAGGACTGTCAATGGGTCGTGGATGCCTTGGGGGGGCTGGTCTCGTCACGGGAAGGTGAAGCCACGCTTTTTATCGGGCATGGCACGGACCACCCCGCATGGACCACCTATTTTGCCCTGGATGCCATGTTGAAAGAGACATACGGTCCCACCGCCTTCACGGGTGTGGTGGAAGGCTTTCCCGAAGTAGAGGATGTGGTGGCCAGGGTAAAGGCCGCAGGCTTCAAACGGGTGAAAATTGTTCCCCTGATGCTGGTCGCCGGAGTCCATTACTTTGAAGATCTGGCAGGGGATGATGAGGGCTCATGGAAGAATCTTTTTGAGGCTGAAGGGATCGATGTCACTTTGGTGGACCGGGGCATCGGGTACATGCCGGAGATTGTGCGCCTCTTTATCCGGCATCTGGAAGAGGCCATGGAACTCGTGCTTGAATCGGAACGTGTATAATATCTTCTGATCTAAGTGGAAAGTTAATGTATTTGTTGTTCAATTCTGTATGGGCAATACGGGCTGATAATTTTATTTATAGACTTAAATAACGAGTGGTTACTTCTGCGTCTTGTCACCCTGAAGGTTGGATGGTTCAGGGTAAAATATTCACATTCATCTGGCGTGACAAAAAAGACAAGAAAGTGTTTGACAGAAGTCAAATAACTTGTGTAGATAAGCATACAAATTGATCTCTGGTGCACATTCCTTTTCCAATTAGGAATTGGCTTAATAGGGAACCTCGTGAGAATCGGGGACGGGCCCGCCGCTGTAACCGGGTACGAATATCGCAAACAATCCACTGTCCATATAGGGTCGGGAAGGTGCGATGGTTCGGACGATCCGGAAGTCAGAAGACCTGCCAGGGTGATTTCATAAATTCGGTTGCTGTGTCTTGCACATCGCAACGATTTGTGAGGGGTTTCGTTCTCGTGGTAGGGACTGAAGACCTGATAAGACGACATGGAAAAAACGGCCCCATGTCCCCGATAAACCGGGGGCATGGGGCTTTTTGTTTGACATGACCGGCTCGTCATCTGTCTGTTTCCCCCCCTTTTCTCCTGCCTCGGGTTTTTTTAACGTTTCCACTGCAGTATTCGACAATGGCTCAGGTGGTCGTTTTGGTCGTGGATCGCCCGTTTTGATGCGTGATGGAGTCTTACGGTTTTTGAGAGGAGTAGAAATGAAAAAAAGTCTGATGATTGGCGCTCTGGCGGCCTGGATAGCAAGCACTTCGCCGGTTTGGGCGACTGATGCCACCCTGGATGAGTATGTGGTTTCGGCCTCACGGGCCAAAGAGAGTGTGACGGAGGTGGCTGCTGCTGTTACGGTGATTGATGCGGAGGCCATTTCAAATTCGTCGGCAACGGATTTGGGAGAGCTTCTTGTGGAAAAGGGGGGCGTCCTTGTTCGCGAATATCCGGGCAGTTTGACATCTATCGGGATTCGAGGGGTGCGTACTGAAACCCATGGCAATGACCTTATGGGCCAGGTTTTGATCCTTCTTGATGGACGGCGCGTCGCTACAGGCAATGCCGCAAAGATTTTAACGCAAAACATTGAGCGGGTTGAAATTATCAAAGGGCCTGGGGCCGTTCAATACGGTTCCGCTGCAATGGGTGGTGTTGTGAATGTCATCACCAAGACAGGAGAGGGTAAGCCCTCGGTGTTCGTGGAAGCCAAGGCTGGATCGTATGAGTATCAGGAATTTGGCTCAGGTATTTCCGGCAAATCCGGTAGGTTGGATTATTCTGCCACCGTAAGCCGATCGGAAGAAGGCGACTACAAGACCGGGGCGGGTAAAAAGTATAAAAATACTGGAAATGACGGGATCCTAAGGGCCAGTGTTAACACCGGTTATGAGTTAATCCGCGGGCATCGTCTTGGGTTGACGTACACCTTGTTTGATGCCGACAAGGTGGGTAACCCCGATGGTTTAGAAAAGAACGACCTTGATGACACCAAAAGCTCTGAAAATAACACGTTAAATTTCCAATATGATGGCAAAAACAACAGTGACACTTTGAGTTGGACTGCCCGGTATTTCAATGGCACAGACAAAGATACATGGTTAGACCCTTTAGCCAGCAATCCAGGCAATTCAATGTATGAAGACGGTAAGCCCTATACAGCAAAAACAAAAAATAAGGGTGCCCAAGTTCAAGTTGCATATGATGGCGACACTCTTGGATTCTTTACGGGTGTTGATTGGCTCGATTACGATATTACAAATAGTCAATACAACCCAAAGCATACGACTTATGAGAATATTGCAGGCTTTGCTCTTGCCAAGGCTAAATTATTTGATAACAAGTTGGTCCTGAGGGGCGGTGCACGCCTTGACCACTATGAAGTGGCGGTGCTTGACCCCGTCGGACGAAATGAAAAGGATGATCATGTAACCCCCAGTGTTGGTGCAATTTATAATGTTAACAAGGTGATTAAGCTCAGGGTCAACGTTGCAGAGGCCTTTCGCATGCCGTCTGCCAAGGAGCTTGCATATGAAGTTGCGTCTCCATATGGAAATACCGTTGGAAACCCCGACCTGGATCCTGAAAAAAGCAGGACTTACGAGGTGGGGATGGATATCACCAAGGATGGCCTTAAGAGTTCTCTGACACTTTTTAAATCCGATTATGATGATAAAATTGTAACCATCAAAAAGGGGGGGGACTCAACGTGGACAAACTTGGGTGAAGCGACCATCAGTGGTGCCGAACTCGAATTGTCGTATGCATTCGAAGATATCTTCGGCGGCTGGGAACTCCGTCCTTATGCCACCGCGACCCACCTTCTGGAATTTAAAGATGAGGAGACTGACAAAGACCTTCAGTATACATCTGATACCGATGTCTCCGCCGGGATTTCACTCACCGACTTGAATGGATTTTATTCGGATCTCAGCGTTTCCTACCTCAGTAGTCAGGATGTGGTGAAATGGAACCCGGACTGGTCGAAATCGGATGTGACGCTTCCTTCCGTGACCGTAACAAATTTTACTGTTAGCAAACGCGTGCTGACCACGGACAAGTTCGGAAGTTTGACCCTTCGTGGTGAAGTGAAGAACCTATTCGATGAAGATGCAGCATACGTTCTGGGATACCCCATCCCGGGCCGTCGTTTTTTTGCCGGGGTGACCTGGACCTACTAAATCGGTTCTGATCACCTTGTGCCACGCTTTCCGCCGGACCTGTGACGCTGGTGGAAAACGAGGAGGCATCGATGCCTCCTCAAAAAAGCCCCGAAGGTCATTCCCTGCGCATCAGGGCAGGCCGCCCCTTGTTTTTCCTGTCTTTGACTGTTTGATTGGGCAGTTGTTAAGAAGGCAGGAGATCCTCCTTGCAGGGGGCGGTTCGGTTCTTAATTTGAACCGAATGCAAAAGGAAGAACCGGAAAGGGTCGGGTGCTTCGCTCGTTGACTCGGAGCATCATGTGTATCTCCTGATCTGTGGTTGGAATCAGGGGCCGGGGAGGGACAATGACGTCCCTCCCCCCTCCCATGATTTTCACGTCTGATCCGGGGATTTTTTTGTGGGTTGTTGGCGGAGCTATTCAGTCGCCCTTTGCTTGATGAGATCCCCTCGCCTTGCGCGATGATTTATGCTATAGGTTCGAAAGATATGTATTCTCGATATTATGTAATCTCAGCGCCTTGCTGGAGTCTTTGATCTCAGCGAGGCTTTGATGTTTTAACTCTCCTGACAGGTGTTCATAACATGATTCAATTATTCAAAAGTGGCGGTTTTTTGATGTTTCCGTTGCTTTTATGCTCTTTTGCCTCGTTGACGGTTGTTCTCGAACGGTCGGTGTTTTGGTTTAGAATCAGAAAACAAAGGAACCGCGCGCTGGTGTTCCAGGTTTTGGACCTGGCTGAAAAGGGACTTTGGGATGAGATCAGGCGGGTGACCCGCGGGTCGAAAAATTTCATCGTGAAAATTCTGATTAACGGAATCCTGCATCGTGACTACTCCATGTCCATGGCCATGGAATCGGCGGCTTCCGATGAACTTCAAAAAATGCGTCGGTTCATGGGAGTTCTCGAAACCATTATCACCGTGGCCCCCCTCATGGGTATTCTGGGCACGGTGGTGGGTATCATTCATTCCTTTGATATGCTCGGATCTTCCGGTATCGGTGATCCCCAGGCCGTCACCGGCGGGATTGCACAGGCCCTCATCACCACGGCAGCGGGCCTTTCCATCAGTATTCTGACCCTGCTTCCCTGCAACTGTTTTAATGCCTATGCAGAGTCCGCGGCGCTGGATATTGAAAAATACGCCACCTCCCTTGAAATCACCTACGAAAAATTGATGAATGGTAACAAGGAGGCTCTCGCGGATGAAAGTAAAACGAGACTTCAGCATCAAAAATAAGCCCGACATGCTGCCTCTTATTGACGTGGTGTTTCTCCTGCTTGTTTTTTTTATCTATGCCATGCTCTCCATGAGTTACCATAACGGCATTCGCCTTGAGCTGCCGGAATCGGCACAGGCTTCCCACATGGAGGAGACGGCAGAGCTGATTATTTCCGTGGAAGCCGACGGGCGTGTGTACATGGGTAAGGAGGTGGTGGCCTTAACGGAACTGCAAGCCCGTGTGACCCGTTATTTTGAAGGAAAAACGAAAAAGCAGGTGATCCTCAGCGGACACAAGGATCTTTCGTACCAAAACCTTTTTAAGGTGATGGATACCATCCGCGGGGCAGGCATCACCGACATCGCCCTTCAGGCAGAGGTGGCCAGGACGTGAAGCATTTGATTTTCCCTGCCTGTGCGGCCGCTCTTTTCCACGCACTTTTTTTTCTAATGCCCATGCCCACCGCACCGGTCATTTCACCCTCGGCCCCCACCCATGGCACCACCATCACTGTTTCCATGACCGTCCCATCGGTCCAGGCCGCTGCTCCGGCCAAATCGAAACCCGTGAAAGCAAAACCCAAAAAGAAAAAACCGGAAAAACCTAAAAAAATAGTTCCGAGAAAAACAGTCCCCAAAAAGGTGGTGAAGAAAAAACGAACCATTGTGGAACCTCTTAAAGAGGTGACTCCACCCGTACCGCCGGATTTGGTTAAAGAACCAGCCCCCATAAATGACGAACCCGTGACACCGGACGTCGTAGAGGCCACCGTCCAGAACACCGCCGCAGAGCCGGAAGAGGCGAGCGAACCCGCATCGGCCCCCGCTGTGGGCGGCATTCAGTCAGACGCTCAGCCCACCTCCGTCTATGCTCCCGAACCCCGCTACCCCAAGGCCGCCATCCGCCGAGGCTATCAGGGCGTGGTGCTTCTCGATATTCTGGTGAACGGGGAGGGCACGGTGGAGGAGGTGAGGGTGAAAAAATCCAGTGGCCACGGAGCCCTGGATAAAAGCGCCGTCAAAGGGGTGAAGAGGTGGCGATTCTCCGCCAGTGGTGTGGCAAGATCCATCTGGGTGACGTTGCCGGTGCGGTTTGAGCTGACGTCGTGATCCCCTGATCGTCTATTTCTTTTCCAAAAAGATCACATCATTTGCCACGAACCGGAGCCCGGCATGAAAGCGCTGCGCGAGATATTCAAAGGTGCTGCGGCTGTAGAAGCAGATATGGGTCGGGTCGTGAATGTAGTGCCATTTTTGAAACGCGGTTTGATCAATGACGAGTTTGGTCATGAGGGCCAGGGTGCCGCCTTTGCGCAACAGGTTAAACAGCGTCGTAAACTCGCGGTGTGGGGCGTGCAGATGTTCCACGACCTCTGTGGCCGTAATGACATCATATGTTTTAGAAAACACCGAAGAATCGTCGTGATAAAAGGGGTCATAGAGATCCATGTGAAGGCCCTGTTCTTCCAGGAGGACCGACAGGGCGGGACCGGGACCGCATCCGAAATCCAATCCCTTTTGATGGGGTTCCAGGGTTTCAAGCAGAGGTGTGGCTAATCGGGAGAGGAAACGGCGATAGCCCGGATCGTCGGGATTGTTTTCATGCAAATCATAGGTGGCTCTTTCATCTTGGGCGCTCAGCCAGTAGCGCCTGGGGACAAATACCAGCTGGCAGTGCCCACAGCGCAGGTAAGCCCTTTTTCGATCCGTGAAAAAGGAGTGCACATCGTTGCCATGACACAAGGGGCAACAGGACTCTTCCTCTACTATAAGTGGTGTATCCATGATGTAAATCCGCTGGAATAAAGTGGCCGCTGCGATAACGGTCCGGACAGGGGACCGTTCGATGAATGCAGCGGCAATAAATGTTTTTTTAAGGCCGCCGCAACGACCCGGAATACCCGGCCACAAGGTTCCTGACGGAAGGCCAGCCGTGCATTTATTTTGATTGTCGTTTATGAGTACCTGAATGATTCCAGGCATGCAAGAAAGAAGGAAAGAGCCCTTCATTCTTTACTGTCTGGAAAAATGGTTGACATGTCATTCGCATGATTGTTCCGCAACTCAGGGCCTTTCTGATTGTTTAATCCTTTTTTTTGTTCATATAAAATAATTTTTCCAAACCCCCTTCCGCCTTGCCGTTGAACCTTTTTCTTCCCATAAAAGCCCCGCTTTTTTTTTCTTCTTTTGCTGTCCTTTTTATATAGAAAATGAAATGGCATTCATTTTGCTTAAATTTGGTATGCCTACTAATAGAGCACCGTATTTTCGGAGGTTTTATGTTTAACTCGACACGGGCCAAACTCATTTTCAGTTTTCTCAGCGTGGCATTGCTCGTCGGGGCTGTGTCGTTGATTGTCGGTTGGCAGCTTTTGTACGGTTCCGTGTTAAATGAAGCCAACAATCGGGTAAGACAGGATTTGAATGTGGCCCGGGTTATCTACGATGATCGGGTGACCGCCATTGAGGTCTCCCTTGAAACCACGGTCCATGCATCGGACTTTAACCTCGCGATGGCCTTCCATGATTTTTCGTTGCTGCAGGCCCGATTGGAACAGGTCTCACGGCGATTGGGTCTGGATTTTGCGGGCATCCTTGGGGCCGATGGCCTCTCGATCTGCCGCCTCGGCTACGCAAGCGATCCCCCGCCCCCTCTTGCTGGATGTATGCCTGTTGCAGAGGTCTCGCTGAGTCAGTGCCAAACGGTTTCAGGGACCGTGGTGCTGGATCAGAGTTTCCTTGAGAGCGAACCCCTTGATCTGGCTGAAAGGTCCCGTATTCTCATTCGTCAGGAGAGAAAAGACGAGGACCTTGTCGTCTCTGAGGAAACAGCGGGGCTGGCCATTGCCTCTGCGGTCCCTATTTTCAATCAGGGAAAATTGATCGGCACCCTGTACGGGGGGATGCTTCTGAATCGTGACCAATCCATCGTGGATAAGATCGGTGGGACGGTTTTTCGCAACGAGGTGTACCAGGGGCATAATCTGGGCACGGTCACCATTTTTTTCAATAATCTGCGGATTTCGACCAATGTCCTGGAAAAGGATGGGCAGCGGGCCATCGGCACCCTGGCCTCCCAGGAGGTAACCACGCGGGTTCTTCAGCAGGGGAAAAAATGGACGGATCGTGCTTTTGTGGTCAATGATTGGTACATCACCGCCTATGAACCCATCACAGATATCAACCAGCATCGGGTGGGGATGCTCTACGTCGGGGTTTTGGAGGCCAAGTATCGGGATGTGCGGGAGAACGCGCTCTGGGTGTTTGCCATGATCACCCTGGCCGGGGTTCTTTTTGCCATCGCCTTAGGCTGTCTCCTGGCGAGCCGGATCATGCGGCCGGTGAATCAATTGATTCAGGCCAGCATGGAGATCTCCACAGGCAATCTGTCTCCTGATATCGGCCCGATCTGCCAAAGCGACATCGGACTGCTCCAGAAAGAGTTCAAAAAGATGACGGAAGCCATTATTCGGCGGGATCAAGAGCATCAGGAGGAGAGTGAAAAACGACTGATTCAGTCCGAAAAGCAGGCCAGTATAGGAAACCTTGCCGCCGGTGTCGCCCATGAGATCAACAACCCCCTGACCCCCGTCCTTACCTTTACCCATCTCCTTTTGCGTCGTACCGATCTGCCGGAAGAGGTCCGCATGGACCTTGAGACCATCGCCGTTCAGACGGAACG
This sequence comes from Desulfoluna sp., assembly GCF_030145185.1. Taxonomy (GTDB): domain Bacteria; phylum Desulfobacterota; class Desulfobacteria; order Desulfobacterales; family Desulfolunaceae; genus Desulfoluna. Next base: position 3,741 of record NZ_JAQYWB010000025.1, on the reverse strand, counting down.
GGTCCGGAAAATTGTGAAAGGGCTTCTGGACTTCTCCCGCCAGAGCCGCCTGGATATGGAGTTCCTGGACCCCCGCCTGATGCTGGAAGACTGTATCGACCTGATGGAAAATCAGGCTTTGATTTGTGGCGTGGCTCTGCACTACAACGCCCATGGCACGCTGCCGATGTCTCGCCTGGATCGCAATCAGATCCAGAGTGTCATGGTCAATATTATTTTAAATGCCCTGGATGCCACGGCCTCCGGCGGGACCATTGACATTGTGTCTGTCGCAAGGGCGAGGGAAGGCGTCCAAGGCGTTGAGATCCGGGTACAGGATACAGGGATGGGTATTGAACCGGAGTCTCTCGATAAATTGTTTGATCCTTTCTTTACGACCAAAGAGGTTGGCAAGGGCACCGGACTCGGGCTGGCCGTTTCGGCCGGGATTATTGAGCGCCACGGGGGGAAAATTTCCGTGGAAAGTGTTCTCGGCGAGGGCAGTTGTTTTACCCTCTGGCTTCCTTGCGATCGGGATCGTCTCTGAGCCTTAGCCCGGATATTTCATGAGAAAACAATCAGGACTAAGGAATAATTCGTAATTACAGTTCTTTGGAGAAAAATTTTCATTCGTTTCAAAAATGCAAAATGTAATCCACGGTATTCTGTCTGATTTTCTCACCCTTCGGGCGAGCCGGGTGCACTCATCTGCTGCGTTATCAGAGCTTTGAGGTAAACCACTACATCTTCAGCTCTGATGTCTTGCATATGAGCGCACCCAACTCGTGAAATATCCGGGATGGGCAACGGGCATTACGGATAGTGTCATGCCCTGCCTTGTCTGTCGGAAGGGTGGACACGGCAGGGATATTTTTCGGGACATGAGACCAGGGGCCATGGAAACCAAGAGTCACACAGTGAACTGGGAATGAGCAGCCATGAAAATACTGATTGTTGATGATGATGCCATCGTTCTTGAAAGTTGCCGGCGTGTTCTGGAATCCGAGGGCATGGCCGTCCGTCTGGCCGGTGATGTGGATGAAGCCCTCTCTGTGATGGCGGTGGAGGCCTCCTTTGATCTGATTTTAACGGACATAAAAATGCCGGGCAATGATGGGTTTCAATTGATTCGCCTGGTACGGGGAAGCTCTCCTGAGAGCGCCATTTTGATGATGACCGGCTACCTGATACCGGCGTCCGTTCAAAAGGGAACCCAACGGGGGGCGGATGGCTTTATCGCCAAGCCGTTTACCCCGGAAGAGTTGATTTCATCTGTTTATGGGGCAATTTGCCGTAGAAAGGGCCGGAAGGTATAAACGAAAAAAAACGCTGTGAGAGGGATCTGGTCAGCATCAGGCGGATCAGGTTCATGGAATAAAGTGTGAGCGAAAGGAGGACCCATGACTGAACGCATGCTGGTGATCGATGATGATGCTGCTGTCTTGCGATCGTGTGAAGCCATTTTCAGGGACAACGGATTCGAAGTGGAAACCACGGTGAGTCCCACTGAAGGCCTGGAGCTCAGCACAAAAAATCATTACGCCGTGATTTTGTGTGATTGGAAAATGCCGGGATTCAATGGACTGGATGTTATCTCCGAGTTGGAAACACGGGCGCCTGATTCGGCGGTTGTGATGTTCAGTGGTTACCCTTCGGTGGATCGCGCCACGGAGGCCATGAAGCGGGGTGCCATGGACTTTCTCGCCAAGCCTTTTACGCCCGATGAAATTGTTGATGTGGTGCGCAAGGCCATGGGGAGTAAACTCAAGCAGGAGAACAAAGTCTACTCTCGGTTTGAGAAGATGTGGGATAAGTTTCCGGTGCCCAGCCTGGATGCCAAAGGCCCGAAGACCATCGCCGAGACCGTGGCCCAGAATGTGGGGGTGGACAAGGCAAATTCGCCCTGGGTTTCACTCTTTGTTCTGGGTGTGTTAGCCGGTGCGTATATTGGCTTTGGCGGGCTCTTCTCCTCTTCCGTGACCTTCGATCTTCCGCCCACGCTGGGGGTGGGGATCAAGAAACTCATCGCCGGAGGGGCGTTCAGTCTCGGCCTGATGCTGGTGGTGATCGCCGGTGCCGAGCTTTTTACCGGCAACAGCCTGATGGTCTCAAGCGTCATGATCGGTGAGGTGACCTGGCAGCGGGTGCTGGCCAAGTGGGGCGTGGTGTACGTCGCCAACCTGGTTGGCTCGTTGCTCCTGGCGCTGCTCTTTTATTTTTCGGGGTTGTGGAAAGCAGGCGGCGGCGCTTTGGGCGAAACAGCCGTCCGGGTGGCCAGCGCCAAGGTGCATCTGGGGTGGTGGGAAGCCTTTGTTCGGGCGGTCGGCTGCAACTGGCTGGTCTGCCTGGCGGTGTGGATGGCCCTGGCTTCCCGTCAGGTGATTGGAAAAATTTTCGCTATCTTTTTCCCGATTATGGCCTTTGTGGCCATTGGATTTGAGCACTGCGTGGCCAATATGTATTTTATCCCCACGGGGATCTTTCTGAACCATTGGGCCGGGATCGCACCTGCCGGGTTGGACATGAACACCTTGACATGGACAGCCTTCCTGGTCAAAAACCTCATCCCGGTGACTTTGGGCAATACCATTGGCGGCGTTGTTTTTGTGGGGCTAAGCTACTGGGGGGCGTACCTCAGGCCGACACCTCAGTCGGCCGAATAAGATGCAGCGCTTAAGTCGCTTTTTTTACCAAAAGGAATGTTAAGCTTTTTCATTCTGTTTCTCAGGGTGCTCGGGTTCATGCCCAGCAGAGCCGCGGCCCCTTTGGGCCCCTTCACCTTTCCGTGTGACGTCTCCAGGGCTTTGTTGATCTGGTATCGAATGGCATCGTCCAGGGTAGAGTGGGTGACTTCGATTTGATCAGGAGCATCGTAAGGCATGATGGGGCTTGCCTGATAAAACGGCGGGAAGGTCAAGGGTGTCCCAGGCGGCTGTGTTATATTAAGAATCATGGCCCGCTCGATGACGTTTTCAAGTTCCCTGACATTGCCCGGCCAGTCGTGGTGGTGAAGTGTCGAGATAGCCTCGGGGGTGAGCACAGGCAGGACGTGAATATTCATCTCTGTGGCTTTTCGTTTGATGAAGTAGGCGGCAAGGTCAGGCAGGTCGGAGAGCCTGTCACGCAAGGGGGGGATGTGGACTGGGAAAACATTTAACCTGAACCAGAGATCCTGACGGAAGGCTCCCGTCTGAACCATCGCCTCCAGATGTCTGCTCGTTGCGGCGATAATCCTGACATCAAGGGTGATGGGCCTTGAACCACCGACGCGTTCGATTTCTCGGGTTTGCAAAACTCTGAGAAGTCGGATCTGCGCCCTCAGTGGCAGTTCGCCGATCTCATCCAGGAACAGGGTGCCTTGGTGGGCCCGCTCGAAACGGCCTCGTGTTGTCTGAAAAGCTCCGGTAAAGGCTCCCCGTTCATGGCCGAAAAGCTCACTGTCGATGAGATCGTCCGGGATGGCACCGCAGTTGATTTTGATGAAGGGTTTGTCTGCTCTGGAAGAGGCGACGTGAATGGCGTTGGCGATCACCTCTTTTCCCGCTCCGGTTTCACCGAGAAGAAGCACCTGTGTGGACAGGGGTGCAACTTGTCGAACCAGTTGCATGACGCCCTTAACCCGGATATTTCATGAGAAAACAATCAGGACTAAGGAATAGTTCGTAATTGCAGTTCTTTGCAGTAATATTTTCAATTATTTCAAAAATGCAAAATGTAATCCACAGTATTCTGTCTGATTTTCTCACCCTTCGGGCGAGCTGG
>NZ_JAQYWB010000106.1 GCF_030145185.1 Desulfoluna sp. | reverse complement strand
TCACCCTTTCCTGCTCGCTTTTCTCACCCTTCGGGCGAGCCGAGTACACCCATCTTCTGCGTTATCAGAGCTTTGAGGTAAACCACTACATCTGCAGCTCTGATGCCTTGAATATGGATGCACTCAACTCGTGAAATATCCGGGCTAATGCCCCGTCCAACTCTTCATCTGCCAAAGGTAACAAACCCTGGTCACCCCCGTATTTTTGATTGCATTGCGAATGCGCAGCCGTTGAAGAGGGTCAAGTTGTTCGACGGTAACACCCACCACCGGCATGGCTGATGGATCCATCAACCCCATGGTGGACTGACGTTGAACGAATTCATGGGGGTAGAAGGGAATCGCCTCCGGTGTTCCATCCTGTTTTAATCGACGGCGTTGAATCAGGCCATCTGAGGTCGAAACCAATTGTTTGGATTTAGGCACGGTAATTCGCGCAATACCAATACCTTCAACCTCGTTGCGTTCCACCCTGACAGCGATTGATGGATTGGTCTTATTGGCAATCAAGGCAGGCAGGCCGCAATATTTTGATGATTAATATGCAAGCCGGTCACGGTGCCGTCATCTTCAACACCGAGTAGCAAAGTTCCTCCATCTGTATTCGCAAGAGAAACCACGGCTGCAATAAGCTCACGATCCGGCAAACATCTGGCATCACTTTTGAACTCCAAATCAAGGTTTTCGCCCCGCTGGATTAGTAGCAAGATTTCATTATCATATGCGCTCATTCGCGACTCCTACGTCTGACTTCGTTTACCTTGGGAGTGACACCACACACTGGGTGACGAGTAGTCACATGCCATAGATGAGAACAAGGAACACATAGCAAGATCATTTATAGAATACCATCATCCCAAAGCACTGTGAAGTGCCTACCCCGGTGCAAAGGAAATAGATATTTAATGGGGACGGGAATTCAATAATCCAACGACTTCAATGCATTTGCATCGCTGCCCGCACGCTATTCACGAGGAGCTTTCTTCTCTGTCTGTTTTTCGTTATGATCGCATCATCATTTTAAAATATTCGGACATCAGCGACTTAACATGGAGCCATCACTATGACTGACATCCAAAAAACCTACACGTACACCTTGAAACTTTACCTGGCGACGGTGGAAGAACCCGTCTTTGTCAACCTGCGGGAAAAAGAGAAGGACCGCTTTACCTCCATCCTCTCCCTCTTCGGAGAAGATGGGGATTCTTCTGGATTTTTTGTGTCTGATACCATCGACGGGAAATGCATCGGAGTCAATATCCAGCTTATCCAGGCGGTCAACATCTTATGGGAGCCCACGGTGACCTTAGATGACCTGACGCATTACGACGGCCCCATTCGGCTTCTTCTTAAAAATCGCGCCGAGGCCATCGAAACGGACACCGAGACCCCGGATGAGCTGCATGAATTTTTCACCATGATTGACCTTGGGCCAGAGGTTTCGGGATTTTTTGCAGGATTTACCGATCTGGACGGAGAAGAATTGCTGATCAACACAGACGAGTTGGTGTACATCGAAGCGCCCTCCTCCTTGATTGACGAGGGGTGGGAGATAATCACAGAAAACGATGAGATCATGAGTGATGAGCTGAAAAGTGATGGGATAGATTCATAGGGAGATCAAAAACCGGTCAGGGCTACGCCCCTTTGATTTTTGGTTTTCTGTGGGCCTGGAAAGTCCAAACGGCACGCAACAATCTCCGGTTTACTGAAAAACCGACCTGATCGTCGTCCAGAACTCGCCATACATTCCGGATGAATTCAACTGCAAATAGCCGTGTACAAAACGCTCAAACTCATCCTGCGTTAAGGAATCATCAAGAAACGGAGAGAGTGCATTCGCCCTTAATGCGATGAGCTTGGAAATATTCAGACCCAGTCTTTGGATCGTCATGATCGCAGCCGTATCATTGGAATCTGCTGCTTGGACGTGGCCATTTCCAGCAAACGAAAATCGTCCTTCACAGGAGGCATCAACAGGTGAAACCAAAAGGTCTTCATCGAACCAATTCCCTTTCAAGTTCCCACAATGACGGGGCTCTCCTTTCTTTACATGATTCTGGCATGAACAGAGCATGTTGGAAAAATCGAGGGGATCGACGGCCGGGTCACTCTGGGGCTGAAAGTGCTCAATGTGAGAATCTTTATCGGTCAACCGCCGTTCGCAATAACAACAGATCCATCCCTGCTCCACCATCAACGCCGTCTTAACCGCCTTTTTCGCAGGCCCACTTAATCCAGCATAATCGGGGTGCCAGTCTTCACTTGCCAGCCCTTTCCACGCCTCAAAGGCCTGTGGCTCTATGCCCTTGACAATATGCTTCATTTGCCGATCAGCTCCTTGCGCTGAATGAGCACCCTGGCCCTAACCAGATCAGGATCCTCTCCAATCAACTCTCTGAGACGTTCAATCGCCACTTTTGCCTCACCAAATGAGTTCTGATCAATCAATGAAAAGATATGGCGAATTCCAGCATCAACGGGATCTGGCCGAGTTGTTTCAAGCCCCATCAAGTCTTCGAGAACACGATCCACATTTTTTCCATAGGACTCTGAAGGACGACTTACAGAGACCCCTTCCCCGAGATCCTGAGTCAATAAAAAAAGACTCTCAACACGGACATGAGTTATGACATGGGGTGAATGGGTCGAAATCAAAAACTGACACCGAGGAAAAACCTCCTGAAGCTTAGGAATCACCATACGTTGCCATCGGGGGTGCAGGTGAAGGTCGATTTCATCTATAAGTATAACCCCCTCCCCTTCCAACGGATTCTGTTCACTCGGATTGGCGATGGCCAAACGCCTTGCCAAATCTCCAATCATAGCCATCAGGCACTTTTCACCGTCAGAAAGCTGATCCACGGTTAATTGTTGCCCCTCTTTAACCACTTCCATTCGAAGGGGATTACGCCTGACCGTTAAATTGGAAAAATCCGGCATAAAGCACATCAAAGCGTTTCGGACGGCGTCCAATTGAGGGTCTGGAAACTGAAATCCCTCCGGCTTAAACAGTTCGCCGCAATACTTCCTGTTCTCGTTTTCCAGGTCTTCACGCTCTCTAAACCACTCAAAAAATGTACGAAAATTCGCACCACTTGTCAGGGAGTCATCATAGGTGGCGAGCAAATCAAATCGATGTTTTCCGCGTATACGCAAGGGAATATCCAACACAGCCCGGTTTACCGGATAATAAACAAAAACAGGCAGCTGAACTTTTTCAGAGACATCTTCAATTTGCTTTTGAAGCCACCTTGCAAGGTGATTCACCCCATCAAGAGTGCTTCTCTCGTCAGGTCGTCTATGCCCCCGGCGGGATTTTACCAGTTTCCATTGAGCCTCCTCACCATTGGCTCGGCAAGTCATCTCAAGCTTCGATACTGACCGGCTGTTTTGAATGTCTGTCTCGGTAATGGGGCGCCCTGATGCATTGGCACTTTTTGTACGATTCACCAGCCAGGAGAGTAAAATTGCTGCGGCATCAAGAAGACTCGACTTACCCGCTCCATTTGCACCCACAAAAACATTCAGATCCTTATGCAGATCCAGCGACAGGGCCGTCGCCCCCCTGAAATTAGCCAGTGTCATCTGCCTGATATTCATTGTATTTGCCTTAATCAATGGATAGAATCATATGCTACATTCTTCGGCCATACCACCCAAACCCGGTTACAAGCCAAAGAGACAAAAAAACGCAGATTAGAAAACGATGAATGCTTGGCATAATACCTCAACAGGCAAAAAAAAGAAACCGCCTGAGCCATAGGAATGAGTATCCATTTCATGACAATTTACCCATATTTTCGATTTGATATCCACAAGGCATCATCTGACATACCTGTCTACCTCACACGTATTAATTCAGGCTTCAAAAAATCATAACCGGTACATCCCAACCCAGCCCGGATATTTCATGAAAAACCGGGACACAAAATGTTATTTACGGTTTTCTGTTCGGTTTTCTCACCCTTCGGGCCAAGAAAGGCGCAAGACATGAGGACACAAAAAGTTTCAATGGATGATACGTATGATGGCGATTAGAAATGTTTTACAGCAAAGGCTCTGCCGGAGTGGGATTTGAGGTAGGTTTCGAAGGCGATGGCTTTGGCTTTGGATTTTTTTTGGGGGGGGGAAGGTTAAAAATGACGTCTGGCAAACTCCCGGCCTGAACCTGTTTTGAGATACGCTTCAAAGGCCACGGCCTTCTCCCTGCTTCGAAAAGAAACAGCCGTCTCAATCTTCCAGGGCCGGTATTTCGACGTATGATGACAAGCGCCTTCATTATGTTTTAGCAGGCGAGCCTTCAGGTCCTCGGTGAGGACCCGTGTAATGGCGATCGGGTACACTGCTGTGCCTTGCTAAAAATGTTTAGCTGCAAAGGCTCTTCCAGAATGGGATTTAAGATAATGTTCGAAGGCGAAGGCTTTAGATTTAGTGGGAAAGGCAATGGCGATTTCAATTTTCCATGGCCGGTACTTTGAAGTGTGGGAAACCTTTCCTTCATTGTGAGATTTCAACCGATTCCGGATGTCCGACGTTATTCCAGTATAAAACCGCCCCGATTCAAACTCACTTTGCAACATGTACACATAATAAAAATCCAACGTCGCCTCCGTCAGCCGTTAATCGGCTATTCGGTTTAATATTTGAGTATTTACGTGGAGAACATATGTGTGGTGAGAGATGCCGAAAAAAATCACAAAGCTGGCAGGCTTCGGCCTCGCTGGCGCTCGGGCGAATTTTGACTGGCTTGCCGGGGCGTAGCTTGAGCGCTGGTTGTGTCGTGAAATTGGTTAGCCCGGCTTCGCACTTCGTGCTATGCCGCGGCAGGCTTCGGCCTCGCTGGCGCTCGGGCGAATTTTGACTGGCTTGCCGGGGCGTAGCTTGAGCGCTGGTTGTGTCGTGAAATTGGTTGGGCCCGGCTTCGCACTTCGTGCTACGCCGCGGCAGGCTTCGGCCTCGCTGGCGCTCGGGCGAAGCCTGGTGGAGGCGGCGGGAATCGAACCCGCGTCCTGAAATAATTCCCCGTAAGACATCTACACTCATAGTCAGCATATCAATACGGTCGGATTTTACCTGCTGTCTCGGTCCTCCGATCGTCCCCTAATAGCATTAATTTCGGTTCCGGACGCCGCCAGGTGGTGGAATACCAGGCTTCCGGTCCCTATCACATTAAAGTTGCGCCACCTTGACCTTAAGTGAGAAGGCCAGATGACGTGCCTCCCGAGAGAGACAGTGTTGCGGGTTCACTGCAATTAAGCAGCTACCGCATATGCGTAGTCGTCAGCAATTATGTTGTGATCGATTATTAACGAGGCCAACGATCATCCTCGGAGTGCAGTCAAACAGCTCTCATATCCCAGTCGAACCCAGGACGCCCCCATATAAATGGCTTCACAAGAGATGTGACCTATCTGAACCAAAACGAGGTGGGAGGTTCAGAACAAACGTAAAGTAATGCATCCGACATGACCTGTCAATGGCCTTACGTGATCTAAAGTGCCACCTGGCCTGTCGAACACATAAAATCATCTTTTCACACCCGATCAATCTGAATAATCTCTCTGCTTGTTCATGCGGTTGACCTCGAGCTTGGCGTCCCGCTCTTTCATGGTCTGGCGCTTGTCGTAGAGCTTCTTGCCGCGGCCGACCCCCACCTTCATCTTGATACGGTTTCCTTTAATATAAAGGCTCAAAGGGATCAGAGAGCACCCTTTGATATTCATCATGTCGGAGATTTTTCCAATCTCCTTCTTGTTCAGAAGCAGCTTTCTCGGGCGCAGCGGGTCGTGGTTGGAATGAAAGGAAAAAGGGTACTGGCTGATGCTCATCTGATAAACGAAGAGCTCCCCGTTTTCAGCGATCTTGCAATGGGCTTCCTTCAGGTTCACGGCGCCGTCTCGCAGAGATTTCACTTCTGAGCCCACCAGCACCAGCCCGGCCTCGTACTGGTCGATAATTTCATAATTATACCGCGCCTTCTTGTTATTGGCGATGGTTCGGGTGGTTTTTTCTGCCATATCAATACCCCTTACTCACTTACAATGGTTTGGCCCACATCTAAAAACGAGGCCCTTTAAAAAAACCGGCGACCGCAAGGCGGCACCGGCTCTTTCATACTCGGTTTTTTAAGACCCGTAAACAAAACGGATCAGGTCCTGGGGGTTCCGTTCTCGTTCTCTTCGGGATAGACAAAGGACTCCATCATGGAGGTCACCCCACTGATAGAGGTCTCCTCAAGGATCTTGGCCGCAAACTTTCGGGCCTCGGAAAAGCTCAATCCCCGGAGCATCTCCTTCACCACGGGAAGGGACTGGGGGGTCATGGAGAGTTCGCCGAGTTCCAGCCCCAGAAGAATCGGCATGTTCGCCGGCTCCGAGGCCATCTCCCCGCAAATGCAGACCCGAACATCATGTTTTTTACCCACCTCCACCACCTGTTTGATCATACGCAGGACCGCCGGATGAAGCGAGTTGTAGAGATGTGCCACCTTCCGATTACCCCGATCAATGGCCAGGGTGTACTGGGTGAGATCGTTGGTGCCGATGCTGAAGAAATCCACTTCTTCGGCCAGACGTTCCGCCATCACCACGGCCGAGGGGACCTCGATCATAATCCCGATCTCAAAATTCTCGCTGTAGGGAATCCCTTCGGCTTCAAGCTGAGAGGCGGCCTCCTTGAGCAACTTTTTAGCCTCCAGGACCTCTTCCACCCCGGAGATCATGGGAAACATCACCCGCACGTTGCCAAAGGCGGCGGCCCGTAAAACCGCCCGAAGCTGGGTCATAAACACATCGGGACGCTGAAGGCAGAATCGAATGGCCCGAAGCCCCAGCGCCGGGTTCTCTTCGTCATTATCCCGGACGTAAGCCAGAGCCTTGTCGCCGTTGATGTCAAGGGTTCGGATCACCACCGATTCAGGGAAAATCAGTTCTGCCACTTCCCGATACTGCTCGTAGAGTTCGTCTTCCGTGGGAAAATGGGAACGGCTGAGATACTGAAATTCGGTGCGAAAAAGACCAATCCCCTCCCCACCGTTATCCATGACCGAAACGATCTCTTCGGCCAGCTCGATGTTGCCCATGAGCTTGATGGTGACCCCGTCCATGGTGGTGGCGGGAATCTTGCTCCGGCGTTTGATGTTGGCGCGTCGCAGCTCATAGCGGTGTTTCTTCGCTTCGTACTCGAGCAGGGTCTCATCCGACGGATCGATGATCACAAGCCCGTCGTTGCCGTCTACAATGATGATGTCATCGTTTTTGACCAGGGCCGACACGTTGCCAAGCCCCATAACGGAAGGAAGCTCCAGAGTCCGGGCGATGATGCTCGTATGAGAGGTTTTGCCCCCTCGATCGGTGATAAACCCTTTGACACGCTCCAGCTGGATACGGCTGGTATCCGCCGGGGTCAAATCTTTAGCCACAAGCACCACACGCTTGTCGATGTTGCCGATATTGACCGCTTCAACCCCCACCAGATTCATCATGATGCGGTCGGAGACCTGAACAATATCGTCTACCCGCCCTTGGAGATAAGGATCGGCAATGTCCAAAAACATCGCCTTGGCACGGGTGGCCACTTTTTTTAACGCCCACTCTGCGTTGATGCACTCCTCTCGGATGGCATCGATGGCCCGCTCATAAAGCATCTTATCTTTGAAAAGAGCAAGGTGGGACTCCAGAATGGTCAAATGATGGTGAAGCTCCTCGGGAAGCTCTTCGATCACCTCGATCAGCTCGTCTTCGGCCTTTTTTACCGCCGACTTGAAACGATTCACCTCTTCGCGAATGCTGTCGGGAGGGACATTGTATTTCTCCACAACGTCCACACCTTCTCGATCCACAAGATAGGCCTGCCCGATACAGATACCCGGTGAGCCACTGATGCCCTTTAAAACTGTCTCTAAACCTTTATCTTCCATGGGTAACGATCTGCTTTTCTTTGTATATCATGACCGCGCACCAAGGGTGCCGGTTCACATGCATTAACTGAGCCTTACGGCGCCTGCTGTTATCGGTCGTTCTACTTGGGTGACCCAAGATCACTCATCAGCCTCGATGAGATCAAAAATTCTGTCCAGGACAGGCCGGTCGGAAGCGTCGTCCACTCCGATTTCTATTTCAACACCCCGGGAGCACCCCAGGGTCAAGATATCAATGATGCTCGTGGCATCGGCCTTCTCCCCGTCCCGGACAAGCCACACCTCTCCCACCGCATCGGCTGCGGCCTTGGCAATCATGGCGGCAGGCCTGGCGTGGATACCCAATTCACTTTTTACCGTTGTTTTTCTTGAAATTGCTTTGATATGACTTACCTTCAGAAACTTGATGCATAACAGTCCGGTCTCCCGGCCAACAAAAAATACCGGATATTATTAGCACAACGCATCTTCTTGTGTCAATCCGAAAACACTGATATTATGTTGGATTAAAAATAAACACAAGTGGTTGGCTTTATCTGGACATCTAACAAAAGTAAGAATTGGGTACAGGAGGCTGATCCCATGAAGCAGTCGGTCACCATTTACGGCAAAGAGGCGTGCCCATTCACCCGCGCTGCCGTCGATGCCATGAAAGAGAGAGGCGACGACGTGATTTATATCGACGTCCTCAAATCCCCTGAAATGCTCGAAAAAATGCTCTCCCACTCCGACGGAGGACGAAAAATCCCTGTGATTGTAACGGGCGACAGCGTCACCATCGGATGGCAAGGGAAGTGCTGACGGGCCTGATCCGTCCCCGGCAGGTTGCCGGAAAGCACGCATCTTTTTCACATTGCCGGGCCCACGGCCCCAGCCCCTTCTGGATCCACCAGTTGAGCGGAAGTGGAGTCACATCGAATGAGGAGTTATGCCATGAAAAACCAATACGTCATCGAAGAGTTCAAGCTTGAAGAGTCCTGGAGACTGTTCCGCATCATCGGCGAATTTGTGGAAGGAGTGGACAGACTCCACGACCTCGGCCCCGCTGTCAGTATCTTCGGCTCCGCCCGCACCAAACCTGGGTCCCCTTACTATGAGAAAGCCCGCGAAATTGCCGCCCTCATGGTAGAAAACGGCTACAACGTCATCACCGGTGGCGGCGGAGGCATCATGGAAGCCGCCAACCGAGGCGCCACCGAAGCGGGGGGCAAATCCGTCGGACTCAACATCAACCTGCCCTTTGAGCAGAAGCCCAACCCCTACTCAAATATCAATATCGAATTCAACTATTTCTTCATCCGAAAAGTGATGTTCGTCAAATACGCTTCGGCCTATGTGATCATGCCCGGCGGCTTCGGCACCATGGACGAACTCTTTGAAGCGGTCACCCTGATCCAGACCCATCGCGTCATGCCCCTGCCCCTCATCCTCTTCGGCACAGAGTACTGGAGCGGTCTCATCGACTGGATCAAAGCCCGCATGCTGGAAGAGGGGACCATCAGCGAAGGGGACCTTGATATTATCAAGCTCACCGACGATCCCGATGAAATTATCAAATTCGTCAAGGCCAGTAAAAAAGACTGATTCCAGTGATGACACACCGACACAACAAACGGTGCGGCGTTCCGTGCCGTTTGTTGTGAGACACTTGTGACGCACCGCACCAAAAACAAGAGACACCTCATAGCAGGCCCCTCCGGCTTCAGATAAAGGCAGCTTACCCCCATGCAAACCACACACGCTATCCATTTTCATACCGCCACAGACCTGAAGGAAACACCGGATGCCAGTATCAACCTCGTGGTCACCTCCCCGCCCTACCCCATGATCGCCATGTGGGACGAGATTCTCTCAGAAGCAGATCCGGCCGTGGCCCGTGCCCTCGCCGAAGAACGGGGCATGGACGCCTTTGAAGGCATGCACCACCTGCTGGACAGGGTCTGGACCGAGTTGGCCCGGGTGGTCAAAGAGAGCGGTTTCGTTGCCATCAACATGGGAGACGCCACCCGCACCATCGGGGGAGAATTCGCCATTTACCCCAACCATTCACGCATCACCATGGCGATGATTCAGCGGGGCTTCACCCCCCTGCCTGAGATTCTCTGGCGCAAAGTGAGCACCGCCCCCAACAAATTCATGGGCTCCGGCATGCTTCCTGCAGGAGCTTATGTCACCCAGGAACACGAATACATCCTCCTCTTCCGAAAAGGGGGAAAAAGGGTCTTTAAGAACGGCCCTCAAAAAGAGGACCGAAAGGCCTCGGCCATTTTCTGGGAAGAGAGAAACCGATGGTACTCAGACACCTGGAGCGATGTGTATGGCGTGCGGCAAGAGACAGGAGATAAAGCCTTGCGAAAAAGAAGCGCAGCCTACCCCCTGGAGCTTCCGCTGCGACTCATCCTCATGTACTCCGCTACAGGAGACACGGTCCTGGATCCCTTTGCCGGAACCGGCACCACCATGCAGGCGGCCCTGGCCACCGGACGAAACAGTGTCTCCTATGAGCTTGAAAGCGCCTTTTATCCGCTGTTTGAAGAACGGGCACACACCACCCCCGGCCTCTCCCACGAGATCTCACGATCCCGCCATGAAGCCCATCTGCGTTTCGTTGAAGAGAGGCTGGCGTCCGGAAAAACGATCAAACACACCCACTCCACCTGGGGAATTCCGATCATGACCCGCCAGGAAAAAGAGATGGCCCTTTCATTAACCCTGAACGTCGAGCGGACCGAGCGAGGGTTTTCCGCGGAGCACAGCACCTTTACTCCCGGCCAGGCGCCCCCGCCACCCAAACCGCTCTTCGAAGAAGAAGCGCAGGAAGAACAAAAAGCACCCAGTCAGATGACCTTATTTACCTGAAGACGTACCATGACCCACAGGCCCCAGGCCTGACCGAACCAGGAGGAAGCATGCTCATTTACCCCCATCACACAGGAGAACCCACCGATTATCCCACACGAAAAGATTTTTTCGTCTCCAAAGCCGGGACTGAGAAAGGTTCCGGTCTTTTTACCCGCCGCGCCTTCCGGAAAGGGGAGCTGATGGCCCGTTTCACCGGCGAAGTTCTGGATAAGGTGCGTCTCCACACCCTTCAAATCAGCCCCACCCAACACCTGCACGACCCCCATTTTGTCGGGTATCTCCTGCACTCCTGCGAACCCAACGTGGCGTTGGACATGAAGACACTCACCATGTGGGCTGTAAAGGAGATCGCTCCGGGCGAGGCCCTCACCATGGATTACACCTCCACGGAGGATGTCCTTTACCGACAGTTCCCCTGCCTCTGCGAGGCAAAAGACTGCCGCAAATGGATCACAGGCCGCCTGGAACCCATGAATCAGGAGGGCTGCGTCTACCTGCACACCCTGAACCGCCCCACCGCCAACGCGAAAATCTACGCCCATGCCTGAACCCGGAGCATCACCCTTCTGGTGGGAACGCGATCAGCTCCACTATGACAAGGGGCACCTCCGGTTTGCCGGAGAAAAAGTGCAGGCCATCGCCCGACGATTCGGAACCCCGACCTTTGTCTACAGCGCCTCCCGGATCCGGGAGAACCTCGCCCGTATCCGGGAAGCCCTTGAGACCATCGGCCGTCCCTACCGGCTGCACTATGCCATGAAAGCCAACCGGTTCGCCCCGATCCTCACCCTGATGGCAAATGAAAAACTCTGTGGGATCGACGCCTGCGCCCCCGAAGAGGTAATGCACGCCATGGGCTGCGGCTTTAAAGAATCCGATATCTCTTACACGGCCACCGCCGTCTCCAACAGCGATCTCGATACCCTGGTGCGTTTTAAAAAGCTGCATATCAACTGTGACGCCGTCAGCACCCTCCGGCGCCTGGGCCAGCGCGATCCGGGACGAGACATCGGCCTGCGCATCAACCCCGCCATGGGGGTGGGCTACGGGGAAAACGAGCTTCTTCACTACAGCGGAAATGCCACCACCAAATTCGGCATCTATCGGGAGCAGTTCGACGAAGCCCTGGAAACAGCTGCCAAACACCGCCTCTCCATCACCACCCTCCACCTCCACACCGGCTGCGGTTATTTAGGCAAACAACTGCCGGTGTGGGAACAGATCCTCACCGAGGCAAAAACCTTCGCCGACCGAATCCCCGGCCTGAAAACCATCAATTTGGGCGGAGGCCTCGGCGTCCCCCACACGTCCCGAGACACCCCCCTGGACCTCAAAGCGTGGGCCGCCGTCATAAAAAATGTCTTCGGAGACTCCGGACTCACCATCGAGATCGAACCCGGCGACTATATCGCCAAAGACGCGGGCCTCCTCATCCTCACCGCCAACACCGTCGAGACGCGCCAGACCACCCGCTATATCGGCGTGGACGGAGGCTTTAATCTCGCCGTCGAACCCGCCTTCTACCACCTCCCCTTCGAACCGGTGGCCGTCCGCCTCCGTCCGGGTGCACCCTGCCCCGTCACCGTGGCCGGAAACATCAACGAAGCCCTCGATATTTTCGCCGAAAATATCTGGCTCCCCCCCATCCAGGAAGAGGATGCCCTCGCCCTGATCAATGCCGGCGCCTACGCCTCGTCCATGAGCTCCAACCACTGCATGCGCGGTAAGTTCCGGGAAGTGCTCTTATTTTAAAAGCGTTCTTGGTGCCTGGGCATTCTCGCTCCCAGGCTCTGCCTGGGGGTGTCGGATGCAAGGCTCCGCCTTGGCGGTATGGGAAGCAGTAGCGTGGGGGTAAAATTCACAGGGCGCGGCGATTTCAAGCATGAAGGCAGAGCCTCCGAAAGGCATTCCCAGGCGGAGCCTGGGAACGAGAGAAAGACGAGAGGAAAGCGTTCTTCGTGCCTGGGCATTCTCGCTCCCAGGCTCTGCCTGGGGGTGTC
>NZ_JAQYWB010000105.1 GCF_030145185.1 Desulfoluna sp. | reverse complement strand
GAAACGCCACCCTATAAAAGCGGGCCAAGCACTGTGTGCCCCAACCCGCCACCCAAAAAAAGAACGCCCGAACCAAGAGTCCGAACGCCTGTCTCTATGCTCTCAATCATCTTTACCTCGGAAAAGCAGGGCCAAGGCATCGGTCGTTTACAACGGCGCTGAAGCCAGAGCCGCCTCTTCTTTACTCGCCTGCTTGTAGAACCTTCGAATATGGCCTTCCTGCTTCTTAAAGGACCAATGGATGTCCCGTAAAAACGTGGTGGCGGACTCCCGGCACCCCGAGCGAAGCAACACAATCAAATGATCATGTTCGTCGCAGTTCACCGTCTCCCACTCTGGAATACAGGACCGGGAGAGAAAATCATACAGCCGCTGCTTAATCCGTTTTAAAATGCGCAGCATCTGACGGTTATCCGAAAGGGAGAGGAAGGCATCGTGAAACGCAGTATTCAAATAATAAAAACGATCCGTGTCTTTTTCGGCCATCGCCTCTTTCATCTGCGAGTTGATCTCCTCCATTTTGACGATGCAGGCCTCGTCAATCCGCCCAAAGAGTTGATCCATCATCTCCGACTCAAAAGCCCTGCAAATTTCCCAGAACTCACGGACATCTGAAAGGGTCAGGCGATTCACCATCACCCCACGGCGGGGCAAAATGGTCACGAAGCCATCACACTCCAGCTGAATCAGGGCTTCCCGCAGGGGCGTCTTACTGATTCCCATGGACCGGCTGATCTCACTTGTGTTCACCAACTCTCCGGGCCGCAGGTTTCCCTTGTTGATATCATCCCGCAGATAGGCATATATCTGTTCGCGCAGAGGCTGCACGTTAATCATTCCACTTTCACCCTGTCTCTCTGACAGCAGCATGTTTCTTCCTTTTCTTCTTACGGACGTGCAAATAAGGAAGGATCAAATGGCGACCCGATCCTTACATGCGCCGTATTTCAAATTTTTAAACAATTTATATTATATATTTTATAAAATATCCAGAGCATAGTGTTCCCCATTAAACCCTAACCTCCAACCAGACGAACTCGTCTTAAAATCAATATGTTATATTCTGGCCGCCCGGCAGGACCCCACCCTCACCATCGAAGCTGAGGTTCCTGCCGACTCAAGGGCCATGCCGATTAAAGTGTTAATTCAGAGGCTTCGGTAATTTCATGTCGAAGCTTCAGAAAGTCCAGGTCGGTAAATTTCCTGGGTCGTGGAAGATTCACATCATAAACCTCGCGAATGCGTCCGGGAAGCTTGCCTTCCATACAGATGATCCGATCCCCCAGGAAAAGAGCCTCGTCAATATTGTTGGTGACAAAAATAACGGTTCGCTTCTCCTGTTCCCAGATTCTTACGGTCTCCTGCTCCATATAAATACGGGTCTGGGCATCGAGCTGTCCAAAGGGTTCATCCAAAAGCATCACCTGCGGCTGGTTGGCATAGGCCCGTGCAATGCCGGCCCGTTGCTTCATTCCGCCGGAGAGCTGATGCGGATACTTGTTCTCAAACCCTTGAAGGCCCACCATGTCAATGTAGTGCTGAGCCACCTTCCGGCGCTCCTCTTTTCCGACGCCGCGAAGTTTCGGCCCCATCTCCACATTGCCCATGACGGTCTTCCAGGCAAAAAGCATATAGCTCTGAAAGACCAACCCCCGGTCCTGCCCGGGTCCATCCACCTCTTTGTCATTGATAATAACGCTACCTGTTGACGCCGTTTCAAGGCCGGCCATAATCCGAAGCAGGGTGCTCTTCCCGCATTGCCCGGGCCCCAGGATGACAACAAATTCGTTCTCCGCCACATCCAGGCTGATGCCATCCAGAACATGAACCTGCTGAGTCCCCTTCTGGATAAAGGTTTTGCTGACATTTTTACAGGAAATTTTCGCGTGGGTGTTTCCGTTTTCAGCCATTGTCTTGTTTCCATCCTCCATGGGTTAAAGCCCCTCTATTTCGCGCTTCCAGGGACAGAGCACCTTCTCCAGAAGGCCCACCAGCTGAGACGTCATCAGGGCAGCCAGGGCAATGGCGACCATGCCCCCGAGCACCATGGCCGGACGACCGAGGTTCATGCCTTTAATAATCACGTAACCCAGACCGGATCGGGCACTGACGAGTTCGGCTGCCAGCACACAGGTCCATGCAACACTCAAAGAGATCTGAAGTCCGGCAAAAATCGCGGGAAAAGCCGCAGGAAAACAGACCTGAAAGATCTCATCGCGCCGATTTCCGCCGAGGACCCGCACCACATCGTAAAGCTCGGGCTCCACAAGGCGCACCCCGTTGTAGGCGTTAAGCAAGCAGGGAACAAAGGTTCCAATAATGATGATAAACACCTTGGAGGGCTCACCAATGCCAAACCAAAGGATGGAGATAGAGATCCACGCAATGGGGGGCATGGGTTTCATCAGGTCAAAAATCGGCTTGACGATGGCGTTGACGTACTTGTTCAAGGCCATCATCAGCCCTAAGGGGACCGCAATCAAAGAGGCAATGGAAAAACCGATAAGAATACGGCGTGTACTGGCCCAGGCATGTCCCCACAGAGAGTTACCGGCCAGCCGGTGGTTGATCATGTACCCCATGTAGTTGACCACTTCCAACGGACGGGCCAGGGAACTTCCGAGGATTTTTTTATAGGCGACGTAATCCCACAGACCGAAAAAGAACGTCAGGGAGACGGCATAAAGGAACCATTTGTTCGTCAAAACGGCTTTCACCGTAATCGGCGCCCTCTCTTTTTTTGCCGATTGGGTTTCGTTGGCAATAGATGTCACGTGTCCTACCTCCTTATGCCCGCAAGAAGTCGCTTTTCAACGGCATCAATAATCACACCGATCACGGCACCGGTAAGCCCCACCATGGCCATGCCGAGCAACACCATGTCTGGCATGGCAAGTCGTCGACCCATGGTAATCATGAAACCCAGTCCATTATCAGCGGCGAGAAGTTCCGCGCCCACCAGGTTGGTCCAACAATAGGCCAGAGCAATCTGAAGCGCTCCAAACACCATGGGCAATGCCGACGGAATACAGATCTTGATAAAAATCTGCCAGTTGGAAGCCCCGTAGGTACGGGCCATCTGAATCAGAACCGGGTTGGTCATCTTCACCCCGACGTAGGAGTTGATGACACAAGGCACAATTCCGGCAATCCAGATAATAAACACCTTCCCGGGAATACCGATACCGAACCAGAAGATGGTCAGCGGAATCCAGGCAATGGGAGGGATGGGACGAATCAATTCAAAAATGGGCCGTGCAAGCCCTTCCACAATGGGAAACCATCCCATGGCCAATCCCAGAGGAATCCCCACAAGCAGGGCCAGGATATAGCCGGTGAAGGCTTCCTGGATACTGGTCCACATGTGGGTCGTCAGAAGCGCACCATCCGGATTCACCTGCGTCCACTTGGCGATAAAAAGCTTAAGAACCTGAAGGGGAGAGGCCAATAGAGAGCTCGGCACCACCCCAAAGGAGAGAAGGGACTGCCAGATCCCGAAAAATGCGACGATACTTAGGATTGGAAGGATCACCATCAATGGTTCTTTGGTAATCTTCACTTCTGCGAAACTCATGGATCACGAACCTCCGAGTTGTCATCGTAAACAATTGCGGTTGATCCCCCCTTCCCTTCCGTAAAGATCGGAAGGAAAGAGGGAAAAAACCCTTACGGCAAGAGAGAGCCGGCCTTAGTTGTACGCAGGAATCGGAGTCTTAATCAATTTGAGGAACTTATCGGTGATGTAGTCGCTGTTTACAACCTTTTCGCGTTCGGCTTTGGTGAATTTGCCCTGGGCGGTGAAAAAATCGGTGATGTCGCGCATCCACACTTCAACGGTGCTCATTTTCCCACCCTTTTTAGCAAAGAGTTCAAGCTGCTCGTCGAGAGTAAACACAGGGTGCATCTTGATATCCATCATGGCCATCTCTCGGGTGAGAGGCGTTCCGACCCACTCTTCAAAGAAACGAAGGTAGTCGGCGAGGAGCTGCTTGCTGGTCGGGGTGTCGAAGTTGCCCTGGCCGTGCTCTCTCATCAGGTTGGTCACTCGGAAGTACTGACGGAGGAACTTGGCTACAATCTCAGGATGCTCGTCACCAAATTCACGGGCGACCATCATGGTGATGGGAAGGCTGGTTCCGGCGGTATTGATGTTGCCCACGACTTTCCAGGTTCGGTCCATGCCGATGTACATGTTGGGAGCCCAGAGGCAGACCGCATCGCCCACACCTGCTTCAAAAGCGGCCATGGCCTGGGCCTGGTCCATGTGCTTGACGATGACGTCCTTGTCTTTAAGGCCAAACACCTTGAGCCAGGAGCTCATGGTGTAGTGAGGGGAAGAGACCGTGGTGGTCAAAATGGTGATGCCCTTGATGGTTTCGGGGCTGCCGTAGACTTCAGGATTCTTGGGGTTCCACCCTTTGGTCTTTAAGATAGGGCTGTTGGCACGCACGAGAACGGAGTTGGTAAATGACTCGTCATTCCCAATTTGAGCGACGTAGGTTCCGTAACGAAGGCCTGCGAGAACGTGGGGAGTGGCCCCATTACCGCCGAGATGCCATGATTTTGAAGGAAGAGCTTCCAGCTGAGCCATTCCTGAGTCGTAGTACTGAAGTTCCATGTCGAGACCCTCTTCCCTGTCCCAACCCTTCTCCACCATGTACCAGGCCATGAATGCTTCATGTTCGGGAAGCCAGCAGGTCTTCAATTTAAAAAGCTTCTTCTTGGCAAAGGCTGTTCCTACGCCGGTGACGGCAAACATAAGAACCAGACACAAGATGCCGATTAATCTTAGCTTTTTCATTACACTCTCCTTCGCATAACTACAGTTTTTATTTCACGGAGTGACACCTTGTCCCTCCTCCTGTAAACCTCAAAGGCGGTCTCTACCACCAACGAATCAATTCGGTCACATGCTCCCTGATTTCAACAAATTTTGGATCCATGGGGTTGCGGGGCCGGGGCAAATCGACGACCACCTCGGCACGAACATTGGTGGGCTTGTTGCTCAAGACCAAGATACGGTCGGCAACGTAAACAGCTTCTTCAATGTTATGAGTGACAAAAATAACAGTACTTTTGAGTTTATTCTGAAGCGCGACAAGCTCATCTTCCAAATAGTAACGAAGCTTAACGTCAAGCTGACCGTAAGGTTCATCCATCAAAAGAAGATCGGGGTTGACGGAAAAAGCCCGGGCCACAGCGATACGCTGAACCATGGAGGCCGAGACCTGATTGGGATACAGGTTGGCGCAGTCCATCAAACCAACCATGTCCATAATTTCATCGAGCCGTTCTTCTTTGACCGCTTCGGGAACGTTCTTGACCTCCATTCCGAAGGCCACGTTTTCCCGGACGGTACGCCAGGGAAGGCAGGTGGGCTCTTGGAATACAAAGGCGAGGTTGTGCTTGGTGGGATCGGCAACGTCTCCATCGATGTAGATATTGCCTTCAGAAGATGGCATGAGTGTGGACAGGAGGTTTAAAAACGTGGTTTTCCCGCAGCCGGTCGGGCCGACAATACTAAGAAATTCACCCTCAGCAACGGAAAAATTGATCTTGTCAAGAACCAGCAGATCGCCAAATCGTTTGGTCAGGTCTTTCACTTCAATTTTATTTTTTACAGCTGGATTGTTCCCCACCATAAATTCCCCTCATAGTTTTTTGATATTGTCTATTTTGGGCGTGAAGATCACCAGGCGCTGCCAGGGTTACCCGCTCATCGGTTTTGTATGGACAAGCAGTACGGAGCATTGCGCATGATGAACCACGTGATTACTGGCACTTCCCAGGAGAAGGTCGGCCAGGACCCCTCGGTTTGTCCGACCCAGGACGATGAGATCTGCCCCCCAGTCGTCGGCGAACTCGACAATATCTTCACCCGGAATTCCCACAGCCACATGAGTTCGTACCTTGATCCCCTTCCCTTTCGCATGGATACACAGCCCCTGGAGCCATGCCTCTGCGTGCATCACCTGGGCGTCTTTCCTTCCCAGACGTTTCTTATGAGATGATGCCTGATCCATCTCCGTAAAGGTTCCTATGCGGTCTTCAAATTCCGCAGCCGTGGACTGGCGCAGGCAATGGAACACGGCGAGTTCCGCGCCCTCTTTGACGGCAAGATCAATGGATGTATCCATGAGAGTTAAGCTTGCGTCGTTGACATCAACAGCCACGACAATTTTTTTGTACGCCATAGTGCACCTGTCAGTATAAATATCACTTCACAAAATTAAGCCGGCATGAGGATCCTTTTGGATCCAGGGAGCGGCCTCTCTCCCGTATGAACAGGTCCCAAAAGGGGTGGAAGGCGCCACTGCGAAGCGCCGACTCCCCTTTCGGGACCCTGTTTCCTACTCGGCTACGCAGCTGCGTACAGACTTGTCGCCGTCAACGCGGGTGCCACATTCGGCCACTCCCTCAGGGGGAGCCACGCGGATGGTGGCCACTTTATTCTGAATAAAGAACTCAATGCCATCTTTGCCCTGGACCTTGTTGGTGCCGACCAGAGAATCTTTGATACCACCGAAGGGCAGGTAGGGGTGGGGGGCACAAACGCCCACGTTGACACCCACCATGCCGACATTGGCATCCGAAATGAACTTTTCCGTATAGTACTGATTCTGAGTAAAGATACAGGCACCGTTGCCGAACTGCTGCTCCTTGATCAGGCCCAACACGTCGTTTAAATCGTCGATCTTCATGACGGATACCACGGGTCCAAAGATCTCTTCTTTGGCAATGGTGCGGCAGGGAGTGACATCGGTAAAAATGGTAGGTCCAACAAAGTACCCGGCCTTGTTCTTCTCGGGTACCTCAGGGTTCCGGCCGTCAAGGACAAGCTTGGAGCCCCCTTCGATCCCTAATTCGATGTACTTTTCAATACGCTCTTTGGCGGCCTTGCTGATGACGGGCCCCATATAGATGTCAGGATTCATGGCATCACCCACGGTGACTTTTTTAGAGGCTTCAACCATGCGCTCGACGCATTCGTCGTAAATTTCAGGGACCACGGCGATGATGGAACCGGCCAGGCAGCGCTGCCCGGCAGAGCCGTAAGCAGAATGGATGAAATTCTCGATGAACACATCCAAGTTGGCGTCTTCCATGACCACAAGGAAGTTCTTGGCCCCACCCAGGAGCATGGAGCGTTTGCCGTTTTTGCCGCACCCCTGGGCAATGGCCTTGGCTGTGGGAGAAGAACCGACAAGACAAACACCGGCCACTTCGGGACGATCGTACCAGGCTTCGACCACGTTGGGATCGCCATGGATGATGTTGACCACACCCTTGGGAAGTCCCACCTCGTTGAAGATGTCGCCAATCACCTGCATGAAGAGCGGGGACTCGTTGGAGGGCTTGTATACAAAGGTATTCCCCGTGCCGATGGCGTAAGGGATAAACCAACCGAAAACAAGGGCAGGAAAGTTAAAAGGAGCCACGCCGCCAAACACACCGAGGGGTTCTTTGGTGACGCGGCCGTTAATCCCATTTGCAATCGGGCTCAGGGTCTCACCCTGCATCAGGGTGGGAATGCTGCAGGCCGCTTCGAAGATTTGAACGACGCGCATCACCTCACCGCGAGCCTCGCTGATATGCTTGGCCTGATCGGTGGCAATGGCAACAGCCAGCTCTTCCTGATGGTCGAGCATCGCCTGACGCATGGCGAAGAGATACCCCACCCGCTTCCCAATGGAGAGATTTTTCCATGCGGGATAAGCGGCATCCGCAGCCTTGACTGCGTCAATGGAGGCTTCGGTGCTGCTCATGGGAACTTCACCAATCACTTCACCTGTCGAGGGGTTGTGCAAGGGGATATACGTTGCATTGGGGTCTTCAACCCACTCACCATTGATGAAGTTCTTGACTCTCGTAAATTCCATTCGACGGCTCTCCTTTTGAAACGCGTGTTTCAGTTCACCGGGGCGTCACAACAAAAGCCCCGGCGAATTGATTTTCAAGTTATAATGACAGATTTTCCGGCCCCATTGGTGGCCGGAACAAACTGTTATTCGGTGTAAGCGTCAGACACTTTAAGGGCCTCATCCATTTTGGCGATGCCTTCGTCAATCTCATCTTTGGTCACGATAAGAGCCGGTGCCATGGCGATGACGTTGCTGGGGTTAGCAGCCATAGCCATCATGCCCAGTTCACCGAGCTTGGCGGCCACTGCGGTCTTGGGGTTGATGCCTTTCTTAACGCGATCCGCAACGGTAATGATGGGCTCTTTGGTCTCCTTGTTCTTGACCAGCTCGATCCCCACGAAGAGACCCTTACCGCGAACATCCCCCACGCTGGGATGCTTGTCTTTAAGCTCAAGGGCCTTATCAAGAAGGTAGTCGCCCATGATGCGGGAGTTTTCAATGAGGTTGTCCTCCTGATAGATGGGGATCACCGCATTGGCAGCCGCGCAACTCATGGCGTGTCCGGCGTAGGTGCAGCCGTGGCCGAAAAAGGTGTCTTTGAAGGCTTCGCCGATGTGCTCACGCACCACGGTGGCACCCAGGGGTAGGTAGCTGCTGGTAAGGCCCTTGGCCAGAGTCATGATGTCAGGCACCACGCCCCAATGATCCATGGCAAACCACTTCCCGGTACGACCGAAACCGGTCATGACTTCATCGGCAATCATGAGAACGCCCCACTTGTCACAGACAGCGCGAAGCTCCTTCATGTACTCATCGGGAGGAACGATGATGCCGTTGGCGCCGGTAATGGGCTCGAAGATAATGGCAGCCACTTTATCGCCACCGCCTTCGAGTTCGATCACTTCGTCCACGTACTTAACGCACTCCATCTTACAGTTGGGATACGTCTGACCAAACATGCAGCGGTAGCAATAGGGCTGGGGCACACGGACGAGATCTGCGCCACCGATGACCTGCTGCCAGCCGCGTGAGTCGCCGAGGGAGAGGCTCATAGCGGTGGCGGTTCCACCGTGGTAGCTGCGGAAACGACCGATGATCTTACGACGTCCAGTGAACTGATGAGCAATCTTAATGGCTGCTTCGTTGGCTTCAGTGCCGCCCAAAGAGATAAACGCCCTGGAGAGATCACCTGGGGTCACTTCCGACAGCATCTTGGCCAGAACCGCACGGGGCTTGTTGGACATGCTGGGAGCAAAAGAGCAGAGCTCATGGGCCTGCTTGCACATGGCGTCAATGACGCGCGGGTCCTGATGGCCAACGTTATGACTGACGAAACAAGAGCTGAAGTCGAGACGCTCGCGACCGTCTTCGGTAGTAAAACGAACGCCCTTGGCAGAAACAACGCGCATGGGAGATTTTTCAGGCTGATATGACCAGGAATGAAAATTGTTCTTCACCTCGTAGGAGTCGAGGTCTTCCTTGGTGGTGGGGATGCTTTTCAAATCAATCAATGGTCCACTCCTTTCAAAAAAAATGGATGCACAATTATGTTAAAGACAGGGAGGGTGCCGGCAACTTATCGTATTAACTCAGCTGCTCAAGGTTCGTCGCAAAGGACCGGCACCCCGTCTGTGTCATCTTAAACCACGCCCTGATCGATCATGGCGTCCACGACCTTGATGAAACCGGCAATGTTGGCACCGGCCACATAGTTGCCCGGCATCCCATACTGCTCAGCTGCCGTCAGACAGGTGGTATGAATGTTCTGCATGATCCCTCTCAGGCGGGCATCGACTTCTTCACGACCCCAGGAGAGACGCATGCTGTTCTGGCTCATTTCAAGCCCGGACGTGGCGACCCCCCCGGCGTTGGCAGCCTTGGCAGGGGCAAAAAGCAATCCGTTCTCCTTAAAATAATGAGCGGCCTCTAAGGTGCAGGGCATATTGGCCACTTCCACCACGGTTTTGCAGCCATTCTTCACAAGGGTCCGGGCGTCTTCCAACTGCATTTCATTTTCCATGGCGGTGGGCATGGCCACATCGCAAGGGACTTCCCAGGGTTTCCTGTCAGCCACCCACTCACAACCGTACTTGTCGGCGTAATCTTTGGCGGGGCGCCGGTAGACAGCCCAGAGATCGGCAATGTACTTGAGCTTCTCGCCCTTGATGCCGTCGGGATCGTGGACGTAACCATACTCATCGGCGATGGTCACGACCTTGCCGCCAAGTTCATTAATCTTCTCAATAACGTAGGTCCCGGCGTTGCCGTATCCCGAAATCGCAACGGTCTTCCCTTCAACGGTCTCGCCGCGGGTCTTGAGCATCTCTTCAAGGAAATAGACGGCCCCATACCCGGTGGCTTCGGGACGAACCAGGCTGCCTCCCCAGTTGATCCCCTTGCCGGTGAGAACTCCGGTAAACTCATTGGTGAGTTTTTTGTACATCCCGAAAAGATAGCCGATCTCTCGGGCACCGACGCCTAAGTCCCCTGCGGGCACGTCGGTATTGGGACCGATATGACGGAAAAGCTCAGCCATAAAGCTCTGACAGAATTTCATCACTTCATTGTCAGACTTGCCCTTGGGATCAAAATCGGAGCCTGCTTTGCCGCCGCCCATGGGAAGAGTTGTCAGAGCGTTCTTAAATACCTGCTCAAAAGCGAGGAATTTAAGAATACTGAGATTCACCGAAGGGTGAAAACGGCAGCCTCCTTTATAAGGACCGATGGCACTGTTCATCTGAACGCGATAGGCGCGGTTCACCTGAATCTTGCCTTCATCGTCGAGCCAGGGGACCCGAAACATGATGACACGCTCCGGCTCCACAAGTCGCTCCATGACATTGTGCTGACGGTATTGAGGATTCTGCTCAAGAACGGGCATTACGGACTCCACCACTTCTGTGACGGCTTGGTGGAATTCCGGCTGATGAGGGTCTCTGTTTTTTACAATTTCTAGAATCTCTGACATGTCGCATATCCCAATTTAAGATACATACCAGCGCATCACCCATGATGCGTGATCTTCTGTATCTGATATATCAGATACCAAAAGAATGCGTCAAGCAATAAAACAGCGTTCCGGAACATTTTATTTGATTCAAACCCAGACAGACAAACTCATCCGCCTCCAACCCACCGATTTCACACCGAACCCAAGCCTGCGGCCAACTGAATATGTTCATCAAATTATCTGATGACATCCTGCCTACCTCTCCCTCTCTGATCCGAAGCCACCCAAACGCTCTAACATTGTCTGGCTGTCAACAGGCAGACAACCTACCCGGACAGAGGGTACAAACCCTTTCGGGACCCAGCCAACTCCATGCAAAACACCATAATTGAATATGAGGCATACCTTGCATGGAATAGGTGGCCAGAAAAAAAATGCGGAAGAACGACGAAGAACGCTCAGAATGGGAACAAACATTGAAAAAACAGGAGGAGATCAAACGGAGATAGAAAACTAAATATCGGAAAAAGTTAAAGATTACATACCACGCCAAAGGAGACGGGTCAAGTTCAGAGGATTGTCACAACATGCACATCTATTAAGAAGCCAGGGAAAGAGATGAAAGAGCGCCGTTCGGCGCCGGAGGGTGGAAAATGGGGTAAGAGAACCGCCCCTCCCCGTGGGCGAGAGGCGGCATGTAATTCAAAAAAGCCCTTAAAGATCAGTGGTGGGCGACCTCTTCAACAGGGGCTTCGGTTTCATCAACAACGACAGGAACCTCTTCGGCAGGCACAGGCACTTCAACAACGTCGGCCCCAGCCGTGGCATCCTCTTCCGCTGCTGGCTCGACAACAGCAACCGCTGTTTCGTCAGCTTCAGGGGCTTCATCCGTAACGGCCCACTTTCCATTCTTCTTCTTGAGAAAAATCTGCTCTTTGTAGAGAATGGTCCCTTCGATAGATACTGTGGCCATATCATCACCGGAATCCACGACGGTATAGGCCAAATCAGTTAAATTGGCTTCGGCACCGGAAAAACGATTTTCCATATACGTCTTGCCAACATCTTCAGGGGTTACCTTTTCACTGCTACATCCCACCATCAACAACACCCCAGCGGAGCAGAGCAGAACCAAAAGCTTCTTCATTATCGTCTCCTCAATTTCATGCTTGATTTATATAACACCTGTTAATGAGCCCTGTGACTCGATTGACCCAAATAAAAAGACAGCGCCTGATCACAGCCTTTCCATTCATATCGGAAACAACTGAATCATTAATTAACCATAGGATATACAATCCTACACTCAAAAAGTAAAGTGGTGATTCCTCACCTCTCGCCCACCCCCGCCCACAAGCCTACAAATAGATGCTTTTCAGATTTCTTAATAAGAATCGACATATACACTCAAGAGTTTAAATAGAGTAAACAACACGCAAGCCAACGCCACTCAAAACCCAATTGTAAATAAACAGCAGCCTCCGGCGGCAAGGTTTACCACCTTGAAAGCAGGTTACCGCTGTAATTTAACCCTCGCGTGTCGCGCCGTAGCCCGTCGGCGTAGTCGAACAATGATACGGGTCAAGGGAGAAGGCGGATTCCTCAGGCCAAATTACAGCGGCATTTTGATGAGAGTTGTGCATTTATTTTTTGCGTGAGCCCTGTAACTATTCAGCCGAATCGACCTATATGGAAATAACATCTCGCCATGCGACTCCCCGAGGGTGTGCTTGTGCACCATTTATTCGGAAAACCAACAACTTTCGGCATCTCATGATGGTGTATTAAAAACATCCGTACACGGGCTTTCATGACCGTTACGGTTGGTCCACGGTGCGCAAGTGCTCCCCACCTCACATCCCCTACACTATTGGCAACGAGTCACATAACCCGGATATTTCACGAGTTGGGTGCGCTCATATGCAAGGCATCAGAGCTGAAGATGTAGTGGTTTACCTCAAGGCTCTGATAACGCGGCAGATGAGTGCACCCGGCTCGCCCGAAGGGTGAGAAAATCAAACAGAATACCG
>NZ_JAQYWB010000104.1 GCF_030145185.1 Desulfoluna sp. | reverse complement strand
CCCCAAGAAACCAACACCTTTTGCCATTTCCATACTGCTGGAGAGACATCAATACATGGGCTTCCATGACCGCAGCGGTTAATCTGCGGTGCGCAAGCACACCCTACCCTCACAGCCCCCACACCACCGACAACGCGTCACACCGTAGGGTGTGCTTGCGCACCATCCCCCAAGAAACCAACACCTTTTGCCATTGCTATGCTGCTTGAGAGACATCAATACATGGGCTTCCATAACCGTAACGGTTAATCCGCGGTGCGCAAGCACACCCTACCCTCACAGCCCCCACACCACCGGCAACGCGTCACACCGTAGGGTGTGCTTGCGCACCATGTCCCAAGAAACCAACACCTTTTGCCATTGTTATACTGCTGGAGAGACATCAATACATGGGATTCCATAACCGTTACGGTTAATCCGCGGGGGGGGGCATGCACACCCTGATATGATTGCCCCCAACAAAAAACCCGCGATTCAAGATGAATCGCGGGTTTGATATGTTCTAAAATAACATCAGGGGGTCCCTGATTTAGCCGAGATACTCGAAGAGGGAGTTGAGCGCCTCATCAAGGTGTTCCGGCTTGGAGCCGCCGGCCTGGGCCATATCAGGACGTCCACCCCCGCCGCCGCCCACGATGGCTGCGGCTTTCTTGACGATATCGCCCGCCTTGTAGGTTTTGGTGAGGTCTTTGGTAACCAAAGCCAAGAGAAGCGCTTTCCCGCCGGATTCGGTCCCGAGAAGGACCACGCCGGAGCCGATCTTATCGCGGAAGCGGTCGGCCAGCTCACGAAGCTGGGCAGGGTCTTCCACGGATACTTTCTTGGCCACAGCACGGATTCCGTTTACCTCTTTGATGTCGTCATCAAGGCTCTCAGCGGCTTTCCCGGCCATCTGCATCTTAAGCTGCTTCAGCTCTTTTTCAAGGGTCTTGTTATCTGCCAGGAGCTTATCAAGCCGTTCGGAAAGCTGTTCCGGAGTGGTCTTCACCAGAAAAGAGGCGTCTCCCAAAGCATTCAGGCTCTTCTGGGTGCTGGCGATGGCCGAAGCGCCAGTGAGGGCTTCGATACGCCGCACGCCGGAAGCAACGCCACTGTCGGAGAGGATGCGAAAGGCCCCGATATCGCCGGACGCTGCCGTGTGGGTCCCGCCGCAGAACTCTTTGGAGAAGTCGCCCATGGAGACCACGCGAACACGGTCACCGTATTTCTCTTCGAAAAGGGCGGTGGCACCGGTCTTCATGGCCTCTTCAGCGTCCATTTCCACCACGCCCACGGGCACGTTCATACGAATGTGATCGTTGACAAAGGTTTCGATGGCATCCAGGGTTGCCCGATCAACATGGGCAAAGTGGGTAAAATCAAACCGAAGGCGATCAGGCCCCACAAGGGAACCGGCCTGCTTAACGTGATCCCCGAGAACCGCCCGAAGGGCAGAATGAAGGATATGGGTGGCGCTGTGATTCAAGGCTGTGGCGGCACGTTTCTCGCCGTCCACGGTCAAAGTAGCCAGGAGTCCTGATTTGACGACTCCGCTCTCCACGCGGCACTTGTGAATAAAAATGCCTGTGGGATCTTTGAGGGTATCGAGAACGCTAAGCTGAAAGCCTTCCCCTGAGAGGGTTCCGGAATCGCCCACCTGGCCACCGGACTCGCCGTAGAAGGGAGTCTTTTCAACCACCACTTCCACCTCGGTGCCCACAACGGGTGCCTCAACATTTTGTCCGTCCACAGCAACCACGAGAATCTTGGAGACGTCGGTGAGTCCCTCGTACCCTGTGAATTCTGTTTTTATGCCAGCGGCGGAGAGCTTGCGGAACGCCTCACCGCTGCGGGTAAAGGTCACATTGCTGCGGGATTTCTCTCGCTGAGCCGCCATGGCCTTGTCAAACCCTTCCAGGTCCAACACGATGGAGTCATCGGAGATCACATCACGAATGATGTCCACGGGAAAACCGTAGGTGTCGTAGAGGCGGAAAATCACCTCGCCGGAGAGCACCTTCGTCTCAGAATCCGCCACCTCTTCCAGGGCCTCTTCCAAAAGTCTCAGGCCGTTGTCAAGGGTTACGGAAAAGCTCTCTTCCTCGTTTCGGATGACGTTGGTGATAAAGGCTTCGCTCTCTTTCAGTTCGGGATACGCATCGACCATCATCTCCATGACCACACGGCTGGTGGTGTGAAGAAAGGGTTCGGTCAGCCCGATAAAACGACCGTAGCGGATGGCGCGACGCATGATGCGGCGCAGCACATACCCCCGGCCTTCATTGGAGGGCATCACCCCATCGCTGATGAGAAAGGTCGCTGCACGGCTGTGGTCCGCGATGACCTTCATGGCGATGGCAGTATCGTTGGAGTCCGTCATCTTCATGCCGGAGAGCTCTTCAACTTTGCCGATAATGGGAATGAAAAGGTCGGTATCGTAGTTGGTGTCGGCATTCTGCATGATGCTGGTGATGCGCTCAAGGCCCATCCCGGTGTCGATACAGGGGTTGGGAAGGGGGGTAAGGACCCCTTCGGCATCCCGATCGTACTGCATGAACACGAGGTTCCAGATCTCAAGGTACCGATCGCAGTCGCAACCCACGGCGCAGTTGGGGTTATCACAACCAAACCGCTCGCCCCGGTCGATATGAATCTCGGTACAGGGTCCGCAGGGACCGGTGTCGCCCATGGACCAGAAGTTATCAGCCTCCCCCAGACGCACAATGCGCTCTTCGGGAACACCCATCTTCTTGTTCCAGATTTCAAAGGCCTCGTCGTCATCGAGATAAATAGAGACCCAGAGCTTATCCACGGGAAGTTTGTACCCGTTGGTGAGAAGATCCCAGGCAAAGGTGATGGCCTGCTCCTTGAAGTAGTCGCCGAACGAGAAGTTGCCGAGCATCTCAAAAAAGGTATGGTGACGCGCCGTGTACCCGACGTTTTCCAGGTCGTTGTGCTTGCCACCGGCGCGAACGCACTTCTGGCTGGTCACCGCCGTGGAGTAATCCCTCTTCTCCTCACCGATAAAGGTACGCTTGAACTGCACCATACCCGCGTTGGTAAAAAGGAGGGTGGGATCGTCTGACGGCACCAGGGACGAGCTTCTCACATTCCGGTGGTTGTGCTTCTTAAAGTAGTCGATAAAGAGTTTTCGCGCTTCGCTGCCTTTCATCACCTTACTCCATGGATGGGCCCTCGGCCCCGGGTTGGACCTGAAAGGTCCCTTTGTGAATGGTCAAATACGACGGTTCCGTAAAAAATCGACAGAGAGCCCCGCGCCGCCACATCGGTGAGGTGGCAGGGCATTATCTCGCTGTCAGCTTTATTTGCGGGACCACCCAATATAAATCAGGAAAAACAGCAAAAGGGCTTGCGTCTGATCAGGCGCAGCGCCCTTTTGTCAGTCAATCAAACAATACGTTGTGGAACCGGACAATTAAGCACCAGCCTCAGTCTCTTCAGCCGGAGTTACCGTAATGCCCATCGCCTCTTTTACCTTGCCCAGCACCTCTTCATACAATTCGGTGTTTTCAGCAAAATATTTCTTGGCGTTTTCACGGCCCTGGCCCACACGCTCTCCGTTGTAGGAGTACCAGGCCCCGCTCTTCTCGACAATCCCTTCCTCCACGCCAAGGTCGACGAGCTCCCCGGTCTTGGAGATCCCCACGCCGTACATGAGGTCGAACTCGGCCTCTTTAAAAGGAGGAGCCATCTTGTTCTTCACGACCTTTACGCGCGTTCGGTTGCCCATGATCTCGGTGCCATCCTTGATGGCGGTGGAACGCCTGATTTCCATGCGCACAGAGGAATAGAACTTCAACGCATTGCCACCGGTGGTGGTTTCGGGGTTGCCGAAGACCACACCGATCTTCATACGGATCTGGTTGATGAAGATGACGGTGGTATTCGTCCGGCCGATGGTCGCGGTGAGTTTACGAAGGGCCTGGCTCATCAAACGAGCCTGGAGCCCCATGTGGGAATCTCCCATCTCGCCTTCGATCTCGGCACGAGGCACCAGTGCCGCCACAGAGTCGATCACGAGCACATCAACGGCACCACTTCGAACCAGCATATCGGCGATTTCAAGGGCCTGCTCCCCGGTGTCGGGCTGAGACACGAGAAGTTCGTCGCAGTTGACCCCCAATTTCTGGGCGTACACAACATCCAGGGCATGCTCGGCATCGATAAACGCCGCGATACCGCCTTTTTTCTGGGACTCCGCCACAATATGAAGGGTCAGGGTGGTCTTACCGGATGATTCAGGGCCGTAGATCTCGATCACACGTCCTTTGGGAACACCGCCCACACCCAGGGCCTTGTCAAGGGCGATGGATCCGGTAGGAATCACGGGAACGGCGGTCACTTCCCTGTTCCCGAGTTTCATGATGGCCCCTTTACCGAACTGGCGTTCAATCTGACTCATGGCCGATTCAACGGCCTTATCCTTGTCAAAGGACTTGCCCATGCGATTCTCCTTGGTCTGCTTCCGGTCTGGCTGAACAAATCACAGAAGCTTAAAATGTAATATCTATCTTGATTTACTTAATTTTTTGTAAAATTTAAACATAATAATATTTTTCGAATCCTTACCGATATACCACTCTTTCTTCCATTATGCGAGCCTTGAAATGGAGGCCGGCAGGGCCAGCGCAAAGGGTCAAAGCAAGCTCCACCGAACCTTTATATAAAATCTGTGGAAAAAAGCACGGCGGTATTCATTCTCCATGGGTATCCATTCCAAGAGCTGAGAATTTAAGAATGGGTTGAGAATTTAAAAAGAAGGTAGGCTCTGTACCCTCTTGTGCGCGCCGTGCTCCGTCGCGGCTTTTTTTGTCAGGGCGTCCCACCCCAATCTACCGAAACGCCCGGCCCAAAAGAGGATCAAGCCCTTTTTAACAGATACCTTGACTAAAGGTTAAACTTCCTATCTAATTAAGTTTATCGCCTAAATTTATGAATTAAAATGATTCGATATCACTTTGCATTTGTTAGAAAATACCAAATAGATGCAGGCAGACATTCGATTTAAACCTTAGGATTTGGATTTATGATACGCTCCGTTATAAGAAGTACCGGTAGATATGTCCCAGAAAGACGTGTGACAAACCATGAGTTAACCGACATACTGGATACAACGGATGAGTGGGTGACTCAACGCACCGGCATTGAAGCAAGATACTGGGTTGAAGAGGGAGATGATTCGGGGACGTCTGACTTAGCCTTGAACGCTGCCAAAATTGCTCTGGAACGGGCAGATTGGCAACCAGAAGAGCTGGATTTGATAGTCTTTTCCACCATGACACCCGATGTCAATGTGCCTGGCTCCGGCGTTTTTCTGCAGGACAAATTAGGTGCCAAGAATGTACCCGCCTTAGATATTCGACAGCAATGTACCGGGTTTTTACATGGGCTTGAGATTTGCGATGCGTATATTCGAAGCGGAAAAGCAACAAAGATTTTACTGGTTGGGGCCGAATACCAAAGCAGGTATCTGGAGCTGACCGCAGCCAACCGTGACACGGCCGTCATCTTTGGAGATGGTGCTGGGGTTGTTTGCGTTGAAGCCTTGGAAACACAGGATGAGGTTGGATTAATCACTTCGATTCTTCATGCGGATGGAAGGTACGCACAGGCCTTACGCTTTGGCCTGCCAGCCAGAAAATCAGGACACATAACGGATCCCGCCGTTTTAGAAAATAACGAGCATTTCCCCTATATGGACGGTCAAAAAGTATTCAAACTCGCCGTCACCCGCCTTCCTAAAATCATCGCCGAGCTGCTCGAAAAAGCGAACATGTCCATTGAAGACATCGACATGTTCATCCCACACCAGGCCAATTTACGAATCAACGACGCCGTTCGGGAACGAATGAAAATCCCTGCCGATAAAATGTACAATAATATTCAGCGTTATGGGAACACCACCGCAGCAACCATTCCCATTGCCTTTGATGAACTCCTGGAAAAGAAATTAGTCAAATCAGGGGATCACATTATGTTCTTCGGATTGGGCGCTGGTTTAACCTGGGGCGGTTTGATTTATAAGATGGTTTGATAGAAACTGTTCGACTCAAAAATGCCTTCTATGGTTAAAGTACCCAAAAACCTGCCTCCGGCGGCAAGGTGTGCCACCTTGAAAGCAGGTTGCAAATGCGATTTATCCAAGATTATTTTTCAAGACCTGTTTGTCAAACTTTTGCCTGATATATTAACCCGGCGACTCAATATCGAAACAACAGACAAAAGAGATGTCAACTTTTGCAGGTACAATAGAGCCCCTCGACATCCATGCATGCATGCAACCGCCGGGTTAATAACAGAGACGTAACCATTGAACCTACGTGAGGCTCATCACTCTTTCTCGCTCCCAGGCTCTGCCTGGGAGCGTCGAGTGCAAGGCTCCGCCTTGCCGGCACGAAAACCCGTAACGCAAGGGAAAAACCCACAGATTGCTGGGTTTCAAACTTGGAGGCAGAGCCTCCGGAAAGCATTCCCAGGCGGAGCCTGGGAACGAGGGAAAGTACCAGCAGCTCATGGGCTTGCGGCGTACAATCAGTCTACGGCTTCGGCTTCGCCGCGACACGCACACCCCTCAGCCGTCACGCAAATGAGGACGCATTTCAGCCCGAAGTTACGACTCCCAAGACGCATCCGCAAACCCGCTTTAAAGGTGGTTTTTACTACCGTGGCTTCGCCACCTGGACGTCGCCCTTAAAAGTTATCCACAATCCCATTGAACGTTGCGCTCGGACGCATGAACTGCTCCGTCTTTTTAATGTCCGGCCTGTAATACCCATCGAGATCAACGGGCCGTCCCTGGGCACCGATCAATTCTTCATTGATGACGCCTTCGTTTTCGGCCAATTTTTCAGCCACCACAGAGAACCGCCTGGCAAGTTCCGTGTCCGTGGTTTGCTCTGCAAGGGCCTGTGCCCAGTAAAGGGCCAGGTAATAATGGCTCCCCCGGGTGTCCCTCTCGCCAACTTTACGGGACGGAGATTTCTCATGCTCCAGAAACTTACCGATTCCCTGATCAAGGGTCTGTGCAAACACGGTCGCTTTGTCATCCTGATGGGTGGAGGCGAGGTGCTCAAACGAAGGCACAAGGGCGCAGAATTCACCCAGAGAATCCCAGCGAAGATGACCTTCCTTTAAAAATTGATCCACATGCTTGGGAGCCGACCCCCCTGCCCCGGTTTCAAAGAGCCCGCCGCCCTCCATCAGAGGAACGATTGAGAGCATCTTGGCGCTGGTTCCAAGCTCAAGGATGGGAAAAAGGTCTGTGAGATAATCACGCATGACGTTTCCGGTCACAGAGATCGTGTCTTCCCCTTTTCTGATTCTTGCAAGGGAATATTTCATGGCCGCAACCGGATCCATGATGTGGATATCCAGCCCTTCGGTGTCGTGATCTTTAAGATACACCTTCACTTTTTCGATGATCCGGGCATCATGGCCCCTGTGTTCATCCAGCCAGAAAATGGCCGGAGTTTGGGTCACGGTGGCTCGGGTCACCGCCAGTTTTACCCAGTCCCTGATCGGCGCATCTTTGGCCTGACACGCCCTGAAGATATCGCCCTTTTCGACAGGCTGCTCCACCAACACAGTACCGGTTTCATCAATCACGTGGATCATCCCGTTGCCGGGCGCTTCAAAGGTCTTGTCGTGTGAACCGTATTCCTCGGCTTTCTGGGCCATCAGACCAACGTTTGCCACACTGCCCATGGTCGACGGGTCAAAGGCACCGTGCTGATTACAATCATCCACCACCGCCTGATACATCGTCGCATAACATCTGTCCGGCACCATGGCGCGGGTGTCATGAAGTTGATCATCGGCCCCCCACATCCTGCCGCCATCACGGACGAAAACGGGAATGGACGCATCCACAATCACATTATTCGGCACATGCAGGTTGGTGATTCCCTTGCTTGAATCCACCATGGCAAGGGGGCAGCTTGTCTCATAGACCGCCTTAATATCGGCTTCAATTTCAGATTTTTTCTCTTCGGGCAGCCCTTGAATTTTTGCATAGAGATCGCCCAGGCCATTGTTCACATTAACGCCGAGTGCGGCCAGGGTCTCCTGATGTTTTTCGAATACATCTTTGTAATAAACAGAGACGCAATGACCAAACATGATCGGATCCGACACCTTCATCATTGTGGCTTTCAGATGCAGGGAGAGCAACACGTTCTCTTTTTTGGACGCCGCAATCTGCTCCGCATAAAATTCCCGCAAGGCCCGGACATTCAGCACCGAGGCGTCAACCACCTCGCCTGCAAGAAGAGGCGTTTTGCCCTTAAGAACTGAAACAGCCCCTTCGGAATCAACATATTCGATGCGCACTGAGCACGCTTTGTCCACAACCACGGATTTCTCGCTGCCATAAAAGTCCCCGTCAGACATAAAGGCAACCCGTGATTTAGAATCAGAGGGCCACGCCTTCATCAGCCGGTGTGGGTTCTTTTTCCCAAACTCTTTCACAGAGGCCGCCGCCCTTCTGTCCGCATTCCCCTCCCTGAGGACAGGGTTCACCGCGCTGCCAAGCACTTTTGCATACCGGGTGTGCAGCTCTTTTTCTGCATCCGTCTGAGGGTCTTCTGGATAATCCGGGACATCAAACCCTTTGCCCTGCAACTCGTTGATGGCCTCTTTCAACTGAGGAATAGAAGCACTGATGTTCGGCAGCTTGATAATATTGGTCGAAGGCTCTTTGACCAGCCCCCCAAGTTCATCCAGATAATCAGGATTTTTTTGATCCTCTTTAAGGCCTTCAGGAAAGTTTGCAAGAATCCTCCCCGCAAGGGATATGTCTTTTTTCTCAAAAGAAATACCTGAACCCTTGGTAAATGACTGAAGTATGGGTAACAGAGAAAAGGTTGCCAGCGAAGGAGCCTCATCAACAACGGTGTAAATGATACGTTTGTTTGCCATCTTTTTCCTCATTTTAATTCAGGTAAGGGGCGATGCAAAAATAAAAAAGACAAAAAAGCCTCCAGCGGCAAGGTGGGCCACCTTGAAAGCTGCCTTCAAATCGTGTTTCAGCGAAACCCGTCTGTTTCTATACCCTTAAGCTTCGAGTCAAAGCAAGGGGAGCCTGTCCACCGATCCTGACTCCGGCAGCCCTGCCGAGGCCCAAACTTTTGAAACGTTTGATAAACATATTTATTTGGAATCAACGGAGTAAATCTTCGATATCTCAATAAACCGAATGAAAAATGAAAGCTATACTTAAGGATGGGTGTGCTTGCGGCAGGCATTAGTTGCAGGGGGCTGTCATTGAAACCAACAAGGGAGTTTTGTTCGCTGTGTAAATCTGACGCTTGCTCTTCTGAGGTTTTTGAAGAAACGGAAAATGTCTCATGTCAAGACGCGCCCCCCATTTCCGTTATAGGCTACTATAGCCCGGATATTTCACGTGTCGAGTGCACCCATATTCAAGGCATCAGAGCTGCAGATGTAGTGGTTTACCTCAAAGTTCTGATAACGCAGAAGATGGGTGCACTCGGCTCGCCCGAAGGGTGAGAAAGGCGAGTAGAAAACGATGAATTACATTTTGTATTTTTGGGATGCATATGTCTTTCTTTGTAATACATTGCAATAACAGTGCTATTGTCTTTACAATATAGTTTTCTCATGAAATATCCGGGATAGCTTACCTCCTCACAGACGGCGTTGCGAGATCGTAGGGTGCGGCTCCCGCACCTTTTAACGCAACGCAAGCCATCGACCCTTCTCCCCGATAGACCCACCGATGTGCATAGCAAAATACCGTTCTTTTATGCGAACGTTAGGCGGTGCGCACGGCGCACCCTACGCTTTACAACGGTACAATCCCATCACCGCACCCCGGTATCACACATCCACACGAAGCCCTTGTTTACGTTTCAAAGACAGCCTCTTCGGAAGCATCAACAAAGCAGCCCCGACCGAATAAGCCAGCAGGTCCATCACATCGAAGGTCGAACCGATAACAACTCGCGCCACCTTATAATCCTGCAACCCGAGAACGGAGACCAGATTGAAATATTGGCCAACCTCGATGCCCCAGGCAAAAAGCAAAACACCGGCAACCAGCGGCGCTCTGCCACACGCCAGAAAAGCGCGGAGAAAGAGATAGAGGAGAACAACCACCAGCACATCGCCCACAAACGGACGGATGAAAGCATCCCGTACAAAAAGGGCGATCATCAGCTCAACCAGGAATAACCCAGCGAACATCAAGAAATAGGTCACATCAAATCTGAACTTCACATCCATTTATCCCTGCCTTAATGATTCATAGCCGGTCCACATAAAAAATCAAGGAGGGCCTGTCCCCTGATCCCTTTGGCTTAAAAAGCTAAATGCATCCCCCCCACAAACCTTGCAGCGTCGTGATTCACGCCCGCTTTTTTCGCAAAGCCAGGCCATTGAGCCACGGTATCCAGGACTTGTTCGATAATATCCTGTGACCGATTGACCCCCACGGCTTCCGCCACTGTCAAAAAATCTTTGACGGTAAAATTTTTCTGCTTGCCGTTTATTTTCATTTTATGCCGGTCACCCAGCAAGTCCTCTGAACAATATGAAAAGGTCATGTCATACGCCGGAGAAAGTCGCCAGATGCCATTCCTGTCCATGGTATAACTTATATTTTTGGTGTGATCATCCAGGTTTTTTGTGACGGCATTAAACACCATACGCCGATATTGCTGCTCCTGATCCAGATAGCCCAGCTTGATTTGCCGCATCACCTGGAAGGCATCTTCATACCCGTACCCCCCCACGGGATTCCACCCGAAATGGGCCATGCATGCAAGAGAAAGCACATGGATTTTGTCTCCCCCCACTCGATCAAACCGTCTGGTCATGAAATGTGCCCTGCCGTTTTCTTCCAGCAGGCGGCACTCTGTCATATGAATCCCGGCCTTTTCAGCCATGAGATAATAGGCATATTCTATACGTCCATTTTCTAATGGCTTCCCAAAGCCCGAAGGATTTTCCTCAGACACACCATCAAATTTTAAAATCCAGTGGTCATATCCCCTGGGCGTGTTATTGGATTGCCCGGAAATAATATGCCCGTCGGAGTTCATGGCAATAATTGCCTTGGGCACGGCCCCACCGGCCGATGTGCCCACCCTTAAAATATCCAGCATGGCCTCTGCCTTTTCTTTATCGAGGCCACTGACGCGCACATCCATGTTCGAGCGTTCGGTCATCACCTCCTGAACCAGGGCCATAAGGCCATCCAATTCAACCGGGACCGACGTGTTTAGAGCCGTGGGGTTGATTTGCGGGACGAACTCCAAAGCCCCCATCCCCCGGGTACCGATATAACAGAGTCGTTCCACCGGATTAAAAGATCCGGGAGTTCGCCCATTTCTACTGAGCCATGAATCAATGATGCGATGGCCCCAGCGATCCGGGAGCCCACTGGCCAGAAGGCCCGGCAACCCATGGAAGGTATGTCGGTCCCCATGCGGAAAAGAAAAGACGTCGCCATTTCGTGCGTCTGCCAGCCCCATATGGACAGGAGAGAGGTCGAGACCCGCCCTTAAAAATTCAGGCTCATATTCGAAGAGCGCATAGCCTTGATCCTCAAGCCAGGTGACGGCCCCCACCACCTTGCCCCAAAGTTTCACATAAGCTGTCGTGACCGATCTCATTCAAATCTCCCCCCAAAGTCTCGGCGACCCATTACTTTTTCCGAGAACCAGACGCCCGTTGACGCTGTTTCCCCTTTGCCTTGGCCAATTGTAACGGACTGATGCCAATATCCGGCAGGAAACTCTCAAGTGAATCAAGGCTGTTTAAAACCCTCAAAATCTTAATATAGGTCAACAGCTTGCTGCCCCCACTTTCTGCCGTCTGGATTGCTTTAAGAGACAGCCCAGTTGACGCGGCGACCTCTTTCTGGCTTAGATTTTTTCGCAAACGCAAGGCGTTAAGTCGCCTCCCCATCTCTTCAGCGACCGCATGATCCGTCATTGGAAAAAATGACATTTAAAACCTCTTTTAAGTGGTATAGACACATCAATTAGACGATAAGACATCTTTTAAGCATTATAATAATGTATTGATATGCGATGGTCAAGCCACTGGCCGCACTTTTAACAATAGTGCCTCATAAAAGAGGTACAAACTCAATATATACGATCTTAAATATCTTTTAGGGTGTTTAAAGCCACCGCATCCCGCTACACCGCCAAGGGACACCGCCTCGAAATGATAGGGTGATGTGGGGACAGGCAAAAGGAGTAAAGGCAGTGCCGTACACATCAATGCCGAAACAGTCGAGAACGTGATGAAATTATAACGAGGTGGCCGTGTGGGGACTTGCCCCTTAGAATGCCGAGCGGGATTGCAGTACTCCAAAAAATGCAGGTCATAACCCCATCGGGATGATCTCCAGTGGCCCTGCCGGGGGCTAAACTTTTGAAAAGTTTAATAAACAGGTGTTTTTGCCTAAGAATCAAGGGGGGCTGTCCCTTGGTCCCTTTTTATAGGCTTTCTGCATTTATTTTTTGCATGAGCCCTTACAGAATCTTACGATATGAACTGCTGAGGCAGAAGTCATTATTTTGAGGCCTATTTGTCAAACTTTTCGAAAGTTTGGGAGAAGGGGTCGCGTCTTGACAGTGGACACAACCTCTTTCGCATTGTTTCTCGATTTGTTAATCAAGAGGGGCCTGTCCCCTTCCCCCAATATTCCGTGGCCCGGCCCAGGCCCATATGTTCATGTTTATTGACCGTTTCTAATGAACACATCATTTCCACGTTGAATGAGTGGGACTTTAATATTCTGACCTTTTACATGCAAGCTGAGGTCCCCGAGGTATTCATCGGCATAAATGACCTGCCCCTATTACCTTTCGCTGACGGGCTGCGCCCGTGAATAATCGGAACTTAAACAATTGGGGTTTGGTTTAAGGGCTCATTTTGTCAGATGTGTAGGCTTGATAGCATGTTAATATCAATCGGTTGCTCGAACAATGCTGTCCCCGAAATATATCGGTGTATTGCTTTCAAAGCGATGCAAGAGGAGAAGTTGCACCTCACAAGATTTTGATTATATAAATAATCAAGACAAATAACCGATAT
>NZ_JAQYWB010000103.1 GCF_030145185.1 Desulfoluna sp. | reverse complement strand
GGGGGGACAGGGCCTTGGTTTTGCCATCCCCGTGAAACTTGCCGCCGGCATCATCGCCCAGCTTAAAGAGGATGGCAACGTTACCCGCGGATGGCTCGGAGTCGCCATCCAGGAGATCGAAGGAGAGGTGGCGAAATATTACGGATTGTCCAGCCCCAAAGGCGTCATGATCATGGATGCGTTTAAGGGGGACCCCGCGGAGAAGGCGGGTATAAAAGCCAAAGATATCATTGTCTCCATCGACGGCAAGAAAGTCGAATCACTTAAAGATCTCACCGGAATCGTCGCATCCCAGAAAGTGGGCGATAAAGTGAAGGTGACCTTTCTGCGAAACGGCAAAGAGAAAACCGTGAAAGTGAAGATCGCCAAGCGTGTGGACCGCCGAGCCGCTGGTGCCAGGGGCATGGGCAGCGGAGACGCCGATTTGGGAATCGATATCGCCTCCATCTCTCCGGAGATGGCCAAGCGCTACAATCTGTCCGATACTCAGGGTGTCCTGATTACCGGCGTGAAACCCCGCAGCAAGGGGAGTGAGATCGG
Organism: Desulfoluna sp.; assembly: GCF_030145185.1. Taxonomy (GTDB): domain Bacteria; phylum Desulfobacterota; class Desulfobacteria; order Desulfobacterales; family Desulfolunaceae; genus Desulfoluna. The sequence goes on along the minus strand of NZ_JAQYWB010000103.1, from coordinate 12,961 downwards.
CCTGGTTCACGGCGATATCATCAAAGAAGTGAATCATCAGGCCGTTAAGGCCGAAGATGATTACTTTGAAGTGCTGGACGGGATCGAAAAGGGTGATCAGGTGGACATGCTGATTATCCGACGGGGACGGGGGTATGCCCTGGTTCGCTTTGTTAAATAAGCTGAAACCTCGCTGAGTGTTAACCTGAAATCATATCATCGCGGCCCGGTTGCTCGGGCCGTTCATATGGTGTTTACATAGAGACTTCATCCTCCTGATTTCCATACGGTGCCAGGAGGGCTCCTCAGCCCTCCTGGCACCCACGGAAATTATTTTGAGACGGGCGTCACTCTTCGGCCCAATCTCCCTCAGGCGGGGGGGGTGACGAAGCCATCCCCCCCCCTATTCGATACAAGGGTGCGCTTGCGCACTATCTCTCTCCCCCCCCCAAAAAAAAACACAGTATTTTTTGCCCTTTCTGGACGACGTGAGGGGCCTCCTTACGCAGGACTCATGGCCGTTGAGTCCCTTCCGCGGTGCGCAAGCACGCCCTGCCTTACAACCCCCGTCACCGATGGCAATGCGTCGTCATACTGGATGTGCTTGAGCACTCTCTCCTTACCCCTTACCACCAGAGGCTCTTTTGATTTCACAAGAGCGGAAGAGTGACTGTTTTCGGGCGCGCCGTGCTCCGTCGCGGCATTTGTGCGATACCGTTGGAAGGGCGTCGCTCGTTGGGATGTGAGGCTAATCTGGGGTGTTATAGTGGCTCGGGGTGGGGGCAATCCTCCGGCAAAAAAAAGCCGCACCGGAGTGCGGCGCTCCGTTTCGGCCCGTCTTTATCGGTTTTTTAAAGGTCGCGGCCCAAACGATAACCAATGCCGGCATTTCATTCTTCACGTTGCTGTCTTTGAGCTGCTTATAGAAGAAAAACCAACATCTTTTATCTTTTCTGAGCCGCGTAAGAAACCTCCGTGCATGGGCTTTATGGCGTTGTGATTCCTTTGGGAGGGCGCACCGCAACAGCGGCACCTTTCCGGTTTTTTTGGGGGGGCAGGGTGGCTGCATGGCAAGGGACTCTGCGCCGTCTTATTTAACGGTTCTCGATCCCCCGGAGAGCATGGCGGTGGTGCTGTGCGTGATTCCTTGAGCCGGGCTGTCGAGAAACTGGGGCACCATGGTGTTTGGCGTGATGGCGGTATGTCGAATCAAGGGCTGCGTCAGGGTGTGTTGCCTTTGCAGGGTTTCTTCCAGGGGGTTCAGGTTTTTTGTGGTGCGTGTGATGGCGAGGCGGAGGTGATCAAAGTCGATGGGCTTGGAGAGATAGGCGCTGGCTCCGTTTTTCAAGGCATTCTCTGCGGTTTCAAGGGAGGCGTAGGCCGTCATGATGATGATGGGGAGGGCCGGGTTGATTCGTTTGATGACCGCCATCGCGTCCAGGCCGGACATTTTGGGCATGCGGATGTCCATGAGGATGAGATGAAATTTTTGCGCCCTGACCTTTTCAATGGCCATCTCGCCGTCATGGGCTTCAAAGACGGTATAGCCCCATTGTGTGAGCAGGGTGTTCAGCATCATCCGATGTGAGGGGTCGTCATCTGCAATCAGAATGGTGACGTTTTTTGTCATGGTCTGTCGCCTCCGTGAGGGGTCGGATGACCCGGGTGAGGGTCGCGTCATTGCCCTTGCTTCAGGTCGCTCTGCGGCAGGGCTCTTTGCTGTTGTTCGCCCCTTAGAAAACCTGGATATCTGTGATGGCTGGCGCTATCCGCTGCCCCTTGATTTCAAAGAGCAAGACCGGTGCCAGCGTGGGAGACACTTTTTATGGACGGCAGGGAATGGTTGGGTGGACGCCCGTAAGGCGCTTGTATTCCTCAGGGATAAATCATCCCATGCTCCTCAGGGGTACGGCTTCGTGGGCGTATTTTGAGACATCTGAACCTCGGTTTTTGTGGAGACCCGGGGAAGGTATGGTTAAAAAGTAACCAATCCCCCTCGCCTCTGGGTAACCACATGGTTATAAAATATCCATGGTGGTGGGTGGGTCTGGTATTGAAAAGAAGGTGTTGGTCCAGCATCTATCAAGGGGTAAGAATTTTTTCTATTTAATAATAGCTGCTTATCAAATAATTTTGGTTTTTATCTATATTTGGCATGCAGGTTGCAATAAACCAGACCAAGCCTCTTGAAGGCCCGGCTTAGCCAAACAAAACGCAAACAACCGAAAAAAACCTCTTTTCCCCCTTTATTGGGAATCCCTTTAAGCCGGGACCTTCAGAAGCTCTTTTTAAGGACTCTCCTCATCGCGGCCCGGTGGCCCGGACCGTTACGGTGTTTATATATATACTTCATCCTCCTATCTCCGTTAGGTTGAGGGGGGGCTTTACGCCCCCCCAAAAACCTTCGGGAACCGAAGTACCTCCAACTGAAAAGTCCTGTCGGAATTTTCAGAAAAAAACTTCATCCTTATATTCTCCTAAATTGTAGTGGTGTGAAACCCCCGAGGCAACGGTGCCCCGGGGGTTTCATGTTTTTGGGCAGGTTGCCGTGAACAGGTCGTGCAGATGCCTTTTAACGTGACATCCTCATCTGTGCCGCTGCAGGCCCGCAGTCAAGCGGTGTCCCCTTCTTGCCCCAAAGAGCACCGAGTTCCGGCCTGGAGAGCAGCTCTTCCGGGGTTCCGGAGCCAACCTGTCGCCCCTCCTCCAGGAGGATCATATGGGTGGCCAGGGAGCGAATCTCGTTGAGTTCATGGCTCACGTAGAGGATAGGGATGGAGACGTGGTTCCCCAGGCGCTTGATGAAGGGAATGACCTCGTCCTTGCGTACGGCATCCAGAGAGGCCAGGGGTTCGTCCATCAGCAGCATGGCCGGGCTGGTCAAAAGCGCTCGCCCGATGGCAACCCGCTGCTTCTCTCCGCCGGAGAGCCCGGCCGGGCGGCGGGAGAGAAGATGGCCGATGCCGAGGAGCTCCACCACCGCATCAAAATCCACAAAGCGAATGCGAGCCGGGGTGAGACGCATGCCGTAGGTGAGGTTTGCGCGAACCGAAAGGTGGGGAAAGAGGCGGCCTTCCTGGAAGACATACCCGATACGCCGCTTCTCCGGCGGGAGATTAATTTTTTGATTTGCGTCGAAAAGGCAGAGACCGTTTATGGTGATGCGCCCGGCATCGGGCCGGAGCAGGCCCGCCACCATGTTGACGATGGAGGTCTTTCCCGCCCCCGAAGGCCCGTAAAGGGCGGTAACTCCCGTTCCGGGAGCCTCCATGTCGACATCAAGGGCAAACTGGCCCTGCCTGTGGGTAATTTGGAGGGTTAACACCGAGGGGTCTCCTTTTGTCATTGCAATGCTGCGTGGGGGGCATCCGTATATGGGTTTTCATGACCGTTTCGGTGCTCCGGCGGTGCGCAAGCACACCCTACCTTACATCCCCCACACCGTCGCCAACTCGTGACATAAGGGTTTGCTTTTATCCCTCTCCCGTCACGCGAATGCGGACGCGAGGTGCCCAACGTCCCAACAGCCGTAGAGCATTCGCAAACCCGCTTTCAAGGTGGTTTTCGCTACCGTGGTTTCGCCACCTTGTCATGCCTTCATGCGCGCTGCCACTTTGCGGGAGAGGGTCTCGGAGATGATCAGGGCCACCATGGCGATGAGCACGGACAGGATGCAGAGGCGCATGGCACCCGTCTCTCCGTCCGGCACCTGGGTCAGGGTGTACAGAGCCAGGGGCAGGGTCTGGGTTTGACCTCGGATATTGGAGACAAAGGTGATGGTGGCGCCGAACTCGCCCAGGCTCCGGGCAAAGGCGAGGAGGGTCCCGGTGAGGATGCCCGGGGCCATCAGGGGCAGGGTCACCGTGAAGAAAACCCGCAGCGGCCCGGCACCCAGAGTTCGGGCGGCGGCCTCCAGGCCGGGGTCCACGTTCTCGAGAGAGAGCCGCACGGCACGGACGAGCAGGGGAAAGGCCATGACCGCAGCGGCCAGAACCGCTCCTTTCCAGGTAAAGGCCAGGGTGATGCCCAGGTGCTCGTAGAGCGGTCCCCCGATAAGGCCGTTTCGCCCGAGCAGGACCAGCAGCAGATATCCGATGACCACCGGCGGCAGCACCAGGGGCAGGTGGACCAGGGCTTCAAGCAGGGTTTTCCCCGGAAAATGACCCCGGGCGAGGGCCCAGGCCGTCAAGATACCCACGGGCAGGCTGACGGCCACGGCCCAACCGGCCACCCAGAGGCTCAAGGTGACGGCTTCCCGCTCCAGGGCGGTGAGGGCAAAAAAGTCCATTACTTGACGCCGAACCCGTATTTTACGAACACGGCCTGGCCTTCGGGGGTGTGTAGAAACGCGAGAAAGCGATCCGCTTCTGCCTGATTCCCACCCGCGATCGCAGCCACCGGGTAGACAATGGGCGGGTGACAGCTCTCTGGAAAGGTGCCCACCACGCGGACCTTGGAAGAGATGGCCGCATCCGTGGAATAAACCAGTCCCAGGGGAACCTCTCCGCGTTCAACCAGCACCAGGGCTGCCCGCACATCTTTCATGGGGGCGAGGCGATCCTTGACCTCTCCCCAACTTCCGAGATTTTCCAAGGCTTTTTTACCGTACATGCCCGCCGGAACATGGGTGGGATCTCCCATGGCCAGCCGTCCTTCCGAGCCCATGGCCGCCGCGGGTGAAAAACCCGGGTGGATATCGATGTTGGCAAGGGAACCCGCCACGGGTGAGATCAAAACAATCCGGTTGCGCAGAAGGTCAAACCGGCTTTCTCTGGTGAGAAGCTTCTTTTTTTCCAGGTAATTCATCCACTTGGTGTTGGCGGAAAGATATACGTCGGCGGGGGCGCCGTTGCCGATCTGCTTGGCCAGGGTGGAGGAGGAGGCGAAGGAGGGGGTCATATGCCCCAGGTTTCGGGCTTCGTAGAGCTCTCCGAGTTCTGTGACGGCATTTGTGGTGGAGGCGGCGGCAAACACGACCACATCGGCTTGCGCAACGCCCAGGCTGGCGAGGAGGATCAAAGCCACGGTAAACAGGTGAATCGCCATTTTTGAAGGTTTCATTTTTTATTCATCCCTTTGTGAGTGGATGATGACGAGGTCTCATGTCCGGATGTCGCCCGGGGGTGCTTCGCCATCAGGGTGGATGTCAAGGGACCAAAACCGGAAATCCCTTCGGGTGTGCCTTCATCGTACGCATGACGTTTTAAAACGTCATTTGACATATTCTCATTGCATTTGCTATGGAATCAGTCAATTATTTTTTTAAACAATGATTATTGAAAAGGAGAAGCATGGCGCCATTGGAGATCGATATCGTCTGTTATCTTAAGACGTACCGCCTCAATAAGGGGTGGACTCAAGGGGACCTGGCCGAAAAAGCAGGCATTCGTCGTCAGGCTGTTTATGACATTGAATCGGGGCGATACCTGCCAAATACCGCTGTGGCACTTCGCTTGGCACGCCTTTTCGACTGTCGGGTGGAAGATCTCTTTGTGGATCATGCCCCACCGGAGACTCAGCGTCTTGACCTGGTTCACGGTGAGGCCGAATCCTCGTCACGCCTGGCATTGGCGCGAGTACGGAATCAACTGGTGGGCCTTCCTCTGGAAGGGGCCGGTGCCATGCCCTTTGGCTTCTGTTCGGCCGACGGCTTGATGGCATCGGATAAAAAAAGCGCCGTGATGCTCACCTCCGAAGCCACTCTGGACCGGACCCTGATTCTAATGGGGTGTGACCCTGCCTTTGGCATGATCGAACAGCATCTCTCCCGTAAGATCTCAAATGCCCGTGTTCATTGCCGGTTTGCCTCAAGTACAAAGGCGTTGGAAGGGCTGGCCCAAGGCGCGGCGCACCTGGCAGGCACCCATCTGCACAACACCGGCAGGGAAGAAGCCAACCTGGTGATGGTCGCAGAAAAAATGAAGGGCACGCCCAATCATGTGGTGGGCTTTTCTCTCATGGAGGAGGGGCTGATGGTGGCCCGGGGAAATCCCCTGGGCATTCGATCCGCCGCAGACCTGGCTCAACCCGGCATTCGATTCGTGAACCGGGAGCCCGGTGCAGCCCTGAGGGTCCTGCTCGATGATCAGCTCATGCGCGCAGGTGTCCCCGGAGAGGCCATTGCCGGGTATCACACGCCGGTGACCTCCCATGGCGACGGTGCCGCACGTGTCGCCTGCAACGCCGTCGATGCTGCTCTGGGGCTCAAAGGCGTCGCCGAAGCCTGGCACCTGGATTTTGTCTCCATGGCCGTGGCCCGATGCGATCTGGTGATTCCCGTTGACCTCGAAACCCATCCCGCCGTCAACGCTCTTTTGGACCTGCTTCAGTCTGGGGCCATGCGTCGGGAGATCGACAGCCTGCCCGGGTATGACGGGGCTGTGACCGGTAAAATGATTGTGTAAGATGCCTCCGGCGGCCCTGCCGGGGGCCAAACTTTTGATCCGCCTTCGCCCAAGGGCTACGGCGCGACAAGAAAGTTTGATAAACAGGTTTTGCTCAATTTTCCAGAAACCTTCGCGAATGTCCTCACCCTGAGGAACGAAGGGAGAGGGCATTCGTAACCTGGGGTCCAGGGGATCATCCCCTGGCCGCCGGAGGCAGGCTTTCCCTGCCCAATTTAACCATAGAAGGCTTGTTTTTAATTCTCAGGAGATCCTCATGCAGCTGATCCAGAACCTCTTGGCCCATTTTTCTGATAAAGCGAGCCGTACCCTCGTGACCTCCGTGACCCTTGGCCTGAAATACACGGCCGTGACCACCGATGACGGCGGTATCGGCCTGGCCTGGACCGACCCGTCCGCGCTCGGATGCGGAAAATCCGGGCCCTATCAAGACTACGAAGGCCAGCCCGCCTCCGAGCTGCTGGCCCTGCTGAAAGACCCGTCTCCTTTAAATCGCGGGATGGCCCTGGCCCTGGTCAACGCCCTGAACTACCACGAGGCGTCCGGCCTTCCCGACGATACCAGCGACGGTGGGTGGATGGATGCCTTTGCTATCGGTCCCGACACCCGAGTTTCCATGGTGGGCTTTTTCCGGCCCCTCATGAAAAAATTCAAAGCGCGCGGCGCCCTCGTGGAGATACTGGATAACGATCAGGGCGTGGGGGATCGGGTCGATTTCTACGCAAAACTCAACGGATGGACCGAGGTCCTCCTGCTCACCTCTACCTCGATTATCAACCAGAGTACCGAAGAGGTTCTATCCCACCTCGCCCCGGACGTCACCCGGATCATCATGCTCGGCCCCAGTACCCCCGTGATCCCCCAGGCCTTTTCCCACCTGCCCGTGAGCATCCTGGCCGGTACCGTCCCCGTGGACCACGAAGCCGTCCTCAAAGCCGTCCGACACGGCCAGGGCACCCCGGTGATCCACCGCTTCAGCCGAAAAGTCTGCATCGCGAATGCTCCCAGCCCTCGTACCTCGGGCTGATCACATTCGCTGACGGGCTTCGCCCGTGGCCAACAATTTTGGTTGTTCACGCTTCGTCATGTTTTATTAGATAAAATATCCGTGAAGACCGTTGGCGAGGCGAGCCACCTCGAAGGCGGGTTTGTGAATGCGCTGTGTGTGGCGAGTGCCAGCGCTGAGAAGGGGTCGGAAAAGCTGGCAAAGCCACTTAGGCAAAACACAGTGAAAGCAGATTATCGCTGCGCTTCTTCCGTCATCTCAAGGGGCTGTTTTTCGGGCGCGCCGTGCTCCGCCGCGGCATTGACGCGATGTCGGTTGGAGGGCGCCTCTCGTTGGGATATGATAACGGATGCGAGGAGAGTTTTGGCTGTCTCTGTGGTCCAAGTCGGGGCCAAGCTCCCGGCCAAAAAAGCCGCGACGGAGCACGGCGCGCCCAGAGCGGTGCAATCCGCTTTCGAGGTGTCTTTGCCTTCGCCAGGTCGTTCGAGGCAAATGACAGAAAGATTCAAAGGCCAATACGTCACGTCTTTTCATCACCGCGTAGGGTGCGGCTCCCGCACCTTCTACCGTCAAACCGGCCGGGCCCACAAAGACAGAAACAGGTGCGTATCAAAAAGGCCGCCATGCTCCATGGAATCGTCTTCCCCGGCTCTCCGGGGAGTCGTTGCATACGGCCTGACCGTAACCTGAAACACCCTGCAACGCAGGAACAACCGGATGACCGGGGATCCATGCTCGGGTTGCCTCACCGTAAAAAGACACAACACATACGTTTTCTCACAACCACCATGGATTCCCGCCTGCGCGGGGAAGACGAAAAGCGTAGGGTGCTGTCAGACCGGAGGCATCCTAAATCCTCAGCGTCGCTTTCTCCCGGCCCACCGTGGACGTGGTTTTTTTACCGTAGTCATGGCCCGGCCACACCACCGTGTTCTCCGGCAGGGTAAAGATCTTCTCTCGAAGGGAGCGTTTTAAGACCTTCAGGCTTCCCCCCGGAAGATCGGTGCGGCCCACACCTCCCACAAACAAGGTGTCGCCTGTGATCACATGGCCCGGAGCGTAGAGGCAGATTCCGCCGTGGGTGTGCCCCGGGGTGTGCAGGACTTTTAAGATGCTTTTTCCCACCTCGATGACGGAGCCGTCTTTTAACAGCCGGGAGGGTTTGGGGGAGCCCTTACCGCCCATCGCCCGCGTTAGGGTCCGGTTCCCAATTCCCGCCAGGGCTTTTGCGTCGTCCCGGTGAATCATCAGGGGCGCTCCGGTCGCCTCCACCACCGCCCGGTTTCCCGCCGTGTGATCGCTGTGGCAATGGGTGTTGATGAGTCCCACCACTGAGAGCCCCAGGATCTCGACTTCCCGCAATATCCGCTTCACCTCAAAGGCCGGGTCCACCAACACGCACTGGTGGGTCGTTTCATCCTCTACGATGTAGGTAAAGTTGGCCATCTTCCCCAATGGAATCTGATGTATCTTCATGAACTCTCCTGTAGAAAGGGCAATGAACCACAGAGGCACAGAGAAAAAATAAAAAATGAGCCTTCGGCGGCAAGGTGGCACCACCTTGAAAGCGGGTTTGCGAATGCGCATCGGGAGGTGCCTCTTGAGATTAACCGGAATAACTCCGGGGGCCAAACTTTTGCCAATTTTTATGGGTTGGGCTTGATAAACAGGCCTTAAAAACACTGCCGGCTGGCCAACGCTCGTAAGGGGTTGAATAACGTATCGAACCCGAGTTTTTGGAGCGCCGCACTCCTGTGCTGCTTTTTTTGTTCCAGGGTTCTGCCTGGGGATGGTCTCCCACATGAACACCCTTATTGGCCGCAGATGAACGCCGATGGGAGAAAGCCGGTGAAGAGTGAAGACAAAGGTTGGGCTTTTGGCCCTTAGCCCTTTTTCGTGTCTTTCGTGTGGTTCGTGGTCATTCCTATGTTTTTGATGTTTGTTCGATATATTGAAGTCGTTAGGTTGCAAGAAAAATATAAAAGTACAAAAATCAATGCCTCCGGCGGCAAGGTGAGCCACCTTGAAAGCAGGTTTCCGCTGGGCTTTGCCCCTCGTTCCTCAGGTCAAATCCCAACGGAATTCAGGCGATCCAATGTATGATTATTAATTTTTGGCCGTCTTAAAACGATGAAAAGCCTAACAACATGAACCACGAAAGGCACGAAAATCACGAACAGGGAACAACGACAAAAAAATAGGGGAACCAAAACAGGTCAGATCACCTAACCCGAAGCGTTAGGGTGTCAAATGATTTCGATATCCCATTTGCGAACATATTCAGCTAATCAGTCCCGGTGTTATTTGGCTATAAACGGTATTTTGAACCCGTCTAACACTCTTAGCGAATGAACCTTTTTAAAAGGATATCTTCAATATTCTGACGTGAATCTAACACCGACAACATAAAGATTTTCTGTTCACTGATTTGATAGATCAGTCGCCAAGGCGGGATAACTAACTCTCTGTATTGGGATATGCCCTGGCCCTGAAGTTCAGGAACGATGCGGCCTTTTTCAGGGGCGCTGCAAAGGTGGGATGCTTTCAGCCTGATTTTTTGAAATATCTGTAAGGCATTCTGGGGATGATCCGCAGCGATATACGCAATGATATTTTTTAAATCGAGCTCAGCAACCGTCGTCCAGCGGACCGTATATGCCGCCTTCATGCTAACTTTTCTTTCAGAGAGTTCTCAATGTCTTTGAACACCTCCTCTTGGGGTCGTGTCCTTCCATTTCGCACATCGTCTTCACCTTGAGAGATCAGCTTTAACAAGCCAATGGCGTTGCGCATATTTTGATAGCTCTCAGGGTCTTGAAGAACAGCTCGGGGCTCGCCATTTTGGGTGATAATGACAGGCCGACGGGTTTTGTTGATTTGGTTCAATAAATCTGCGGCCCTTGATTTCAAATACGTCACAGGCTTTATGTCATCTGTAATATTCATCTTTGTTACCTCCGATCTGAATATCATACCAAATAAGGACCGGTCGTCAAGGTTGTTTAACTCCTAAAACCTGTTTATCAACCTGGGGTCCAGGGGATCATCCCCTGGCCGCCGGAGGCATGTTTTTTTCATTTTTCTTTCAACATCAAGGCTCCAGTTTCATGTCTCCGGCTTTGATCCAGCCGATGCGTCGGAGCCATTCGGAGACGCCGTAGGCGATGGCTGCGGGAAAGATGAAGTGGATGAGGGCGATTTTGAGAAAGAGGACCACGGGATTTGCCGAGCCGATCATGGTGTTCCAGGTCATAATCTGGCCCACGAGCCCGGATGTCCCCATGCCGCCGCCGCTGGGGTTGTTCTCCATGACAAAAAGAACCGTGGCGATGGGGCCGGTGATGGCGCTCGCCACGATGGCCGGGATCCAGATTCTCGGGTTTTTCACAATATTGGGCATCTGGAGCATGGAGGTGCCGAGGCCCTGGGCAAAGAGGCCGTTGATCTTGTTCTCCCGGTAGCTGGCCACGGCAAAGCCCACCATCTGGGCTGCACATCCGGCGGTGGCGGCACCTGCGGCCAGGCCTTTGAGTCCCAGAATAATGGAGATGGCCGCCGAGCTGATGGGCAGGGTCAGGAAAATCCCCATGAAGACGGAGATGGTGACCCCCATGATAAAGGGGCGCTGGTGGGTGGCAAAGAGGATGATGTCCCCCAGGTAGGCCATGAATTTCGAGATGGGCGGTCCGATGAGAAGGGCGATGATCCCGCCGCTGATCAGGGTGACCATGGGGGTGACGATGATGTCGAGCCGGGTCTTGCCAAAGACTCGCCGTCCCACCTCAATGCCCGCCAGCACCGCAATAAAGGCTCCCAGGGGTTCTCCCGGGCCAGCCAGGTGCACCGCCCGCCCCACAAAGACGCTTCCGGCAAGAATTTTACCGGCAAAGGCCCCGAACATCCCGGTGACCGCCGAGGCGTAAATGATCAGGTTGGGTGCCCCCAGCTTGTGGGCCACCCCCACGCCAATGCCCGCCCCGGTCATGGCCAGGGCCATCCCCCCGATCTGGAGCAGCACGCCCCCGGTCGTGCCCCCGATCCCAGCACCGATCTGTTTGATGATCAGCCCCACAATCAGGGTGGAGAAAAGGCCGAGCGCCATACCGCTTAAGCCGTCAATGAGATATCGATTGATAAACCGTCTAAATAAACTCGTCTGTGACATACTGCCGCTCCATCCCCTGAAATGATTTAAAGCTCATTGCTGCCTCCGGCGGCCCCGCCGGGGGCCAAACTTTTGATCCGCCTTCGCCCAAGGGCTACGGCGCGACAAGAAAGTTTGATAAACAGGTTTTAAAAATAGACCGAGACTCTTATGCACGAAGGCTCTTACCCCGGATAGTTCATGAGAAAACAATTAGGACCAAGGAATAAATCGTAATGACAGTTCTTTGCAGCAATATTTTCAGCTGTTTCAAAAATGCAAAATGTAATCTACGGTATTCTGTCTGATTTTCTCACCCTTCGGGCGAGCCGGGTTACTCTTTTGACGCTGATTTATTCCCGCAGTCGCTGTGTACTGCTTAGGTTTGAAGGAAAAAAATAAAAGAACAAAAAACAATGCCTCCGGCGGCAAGGTGAGCCACCTTGAAAGCAGGTTACCGCTGGGCTTTGCGATCGCTTGTGCCTTCGTATTGTTCCTTCTTCCTTGCCATGCATTTCAACCCTTCGGGTTTAACCACAAATCCGGTCAGATTTCAAACAGGGAAGATAGATTAGAAGGAATTGGGGCGTCGTTTTCTCATGAAATATCCGGACTAAATAATCGACACTTGAATCCGGCGGCCAAGGGCTTTGGCAAACTTTTCGAGGGTTGAAAGACGAATATCCGTGGCGTGGTTCTCCATTCTTGAGATCACGGACTTGGTGGTCTGGAGCTCGCGGGCGATCTCCTCCTGAGTCATTCCAGCCTCCTGTCTGGCCTGTTTCAACAGGGCACCCAACCTGAACGTTGCAAAACGTTCATCGTAGTCTTTCCAGAAATCGGGATCTTTTGAGGCTCGTTTGGCTTTATATTTTTGCACGTCACTCATAAGGCATTCCTTCGTAAGAGATATTCTCTCATTCGTTGCCGGGCTGTGTTGATCTCTTTTTTAGGTATTTTTTGAGACTTTTTGGTAAATGTATGGCTAAGGACCACAAGCTTTTCTCCATCAAAAAACCCCAACAGCCTGAAGATGTTATTCGCATACTGAACTCTGACCTCCCAGATACCATCCGTTGATTCCAACTTCTTGAAGAACTTGCGTGGGACAACAGGCTGGCTCTCAATCAGGTCGAGAACAAAAAAAACCTTCTCAACCTCCTTGTTGGAAAGAGTATCAAGATACGCTTCCACGGGGCATTTGTCGTTCTCGGTTCGGTAGAAAGTGATCTTTCGCATAATCAAAATGTTAGCTTATATGCGAACTTCTGTCAATTGAGTGTGTGGTTGGACGAAGCCGCTACGCGGCGGAAAAAGACAAAATAGTGTATACTCTTTTTTATACTTGCCCACTTCTGGGCAACTACAAAAAGGAGTATACCATGAACCAAAAAGAAGTAAATCGGTTTAACAAACTTTACGAGCGCC
>NZ_JAQYWB010000024.1 GCF_030145185.1 Desulfoluna sp. | reverse complement strand
GAAGCAGGGTATAACGTTTGTCTGGTAAGAACTATGGGAGTCACTCAGAGGGCATAAACCATATAACCGGAAAACCAGATGATTGCGCAAACATGGTAGCAAAGTTATACGCCTGACGGGGTGTCGCCTGTCAGGTCGATGATCTGGTAAAAAGGATCTGAGCCGAGGAACCGTATGAGGGAAATCTTCACGTACGGGTCTGTGGGGGGAGCGCCGGGTAACCGGTGCTTCTACCTGGAAAGGGACGTCAAAAAGCTGCGCTCGTTCCTCGCTTCACTTTTTGACGCCCCTGAGCGTAGCGTTCTGCTTTTAAACAAGGGAATTAAATTATCTTACTGTCCGAAAAACTATTTTTGAAATTTGCTTCAATTATAACTAAAATTGTAGGATACTTTTTTATCATTGACGGTATTGTTGCTTTTCTCGTATTAACGCCGCTTGTCTTTTTTGGCAAGGGTGAAACACCTGATAGGATTTTTTTTATTTCCATAGTTTTAATTGCCGCTTCATTATCAGTTTTTATGGGTATTTTTGTTTTGAAAGATGCCATGCATTACATAGAAAAAATTCATGCAAAGTTTAAAGAGTCTTTCTAAGTTGCTCTTATAAAATTGACAATGCAGAACAAAGTGGTTCACCTGACTGGCTACGCCGGCTTTTTTTGGAGCCCGTCATTTTATAAACTTTTTTAATTTCTTCACCTCTGTCAGTAATTTCCGCCAGCAGGTGACCACCAGCGTTAGGCAGTATATTTATCTGTAGACCAGGGGACAGGCACCATGAGACCAGGGGACAGGCACCATGCGCTTGACCTTCACGCCAATCTATGAGACACTCATCATCAGTAAGTAACCTGCCTTTTTAATTGAAATTCATTCCAGAACCCAATCAATATATTCGTATTTCTGACATGACACACCAAGGAGATGACGCGTATGCCTCGTATTCCCCGGATGGTCAGGACAGATCCCGGCCAGAAAACCGTTTATCATGTGATCAGTCGGACGGCTCTTGATGGCCTCCCATTTAAAGATGCGGAGAAAGACGAACTGGTGCGTGTGATCCAGCGATTTTCCATGGTGTATGCCGTGGAGGTGTTGGGCTTTAGTGCGATGAGTAATCACTTCCACATTCTCGTAGAGGTGAGTCCGGGGGCGATGCTTTCGGATGAAGAAGTGCGGCGGCGTTTTATGCTTCTTCAGACCAGAGGGTCGGAGTTTCCTGAAGGGCAGCTTGAGGCTTTCAGGGAAAGGTTTTCCAGCTTATCGTGGTATGTGAAGGACATCAAACAGACCTTCTCCCGGTACTACAATCGGAAAAAAAGCGCCGGGGTACGCTCTGGGGGGAGCGGTTTAAAAGTGTGATTGTGGAGAAGGGCGAGACCGTTATCAATTGTCTGGCGTATATCGACTTGAATGCCGTAAGGGCGGGCATTGTGAAGCGGCCGGAGGACTATCGCTGGTGCTCCATCGGGCACCATGTGCAGACGGGAAATCGGGACGGGTTTCTGTCTTTGGACTTCGGGCTGATGGAGTTCGGGGTGGAGAGCGCAGAACGACTGCAAAAATACCGCGAATTTCTTTATCACGCGGGATCGGTGAAAAAACGGGGCAAGGCCGCGATCTCAGCGCGGGTGTTTCAGTCTGAAAAGGAGAAAAATTTTGAGCTGGATCGCAGCCGGAGGTTCATGTCTCGAACCCGATATTTTACCGACTCGGGCATCATCGGCTCCAAAGCCTTTGTGATTGGAACCTATGACGTCTTTAAGGATCGACTTTATGGAAACCGGGAACGGGTTCCCAGGCAGGTGAAAGGGCTTGATGGCATGTATTCCATGAAGCGATTGAGAGAGGCCTGATGGTTTTCTGCCGCTGTACCAGATAACATCCGCAATAAAGACAATAATCTGCAAATATTCAAAATGAATTCAGCACCCATTCCTGCTGTGGTGAGGGCATACGATTTATATTTTGTCCTTGGTCATGGTCGTTGGAAGGGCTGTTCCTGCATCGGCCTATTCGGGCCTCGATTGACAATCACATCTTAAGCCCAGATTGAATCACTGGGATTACGACGTTTTTTTTGGGGTAGAAATCATGTGAGAAGAAGATCCTATGATATGAAATTCAATATCAGGTGCATGTCGCCTGTCCCCTGGTTTCTGGTTTACTGGTTTACTGGTTTCCTCTCAATCCATTTATTTATTTATTTTTTGCCAGAGCCCTAACGCATCACCGGAAGTCCCACCCCAAGAATCAGCAGACCAAAAGACCAACCACGCTCGAATGTCCCGTAACGTTTTGCGGCCTCTTGTGTCTGCTGAATTCTATTGATGGTTCAATCCATCAGGTAAAAAACGAATGCCAGGGCGTTATGATCACCCCTATCCATCTACTCGAGGATATACACATCGGGATAGTCCATTAGCTTCAGAGTCGAAGCAATAACACCCGCCACAGCCGTGACATCGTGGACAATGACAAGGCTGTTGCTTTTATTCAACTCCTCCATCATGGGCTTCGAAAACATGTTGCTGTAATCGACATGTTTCGCCCCTCTGACATGACTTTTTTTATACTCTGCTTCATCACGAAAATCGACAAACGTACAATTTTTCAGCTTTCGGGCGTCGTCTTCGGCAACGATGAAATCTGCAAAGTTATTTTTGTTTACCGCAATCAATGCGTCCAGGAGTGCCTGATCCCCGACCGTTGAGTACCCCGCTTTTTTCCACCCCTTGATCCCGTCTTTCATCCAGTAAACATTTTTGTAGCCGTTCTTAACCGCCAACCTGGCGGCGTGATAGGATTTCCATCATGTGCTTGAGGCACAATAGGTGATAATGGGGGTATTTTTATCTTTGGGGAACTGAGCCACGTCAAAATCAACGTCGCTCAAGGCCATATCCGTCCGTTTGTGGTCCTTCGGAACCAGGCAGGTAATATGAATGGTACCGGAGGGATGCCCCCTCATGAAATCGGTGGTGTGACTGTGACAGGCAATCACGACCGCCCCCTCTGAATGAAGCGTTTTGGCTTCTTTCAGGCTTATTGCTTTAAAACCGTCTCCCCCTTTGTCAGGGGCAGGTACCTTGGCCGCAAACCCTAACGTTGAAAATCCAACAATCAACATTAGTGATAAAACAAAAGTAAACACTCTTCTCTGTATCACTACTTAGCTCCTTCTTCTTAATGTTATTACTTTCTTCAGTGAAATACCATGCCTCGAATATAACATTGGTCCACTAAGAAACGCGAACGTGTACCACCCCCTTTCATCAATATTAAATGTTATTTAGACAAGAAAAGTACACACGGTTTTGCGTAACAGAACAAGGACCGACCCACGACAGCGAAATATGACAGGCCCGTACAAAAAACGGTACGCTTACTATATTTACTCAAGTAAAGCTCTGAAAAAAACGAGCCACAAGATCAATGAAAAATCGGGAAATCAAAACAGTTGGCATTCTTGGGCCAAATCAAACACTCCCGACAAAATCAAACAGAATACCTTGGATTACATTTTGCATTTTTGAAACGACTAAAAATATTACTGCAAAAAACTGTAATTATAGATTATTACTTAGTTTTGATTGTTTTCTCATGAAATATCCGGGCTAAGCCGAAAATCTCTTTTGTGACACCGATGCGTAAGGTGCCAAACTTAACCAGTAATGTAATGTCGTTTAGCTCTTGCCATAACTTAATCGGTTTATCGTGTTCCTTTTTCATCGAGAAAAGGGAATATAAGCGCCGAAAGAGAGGTAGATTCAATTGTTTTTCGATTATTTGCAGCATGTTAATTTGGCCCGACCCCATTCCTTTTTCCATTCCTTTTCATTCTCTTTATGAACACATGGGAAAATAAAAGAAATGGAAGACAGGGGCAAACCATACGCCCAAGGCGAGGCGCAACGTTGTTCGTTAAGGTGGGGGGGCACTATCCAATGGTTGAAAGACACGCACCTATTTCTTCCGGGCCAGCTACTGTCGGCGTAACCATTTGTAAATGGATGATCAGTCAAGCCATATGGCGAAATTATTTCACACCTAACATAAGGTTACCCCAAAGAACAAGCGTTAAAACTCTGAAAAGACAAGAAAAAAACAAGCAATAGGTGGTGCGGGTGACAAGAAAAATATATGGAAACATGCGCGATGTGCATGCCATAGGTACAAGAGAAGGTCTGCTTGGTGTCCTTTACATACCAAGACAAACTGCAAAAACGTTCCCTTAACGCCTCCGGCGGGTCGTTTTTTGAACAAAGCTCTGCAAAAAATTTCCGGTTCGTTAAACCAGAATCATATGGCTTGCCTATATCGGTGAATCAAGGAAATAGCTCTTAAGGCCTGTTGGTCATACCAACAATGGGACCAGGGAACCAGGGGACAGGCACTCTGCATGCTCTGGAGGCGTTGCGAAACGCTGAGGGGCAAATGTACGCGTGGGTTTCGTTGGGTATGATATGACAGATAAGGGGGGGGGGCAGTGGATCACTTTTGCCCCGGTCGTTACCAGCGGTATCCTATATTCACGCCGGCTCCCCACTCCTTCCCGTGGCTGTGGATGGCCATAACGACCCCCCCGTTTATATTAAAATGGTCCGTCATGTCACTGCCTATCCCTACCCCGCTGAGGAGGGTGTGTTCACCCCGGTTCTGGCCGGCGAAGGATTGTTTGAACTCAGGATGGCTCACCAGGGCTGCGTCAATGTCATGGGCCTTGTTTTGGTTGGCGTAAAAATCATGTTCATAGCGCACAAAACCCATGGGGTAGAGGCTCTTTGTCGGGTGCAGACTGCCGAAACGTGCATTCAGACCGGCGCTGGTGACAATCGCCTGGGCATCTGCCGAATCGAGTCTTAGGCTGAAATCCGGGTCACCCGACTCTTCAAAAGCTTCCTGGGTGTAGTAGGTGTAATTCAGGCCGATTTCAGGGCTAAGGGTCACCCAACTGTTTTGGTAACCGACGATTGAGGCCATGAGACCGGCATACGCCGTGTGGCTGTCATAATCTGCCGAAGGGGTTGCCTTTACACCGGCAAGGGTGATCCATCGCTTTGAGCTGTTGGCCCCGTAGGCATACCCCAAAAGGCCCTTCATCGCCAGATTATGGCTGAATTGTTTATGGAGATAAGCCCCCAGGTGATAAGACTCGCCGTCAAAGCTCTGATCGGCCGTGTCGTGTTCATCCATTTTTTGGGACCCAAATGACGCATACCCACCCAAAACACTCGAGGGGGTAGTGATAAGGTCATAACCGAGGGTCAAGCCGGAGAGCGTGTATCCAAAATCTCCCAGGCCGTCATCTCCGTCGATATCTCCATCGCTATAGCTTGCATCCAGCCAAAGTCGTCTGCCCGCATCCTCGACCACACGTTGGCTGGTACCCGTCGTCACATGGCCTGCTGAAGCATGGCTTAAGACCGTATTCATCACCCTGTCGGCCTGTTCCAGGGAGACCGTCATGTAAGATGAATAGGGCTCGGCATGGAGACTGTCGGAGTGGGCCTGCAGCTGGTCGTTTGTGATAAGCCCCAAGGCGGATTGGGTACGCATGTTGCCCGCATTAGAGCTGTTGCTCAACAGCGCCACGGCGTTTTTCTGGTTTGGGGTCGTAAGGCTCGGGTGTGTCAACAGCGATGCAACGGGCAGCGTTTCAAGCTTGACGGACACTTTCTGATTCGCCCCCGGACTGGCAACCTGGGAGCTTTTGAGCAGCGCAGGCATGCTGCCGCCGAGAATGATGGTTGCGGCATCACTGTCAGAGCTTGCCCCCATAATAAAATAAGAAAGGTCATAGACACCGTCGGTATTATCTCCCCCCTTTGCATACTCATTGGCTGATTTTCCTGCCTCAAACGACTCCAGATTGAATGCAATCGAAGAAAAGCCAAAGAGAGCCCCTCGCCTAAAAAAAATACTGTCATTGTACGTTATGAATGAGGGGAAATTGGGGTCGATGACCTTGCCACCCGGCTGCACACGCAGGTTCAACCTGTTGTTACCAGAGAAGAGAAACTGATTGGCTTCAAACCCTTTGCCTGCTGTGTTGCTTGCCCGGGTTTCATTGATGGTGGCATTTTTAAACCCCATAAGAAGCGTTGATACCCCCCCATAAGAGACCTCTCCCGAGAGTTCCGAATCGTTGACCGTAAGATACGACAAATCACTTAAATTATATCCTTTGTTGATCATGATGCTGTTGTTTTTCAACGCTAAACCATTGATGTATTCATTGGCTCGGAGTTTGTCCATGGATACGCTTGCATTGTCCAAAGTCCACAGGCTCGCCTTAAAATCCGAATTTATTGAGCCGGTAACATCCGTGTGACCGTTTTTAAAGACAAATTCACCGTCACTCGTTATGGCGACTTTATCGGTATTTGCCGTAAACAGACTGCCATCTCCCAGAGAGATGGTGTTGTCACCTTCAAAGTAGACCACGCCGAACACATACCCTGACGGGGTAACGTCGTAGCTTCGAAACTCGGTGTTGTTGTTCAGGACAATCGTCGAATTTTTAATGATGGGGTTGGTCAACTCCAGGCTGACGGCATCGGAGGCATAAGAACCTTTCAGGGTAACGGTTGCACCATCGATGATGGACGGGTCGCTGATACCGTTGAGCACGTCCTGGTGATACTTGGTCAACAACACCTTGCTGTCGACGATAGAAAGGGAACTTCCAGGCTGCATGTTCAGGTTGCCCGTCGTCATGGCATTCAAAAAGGTGCCGTTGAAAATTTCGAGATCTGAATTGGGTTCCAGGATCAATGAAAATGGAAGCACGTTGCTTGTCTCCAACTCACTGACTTGGATACGATTATTAACCCCTTTAACGGATAAATAAGCTGTGCTGGAAAAGGCCGTGCTGGTCGTCGGATCTACCACAAATTCGGCATTTTCAAGCTTAATATAGCTTGGGGTTCCAACACCCGAATCGCCGAGAATAATCTGCTTAATATAGAATTGAGATGTAATGGGAGACGACTTATCAATGACATGCCATTTTGCATTTTTAATAGAAATAGAGTGAAACTCCAATTCTAACGGAGCCGCATTGTATATGGGAGAGCCGTAGACGGACCAGTCCGGGCGGCTGGTTCCTCCCTCGAAAACCAAGTCACGGTAAGGCAGATTTATGGCAGAGCCATCGCCCAATATTGTGTCCCGACGAAAAGTAAAGCTCGTTGTGTTGTTAAACAAGAGCGTATCGACCCTCGAGAGATCTGAAACGCCATACGTTGCAATAAGATCCAAATCCAGAAGCGTCTGCTCCGGGATATTAGACGGTACGGTGTAGGTTTCTGAAAATACGAATAAACAGGTAGCATGTAGCATGACCAGCACAAACCCGATCGTTTTTAACATGGTGGTATGCATGGGTTGCACCTCCCGTGATTCAAACCGTTTAGACTTGTTTTTTGTCGATTAGTGACCGCTGCGAAACCCTTTGATGGTTGCGTCTGGTAATTTTTAAATCGTGAAGGCTGGTACCCAATGTTTTCCGGGGCGCAGGAGAGGCTGTGTCCTGCAGGTCACTTCAGTGGGGTGGGGCGAAGGCGATACATAAACAACCTACAGCATAGAGTAAATTCATATCAATAGATTTTTTGAAAAAAGAGCCACCCACAAAAGAGACGGGGTGGTCTGAGGGGAGAGACTGCGATTCCAATGCGGGTATTTCACTCCGAAAAGGAGAAAATGATTGAACTGGATCGCAGCGGGCGGTTGATGGCCCGAGCCGATATTTTGTCGGCTCGGGAATGAATGGTTTTCATGGGGGCGTGGTTGCAAAGACTCATGTGCCTGTCCCTATCTCCCCCCTATCTCCTATCTCACTATCTCACTTATCATTATCGTTCTTATGCCATTTGCAGATGTTCCTTGCCCCAATTTCGCATCATGAGGATGAGTGGCCTCAAGGTCTCTCCACGGTCTGTTAGGCTGTACTCGACCTTGGGTGGAACTTCTGCAAACACCTCCCGGTGGAGAATACCATCACTTTCCAGCTCTCGGAGTTGCTTGGTCAACGTGCGTTGGGTGATGTCTGGCATCAGCCGTTTGAGTTCGCCGAATCGGTAGGTTTTTTCAAGAAGGTGATAAAGGATCACCCCTTTCCATTTTCCGCCGATCACTTCCAATGTGGCCTCTACGGGGCACCCCTCATTTTTATCGTAACTGCTGTGACGCAAGGTTGGCCTCATTAGTATACATTTAGATACTACAGCACAAAATTGTGCGTACTTGTATAAAAAATCCTATGCCTATACTCATGCTTTTAAATGAGCCTGTCAAAGAAAAAAATGAAGACTCTGGGCCGGTGATATCACTAAAAAATAAATTTTGAGGTACGATCCATGAAAAGAGACGATATTTTGGCTGCATATAACTTTCGCCATGCCTGCAAATCCTTTGATTCAACCCTGTCGATCAACACCGATGATTTTCATCTGATTATGGAGACGGCGCGCCTTTCTCCCAGCTCTTTCGGGTTTGAGCCGTGGAAGTTTCTTGTGGTGGAAAGTCCGGCCCTTAAAGAAGAGCTTAAGCCGGTGACCTGGGGAGGCCAGGGGCAGATTCCAACGGCCTCCAAGATCGTGATCTGCCTGGCACGAAAGACGCCGTACATGAAACACGACAGCGATTACATCCAGAATTTTATGAGCGATATTCAAAAGCTTCCTGAAGAGATTGTGACGATGAAAGGGGGCTTTTTCAAAAAATTTCAGGAGGAAGATTTCAAGCTTCTGGAAAGTGAACGAGCCCTCTTTGATTGGTCGTGCAAGCAGTGCTACATCGCTCTGGGCAATATGATGACCACGGCTGCTATGCTTGGCATTGACAGTTGTCCCATGGAAGGGTTTGACAGGGATGGCGTGGAAGCGATTCTTGCGAAAAATGCGGGGGTTGATCTTACGTCCTTTGGCGTTGCCTACATGGTGGCTTTTGGGTACAGGGAGAATGAACCCATGGAAAAAACGAGGCAGGGGAAAGAAAGTGTTATCGAGGTGGTGTAGGGTGGACCAGGTAAACCAGGGAGCCAGGCCCATGCGCTCTGGTTTTTCCTGGTTTTTTTCAAGTGAAAGTGAAGAGTATGTGGTTACAAAAGTGCGTGGTTTGAATCGTCCGGGGCCTGGCTTCGGCTCTCCGGGGTGTAGTCCCGGGTGACTCCCGCAACCCGGATGCGGTAGCTTTTAAAGAGTTTTTCTTTTCCTGTCTTTTGGGCCATGCGGTGATCCATGAGGTTGCGCCATTTTTCGATGGCCTCTTCGTTCTCCCAGAAGGAGAGGCTGAGGAGTTTCCCTTCATGAACCAGGCTCTCGAATCGCTCCATGGAGATAAAGCCCTCGCGGTTTTCAAGAAAGCCTCGGATCTCTCCGGCAATGCTCAGATACTTTTCTTTGCCCTCTTTTGTGGGCGTCACTTCGAATATTACGGCAAACATAAGGGGGTCCTTTTACTCTCTTTTTTCCAGTGTGATGAGTTTCTCTTTGATGGTGAGCCCGTGGGCAAACCCTGTGAGGCTGCCATTGGCTCCCACCACCCGGTGGCAGGGAATGATCAGGGGGATGGGGTTTTTGCTGTTGGCCAAGCCCACAGCACGGGAGGCCTTTTTATTGCCGATGGCTTTTGCGATTTCACCATAACTCCGGAGTTCCCCAAAGGGGATGCGGCAGAGCTCACCCCAGACGGTTTTTTGAAAGTCCGTCCCCGAGGGGTTGAGAACCAGATCAAAAATTTTGCGTTTCCCCTGCATAAACTCAAGAACCTGCTCCCTTGCGTTCTCAAAAAATGCGTCGTCCCGGATCCACTCTGTTGAAACGTTAAAGATTCTTTTTCCCTCGCCCGTGCAGAGATGAAGGTGGGATAGTCCCTCTTCATCACCCACCAGAATGACCTCACAAAAAGGTGTTTTGAATTGTGTGTACCGGTGCATACGATTCTCCTATATGCCATAAGGCCAATGTGGCGTAGCTGCGGTATGGACGCCAGGGCTCGGCCAGGGTGATGATCTCTTGGGTTGAGGGGCGCTTTTCCCCTTGGGTGAGGGCTTTGATGACGCCGAGATCTGTGGCTGGAAAGGCGTCTTTCATGCCGAGGCCCCGCATGGCCACATAGTGAACGGTCCAGTCTCCGATGCCCTTGAGGGCCGAGAACTCTTTGTGAAAAGTTTCAAAGGGCTGGTTTGCCGTGAGGGCGACCTGTTTATTCAATACGGCATGTGTCGCGGTTTTCAGTGTGGTCTGTCGGGTCTGGGTGAGGCCGATGCCTGAGAGATCGAGATCGTTCAACTCGTCGGCTGTGGGAAAGAAAAAGTCGATGCCTTCCGGCGAGTCATCTGGGGTGATGACCCCTGCCTTTTTCGCAATACGCCCGGCATAGGTGGTGGCGGCTTTGACGGTGATCTGCTGGCCCAAAATCGCTCGGATAACAAACTCAAAGGGTTCAAAGGCCACGGGAAGTCTGGGTACATGGCCCTCTTTCATTCCAGGGATGAGAGCTTTTTGGATTTTGAGTGAGGCATTGATCCGGGTGAAATCTGTATCGAGGTCAAACATCCGCCGTACTCGGTGGGTCACCTCCATGAAGCATCGGATGTCATCACAGCAGATGGTGAGGGCGAGTGCCGATTGGGTTGGTTTGTCCGTCACCGTGAAGTGGCCGCGGGTCTGTTTCAGGCGAAAACTTCGGGTGTAGCTTTCGTGGGTGACGACCTCCACGCCGGTGATGGCTCGGAGCCTTAAGAATGTCAGGAGCTGGTCAAAGTCAAAGGGCTTTTTATAGGGAAGCAGCAGGCTGG
The DNA here is from genome assembly GCF_030145185.1 of Desulfoluna sp. Lineage (GTDB taxonomy): Bacteria > Desulfobacterota > Desulfobacteria > Desulfobacterales > Desulfolunaceae > Desulfoluna. The sequence goes on along the minus strand of NZ_JAQYWB010000024.1, from coordinate 69,084 downwards.
TGTTGTGGGCAGAGGCTCCGGGTGCTGCTTTTTTTCGGCCCTCTTCCTCCTGCCTCACCTGGGTGGGCGTTTTACCGAAGGTGGATTTAAAGACCTCGTTGAATTGCCGGATGGACCCAAATCCGGAGGCGTAGGCGATGTCTGTGATGCTCTGGCTTGAGAAGAGGAGACATTTTTTGGCAAAAAGAGCTTTGTGGTATCGGGCGATGGTGACGGGGGAGGCGCCCAGGTTGTCGGTGAAGAGTTTTCTTAAATGGCGAGCCGAAATGCCCATCTCCTCTGCCAACTCTTCAATGGAGTGATCGTGGAGATATCCGGATTCAATTTTTTCCAGGGCTCCTTTGACCAGAAACTGGCCGTCTACGTTGCCGTTGTAGCAGCACACCTCCACGTCGGGCCTGCATCTGTAGCAGGGCCTGAACCCCGCCTCTATGGCCGAAAAGAGCGTGGCAAAATAGCGGACGTTCTCCTCTTTTGCCACGGGGGACGGACACGAAGGCCTGCAGAAGATCCCCGTGGTTTTGACCCCGAAGAAGAACTGGCCGTCGTAGTTTTTGTCTTTGGCGATTCTCGCCGCGCTGAACTCCTGAGTCATGGGTTCCTTCTCAATGTTCATTATTCGGCATGTCTCAGCCTTCAGTTGCCGGAGGCTTTTATGGGCGCTGAATGGTTGCCTGTGTCATGTATCCTTACGTTTGTTGGGAAAAGCGGGCAAGCGGTTTTCGGAGATGGCATTTATTGGGTTATCAGGAGGGCAGGGGTGAGGCCTCTTTACATAAAAAAATAAATGCACAACCCGCATCAAAATGCCGTCGAGTTTTGGCCCGAGGCCTTTGGCCTTGATCGCCTGTCCCTATTCCATATCTCCCTATCTCCTCTCATGAAATATCCGGGTCAGAGGCTTGTCAATGTTCGCGGAGTAACCCTTGAGCCAATGCTAAAAGCCATTGTGTTGCCTGGTACTTTGATTTATCTCGGTGAGTATAGTATCTATACTCATCGAAAAAACTCTGCGGAAAAAATGAGGTTATGAGCACAAGACCATGAATTAAGGAACCGGAGAGTGTTCAGAGACCATGATGGAGGCGGTTTTTTGCGTCAGTGTTCGTTAAGACCCAGAAACACAATATGAGCCTAAACCACATATAAATATAGGATAAAGAGATGGGCGATTTAGATACATTTTTGGATAATCTTCAGGAAGAAATTTTTGACGAGGCCAAAGCATCTTTTGGCGAAAAGGGTTATGAACGTTGGAGGAACCCTCGCTTTCAGGGGAAAATGGAGTCTGCGGATGCCTTTGCTTCGCTGACAGGCTCTTGCGGGGATACCATGGAAATTTATCTGAAATTTTCAGGCAACCGCGTTACGGAAGCGTCCTATTTTACAAATGGTTGCGCTTCAAGTTCTCTATGTGGTTCCTTTGCCTCAGAGCTTGCCATTGGAAGAGATCCCGACGAGCTTGCAGAAATTACCGGAGAGCTTATCCTCGAAACCGTCGGTAAATTACCCGATGAAGACACGCATTGCTCAGGACTTGCGGCGTCAACACTTCGGGACGCTCTGACGTGTTATATGAAAAAAACCCTGGACCAGGATGGTGCTTCTGACGTTTAGTCTTTATGGCTGTTTTAAGAAATACTCTGTATAAAAGTTAGAGTATTTCTTTGCCCAGTCACTCTGCAGAGAGGCCATGTCAATGGCTGAAGAGATTTTTCTGTTACTATTCAGGCGACGCATTCAGAGGCCAAGCGTATTCGCAATCCGCTTTTCATGTGACAGATCTTGTCGCCGGAGGCTTTGTGTATTGCTGAATGGTTATATTTTCCTTTGAATGTCAGGGCGCTTTCGCTTGGTTCAGAGGCTTTTAAATTATCAAATGCTGTTGTTCGACGGTACTCGTCGGATGGCATGCGATCATATAAACGCATACATCGAATCGAAAAAAGGGATAAACCAACATGCCATGGATAAAGAGAGATTTGTGCACGGGGTGCCAACTATGCGTCGATGCCTGTTCCGCCGGGGTTATCGTTATGGAAGAAGACACTGCCATTATAAATGAAGACGCGTGCATACGATGTGGGGTCTGCCACGACGTGTGCCCGGAAGAAGCCGTTCGTCATGACGGCGAACGCATTCCTGATGAAGTGCAGGCCAATTTAGACTGGATCAAAACGCTGTTGGCTCATGATTATTATGCCAATGACAAGGCCAAACAAAAACAGCTTATCGAACGTTTGGGGAAATATTATACTAAAAACAAAAAAGTCATAGAAAAAACCAGTGAGCAGCTCGAAATGCTCATTAATGAAGAATACACAGAATGAATCGATGCTGGAGAAATAGTTCGTTATAACCCGCGCTGTTGTAAGGGATGGTGAAAAATCCCCCCCCCCCCATCCCTGAGCGCCGCGTTGTGATTTTCTCAGTTAACATTTTGCTGATAATGAATGTTTGAAAGGAAAGAGGATGTTTGGACTTTTAAAAAAAAAGACGTTGAAGGGAGCGTTAAAGAAAACAACGGCCGATTTGAAAAAAAAGTATCCAAAATCCCTTGTTTCGGGAGATCCCTTTTTTTCAAACGAAGAGATCAACATCATTACCCAGATTCAATTATTTAAGAATGTCGAGAGCCGTTATAAAGACTACTCGTTGTCTGGTTATGGGGGATTGTGCTGGTTTATATCTAAATTTATTGGGGAAGTGATTGATAAAATAGAAAATCAACGTGAGATAAATCCAAGTATACACACGACAGCCTATAAATTGTCCTTTTATGCCAGGCTATTGGTCGACTCGATCCCTTCATTGACGTTAAAAAAAAACGATATGAAACAAATCAAGGACGCCGGATTACATGCCAACAAATATTTTGAACTAACCCAAGGAACCCGCGAGACCTCTTTTCCTGCCTCGTAATTTCTCTTTTTTCCGAGTCAGAGCCAGTTCCTGCGTTTGAAGAAGCGGATCATGGTGACAGCTACCCCCAGCAGGACGACCCAGAAGATAAAATAGCTGTACCGAAAATGAAGTTCGGGGACGTACTCGAAGTTGGTGCCGTAGATTCCGGCGATAAAGGTCAAGGGGATAAAGATGGCTGAAAAAATGGTGAGGACCTTCATGATTTCGTTCAGGCGGTTGCTGATGCCGGTGTTGAAGATATTTAGATGGTCGGAGAGCATCTCGCGATAGGTGTCAATCACTTCCACCGCCTGGGTGGCGAGGTCGAGTAAATCTTTGAGAAAGGGGGCCGTGGGGTCATCGATCAGGTCTGAATCCAGACGGCTGAGGTGGAGAATGAACTCCCGGGCCGGTCGGATGGTTTTCCGCACATAGTTCATCTCTCGTTTGTAGGTGTTGATCTTTGCGAGAATGGCAGGCGTGGGGTTTTCCAGGATCTCATCTTCGATCTCTTCAATCTGTTCCCCGATGCGTTCGATGATGAAGATGTACTTGTCCACGACGGTGTCTAACAGCGCGTAGGCCAGGTAGTCGATCCCGACGCCCCGGATTCGCCCTTTGTGCTTGCGGATGCGCTCCCTTACCGGCTCAAATACATCTCCCGGTCGCTCCTGGAAAGTCAGGAGGAAGGTCCTGCCGAGGACCATGCTCAACTGTTCGTTGTGGATTCTCTCTTCCTTTTCGTCATAGGTCATGATCTTTAACGTGAAGAAGAGGGTGTCATCGTACTCCTCCATCTTGGGGCGTTGTCCGGTGTTTAAAATATCTTCGATCACCAGGGGATGAAGGCCAAAGGCCTGGCCGACATCACGGATGACGTCGGTCTCATGGAGCCCATTGATGTTGATCCAGGTCACGGTATCCGTCTCTTTGAAGTGACGGCCCTCCTTGATGTCCGCTATCTCGATCTCCGTGAGATGTTCCCGGTCGTAATCGATCACATGAAGGGTCGCCTGCTGAACCTTCTGGCTCCCGATAAAAATCATTTCGCCTGGGGCCTTGCCCATGGCGGCGTCTTTGTTTTTTAAAAATCGAGCCATGATGTCTCTTCCTTTTCAGTTGCGTGGGGTCGGTGGCATCTGGTTTAGTGGGGCAGGATTTTTGATTGACCCTTTCATGTGAAGGCCCACGATTATGATGTTAGAAGATGCCCCCTCCTCCTGCTCCATCAGGACCGAAAAAAATGGAAACGTATGGACCATAATAATCCACCGTCCCGATGTTCGCAATGCCATTGACGGCGTGGCGGCTGATGAATTGACCGAGGCCTTTCAGGCCTTTGAAGACGATCCCGACAGCCGCGTGGCCGTCCTTTACGGAAGCGGGGGGACCTTTTGTGCCGGGGGCGATCTTGCCGCCATGGTGGCCGATGGGCACAACCCCATTCGAGAAAAGGGGGGCGGCCCCATAGGTATTTCACATCTTCGCCTGTCCAAGCCTGTCATCGCGGCTGTTTCGGGGTATGCTGTGGCCGGAGGTCTGGAGCTGGCCCTCTTCTGTGATATCCGGATGGCTGAAACGAGTGCGGTCTTTGGCGTGTTCAACCGGCGCTGGGGGCTGCCCTTATGCAACGGGAGCACCGCGCGTCTTCCCCGTTTGATTGGCCATGGCAGGGCCATGGACATGATCTTGACAGGTCGCCCGGTTTCAGCCGAGGAAGCGCTGGCCTATGGGCTGGTGACGCGGGTGGTTGAAGATGGCACGGTCAGGGCCGAAGCGGAAACGCTTGCAGCGGACATGGCAGCCTTTCCGCCCGAAGGGCTTCGGTGCGACCGATGGAATACCCTCACCCAATTCTCGATGGATCTGGATGAGGCCCTCGACCATGAACTGCAAAACGCCGCCCGGGTGTTTGACAAAAAAGAGGCCCTGAAGGGGGCCAGGGCCTTTGTTAACGGCAAAGGCCGGCATGGCACCTTTGGTGGTTCGTCTTAATAGGCCGCGCGGTGGCACCCTTGTTGCCTCGCCCCTTGGTTTTAAACAGGGTTGGGTATATCATGACCCCAGAGGCAAGGCCGTTTTTGTGGGCTGAGATGATATGATCGGAGCCGGCATGTTGGGTTCCTTCAGTCCATCGGCTGCGTTAACAGGTGTTTAATGGCACCTTTAAAACACAGAGTGTAAGGATATCCCATGGCATCATTGGATTTTGAGAAAGAGAAACAGGTCTTTCGTGACTATCACAGTGAAAATCACGAATTGCTTGAAGCCGCCAAGCACGCCTTTATTGTGATTATTAATTCAATTCTGGCAGAGGATATTCCTATTTCCTCGGTCACAGGCCGAGTGAAAGATAAAGAAGAGTGCATCAAGAAATTTTCAAGAAAATATCAGACCCAGCTTGAAGCAGACCGTATTCCTTATGAAATTAAGGACCATATTACAGATTTGATAGGCCTTCGCGTTGTTTCGCTGTATGAATCCGATATCGTGAGGATTCGTGATATTCTCTCCGAAGAGTTTGAATTCATCGAGATCACCGACAAGATCGAAGCGATGGAGAGCAAAGAGGATTCCTTCGGATACAAGGGGCTGCATGTCGATCTGAGGCTCAAGGAACCCCGGCGCGGAATGCGCGAGTATTCCCGTTACAATGACTTTCGCTTTGAGATGCAGATAAGAACGATTATTCAGGACGCCTGGAGCGCTCTGGACCATAAGATTAAGTATAAAAAATCCATTCCTCTTTATTTAAAACGTCGAATTAACACCCTCGCGGCTCTCTTTGAACTGGCAGACAGAGAGTTCTTCAGCATTCGGGAAGAGACGATAAAATCAGCAGAAAAAGAGAAGCTGAAAAGGGACAGACTCTCGGATGATGAACCGTTAAACGCCTTTTCTTTTCTGGCCATCGCAGAAGAAAAATTTCCTGATTATCGCTTTCAGCCCCACAAGGTCGACGGGTTTGTCCTGGAGCTGGTGGACTATGGGGACCTCTCTCCGAGTCGGTTTAAGGCCATCGTCGATGCCAGCTATCAGACGGTGGATGACTACAAGCAGTACCTGGGGCAAAATGATACCCAGCGCCATGCCCTGAACCCCTACATGGTGATTAGGCATCTGCTGTACAAGGAAGACAATGATCGGTATCAGCGTATTTTGTATAACGATCAAAGAGATCGATTTGATGCCTGGTTGAACAGGCATGAGAACGTGCATGAGAATGGTCACGAGAACGGGCATGCAGAAAAAAAACAGCCTTCCGTGGCTAAAAAAACAGGGCCCTCAGAGAAAAAGTCTCCCGCCGGTGGCAAGGTGGCGAAACCAAAGTAGCACAAACCACCTTGAAAGCCGGTTTGTGGATGCGTTTCGTGTATATGAAGGGTGGGCCCGGTGTCTTTCTATACCGTCATTGGTTCCTTTGCCCTTCCGCACTCCTTTTTTATATTTTGTTGCCTGGTTTCAGGGATGCGAGACCTGCAGAAACCGTCCAGATATTTGACAAAATACATTTATTCACATAATTATGGTTAATTATCCTGCTGCCCTCCTTTTTTTAATCCGTTTCACGTAAAGAATCCTGGCGTCGGTACAAACCCGATGCGTTTTGGATGGACGAATGCCCCCTTTTGGGGGCTTTGTTGGCCAGGGAGAGATCGCAGCAAGTCAACGTTTTCATCTGTCTGCTTGTTCATAGAAACCAGAAAAGGAGCCTGTGATGCGAGAATTGCGTTTGATGCTGGAGGGAGAGGTGGCGCTGTACGCCATCAGCAACGAGATCGCGCTGGATTTGCCGGACTTGAGCCTGGAAGCGCAAGAGGAACTCGTCGAATTAATGGCAGATGCAGCAGAGTATTGTGGGGTGGAACGGTTGTGCTGGCATGTGACGCCCAGGGGGTATGGGGCGTTGGTTCGGGTCTACCCACCGGGCGAGGTGGATGAGGCAGAGTTGAGTCGGCGGGTCGCTCTCTGGTATGGCGATGACGCGGCCGAGGCCCTGGTGAGTGCGGGGGTGAAAGAGAGAAAGAAGTTTGTCTCGCTCTCTAAGGGCTATTTGAAGAAGATGCACTCGATTCTGGAGTATGCCCGTCTGTTTCAGCCTCGGTTTTCTCGGTATTCAAACCGGCAGCACGGGCGTCGCGGGTTGGTCTGGCGTCAGAGGTTTCGAAGTTATCTGCTCGAGGATTCCCCGGAGGTGCGCACGCGGTTTGCCGGATATCTTCACACACGGCCCCATGGAGAGCCCGATACGGGGGTATTTTCTTCGCTTTTCCTGGCGGATTCCGGAGACAGCTCGTGTCGGAAGGCCTATCGGGAGCTGACGGGAATGAGATCATGGGAGTCGGCCCGAAGTTGCCTCGGGGAGGCCGTGGCGGAGATGGCGGCGCGTGTGGTGCGTCCCTCCTGCGGGGAAGTGGACGACAAAAAAATCGAAAGTGCCCGAAAACGCAGCCGAAGACGGCAAAAGAAGGCGTTGCTGACCGATGCGGCGTGGATGGGCTTTTATGACGCATACCAGACCTTTGTGGCCACGAATGGGTCGGCTCGCTTTCCCAAGAATGCACCCCATTACGACGGCCTGAGGTACTGGGTCCAGATGCAACGCACCTACCTGAAGCGCGGACGCCTGGGGACGAGGCGCCGGGAACTTCTCGAATCCATCTCTTTTCCGGTCTACGTGAACGGACAGAGAGCTCCCGGAGACGAGAGTCCCCATGCCGTTTAAAGAGATTCTTTTAAAAAAAATAGCGATGGGACAGCGGAGACAGCGGGTCCTTTCTACCCTGGGGCCGGTGGGCAGCGGTTGCCACGTCGATAAAAAAGCCATGAAAGCGCTGCTCTTGTCTGCCGGGTTCCGGTGCCTGCCGCTTCGGGGGCTGGAGCTCTATCTGCGTGAAGGCACCGCCGATGACGAGGTACAGACCATTTTTGTGCTGGACAACGATCTCCCGGCTTACCACACCACCGTGGGGGATGTGGCCTTGCGGAAAGAGCCGACCTTAAAGGAGATGATCAGCATTCGAAATGCCATGCGCATATTAAATGACGCGGATGTGCTGGTCAGCCGAAAAGAAACATCGGTGGAGACCGTCTACCAGGAAGGGCTCTCCCGGCTGGATCTCTCCTTTTGTGAGGAAGATATTCGTCAGCTGGAGTATGAAGGCCGGGCCGCCGTGGAGTGGAAAGATGCCGATGCCGTGGTTGAAAGCCTCGCTCTTTTTGGGGAGCTGCTTGGGCTTTTGCCGGCTCCCGGAACCTTGCGGATGGATCACTGTCATATCCGGGGCCGGTTCTCGAAAGATGAGAGAGGGGGCGACGGGTTCGGCCCCTTTGTCGTGTACAATCTTGAGGAGGACACCCTGCGCTGGGTTCCGGAGAAAATCGTCCTGGCGGACGAGGACGCCCTCCGTTGTTTTCAGGGCCTGGCCGGGGGAGAAGGCCTCTCGGCTCAGGCTCTTTCCGGCCCTTCGGTGATTCGTTTTCTGGCTGAAGAGGTGTTGCGCGGGAGAGTGTGATTGATCGTGCGCTTGCGCCGTACGAGGCATCCCCTCACCCTTCATGCGAATGCGGACGCGAGGTGTAGAGAGTACCGATAGCCGCAGAGCATGTGTAAATCCATTTCCAAGGTGGCGCTACGTTGCCGCTGGCGGCCCTGCCGGGGGCCAAACTTTTGAAAAGTTTGACAAACAGGTTTTTATGAGTTGACCCGATGAATTTATCTTTGAAGGCGGATGTGATTTGACCCGAGGAACGAGGGACAAAGCGCATCCGCAACCTGCTTTCAAGGTGGCACACCTTGCCGCCGGAGGCTGCTTTTCAAGAGCTGAATAGTTACGTCTTATTTTTATTCTGTGGGGGTGAAGGTGCCATAGACCGGGTAGTGGTCGGAGACGGCTTTTGCCTGTTTTGGGGAGAGGCCGAAGGCTTGATCGAAGCGGAAGACCTTTGCCTTGTCGGGGGCGTAGGGGGCGGTCTCGGCGGTGATGATGATGCGGTCATAGGTGCACGTCGAGGCGGCGAGGTTGGTGTCCATGGCGTTGGTGATGAGCCATCGGTAGTTGGGGCTTCTCAGGGCCGAGGAGGTATCGTCTTCATCGTAATAGGCGCAGTCGGCGTTTAAGTCTCCGAGGATAAGGAGGTGGGGTTCTTCCGGGAAGTGGGCGCGGGCATCGGCCACCACCTCCGGCAGGGCGTTGATTTCTGCGGTGGCCTCATCCGGGTCGGTGTGGAGGGTGATGAGAACAAACGAAAAGTTACCGTGTTTTGCTTTGAACCGGGCGATGAAGGGGTCTCTGTGGAAGCGGTCCTCTCGCGAGTCATCGTAGGTGTAGGAGCGGAGGTATTCGAGGGTCTCGCTCCGGTACATGAAGGCGTATTGCTCTTTGGAGGCGGTGCGTCCCAGGCGCGGCCCGAGAACGACCTGGTAGTCCTGCCCGAGGGCGTCCACCTCTTTTTCCAGGGCTTTTATGGCCTGCCCCGATTTGTCTCTGATTTCCTGTATGGCCACCACATCAAATTGTGAGATAATTGCTCCCAGGGTCTCCATGACCTCGGGTTTGCCGGCCTTTGACCTGCCGAAGACCTGGATATTGAAGTTGGCGATGGTGAGGGGCTCAGAGGGGGCGCTTAGGCCCCGGCGAGAGCTGACGGCCCCTGTGTCGCAGGGGGCGCAGTCTTTTGCCCGGCATGCGGGGGACAGCGGGGTCTGGTCGGCGCATTGGGCGTGGCCTCCTGAGCAGGTGACCCCGCCGTGGCCGGAACAGCATCCTCTGCAGTCGGCGTGCGCGGTTCCGGCCAGGAAGACGATGAGAGCAAACAGCGTGGTCAGGGCGCTGGGGGTGTGACGGAGGATACCGGAAGATTTCATGTTACTTATTTCTTTCCATGAAGCGTATAACAGGGGGCGCAGGGACAGCAGGATATAAAGTGAGATCGCGTTTTCTGTCTTTACGCATTTAAGTCAAACAGTTTTGATTTACTAATTCAAGTGTGTATGGGATGTAAAGGGAAATGAGAATAGCGCCCAGGGATTCTTTTCACCTGTGGGCTTTTCAATAAGGCCCTCTATGTGGGCTTTCTAAAAAAATGAGCAGAAATCCGAGGATGGACAAGCTCATTATATTTTAAAATAAAGGACAACAAGATGGATAATAACGATGTGTTACGACGGATTCGGTATGCCTTTGATTTCAGCGACCCCAAAGTGGTGGATCTGTTTGCCTCCGGGGGCCGTGAGGTGACCCGCGAGCAGGTGCTCACGTGGTTGAAACGAGAAGATGAGCCCTCCTATGTGGCGCTCCCCGACCGTGATCTGGCAACTTTTTTAAATGGGCTCATCAACGACAAACGGGGCAAAAAAGAGGGGCCCCAGCCCGAGCCGGAGAGGCGTTTGACGAACAACCTGATTTTCAAAAAATTGAAGATCGCCTTGAACTTAAGCTCTGAAGAGGTCTTGGCCATTCTGGCCCTGGGGGATTTCAACCTGGGCAAGTCGGAGTTGAGCGCTTTTTTTAGAAAAGAGGGCCACAAGCATTACCGGGAGTGCAAGGATCAGATCCTGCGTAATTTTATCAAGGGGGTTCAGGTGAAGTTTCGGGCGACGAAGTAGCTCAGAGTGAAGGGGAGCCCTTTTTTTGTGTGAGCCCAACGCTTTTAAGGAGACGGTATGAAAAAGCAGGAGACAATCAGAAAGACCGGTGCGTTTATTCGAAACTCTGCCACGGTGAAGGTGATCTCCATCGGCGTGCTGGTGCTGGTCCTTCTGATTCCCATGTCCATGATCTCATCGTTGATGCGGGAGCGGGAGTATAGAAGAGATGATGTGGTCCGGGAGATCAACGCCAAGTGGGGCAACAGCCAGACCTTGACCGGTCCCTTTTTCACCGTCCCCTACAAATCGTTTTACCGTGATAAAGACGATGAGAGGTTGAAATATACCCTTCGATATCTTCATTTTTTACCGGAAAAAGTGACGATTCATGGGCGGCTTGCGCCTCAAATTCGATACCGGAGTCTTTATGAGGCGGTGTTGTACACGGCTGAGATGGAGATAAACGGTGATTTTGAGCTTCCCGTGCTGGCCCAGTCCAATATCGATCCACAGCATGTGCTTTGGGAAAAAGCCGTTTTTTCCATGGGGCTCACCGACATGCGGGGGATTCAGGACAAGATTACGGTGACCTTTGGGGACCGGGAGTACAAGGCGAGTCCGGGATTGAACACAACAGACATCGCCGCCTCCGGCGTGAAGTGTGCGATTCCCCTCTCTCCAGGCATGGACGGCACCCATTTTTCCCTGCGGATAAAGCTCAACGGCAGTGAGGAGATTCATTTTATCCCGGTGGGAGAGACAACCCAGGTGACCCTGGCCTCAAGCTGGCCGTCTCCGAGCTTCAACGGGGCCTTTCTTCCTGCCGAACGGGAGGTGACAGGCGAGGGGTTTACCGCGGGCTGGACCGTGCTTCACCTAAATAGAAACTTCCCCCAGTTCTGGGCGGGGAATCAGTATAAGGTGGGTGACGCAGCCTTTGGGCTGAAGCTGCTGATCACGGCGGATATCTATCAGAAATCGATGCGTCTCTCCAAATATGCGGTGATGTTTATCGTGTTTACCTTTTCGGCGTTCTTTTTTTCCGAGATCCTCACCAAAAAACGCGTTCACCCGATTCAGTATCTCCTGATCGGGCTGGCCGTGCTCCTCTTCTACGTCCTGCTGCTCTCCCTCTCTGAGCACCTGACCTTCGATCTGGCCTATCTCCTGTCGGCGTCGGCCGTCACCGTCCTCATCACGGGTTATTCCCGGGGAATTTTGAGAAACAACCAGTTCTCCTTGACGGTGTTTGGCATCCTGGCCATCTTGTACGCCTACCTCTACATCGTCCTTCAACTGGAAGATTATGCCTTGATTATGGGCAGCGTTGGCCTTTTTCTGGCCTTGACCGGGGTTATGTATATGAGCCGACAGATTGACTGGTACGCTCTGGAGAGAGACGAAAATCAATAGAAAATAAGCACCCTGCGGCACTGTGTGCCACCTTGAACGCAGGGTACGAAGGCTGTTGGCCGGGTTGTCTTTACACAGGCACCCGGCCATTTTCGCAAGATCCTTCAAGACGGTCGAAAGGGATGTCGGTAGGTTGTCCCTGTAGTCAACATCAACCCACATGTCTTGTATCTGGAGGATCTTATGGAAAGAGAATTTTTTGCAGCGATGGCCAACGGCTCAGTGACATACAAAGGGGACGAGGTGTCCTCAGGGGCCGGGGCGTGGTGCGCGCACCCCAGTTTAAAAGGGGTGTATTTGAAGTCCCTCATCACGGGGGAGAAGACAGAAGGGGCCTTGAGCGCCCACGTGGTTCGCATCGAGCCGAACTGTACCCTGGAGCAGCATGCGCACCAGGGGCAGTGGGAACTTCATGAGGTGGTGGGCGGGGACGGGTTCCTTGAGTTTAGCGGGGCGAGTTATCCTTACCATATGGGACGCATGGCAGTGATCCCCCAAGGCGAGGACCACAGCGTGACGGCCGGGGATGCGGGGTTGATGCTCCTTGCCAAATTTTTCCCGGCTCTGGTCTAAACTGGGGGAAGGCTTAAAGCCAGAAAAGTTTTTGGAGGGAACGGACGCGGCATGGGAACACGAGAGCGGATCACGTTTACGAGCCTCCCCTTTTTGCGAGGCATTGAAGCCGTGTCAGGGGAGGATGTCACCAACGTTTTTGGGAAGCACATCCACGCGACCTGTATTGTGGGGCGGGTTCAAAAGGGGGTTCGGATGATCTCCCATGATGGGGATGAGGTGCGCATCCCCTGTGGGGATCTTTTTGTTGTGAACCCCGGGCTGGTGCATGCTTGTACCTCCGGGGAAGGGGGCGCTCACAGCTACGCGCTCCTCTCCATCGCCTCTTCTGTTTTGGCCCGTGTGGCCTCTCAGATTTCGGAAAGAGCCGAGCCCGGGGTGTGGTTTGAGGGTGTTCACAGAACGCATGGAATGATCAGTCGAAGACTCGGCGACTTTTTTGAGATGCTTTCAGATCCATTGTCTCCTTCGTTTGAGAAAGAGAGTCATCTTTATACCCTTCTTGCGGAGATTGTCCTTGCCTTTGCCCAGGCCCCTCCAGAGGTGTGCCGGGTGGGACGGCAGCAGGGAGCCATGGCACGGGTACGCTCTTATATCCAGGCCCACCATGATGCGCCGATCAGCTTGGCGTCCCTGTCGGACGTGGCCTGCCTCAGCCCCTTTCATCTTCAACGCCTTTTTACCTTTCATTATGGCATCTCACCCCATCGGTATGTGACTCACTATCGCATCGCTGAAGCCCGGAAGCTCCTGGTGAAAGGGGCCGCTATCGGTGACGCGGCTCTGGCCACCGGATTTTCGGATCAGAGTCATCTTACCCGCCATTTCAAGCGTGTGGTGGGGACAACCCCTGGTCGATTTATTCAAGCCAACAGGTCTTGAGGTGGGGATAAAGGCCTTGTTTGTGTGGCCGCCAAAAAAAAGGGCGGAACGTTTTTAAACGTTCCGCCCTTGTCACGGGTGGGATAGAAAAATGGCCGTGTTTTATGCGCGAATTTTCTCCGTGACGCGACCGATCTGCGCCTCGGCTTCTGCCGCCATGGTGGCGATGAGCTCTTTGCAGGAAAGGACCTCGTGGATCAGTCCGATGGACTGCCCCACCATCATGGGGGCGATGTTGACATCGCCGGTGTCCCAGGCCCTGAGGCATTTGTCTCCGGTGATCAGGGGGATGATTTTTTCAAGCCCGCCGCCTTCGCGTTCTACATCGAGAACCGACTGGGTGGTCTGGTTGATCAGGGCTCGGCCCTGGAGGTTGACGGACTTGCAGATCAGGGTGGTGTCGCGCTCCTGGCGCTTGACCAGCTCCTCTTTAATTTTGGGATGGATTTCGCACTCTTGCGTGGCCATGAACCGACTGGCCATCATAACGGCGTCGGCGCCGAGCATCAGGGCGGCGGCCATGGTTTTGCCGTTGGCGATGCCTCCGGTGGTAACGACGGGGATGCTGACGGACTCCACGATACGGGGGGTGAGGAGCATGGTGGTGACGTCGTCGGAGAGGGGATGCCCGCCCTCTTCGATGCCTGCGGCGTAGATGCCATCGTACCCGGCTTTTTCGGCGTGGAGGGCGTGACGGACGGACCCGACCTTGTGGAAGAGTCTGACGCCGGCTTTCTTGAGCATGTCGATGTACTCCATGCCGCACGCCTTGTCGATGGGTGCACCGGAGATTTCAAGGGCAGGCACGCGCTCTTCGGCGCAGACCCTGAGGTACATCTTGTGATGCTCCGGTCCGATATTGATGGAGGGCAGCAGGGTAATGTTGACGGTGAAAGGCTTGTCCGTCAGTGTTCGGGTCTCTTTGAGAGCGGCCCGGAATTCGTCTTCTGTTTTGTAGATTGCCGCTGTGATGTTTCCCATGCCGCCTGCGTTGGAGATGGCTGCACACAGTGTCGGTTTACAGATCCACATCATCGCACCGCAGATGATGGGGTAGTCGATATCGAACATCTCGGTTATTTTTGTCTGAATCACCGTTCCTCCTTAAGGTTGAAGGCGGCGGCCGGATCGGTGAGTGCTCCGTGGCAGGGTGGCGTCACCACAAAAGGGGTGAGCGCCAACGGTCGCGGGTCGCATCGTGTGCTGCCGCATCAACAGGCAAAAGGGCGGGGCCTGTCTATTCTGACAGGCCCCGTGACCTTGGTAAAATCATTAGTTTCTGGACGCCTTGAGCTGTGCGATCAGCGCGGGAACCACGGCTTTTGCGTCTCCGACAATGCCGTAATGGGCAAATTTGAAGATCTCCGCGTTGGGGTCTTTGTTGATGGCGACCACGGTCCTGGAGTTGGCCATGCCGGTGGTGTGCTGAACCGTGCCGGAGATTCCCACGGCCATGTAAAGCTCAGGTCGGACGGTCTTGCCGGTCTGGCCGATCTGGACATCATGGGAGATGAGGCCGGTTTCAAACACGGGGCGGGTGCCGCCGATCTCTGCGTCCAGCTCTTTGGCCAGCTCTTTGAGCTGATCAAAGCAGTTGCCGGTGCATGCGCCCAGGCCGGCAGAGACGACACGGACCGCTTCCTGGATGTTCTGGGCAGAGGCTTCGTGTTTTTTGACTTCCAGAATCTTGACCTTGGCGTCTTCTTCTTTGGCCGTGACCTCCAGTTTAATCACCTCACCGGTGCGGGCCTCGTCCCAGGTGGGCAGCATCATCACGCCGGGGCGGACCGTGGACATCTGGGGACGGTGATCGGGGCAGAGGATGGTGGCCATGACGTTGCCGCCAAAGGCCGGACGGGTAGAGACCAGAATTTTCTTTTCGTCGTCGATGTCGAGCTCGGTGCAGTCAGCCGTACAGCCTGTGTGGAGCCTGAACGAGATGCGGGGCGCCAGATCGCGGCCGGTGGCCGAGGCGCCGACCAGAAGAATCTCGGGTTTTCTCTCTTTGGCGGCCTGGCAGATAATGTCGGTGTAGAGTTCGGTGCGGTAGTTGGCCAGCACGGGCGCATCGGCCACCAGGACCGTGTTCGCCCCGTATTTGATGAGATCCCCGGCGGTCTTTTCAAGGTTCTCGCCGAGAATGACGGCGGTGAGGTCGGTCCCCAGCTTATCGGCCAGCTTGCGCCCTTCACCCAGGATTTCCAGGGAGAGGGTAGAGTTCGTCAGCTTGCCTTCGAACTGTTCGATAAATACCCAGACACCTTTATATGCGCTCAGATCTTTTATTGCAGTCATGATCGTCTCCTTAGATAGCATTGATTTCATGCAGTTTTTCGACCAGCTTCTGTGAGGACTCTTTCGGCGTTCCTTCCAGAAACTCTACCTGGGCCTTGGCTCGCTTGGGCGAAAAGACCTTGCGGAGGCGTGTGGGGGAGCCTTTGAGGCCGAAGTTTTCAAGTTCACCGTCCACATCGGCCATGCCCAGCACCTTGATCTCTTTTTCAAAGCATTCAAAGACGAGGTCCATGCGGGGGATTCTCGGGACATTGAGCTCTTTTTCGCAAGTGATGAGGGCAGGCATGGGGCCTTCGATGACGCGCGTCAGGTCACCGAGTTTCTGATGGATTTTTACGGTGCCTTCGCCCACTTCGATGGCTTCTGCATAGGAGAGCAGGGGCAGCCCCAGGAAGTCCGCGATTTCGGGTCCGACCTGGGCGGTGTTACCGTCCATGGCTTCTACGCCGGAGAAGATCAGGTCGAAATGGCCCAGTTTTTTGATCGCCATGCCGAGGGTATACGCCGTGGCCCAGCAGTCTGCACCGCCGAATTTGCGGTCGGTGAGAAGGACCGCATGGTCACATCCCATGGCCATGGCTTCGCGAAGCGCTTCTTCCACCTGGGGAGGGCCCATGGAGACGACGGTGATCTCGGCCCCTTTCTCCTCTTTCAGCGTGAGGGCGGCCTCGATGGCGTTCTTATCGTTGGGGTTGATGATGCTGGGAAGTCCGGTTCGGATGAGGGAGCCGTTCTCGTCCCATTTTACCTCGGTGACGTCGGGAACTTGCTTTATACATACAATGATTTTCATCTTAAAATCCTCTTAATCAGTAAAGTCGTCGATTCACGTGTGACCGCCTTGTTGAACGATCGCCTCACTCCGCGTCAGGGTTGGCATGCGGGGTGGCTGACGTTTCAGGGGCGCCTTATTTTTGAGTCAGAATCGTCATGCCGGCAATGGTTTTGTTGATCTCAAGGCTTGATGCGACAACGCCTAAGTGCATGGCGTTTCGGAAGATTTTTTCGACCTTGTACTCCTTGGAATACCCGTAGGATCCATGGAATTGAACGGCCTGGCGGCAGACTTCCTGGATCAGGGGCACGGTCAGCACTTTGAGCTCAGACGAGGCCGCTTCAAACCCCTTATTTTTTTCGTCCTGGAGTTTGACGGTCTTGTAGCACAAGAGGCGACATGCTTCGACGCGGGTCTTCATGTCGGCCAGCATCCAGGAGAAACCCTGCATGTAGCCCATGGGGAAGCCGCCCACAACGCGTTGGTTGCCGTACTTGACGGATTCGTCCAGGGCGGCCTGGCCACCACCGATGGTGGCTGCACACTGCTGGATGCGTTCGCCGGCGATCCATCTGAGGAGGATGGGGAAGCCTTTGCCCTGCCTGCCCAGGATGTTGGCTTTGGGCACACGGACGTCCGTGAAGAAAACATCGCAGGTGTCGGCGCCATCCAGGCCCATCAGCTCGTAGTGGCCGGAGAAGGTGATGCCCGGAGACATTTTGTCGACGATAAAGGCGGTGGTGTCGAAGGGCTTGCCCTTCATGGAGAGGTCTTTGGCGAAGAAGACGCCGGGGCCGGGTTTGTTGGCCATGCTGATGAAACGCTTGGTGCCGTTTAAGATAAAATCGTCGCCGTCAGGCTCTGCCGTCAGGGTCAGGGCGCGGGGGTCTGAGCCGGTGTTGGGCTCGGTAAAAGCCATGGAGGCCCAGGCGGTTCCGTCGCACAGGGGCGGAACGAATTTTTTGATCACCTCTTCGGTGCCCCAGTGGCAGATGGTCTCTGCGACGGAGTTGTTCATGAAAAAGGGGAGCATACAGGTGGATGCGGTTTTGCCCACTTCCTCGGCAATGAGAATCAGGTTGAAGTTGTCCGCACCGATGCCGCCCAACTCTTTGGGAATGTCCATACCGAGCATGTGGTGCTTGGCAAAGATCTCCTGGAGATAGGGGGGATAGTCGTTATGCTCTTTCATGTAGGCGTCAATCGCGGGGATCTCTGTCTCACAGAACGCCCTTGCCGTTTTGATGACCATCTTGTTCAGAGGTGTTAAGTTGAAATCCATTTCAATTCCTTTCCTTCTTCATTGATGTAAGGGTGTTAATACGGTTATGAAGCTGCTTGAATGAAGGCCTGGGATCGGCGGGCAAAATCGCGGAGACGATCCGCCTGCATGCAGACGTATTTTCAAGACCTCCTTACCTCAAGTCCTTTAAAAGACGTTTTAAAAGAAGCCTCTCCTCCTGGGAAAAGCTTTGTAAAACAATGTCATTGACATTCTCACGGATCTGGAAAAGGTCCCCTTGATATTCTTTCGCCTTATTAGAAAGGGTGATTTTTAAGGCCCTTTTGTCGTCCCTTGCGGTCTCTTTAGAGATCCACCCGGCTTCCGACAGGCGGTCGAGGACGCCGGAGGTGGTGGCGTTGTCGAGAACAAGGCGTTTTCCAATCTCCCCGGCCGTCAGCCCCTCGTCCTCCCAGAGTGCTTCAAGGATGAGGATCTGAACCGCTGTGATGCCGTATGGCTTGAGCGTTTTTTTAAGGGTTGCCTGCGCCTTTTGGTTGGCTTTCGCAAAAAGGAAGCAGATACAATCTTCATAGCTGTTTATCATGTGAGTCAATGTCTTATGTGTTTGTACCGATGCCCCAACAAAAAAAGCCCCGGACACGGGACGGCGGTTGGAACGTTTCCGGGCCTCTTTGATATGCGCGTGCTTTTAATAAGAATACTGCGTCGTTTGTCTGGTTCCATCGGTCATACAGTTTGCGTTAAAGTTTGTAGAGCTAGCCTTTAGAAAACGCTGGTTATTAAGGCTAATTGGTCTTTTTTTTAAATAAAACGGTGATATTATCTAAAATAGAGCCGTTCTCTTAATTTAAATTAATACTTTGTATGCAAAGGTATTTCCTTGCCATACTTGTGTCAAGCAAAATGTGGAGACCGCAAAAAAAAGAGAGACCTATGGGTGGGGGGGCTTCGGGCGTTGCGGCCTTTCTGTCTCCTGGGAGGAGCCCCGCGGGGACGCCTCTTCTTTTCCTCTGAGCCATGCAGGTTGGCGTTGTGCAGAACCTGTAATTTTGGTTACAATAGGAGAATCATCCGTTGATATACCGGGAGGCTTTTCCTGTCCCCCAGCCTTTGATCCTTTGGTTCCCACTCTTATCGATCTGTTATCAAACAGGAGGCGTTATGATTGAATTCATGCGGCAGTTTCACCCCGTGATGCAGGCCTTTATTGCCACTCTTTTTACCTGGGGAGTGACGGCCGCAGGGGCCTCACTTGTTTTTTTTGTCACCGCAGTAGACCGGAAGCTGATGGATGCCCTTTTAGGTTTTGCCGCTGGCGTGATGATCGCCGCCAGCTTCTGGTCCCTTCTTGCGCCTGGAATTGAGATGGCGGAGCATTTGGGGTACATCCCATGGCTGACCGCCGTGATCGGGTTTATGGGGGGGGGGATTTTTATGCGGCTTACGGATAAATTTCTTCCCCACCTTCACCCCGGCCTGGGGATGGATGAGAGTGAGGGGATCAAGACCTCCTGGCAGCGAAGTACCCTGCTCGTTCTTGCCATCACCCTGCACAATATTCCTGAGGGGCTGGCCGTGGGGGTTGCCTTCGGAGCGGTGGCCGCCAATCTTCCTTCCGCCACCATGGGGGGAGCCATCGCCCTGGCCATTGGGATCGGGCTCCAGAATTTTCCCGAAGGCACGGCCGTGTCCATGCCGTTGAGGCGCGAGGGATTGAGCAAGGGGAAGAGCTTTCTTATGGGCCAGGCCTCCGGGATGGTGGAACCGATTGCCGGAGTGTTTGGGGCGTATTTCGTTTTGAAAATGCAGGGGATCCTCCCCTACGCCCTGGCCTTTGCAGCCGGTGCCATGATCTTTGTGGTGGTGGAGGAGTTGATCCCAGAGTCTCAGGCCGAGCACAAACACATTGATATGGTGACCATGACCACCATGGTGGGGTTTTCCGTGATGATGGTGCTGGATGTGGCGCTTGGGTAATGATTCAGCGCTAAAAACTGCCTCCGGTGGCAAGGTGGGGCCGCCTTGAAAGCGGGGTTGCGAATGCACTGCCGGGTATCAGGGCGTGATAAGAACGCCCTGATGCCCGAAACGATCCTTTAAATTTTAAATTTTCTCACCAGATCGGACAGGGTCCGGGCGAGTCGGGCCAGCTTGTCGGCCCCGGCTTGGGTCTGGCTGCTGTTGTCTGACATCTCTCCGGCGGAGGTGTTGACGGCTGAGATATCCGATGCAATCTCGGAGGCAGCGCCTGACACCTGGGCCATGCTTTCGGTGACGCTCTGCAGTCCCGCTGAAGCCTGGGAGACATTGCCGGCGATTTCATTGGTGACCGCGGTTTGTTCTTCAATGGCCGTTGCGATGGTGATGGTGATATCATTGACGTCATTGATGATTTGCGAGATGCCATCAATCTCGGTCACCGCTGTCTCCGTGCCACTTTGGATCCCCTGTATTTTTTGACGAATTTCCAGGGTGGCAATCGCGGTCTGTTTTGAGAGCTCCTTGATCTCCCCTGCCACCACGGCAAATCCCTTCCCTGCATCTCCCGCCCGAGCCGCTTCAATGGTGGCGTTTAACGCCAGAAGATTGGTCTGCTCGGAGATGTCTGAGATGGTTTCGGTGACTTTGCCAATGTCAAGAGCCGCCGCACCCAGGGTGTGCATCACGGCCGAGGCGTTTTTCGATCCGGTCACGGCCTCGCTGCTGATGGTTCTGGATTTCTCTGAATTCCTGGCGATCTCCTGGATGGTGGAGGTCATCTCCTCCGTGGCCACGGAGACCATATTGATATTTGTAGCAGCCTGTTCCATGGCCGCAGCCACAGAGTTAATACTGGTGGCGGCCTCTTCCGTGGCCGCGGCCACGGTGTTGGATCGTTCGGAGGTGAACTCCGCGCCTTTTGACATGTCTCGGGAAAGACCCAGGAGGTCGCTTGAGGCCGCCCCTACCTCTTGGGCGTTTGATGCGGTTTCGGTGATAATGGTATGGATTTTTTCGGCAAAGGTATTGAACCAGCGGGCGAGCTCGCCAATTTCGTCCCGGCTGGTAATGTCCAGGCGCATGGTGAGGTCCCCTTCACCCTGGGCGATATCTTTTAAGCCGTCGACTACCTTGTTGATGGGCGCGACGATGATGGTGTGCGCAATAAAAAAGACGACCCCGAAGAGGGCGAGCACCGAGAGAAGGCCAATGAGAAGGCTCGTGTTTCGTAAGCTTTTGGCATCTTTCAGCACTTTATTCATGGGGAGGGTGATGACACAGCTCCAGGGCGTCTGTGTCTCTCCCAGTGTGAAGGGGCTGTAGGTGGAGACCACCTCACCCAGGAGAGATGAGCGCCTGAACTCGATGGATTCTTCGCCCTTTCGGATGGCCTCAAGTCTCTCTCTCTGGTCTTTAAATTCGCTGAGATTTTTGCCCACATCATTGTTTTCATGATTCGCCGCGATTAATCCCTGGTTTGAGATCAGAGTACAGTATCCGGTCTCCAGAGGCTTGATGGCCTTAACCAGGCTGGCACAATCTTCCATGGAGAAGTCCACCCCCACCACGCCGACCGGATGGCCGGCCATCCGGATGGGGACAATGAGACTGATCATCATCACGTCTTTGCCGTTGACCGTGTAGGTGGTCGGTTCCATGAGAAATTCCCGGTTGGTGGACATGGGGACCGAGTAATAGGCGGATTTTTCCCTGTCGGCGGCATTGTAGCTGTCACAGATATCGAGCTCGATCTGTCCGCCCGATCGATACCAGTAAGGCACAAAGGCCCCCGTCCTGGGGTGGGAATCGACTCGTTTCATCGACTCTGCGTCCCGGCCGTCCATGTTTTCCCAGGCGCACCAGGTGGCCATGAAGTGATTGTTGTCTTTAAGCACGTGCTTCAGGATGTCGTTTACCGTCTCCCGTTCCAGGGGACGGGTTTCGGTGTTCAGAGCCGAAAAGGTCTGGGCAAGGGTGCGGGCCGTATCCAGAGCATTTCCCATCTCCCCTTTGATCTCTTCTCCGTACCGGTGGGCCATCTCCAGGCCTGTTTGGACGGCATTTTTTTTGACGACGCCGGAGGCCTGGATGGTGATGACGGTGATCACGGCGGCAAAGGAGACCAGGACAATGGTGCAGATCGTGGCGATCATTTTGGTTTTCAGTTTGAGATTATCGAGCATATGTCACTCCATGGATAGGTTGATCGTAAAGGGCCATAGGGGCGGTTTGCGATACACATGAGGCGGGAGAGTCTTGCCGGGGGCTGCGGTTTATTTCAAAGGAGAGAAGACGCATGGCTGGCTGTGTTCTGTGACCGCCTCAGGTGACAGGCAGGCCATGGCCTTGCCTTTAACAAAGGGGGCGCCCTCGCAACTCCCCTGTTGATGGGGGACGGATAAAGCACATTCGATGCCATCTCGGTATAAAAATCAAATAAAAGACTGAAATGATGCGTTTTCTATGAAGGCCGGGTGCTGTGGGCAGAGGGGGGCGAAACGGCAGGAAATGGCATGCTTTTTTGAGAGCAGAAGGGGAACGGTTTTAATTTACAGACAATCGCAGCGGTTGCCGCTTTGGGCATCATTTGTGCCAAGAATGGCCGACAGGCCGGGCACGGACCACGTGTGACAGCCCCATGCGCTCACGGGTGAGGCTGTCAAACGTTGTCAGAGGCGGGGTGTTGTTCGCGGGGGCGGTTTAAATGCCCAACTCATCCATGGCCGAGTCGAGTTCGTAGAAGAACCGGCTCTTTTTTGTGCGTTTTTTTCGGCGTGAGGAGGCGGAGGTGATGTAGAGGTGGCTCTCAGCACGGGTCACGGCCACGTACATGAGGCGGCGTTCCTCTTCAAGCTCCCGGTCGCTCTCCATGGAGCGCCAGTGGGGAAAGAGCTGCTCTTCCAGGCCGACGATAAAGGCCATCTGGTATTCCAGGCCCTTGCTGGCGTGGACGGTGGAGAGGTGAACCCCTTTGCCGCCTCCGTCGTCCTCGTCTTTGTCTTCCCGGATGAGGTTGACGTCCTCTAAGTAGTCGTGGAGGGTCTCTTTCAGGGAGGCCGTGTGGATCAGCTCATCAATCTGGTCTTTGCGGGTATCAAATTCTTCCCGTGTTTTGCAGTAGCTCAGGAGATGATCCAGGTAGCCGGTCCGGCCCAACACCTCTTCGATGGCCATGGCCGGGGTCATCACCTTGATCGTGTCCAGGAGCTCGAAGATGTTGGTGAGGCCTTCATGGATTTTTTTGGAGAGGACGCGCTCTTTGACCATGCATCGTGCCGACTCCTGGAAGCTCATCATGCCCACCCGCGCCTGGGCTATTTTGGAGATCATGGAGGGGCCGATACCCCGCTTGGGGGTGTTGACGATACGCTCAAAGGCCACATCGTCACTGGGGAAGGCCGCGGCCAGGAGGTAGCAGTTGATATCCAAAATCTCTTTTCGTTCGAAGAACCCCTTGGAACCCACCATCTGATAGGGAATCTGGAGCTGCCTCAAGGCTTTTTCAAACCAAAGAGACAAGGCTTTCGTGCGGTACATCACCACCATGTCTTCGTAGTCCACACCGCTTTTGTATTCGGTGCGAATCTTTCGTGCGACCCATTCGGCCTCCTCAAATTCATTGAAGAAGGTGCGGGTTTCGATGACAGCCCCCCGTTTTTCGGAGAAGCAGTGTTTGTCCATACGGCTTTCGTTGTTGCCGATGATGCCGTTGGCCAGCTGGACGATTTCGTCGGCGGAGCGGTAGTTCTGCTCCAGTCGGAAGATTCGGGCGTTGGGGTATTTATCGGGAAAGGAGAGAAAATGGCTGACGTTGCTCCCTCGGAATCCGTAAACCGCCTGCCAGTCATCGCCCACACAAAAGAGGTTCTCATGGCCCAGCAGGAGGCGGGTGATCTCTTCCTGCAGGTTGTTGGTATCCTGGTATTCATCCACCAGGATGTGCTGGAATTTGTCCCGGTATTCGGCCTTGATTTCGGGGTGATCCCTTAACAGGTCGCGGGTGAGGCAGAGGATGTTGTCGAAGTCCAGGGCGTTTTTTTCTTTCAGGATGCGTTCATAGTCCCGGTAAATTCCCTCGGTGCGGCTTCGGGTGATCAGGGGCAGGGCGTCCAGGTACGTGTTGACGTTGCCGGAGTTTTTGGCCCGTGAGATCTCCGAGAGGATGGCCGGAGCGTGTTTCTTGTCGATGTTCTGGGAGAGGGCGATCTCCTTGATGGTCTTCTGCTGGTGGTAACTGCTGAAGATCTCCAGGGGCATGTGGTAGCCCAGCTTGGTGCAGTGCTTCTTCAAAATGGTGTAGCAGGCGCTGTGGTAGGTACGAACCCAGGGAAAGTCGGTGTCGAGACGCCCGGTCATCTGCATGAGACGGCTTTTCATCTCCCCTGCGGCCTTGTTGGTGAAGGTGATGGCCAGGATGCGTCGGGAGTCCACGTTCCGTTCCATGAGTCTTGCAAAACGGGCCGTGAGGGTTCGGGTTTTTCCAGAACCTGCGCCGGCCACAACCAGGGCGGGGGAGCCGAGGTGTTCCACGGCGGCTTCCTGCTGCTGAGATAGTTCCATATAATAGGCACTCCGTGAGAACGGATGGGTGGTTAAAACGAGGGACCGATCAGGGAAGCTCCCTTTGGGGGCGATACCAGGATGGGCCACAGACAGAACCGGCCCCTTCGGACAAAAAAGGGGCCGGTTAACATGCCAAGACGATACGACAATGCGTATATGGGATCAATAGAAAAGATGGGGGGGAAAGGGACCCAAAGGGAGGGGGAGGGTGCGGGATTGCAGGGTTTTTGCCTTTTGGCAGGCTCTTTAGATTTTATGGGGGCAGCCTTTGCTTTTGGCGTGGCGCCTTCGGTGGGTACCGCCCGTCTGCGGTTGGGCGTTGATGGCCAGAATGATCCCGGCCAGGGCAGTTGATGTGATGACAAAAACCATGGGGTTTCGTTCCGAGGCGTGGGGGCCGTTTGCTTGTGGCGAGATGCGAGCAAGCAATAGGCCAACCCTGGATTTTGCATGCGTAGTAAACGATGTATTCCATTGATAACCACTGTTTCGTGCCTGTGTCAAGGTTTGTCTGTTTTCAGGGGGTTGGGTGCGATGGGTGGGGCGACAGTTGCGCTGTTCTCAGGGAACCTCTGGGGGCGTGGGGAGCCATTGATCGATCACGCGGGACAGTTCAGCCAGTCGGATGGGTTTGCTGAGATAGTCATCCATCCCAGCGTTCAGGCAGGCCTCCCGATCTCCTTTCATGGCAAAGGCGGTCATGGCGATGATGGGGACGGTCCGGTTAAGGACAGGGGAGTCGGGGGTTCGAATACGTCGGGTGGCTTCGTGGCCGTCCATCTCCGGCATCTGGACATCCATCAGGATCAGGTCATAGGAGGTTTCGGAGAGGGCGTGCAGCGCTTTTTTTCCATTGGCCACGGCCACGGCCTGAAACCCCATTTTTTTCAGAAGGAGCAAGGCGAGCTTCTGGTTGGTGAGGTTGTCCTCGAC
Source organism: Desulfoluna sp. (assembly GCF_030145185.1). GTDB lineage: Bacteria > Desulfobacterota > Desulfobacteria > Desulfobacterales > Desulfolunaceae > Desulfoluna. The sequence continues at coordinate 43,929 of NZ_JAQYWB010000024.1, read as the reverse complement.
CAGAAGGATTCGCTCTGTGCGGCGTTTGCTTTCCTCGACAACCTGGGGGGGGACAAGGGTTGGCGTTCCATCGCCTGCGGGCTTGCTCTCCATCACAAGGGAGAGGGCCTCGTACAGATCTTTTTGCCTGACGGGCTTGATGAGGTAGCTTGAAAAACCGATCTCCTGCATGCGTTTGGCGTCGTCTCGGCGTGCCATGGAGGTCATCATGACGAGTCGGGTCTCCTTGTGTTCGCTGTGACTCCGAATGGTTCGGCCCAGGGTCTCTCCGTCCATTTCCGGCATCTGCATATCGAGGATGGCCAGGCGATAGGGATCCCCTTCGGTCTGGGCCAGAGTGAGGTGACTCAGCGCATTCGCTCCGCTGCTCACGGCATCGGAGCGGATGCCCCAGGCCGTCAGCTGGGAGGTGAGAAGGCGGCGGTTGGTGTGGTTGTCATCCACGACCAGCATGCGCAGACCTTTCAGGATGGTGAGAGGGGGGGGAGGGGGCTGGGTTTTTTGTTTGTCGAGGGGAAGGGTGAACCAGAAATGGGAGCCTTTACCTTCCTGGCTGATGACCCCGATTTGGCCTTTCATTAACCCCACCAGTTGTTTTGAAATGGTCAGGCCGAGGCCGGTGCCGCCAAACTGGCGGGTGGTGGAGGCATCCACTTGCTGAAAACTCTTAAAAATCAGGGGCTGTTTTTTAGGGGAAATGCCGATGCCGGTGTCCTTGACTGAAAATTTAAGGAGGACTTTCTGCCCGGTATCCTCGAGCAATTCCACATGTACCGAGACCTCTCCTTTTTCAGTAAATTTTACTGCATTGCCTGTGAGGTTGATGAGGATTTGTTTCAGGCGACCGGGGTCTCCCTTCAGGTAGGAGGGGATCTCAGGCGCCGGGGCACAGATAAACTCTATTTTTTTCTCCTCGGCGTTGAGGGCCATCATCCTGACTAAGTCATCGAGCATGGCCCGCAGGTCGAAGTTGAGGATATCTAAGTCCAGTTTGCCCGCCTCTATTTTTGAGAAATCGAGGATGTCGTTGATGAGGGAGAGGAGGGATTCTCCTGAGGCCTGAGCTGTTTTGGCATACTCCCGTTGCTCCTCCGTGAGGCGGGTGTCCAGGAGCAGTTCGATCATCCCGATGACGCCGTTCATGGGGGTGCGGATTTCGTGACTCATGTTGGCCAGGAAAGAGCTCTTGGCCTGACTGGCCTCTTTGGCCTGCCCCAGGGCGTCCCGTCGCTGCTGCTCCATCTCTTTGCGCTCGGTGATATCGCGCATAACACAGTGCAGGACCTGCCGTTTTTGAAAGGCAATAGGGGTGAGGCTGACGTCAGCCCAGAAGGCTTCCCCATCCGCCCTTCGGTGCATCCATTCATAGGTGATGGGCCCTTCGTTCAGTGCCTTGGACATGAGGCGGTCGATGGCAGGGGCGGAAGGGGTGCCGTCGGGTTGCAGGGTGGGGGAGAATCGGGAGGGATGGGTGTCCACCACCTCTTCGATGGTGGCCATCCGAAGGATGTGCAGGGCCGCCTGGTTGCAGTCAATATATTTATTTTCTTCGATGAGAAAGACCGGATCGGCCGTATCCCGGAAGAGGCTGCGGAATCGCTCTTCGCTTTGCTGCAGCTCCTCCTGGGCCAGGCGAACGTTGGTGATGTCCCTCGCAGAGCAGAGGACCCCGGTAATCGTTCCATTCCCTTCGAGTACGGCTGTTTTAGAGATTAAAAGGCTTTTCAAGGTTCCCTTTCGGGTAAAGGCCCACTCATCGATGATGGGTTCCCCCTGTTTTAAGACCTCTGGGTCCCCCTTGGAGAAGAGTTCTGCCTGTTCAGGGGGGAACAGCTCCCAGTCGGTTCGTCCTTCGATGGCCTGGCGATCCAATGCCATGAAGGCCGTGCAGGCGGCATTGACCATGCGATAGACTCCCCTCTTGTCCTTGAGCATCAGAAGATCGGTGGTGGAGGCGAAGATGGCCTCCAGCAGGGATCGTTGCTTGAGCAGGACCATGGAGACCCGCTGGCGCTCTTCCAGGACCTCGTTGATGCCCACGGCCAGGTTTCGGAATTCGGCGTGGCCGTAAATGGTGATATCCATGGGGTTGCCTTCCGAGGCGGTGAAATCCTCCTGGAAGGTCTGGAACTGTGAGGCCAGGCGGGTGGAGTATCGGCGGCCCAGCCATGTGCAGAAGAGGCCGAGAGCTCCCATGGCGGCCAGCATCAGGCCGAGACGAACCGAAAAACTGGTGAGCATCTTGCGCCTGGCCAGGATGACGGCCTGGTTGAGTTCGTCCAGGGAGAGGCTGGAGCCGACGGCCCACTGCCAGTCATCCACCCCGCGAACGTAGGCGAGTGTTTTCTGGAGGTCCCCTTCTACAGGGTCTTCCCATAGGTGGGTGACAAATCCCCCATCCATTCGTTTGGCTGTTGCGATAACCTCCTGGGTGATTGTCAGGCCCTGGGCATCGGTCTGGTCCCAGAGATTCCTACCGATCAGGTCGGGGCGGGTGCGGTTGACTAGCTCCACCCCTTTGTAGTTCTTAACGAAGACAAATCCCTTTCCATTGGCGTAGGAGATGTCCTCAAGTTGTTGCCGGGCAAGGGCCTGGGTGTCTCCCTGAATGTCATCCAGGTATTCTCCGCTGCCGATGATGAGCCCCAGGGGTTCGAAGAGGCGCAGGTGGGTGAGTTTCGGGCTCTGGAATGTCGCCCCCGGGGACTTGGTCCATTTGTATTGACTGAACCCTTCTCCCGATGCTTTCGCCGTGGCGATGAAGTTCTGATTCAGGAACACCCCGTCTTCGTCGGTGAGGTAAAGGAGGTTTTGTCCCTCAAGCTCAGGCAGCAGCGGGTGGACCACCATGCGGCCTTTCAGGTCCAGCACAAAATAGTAGCCTCTCATGTCATTCCACCGCAGGGCGTAGAGGGCATCGTGGATCAGCTCTTCAATCTCTGCCGGGGGCAGGTGGCGGTAAGTATTGTACAGGTGGCTGGTAATGCCCAGGGCCTCTTCGGTGCGGGATTTTAAGTCCCTTCGCAGCCGAACCCGTTCGGTCTCCCGCTGGAAGGCAATGGCCTCCATGGCTCGGTCCACCTGATAGATGATGGTCTGACGCAACTCTTCCATCAGCTCTCGGTTGAGGTTTCGGCTGTTCTCCTTGAATTGCAGATAGTCGTGACCCGCCCAGAGCAGGGTCGCCAGAATCAGAGCCATGGCGGGGACCGCAATGACGATCTGGGAAAGCTGTGCCGAAAATTGAGGGAGAGAGGCTTTTTTTCGGAAGATCCGGGACAGGATCAGGATGATGTAAAGCAGAGCCATGGAGAAGAAAAAAATAATCACGGCATTGATGTAGTAAAAAGGGCGGGGCAGTTCCCCTTCAGGAGCCCCCAGAACAACACTTCCCGAGGGCAGTTTCTCCTGACTGATTCGGAATTTTTTTAACACGGTGTCATCGAACATATAGATGTTTGGGCTTGAGTCAATGACCGGCAGCTGACTTGCTTTTTTGCCTTTGAGGATTCGGCGGGCAAGGGACGCCGCATTTTTTCCCTGGTCTGTGGCGCTCGCCATGCGCCCACCCATCACCCCGGTTCCCAGGTAGAAGTCCCAGAGCCCGAAGACGGGGACCCGGGCCTTGCCCGTGATGAATTGGCCGCTCTGTTCAAAGGAAAAATATTCTCCGGATTTATCTCGGTTGTAGAGGATGAGAAGAACCACATCTCCTTCCTTTAAACGTTTCAGTCGATGGGCGAGTTCCTCACTGGAGAGTTCGCTCCACCAGAGGAGGTCGACCTGCTCTGATAATGGGGTGAGAACGTTTTCAGCCTGGTGCTTCATCGCCCGGGCGGTGGGAGTGATTCCGGTGATGACAACAAGCCGCCTGGTTTCAGGCAGGAGGGAGAGCGCCAGTCGGGCCGTACCCAGGGGGTCTGTCTTTTCCACCACCCCGGTGATGTTTCCGTGAAAGCCGTTGAGCATGGCGGGCTCGTAGTCGTTGATACCGCAAAAGACCACGGGGATCCCTGGAAAAAGGCGTGGGCCGTATTGCCGAAGATAGGCGAGGGCGTTGTTGTCCGAGCAGAGGATCACATCCGGTGGGGTCGTCTCGTATTTTCTGGCCAGAAATTCCGTCATCGGTTCCACCATCCGGGCCATGGGGGAGCGCTTGCTGTCGAGATACTCGACATGAAGCACGACTTCATCTTTTGCGAAGGCCTGGGTCACCGCCTCGGTGATGCCATCCGTCCAGGAGAGGCCCTTGTGGTAGGCATTCAGAAGAAGCACCCGCTTGGGAAGGGTGGCCCCGGACACAGAGGAAGGTGTGGCCAGGAGGATGCCCCAAAAGAAGATGATGAGGGTCATGAGACCATATGTGCGCTGCACCGGAGAAACCATGGGAACTCCTGGAGCCGTCACCCAGGGGGTTGATTCCCGGGGAGAGTCAAAATAGGAAAAAGGATGTCCCGCCAGGGGACATGTGCTGTGACGAAGGCTTTTACTCAGAATTCAGGTGTTATCTTCAGGCTGGGTGGCATTGAAATCAGAACAATAAATAAAAATAATACGGTATTGGCTCTGTGGTGTCAAGGCGCGGACGGCCCAGGGACGGGCCGCGGTATGGCGTCCCCACGACCGTGGAGAGGCCCTGTAAGGGCGAACCGCAAAGCCACCGCGAACCCACGAAAAAACAGAAAACAGCCTCCGGCGGCAGGTGGCGCCACCTTGAGAGCGGGCTTGCGAATGCGCTGCGGGTCTCGTTATTTCAGTACAATAGCGTTATTAACAATTATTTAAGTAAACGAATGATCGTTTAACTGGGTGCGATGGTTAAGCGAGAAAATCAGAGTGTGGAGAGCGTGAAATGATTTTTATCGGTTTTTTTGGGGTGTGGGTGAGTCTTAAAAAGCAGGGGGGCGTCATGGGCTGTGACCGGATTGGCTTGTTTGGTCGATGGGTGTTTTATTTTGTGAGTGTTGAGCCCGCCGACGTGCGCAATATCCCGTATTTAGGGACAAATACTTTATCGACAATTGTTTAAATAAACAAACGATCATTTGTTAAAGGCGTGTTTGGACGTGTTTGGAGGGTCCCCGCCCTTATTGATGGTGTGTTCGTTGGGGCTCTCAGGGTTTTAACCCGGATATTTCATGAGAAAACAATCAGGACTAAGGAATAATTCGTAATTACAGTTCTTTGTAGTAATATTTTTAGTCGTTTCAAAAATGCAAAATGTAATCCACGGTATTCTGTTTGATTTTCTCACCCTTCGGGCGAGCCGGGTTAAGGATGCGCGCAGAAAGGATCAGGAAAACCGACACCGGGCGCATGCAATGTCTCCTGCTGATACCGCCGCTTAGATGAACGTGGCGATATGCCTGCCTGCTTATTTTATCCTGTCGTTTGACGGTGGGGCGCTCTGGGGCAAGGCGGGTGGTTTTATCACGGGGGTGAGGGTGACCCAAATCATGTCGGTAACCTTCGGGGCGGGGCCGGTGGCCAGATGGACATTGCGATATTCGGGGGCCCCCCTGCCGGGGCCTTTTTGTCGGGCGGCCTGGTACTTTCCGGTGCCGGGTTTCTCATTGATTTCCGTGCCGCAATCCCAGAGCCGGATATGGGCGGTGATGTCGCCGTTTAGTGGGGTGCCTTCATGAAACAGGGGAATTCCCGCACACGGGGTCCCGAAGAAGAGATCGTTGGATTCGGTGACCATGGCAGCAAAAGAGAGAGAGTCTCCGGGCATGGCGAGGAAGGTGAACGTGTAGAACCCACCGGGTGCCAGAGGGACGGCAGCCTTCACCGGTAAGGACGCCGGGAAGAGACCGGCTGCAGCGACATCTTCCATTTTTAAAAGATGGGTTAAGAGGGCCTCGGGGTTGCCGTCTTCGGCCAGGGCTTCAAGGCCCGACTCTTTGTCGACTTTTTTCGCTCTGTACAGGGGGTAAGGCACGGTATGGACAGCCCAGAGCCCGGCGCCGATGGCCGTGGGGAGTGTTGAGGTCTCCGAGAGGTTGTGGAGGGTCACCGTAAAGGGCGTGGGCCGCTCCTGAGGAGAACGGTTTTTGGTGCCGCAGCCGGTGATGAGAAAAACGAGGACAAGGGCCATGACGAGTGGGGTTTTGTGGTGCATGAGGGTCTCCTTGGAACGGGGGATGGGTGGTGTGTCTCCATGCATGTTACCCAAAATACGTAACGGAGACAACGGAAGAGAATCATTTCAGTTTTCATCCAGCTGGAAAAGTGCGGACGTGTTTTTGGGCGGGTTGCGCTGCGGCATGACCGGAATGGGAGAATGATGTATATTTTTGAATCGTTATGTTAAACTGAACCGATTTTGTAACTATTCAGCTTAAGCCTCCGGTGGCCCTGCCGGGGGCTAAGCTTTTGAAAAGTTTAACAAACAGGTCTTAAATATATATTTCAGCTTTACATCGACCCAAATGCGGATGTGATTTGGCCCGAGGAATCCGTCTTCGCCTGCGGCTACGCCGTGACATGGGGGCAAAGCGCATTCGCAAGCAGCTTTCAAGGTGGCACACCTTGCCGCCGGAGGCTTTTTTGGGAGCTGAATAGTGAATCGATTTTTTTGTTTGGGTGACGCTGCGTGGTTTTGCCCGAGTCCTTTTTTTCTTCTCCGCATATTTTTCTTCCTCTCCCTATATTTCAGGCCCCTGCCCTGAGGGCCTTTTGTTTCCTGCAATGATTTACGTCAGCCCTTCACAATACTCTTCAGCGTTGTAGAGAATACTCTTTAACGTTCCTGGATCGTGGGGAAGCAAATATTTATTATCCAGATATTTTATCCTTAAAAAACAGTCTTATAAAAGGACCGCCAGGCGGTTGGCACAGTCGCTGCACTGTTGGCCGGTAAGGTGGCAGATGTGGTGCGTGTCGCTTCATTGATTTTTAGATTAATTCACAGGGACAGAGGGAATGAGACGATTTATTTTTAACATGTTGGTGGTGGCGGTGTGGGGGCTTGTCCCGAGCCTGGGCATGGCCCAGGAAGTGTCCCTCTCTTCGCTCGTTCTGGAGGCGGTGGCGAACAATGCGGAGATCCAGGCCACCCGGGAAGAGGTCCGCGGGTTCTTGGCCGCGTCGGGGTATGCGGGGGCCCTGCCTAACCCGAAACTCGGGGTGGGGCTTATCAACCTGCCGGTGGATGGGTTGGCCATGGACCAGGAGCCCATGACCCAGAAACAGCTCTCCATCACCCAGCGCTTTCCCTGGCCGGGAAAGCGGAGCCTTGCCGCCGATGCCAAACGGGTGTCGGCTCAGAAGGCAGAATCCCGTTTAAAAGAGCAGGTGCTTGTCCTTCAGCGTGAGGTGGCCAGCCTTTATTATGAGCTCTGGTTTGTGGGCGAGAGCCTGAGGTTGAACACGGAACTTTTTGAGCTGGTCACCCAGGCCACCGAGGCCTCTGCATCACGGTATGGCGCAGGCCGTGAGGTTCAGCGCGCCGTCCTTGCAGGGGAGCTGGAGTTGAGCCAGTTGACCGACGAGCGGATGCTTCTGGAGGGGCGTCGTCGCAGCCTGGAGGTTGGCCTCAACCGATTGTTGCAGAGAGAATACTATCGTGTCGTGAGGCCGGAAGTACGCCTGGATCTCCCGCAGCTGAGGGCGGCCCAGGAGTGGGTGGCCCGGGCCGATGCCGAAAATCCTCGTCTTGAGATGCTTGGAAGGACCCTCGACTTGAGCCGTATCTCGCTGTCGCTGGCAGAAAAAGAGGCGATGCCGGATGTGGATATCAAAGTGGCCTACGGGCAGCGGGAGGATGACCCCATGGGAAACAACCGGGATGATTTTTTTTCTCTCTCTGTCTCGATTCCCGTGCCGGTCTGGAAGCACCGTCGGGAGGATCGTCTGATCGCATCCCGGAGGGCCGGGGAGCGCGCGGCCATATTGGGGTATCAAGGCTATGAGCGGGAGCTGCCCCATCGCATTGAGGGCTTGTCCACGGATATGGCGACGGCCTTGGATCGCCACCTTTTCTATAGAGACGATCTGGTCCCGAGGGCCCGGCAGCTCTCCGAAGCCTCGGTTTCACGCTATGAGGTCGGGGGGGCCTCCTTTGACCAGATGATTGATGCGGTGATGGCCGTCTTGAGATCGGAGTTGAAGGCCAGGATGTTTTTACGGGACGCGCTGGTGGCGGAAGCGAATCTTAAGGTGGTTGCCGGGGATGTTTTTCCCGGGGTGGCATCGATTGTGAATCGTGAGGCGTTGACACGTGAGCGAGTTTTTAAACGTTCCGAGGCGCAGGGAGTGGCGAAATGAGACTGAAAAATAATGCAATGGCGTGGCTTCTGGGGCTTGGCGTGGGGGTGGCTGTGACCGTTCTGGTCGGAGGGGTGTTGATGCCCGTGTTGAAATCGGGCCATCCACCAGGGGAGAGGACGTCCATCACGCGGGACGGCCATGACCATGAGACGGTGGAAGCGCTTTGGACCTGCAGCATGCATCCCTTTATCCTCGTGGATGAGCCTGGGGATTGCCCGGTTTGTGGGATGAACTTGATCCCCAAGATCGCGGAAGCGGCCGCGTCAGAAAGCCCGGCAGAACGGGTGGTGGCCTACTGGCGTGCCCCGATGAACCCGTCTGAAATCTATGATGGCCCGGGCCAGAGTGCCATGGGGATGGATCTGGTGCCTGTGTACGAGGATGCGCTGGTGGGCGGGGTCGCGATTCATATCGATCCGGTGATGGAGCAGAACATGGGGGTCCGTCTGGAACGGGCCGCCCAGGCCTCGCTCTCTCGCACCCTGCATACCTGGGGGCATGTGACCTACGATGAGACCCGAACCTATCGGGTGAGCCCGCGTTTCTCCGGCTGGATCCAGACCCTTCATGTCAACTTTGAAGGGCAGAAGGTGAATCGCGGGGAACCCCTTTTTACGGTGTATTCCCCGGAACTCATCGCCGCCCAGGAGGAGTACCTCAATGCGCGGTCACGGCTTGCACAAGGGGGCAGTGAGACCCACCGAAGGCTCCTCGCCTCGGCCAAACGAAAGCTTCAGAACTATGCCATGCCTGCGCCCGAAATTCGGCGGGCAGAGCGCTTGGGACGAGCCCTTGAGAGTGTCACCGTGACCTCCCCCTACACCGGTGTGGTGGTGACCAAGGGCGTCATGGAAGGGGGATATTTTAATGCCGGCACCACGCTCTACACCCTCTCGGACCTCTCTCGGGTCTGGGTGGAAGCCCATGTCTATGAATATGAGGTGGGGCGGGTGCGTCAGGGCCAGGCAGCCTCCATGGCCCTTCCCTTCAGCCCGGGGAAAATTCTTACCGGCAAGGTGGCCTATGTGTATCCCTTTATGCAGGGCCGCACCCGGGATGTGACCGTGCGCCTGGAGTTCGACAACCGTGACGACTACCTGAAACCCGACATGTACGCCAACGTCAGCCTGATAACCGATACCGGCGAAAACGGGGTGGTGATTCCCGCTGAAGCCGTCCTCCACTCCGGCAGCAAAGAGACGGTCTTTGTGCGAACCGGTCAGGGCCGATTCACCCCCCGTGAGGTGATCACCGGGATTACCTTAGATGATGGCCGGCTTCATGTCCTTAGGGGCATCGCCCCCGGCGATGAGGTGGTGGTCTCCGGCCAGTTCCTCCTCGATTCGGAGTCCCAGCTCAAAGAGGCCGTGGCCAAAATGATGGAGGTGAAGAACCCAAAACCTCCCAAGACCGGGCCGGATTCTGAGGACGATGATTTTTTTGAAGATATGTAAAAAAAACAGCCTCCGGCGGCCAGGGGATGATCCCCTGGACCCCAGGTTGCGAATGATCTCACCCCTCGTTCCTCGGGTTGAGATCATTTGCGAAGCCTTAACATTCACGCGAATGCGGACGCGAGGTGCCCAGTGTACCCACAGCCGTAGCGCATTCGCAAACCCGCTTTCAAAGTGGCGCCACCTTGTTTTACCCAGAGAAGGCATGGGATCAAGATGATAGAAAAACTGATTATATGGTCTGTGCGAAACCGGTTTCTGGTGATTCTGGTGACGCTTTTTGTGGTGGTGGCGGGCCTTGTGTCCATATCGCGGATGCCACTGGATGCGATCCCGGATCTCTCTGACGTCCAGGTGATCGTCTACACGGACGTTCCCGGGCAGGCACCCCAGGTGGTGGAGGACCAGGTGACTTATCCCTTAACCACGGCCATGTTGAGCGTTCCCTACGCCAAGTCCGTGCGGGGGTACTCCTTTTTCGGGCTCTCCTTTGTCTACATTATCTTTGAAGACGGCACGGATATTTACTGGGCGCGGTCCCGGGTGCTGGAGTATTTGAACGTGGTGGCCGGGCGACTTCCAGAGGGGGTCACTCCGGCACTGGGGCCAGACGCCACCGGGGTGGGCTGGGTGTATGAGTATGTGCTCAAGGACAGCTCAGGTGCCCTGGACAACCAGCAGCTTCGCAGTCTTCAGGACTGGTATCTGCGGTATGAACTCACGGCGGTGTCCGGTGTCTCCGAGGTGGCGAGTATCGGCGGGTTTGTGAAGCAGTATCAGGTGGAGGTGGATCCCTCGCGTCTCAATGCCTACAACCTCTCCATCGACCAGATTCGTTCTGCCATTAAGCGCTCCAACACCGATGTGGGGGGGCGTCTGGTGGAGATGGCGGAGACAGAGTTCATGGTGCGGGGGCTGGGTTATCTCTCTTCGGTGGAGGACCTGGAAAAGGTCTCATTGGGTGTGGATGAGAAGGGCACCCCGATCCTGTTGAAGCATGTGGCCCGGGTGAAGATCGGTCCGGAGCTGCGGCGCGGTGTGCTGGAGTGGAACGGGGAAGGCGAGGTGGTGGGGGGCATCGTGGTGATGCGTTACGGCGAAAACGCTCTGGCCACCATCGAACGGGTAAAAAAACGACTCAAAGAGCTTGAGCAGGGGCTGCCCGAGGGGGTCACCATCGAAGCGGGCTACGATCGCTCGGGGCTCATCGAGCGGGCCGTCTCCACCCTCAAGGTAAAGCTGGTGGAAGAGATGGCCGTGGTGGCGCTTATCTGCGTGATTTTTCTCCTGCACTTCCGGTCGGCCTTTGTGGCGATTTTCACGCTGCCTGTGGGTATTCTCATCGCTTTTACCGTCATGTATCTCAACGGCATCAACGCCAACATCATGAGCCTAGGAGGGATTGCCATTGCCATCGGGGTGATGGTGGACGCCTCGGTGGTGCTGGTGGAAAATGCCCACAAGCACATGGAGAGAAACGATGGGACGCGCTCCCATCAGCAGATCATTATCGATGCGTCCCGGGAAGTGGGGCCGGCACTTTTTTACAGTCTTCTGATTATTACGGTCTCCTTTCTGCCTGTGTTCACCCTGGTGGAGCAGTCGGGACGTCTTTTTCGCCCCTTGGCGTACACGAAGACCTTTGCCATGGCCGCTTCTTCTGTGCTTGCGGTGACGGTTATTCCAGTGTTGATGACTTTTTTCGTTCGGGAAAAGGGCGTCTTTGATGCCCAGCCCAAAAGGCGTCGCCGTCTGATGTATGGCCTGACGGGGGTCTTTCCTCCCCTGGCGGTCCTGGCGGCCCGTTCTTTTGGGGTTGATCTTCCTGTCTGGAGTTTCTGGGGCGCGATGATCGCGGGCTTTTTGCTTGTGATGATGGTTTTACCCCAGCGGATCCTGAGCGAAAAGGAGAACCCCTTGAGCCGATTCTTAATTCGGATTTATCGTCCGGTGATTCATGGGGTGCTGTCATGGCGAAAACTGACAATCGCCATTGCGGTTTTGATTCTGGCCGCGACCTGGTTTCCTTTTTCACGGCTGGGCAGCGAGTTTATGCCGCCTTTGAATGAAGGGGATCTTCTTTATATGCCCACGACCCTGCCCGGGATCTCGGTGACCAAGGCGCGGGAGCTGTTGCAGCAGACCGACAAGATCATCAAGCGTTTTCCCGAGGTGCGGCATGTCCTGGGCAAGGTGGGGCGGGCAGAAACCTCCACAGACCCGGCCCCCCTTTCGATGATTGAGACCACCATCGTGCTGCGGCCGAAGGTGGAGCACGAAAGGCTGACCGTGGATCGGTTTTACGATGGGTGGCCGGGGGGGCTGGTGCGCCCGCTTTCCCTGGTTTTTCCAAAGGAGAAGGAGGGGAAGATCCTTCATGAGTGGCGTAAGCGGCCCGTGGATCGATTTTTTTCCGACTGGCCATCGTTTTTAAGCAAGCCCCTGGCTTGGGTGCTGCCGGAAGAGCGGTACATGACCCTTACGGAATTGTCTGATGAGTTGAACGAAGCCGTTCGGTTCCCGGGGCTGACCAACGCCTGGACCATGCCCATCCGCACTCGCATCGACATGCTCTCCACGGGCATCAAGACCCCGGTGGGCATTAAGATCATGGGGACCGATCTGTCGGTGCTCTCTGACCTGGGCACTCAGATTGAGGCGCTGTTGCGGCCTTTGAACGGGACTCTGTCGGTCTATTCTGAGCGGGTCGCCGGAGGAAAATACCTGGATATCGCCATCAACCGGGATCACCTTGCCCGTTTCGGGCTCTCGGTGGATGATGTGCAGAAGGTCATTATGACCGCCATTGGCGGGAGGAACATCACCTGGACCGTGGAGGGACTGGAGCGTTATCCGGTGAACCTGCGGTACAGCCGGGAGTACCGGAACGACCTCGACAGCCTGGGCCGGGTGCTGGTGCCCACCCCATCCGGGGCCCATGTCCCCCTGGTTCAGCTGGCCTCCCTCTCCTTTAAAAACGGGCCGGCCGGCATTAAGAGTGAAAATGCCCGACGCACGGCCTGGGTCTATGTGGATCTGAAAGGCGTGGATGTCGGGAGCTATGTCAAAGAGGCAAAAGCCCTTATTGAGAACAGCATGACGCTTCCGTCCGGGTATTCTCTCGTCTGGTCCGGTCAGTTTGAATACATGGAGAAGGCGCGGAAATCTCTGACACTCATTGTTCCTGCCACGCTTATTCTCATTTTTGTGCTTCTCTATCTCCATTTTGGAAGTCTCGCTGAGGCGACCCTTGTCATGGCGAGTCTTCCCTTTGCCCTTACGGGCGGGGTCTGGTTGATCTACTGGCTGGATTACAACCTTTCGGTGGCCGTGGTGGTGGGTTTTATCGCCCTGGCCGGTCTGGCGTCGGAAACCGGGGTCGTGATGCTGGTCTATTTGAATGAAGTCTATGGCAGGCGGCTGGAAGAGGGACGCATGAACACTCCGTCCGATCTTTATGAGGGCGTTATCGAAGGGGCCGTGGACCGGGTTCGCCCCAAACTCATGACCGTGGCCACCACCCTCATCGGGCTGTTGCCCGTGATGTGGGGCAGTGAAACCGGCGCTCAGATTATGAAACGCATCGCCGCCCCCATGGTGGGGGGGCTTATCTCCTCCACCTTTTTGACACTGATTATTATTCCGGCCATCTATTATGGGTTGAAGGCCAGGGAGATGAAAAAAAAGCCTCCGGTCAGGGGATGATCCCCTGAATCCGTTTTTTACAACAAACAACCGTGAACCAAAGGAAGATAAATCATGAAACGACATACTTTTATTTTTGGCCTTTTGGCGCTTTTAGTCGTGAGTTTTTCCTCTGTGTCTTTTGCTCAGCATGGAGAGAATCTTTCCGGCAAAGGCAAAGAGATGAAAAAAATGCAAGAGACGAAAATGAACACGGGAAAGATGAAAGGGCATGACATGGAGACATCCATGGACATGGACGAGACGGTGATCCGAACCCATACCACCGATGGCGTGACCTTGACTTATCGCCTTATTGATATGCAGAAACGCATGGAAAACATGGAGGGGATGGAGAAGATGAAGGGCAAGGTGGCCTCGCATCACCTGATGGTGAACGTGAAAAAAAGTGATGGGAGTCTGGCCCATGACGCCCGGGTCGGTTTTCTCGTGACGGGCCCCGATGGCAAAAAGAAGAAAATCATGGCCATGGGGATGGGCGGCGGGCACGGGGCGGATGTCGATATGAAACAAAAAGGCAACTATAAGGTGACCGTAAAGATCAAGATTGGTGAGAAAACCGTGAAAGATACATTCACCCACGTTGCAGAATAAAGACAGGGACGGCACGGTATCTGGGACGTGTGCAGCACGTTATAAGCCCGATTCGACCACGCGTGTCGAATCGGGCTTTGTGTTTGGAACGGGGTGTTAAACGGGCGCGTCCTGCGCACGCTTTTCTACCACAAATAGAGATGAGTGCCTGCTGCTGGTTCATCAGTGATGATGATGTGCCCCCGCAGGTTCGAAGGGGGAAAGGGAGCGAATATAGGCATAGACCCCTTGGAGCTGCGCTTCATTGAGCGCGTTTTCCCAGCCAGCCATGGGGGTGCCTTCAATTCCTTTTTTGATGATATGAAGGCGTCCTTGCTCAGAGTAAAATTTCGTGTGTTTTGTGGCTGTGAAATCGGATGGTTTTTGCTCAAGAGACTCGGAGACCGGACCGTCGCCCCTGCCTTTTTCCCCATGGCAAGGGGCGCATGACTGCAGATAGATTTTTCTGCCGGCCGTGAGCTGCTCGTTCGTGGCCGGGGGAAGCGGCAGATCGTATGTATGGCCCAGTTCTTTTTGTAACCAGATTTTGACCTCTTGCATGTGCTGCATGTGTGGGTCTTCCGCATGGCTGAGAGGTTCGGCGTCGTGGTGGCCCCCCATCGCCTCTTCATGACTCGGGAGCTTCTGATAGGTACTGTGTGGCGCTTCTTCGTTTGTTTGCCCTGGTTTCGCACATCCGGTCAGGGCTATGGATCCGATAAGCAATAGCACTGCTGTTCCACGGATACGTCTCAAGATGTTCATCGCCTGTTCTCCGTATTTGGGTTGGCATGGCGTCCACCGAGGACGCCTGCTGCAAGGTCCTCCACCTGTCTTGGTATTTATACCTTGCGCGGGATGTATGAGCCGTCGTTGTGTGACAAGAATTTCACAGGGAGGGTGGGGCGAAAAGGGTAGAATGATATGTAACTATTCAGCTTATACCTCCGGCGGCCCTGCCGGAGGCTTTTTGGACGCTGAATAGTTACAAAAGAACGAAAATAAAGCCATGGGCTATGGCCTGCTTTAAACGCCTGATTCAACAGTTTCCGTTGAATCGGGCGTTCTTACAGGGGGTAGGTGTAGGTCTTGCCGTCGTAGCCTCGAACGGTGAGTTTTTCTTCGTCCCGGGCGAGAATGGATTCCGGCAGAAGAGGGATTTTTCCGCCCCCGCCGGGGAGATCGATGACATAGGCAGGCACGCAGAGCCCAGAGAGGTGGCCGCGAAGGCCCTTGACCACGGCCAGGCCCGTTTCGATGGTCGTGCGGAAGTGGCCGGTGCCTTTGACGGCGTCTCCGTGGTGGATGTAGTAGGGCCGGACCCGATTTTTTGTGAGTTTGCGCATGAGCTCGGCCATGACCGCCGGCGTGTCGTTGACACCTTTTAATAAAACCGTCTGGCATCCCAGGGGCGCTCCGGTGCGGTTTAAAAGCCTCAGCGCTTTTTCCGCTTCGGGGGTGATCTCGTCCGGATGGTTGAAGTGGGTGTTGATCCAGAGGTTTTCGTATTGGCTCAGCATCGCACAAAGTTCTTCGGTGACGCGCATGGGAAGGGTCGCAGGGATCCTGCTGTGGATGCGGATCATTTCCACATGGGGGATCTCTGAGAGTCGGGCTAAAATGGCGTCGATTTTTTCGTCGTCTAAGAGGAGGGGGTCTCCACCAGTGAGAATAACATCTCTGACGGCCGGCGTCTGCTCAATGTAGGTGAGTCCTGCCTCGATGGTGGCGTCGGTGACCGTCCCCAGGTGTTTTCCCACCTTTCGTTTCCGCATGCAGTGGCGGCAGTAGAGTGCGCACTGGTTAGAGACCAGAAAAATCACCCGGTCCGGGTAGCGATGCGTGAGGCCGAATACCGGAGAATCCTTCTCCTCGCAGAGGGGGTCTTCCAAGAGGGGGGAGTCCATGAGTTCTGCTGCCGAGGGCACCGCCTGGCGCTGGAGGGGGCCGCCTGCCGTCTTCATTAAAGAGAGCCAGTACGGGTTGATGCGCATGGGGTAGACTTCTGCGACCCGATTGGCCTCGTCCACGTCAACCCCAGGCATTCCTTCCAACTCTTCCGCTGATACCACCGATTTTTTGAGTATTTCTTTCCAGTTCATAGGGGCTTTTTATCACAGATGGGGGGGAAGGCAAAGGTGGCGATCCATAGATTTACTGGATGCTTTTCAGGCTTTGCCTGGGAACGAGAGAGCATCTGAGTTGATGTGTAATTTCTAACAGCTCACGTAATCGTGATGAACGATGCATCGTGTCACACGCAGCACGAATGCGGACGCAAGGTCGCTAGAGTAACGACACCCGAATCGCATTCGCAAACCCGCTTTCAAGGTGGCGCCACCTTGCCGCCGGAGGCTTTTTTTGTCTCTTTACACAATCCCATATAACGACCCGCCTTTCTGGCAGAGATCGTCCACCCGTTTTGAGATCTCAGGATCTTCGATGAGGGGAGGCGCGTGGTGGGGTTTGAGCCGTGCGTCGATGATGAGGGGGCCGGTGGATCCCCAGTGTTTGTGGATGGTGGTGGCGCCGGCGCCGTAGATGTCGTGGCTGGGGTTGGACCGGGTAAAGGTGGTCCAGAGAAAGTTGCCTAACGTTTTTGCGGCGAAGGCCGGGTCTTCGGTGAGTACCACCAGAGCCATGCCCTTGGTGGGCGTCTCATGAAGGTGGTCAGCCAGGCGTTGGGCGGTGGCTTCGCCTTGAGCTTCATCGGTGAAGTTAGGAGCCTGGACCATCATAACTCCGGGAAGGGCCAGGTGCGGGGATGAAAATCCTTCGGGTAGTAAAAAACCCGTGGGAAGGGTGGTGGTGAGGCCCCGTTTTTTTTCTCCGGCGGCGGCAAAGACCACCTTGGAGCCTTCGTTTAAGCCGTCGGACGAATAATCCAGGGTGTCCATGGTGGTGCGGGTCTGGAAATGGAGGTCCCGGGTGAAATCCATGCGTTCGAGAAGATGGATGAGAAAGGCCCGCTCGTCATGGATATCAAGCTGGGGATTATCCCCTTCGGCCACGATAAAGAGGTATTTGGCCAGGGAGCACTGACCGAAACCAAAAATCGCGTTGGAGAGGGTGAGGAGCTCCATGGGTTTTTTGTCCTCATTCTCGCAGTAGGGGACATAGGTCTCCTTGCCGATGGCCAGAAGCAGCGGGTGCACGCCAGCGGCGTCCACGGCGTGAATGGCCGAGACCCCGGGGATGGCGTCGGGCACGGCGGGTCCGGTGATCTCGTGGATGAGGGCGCCGAAGCTGGTATCTTCTTGGGGCGGCCGTCCCACCACGGTAAAGGGCCAGATGGCGTCCTTCCGGTGGTAGACTTTTTCCACTTTCAAAAAGGGAAAGGGGTGGGTGAGGCTGTAATAGCCGAGGTGATCGCCGAAGGGGCCTTCAGGCTTTACGGCTTTTGGGTCCACGGTGCCGATGATGCAAAAATCAGCATCGGCGGAGAGGGTGTGGCCGTTTTCTTTGGCGTAGTGGAACCGCCGACCGGCCAGGGCGCCTGCAAAGGCCACTTCGGGCAGATTCTCGGGAAGGGGCATCACCGCGGCAAAGGTGTGGGCGGGTGGGCCACCCACAAAGATGGAGACTTTCAAGGGCTCCCCTTTTTCGATGGCGTGGGCGTGGTGGCGGCCGATGTCCCGTTTGATCTGGTAGTGAAGGCCGATCTCTTTGTCCGGGACGTAGTCGTTTCCGGCCAGCTGGATGCGGTACATGCCCAGATTGGACCGTAAGATATGAGGGCTTGAGGGGTCTTCAGAGTAGACCTGGGGCAGCAGCACAAAGGGACCGCCGTCGTCGGGCCAGCAGGTGATCTGGGGGAGCTTGCTTAGGGAGGTTGTGCACGCCATCACCGGAGCGTCCTTGACCTTTCGGGGCAGGGCTTTGGTGGCTGCGAAGGGCAGCATGAGATTTTTTATGGGGTGCATCAAAAGGGATTTTGGATCCACCTTGGCTTCCACCAGCCGGGCGACTCGGTCCAGGGTGTGCCGGAAGATAAACCGAGAGCGCTCCAAGGTCCCGAAGAGGTTGGAAACCGCCGGAAAAGGCGAGCCTTTCACTTTTTCGAAGAACAGGGCCGGTCCCCCTGCCGCGTAAACGCGCCTGTGAATCTCAGCCATCTCCAGATAGGGGTCGACTTCCTCTTTAATCCGAATCAGGTGGCCGTGGGTCTCCAAGTCCTCCACACACTCTCTCATGCTGGCATAGGTCATGCTCGGGTCAACTCCATATTGGGTAAAGCAAACAAAAGAAAAAGAGAAGCCTCCGGCGGCAAGGTGGCGCCACCTTGAAAGCGGGTTTGCGAATGCGCATCGGGAGTCGTCACTCGGGGCTGAAATGCGTCCGCATTCGCGCGAGGGGTGAGGGGTGACAACGGATGTCGCACGTGCATGAGCTGTCGGTGCTTCCGCGTCAATTCACGGAGGCATTTTTTATCCCTCATCTGGAAAAAGATCTTCCGGTTCCAAGGCCACACGGTGGCCAAACCCTTCGCTGTTGTCCAGGTAGAGGACGGTTTCCGGGGTAAACCGGTACCATTTTGGTTTGCCGGCGGCAAGAAATCCGGCCAGGCTGCCCAGATTCTTCAACGCGAAAAGGTCCTTTAAAAAGGGAAAGCGTTTCACATACCGGGAAAAAGCCGCCATGGCCGTAGGCGTTAACCCTGCCTTTGTGATTTCTCCTTCCATTTGCAGACCTTCGATCTCCTGAAAATGAAACGGGTTCTCATGGACCGTGGCCGCAGCTGCTTCCCCTTCCCCCTCCAGAATGTGCCGGGCCTCCGGGCTCGAAAAAAAGTAGAGGCTCCCCTTGTACGCCACATAATACACCGCTGCCGCCCAGGGTTTTCCGTTACAGGACGTGGCCAGGGTCATGATGTGTGCGTGGTTGAGTAGTTTGACTGCTTTTTCTGTCGGTTTTTTCAAAAAAAGGCCTCCGGTGGGTCGCTTTTTGCTACGGGAAATCAAAGGTGTTGTTTATGAGCGAAGCCCGCAGCGAATGTGATCGACCCGAGGAACGAGGGGCGGGAGCATTCGCAATCCGCTTTCGAGGTGGCTCACCTCGCCGCCGGAGGCTGTTTTTTTATCCCTTCCACCTTGGCACCAGGTCTGCGGCCGGGGTGACGCCGATGTGGTCCAATATGCGTGCCACCACGGTATCGGCCAGGGCTTCCAGGGTCTGGGGTCTGGAATAGAAGGCCGGTGACGCGGGCAGGAGGGTGGCGCCAGCTTCGGCTGCGGCGGTCATGTTTTTGAGGTGGATGAGGTTGTAGGGCATCTCCCGGGGGACGAGGACCAGGGGGCGCTTTTCTTTTAAGGTGACGTCGGCGGCCCGGTGGATGAGGTTACTGCCGCATCCGGTGGCGATGGCGGCCAGGGTGGCCATGGTGCAGGGGACGACCACCATGGCGTCCACCGGGCAGGAGCCACTGGCGGGGCCCGCGGTGAAGTCGTTGACTTCGTGGAGGTGGAGGGTGGAGCCGGAGGTTGACCGGACGAGCGCGTGGAGGGTCTCTATAAACGCTTCTGCTGAGAGCCCCAGCTCCTCTTTGGCCACGATCAGGGCCGCTTTTGAGGCGATGAGATCGATCTCGGTAACGGCTTCGGCCAAGGCTTTGACCAGCCGAAGCCCATAGAGGGCACCGGAGGCCCCGGTGAAGGCGGTGACGATGCGAGCCATGTTATACGGTTCCTGTGAGGCGCCCGATGAGGATGCCCGCGAAGAGCACCAGGGAAATGAGGCTGTTCATGTGGAAGAAGGCGATGTTGACGTGGGTGAGGTCGTCGGGCTTAACGAGTTTGTGTTCCACCACGAGAAGGACGCCGATGAGGCCCACGGCCAGGCCGTAGGGCCAGCCCAGGCGAAAGAGGGGCCAGAGCAGGAGCATGAGGCCGAAGGTGGCGGTGTGGATGCCGGTGGAGATCTGCATCGCTTTTTTGACGCCGAGATTTGCCGGGATGGAGTGGAGCCCTTTTTCCCGGTCGAAGTCGCTGTCCTGGCAGGCGTAGAGGATGTCAAACCCGGCGATGTAGGTAAGCAGAGCCAGGGAGAGGACGAGGATGTTCCAGGAGAACCCGCCGGTCATGGCGATCCAGGCGCCTAAGGGGGCCAGGGAGATGGAAAAACCCAAATAGATATGGCAGAGCCAGGTAAAGCGTTTGGTAAAGGAGTAGGCACAGAGGAGGATCAGGACGGGAACCGAGAGCTTGAAGCACAAGGGGCTGAGCATCCACGCGGCGAAGATGAAGAGCCCTGCGGCCCCAGCCACCACGAGCCACGCCTCTTTTTTCCCGATCTCCCCTTTGGGGATCGCTCGCATGGCGGTCCGTGGGTTGCTCTCATCGATGTCCGCATCCACGATGCGGTTGACGCCCATGGCGGCTGTTCGGGCGCCCACCATGGCCACGAGAATCCAGAACAGCTTTCCAACCGTTAAGGGGGCTTCGAGGGTGGCCAGAACCACGGCGGAGAGGGCAAAGGGGAGGGCGAAGATGGTGTGGCTGAACTTGATCATGCGCCCGTAAACGAGGAGGGTCTCTTTGATTTTTGCGGCAAAAGGGGTGGCCAGGGCCGCTTTGAGCCGATTACGAAGTCTGTCCATCAATATCAATACCGTCAATGTAGGTGCCGCAGAAGATGCAGCGGTTGTCCTTGATATCCACGGTAACAAGACGGTAGCCCGATCGTTGGATCACCGCTCGGCCGCAGCCGTAACAGAAGGTGTTTTCCCCCGTGTTCTCCGGGAGGTTGCCCGTGTATACATAGCGCAATCCGGCTTTGATGCCAATATCTCGTGCCATGAGGATGGTTTCCATGGGCGTGGGTGGACGATCGGTCATGCGGTAGGTGGGGTAGAATCGGCTGAGGTGCCAGGGGGTGTCGGGACCTGTCCCGCTGGCGATAAATCGGGCGATCTGGTCGATTTCGTCCATGCTGTCATTGAGGTCTGGGATGAGAAGGGTGGTGATCTCGAGAAAGACCCCTTTCTGCTTGAGATAGAGGATGGCGTCTTTCACCGGTTCCAGGGAGGCACGGCAGTAGCGTTTGTAGAAATCGTGGGTGAAGGCTTTCAGGTCGACGTTGGCACAGGTGAGATAGGGGGCCAGCAGGTCGATGGCCTCAAAGGTCAGGTAGCCGTTGGTGACCAGGATGGTGAAGAGTCCTTTTTCTCTGGCAAGGCGGGCCGTGTCGAGGACAAACTCAAAGGCCACCGTGGGCTCGGTGTAGGTAAAGGCAATGCTGCGTGCGCCTGCGGCGAGGGCCTGGTCCACCACAGACTCTGGGGTGGCGGTGATGCCTGTTGGGTCGTTTTCGTCCGGGGCGAGTTGGGAGATGTCGGCGTTCTGGCAGAAGCTGCAGCTGAAGTTGCAGCCCACGGAGGCGACTGAAAAAGAGAGACTCCCTGGGGCCAGATGCCAGATTGGTTTTTTTTCTACGGGGTCGGACGCGGCGGCCACCAATCGGCCGTAGACCAGGGAGATGAGGGTGCCGCCCTGGTTTTCGCGAACGCTGCATCGCCCCCGTCTTCCCTCTTTAATAGTGCAGCGGTGGCTGCAAAGGTTGCAGCGGACCGCATTTTTTTCCAACCGTTCATACAGCAGGGCTTCGACCATGATGGGCTCCTGGGACCTCTCCGGTTTTACTGGGGATCGGGTTTAAAAAACTGTTCCCCGATGCTCATGTTTTGCGACAGGGTTTTTTCGGCAAACAGTGATAAGGGACGGGTCGTGAACCGGGGGACCAGGCTGATGGACATACCCGTGTAGGCCCCGTAGGGCAGACGGCGAAAGAGACGCCCGATGAGGCGTCCGCCGGCGGGCGGGTGGTAGGTGATGGTCCGCGAGGAGATGGGGACTTTGCCCAGAAGTCCTCGAATCAGTTGCCGTACCTCCCATGTGGAGAGAAAGTGCGCTTTCGAATAGACCGTGTTGCCGTGGAGTCCTTTGCCAAGGGAGGGAACGGCTCCCAGGGACAGTCGATTGAAAAAACCGATATAGAGGCGATCTTTGGCCACGCGGGCCGCTTCAGCGATGGCTTTTTCCGGGGATTCGACAAATTCCAGGGTGAGGTTCAGGACGGCAAAATTGAAGGCGTTGTCCTCAAAAGGGAGGGCTTCGGCATTGCCTTTGAAGAGCTCGGCGCGATTTCTTAATTTTTTACCTGCGATATCAAGCATGTAGGTGGAGGCATCCAGGCCGGTGAGATCCAGGCCCGGTTTCATGCGATCCATGCCGGCAAGGGTAACCCCCGTGCCGCAGCCGATATCCAGCAGCCGGTCCCCATAAGCCGGGTTGATGAGCTTTATCATCAGCTGGCTCTGGCGTTCAGCCGCATCGCTGTGGCGGTCCATTTCAAGCCATTGAGCATACTGCCCGGCTTCCTGAAAATCAAATACATGTCCCATGGGTGTAAAGGTAGAGAATTGTGTGCGTTTTTTCAATCTTAATCGACGGGATCGCGAAAAGTCAGTGATTCAATGGATCTCATCGTATCATGGTATTTTCACCTCAAATATGGAGGGTAATGTGGAGATGGTTGCCCCGCTGGCTGTAAACCATGGTGTGGCAATATTTTTGTATGATCTCAAGACCGCGCCCTCCTTCAGAATTTGTGGCTCGTTTTTTTTTGATCGTGGCTTGCCAGTCAAATCCTGGACCCTGATCCTCAAATTCCATCTGCAGGGTGTTTTCGTCGAGGAGAAGGGAGAACCGAATCGGGTCATCGGGGCAGAGGACCGATCCATGCCGGATGGTGTTGGTGAGGCCTTCCCGCATGGTGATGATGATGGCAAAAAGAGAGAGGGAGAGGTCGCGCTGCCTGCAGAACGTCTTGACCTCTTCCACGGCGCGGTCCACCAGGATGAGGGAGGGCTTCATCCTAATTTCCAGGCCATCGGGCATTTTTTTCAGGGAGAACGGTTCCATAAGTATCAGATCTCCATGGCGAGGATGACCATGTCGTCTTCCTGGGTTTCCCGGTTGGGACAGAGATGGTCAGATACGGTGCGCGGGGCCTGCTCGATGGGAACCGAGCGGCCCTTTTCACACGCGTCGAGCATTTTTTCCGTTTCGCTGTGCCACATTTTTTTTGTGGCGGGAGACTCTACCAGGCCGTCCGTGTAGATATAAACGCGATCCCCCTCGGAGACCGATAGGGAGACGATGCCGAACAGGGTGCTTTTGAAGATGCCCATGGGGTCCCCTTCGGCTCCGATGAGCCGGGCAGGGGCGTCCGCGGGGACGTAGCAGACCGGGGGGTGACCGGCGAAGACGATCTCCATCACGCGTTTTCGGCGGTTTAACCGTGCGTAGCAGGCGGTGAGGTATTTTTCAGCAGGCAGGATCTCCACCAGGACGCCGTTGATGAGGTTCATGCTCTCCATGGGGGTGTAGATCTGGGTGCAGTTCTGTTTTAAAAGCCCTTTGACCGAGGAGGTCAGGTAGCCGGTGCTGATGTCGTGTCCAGAGAAATCGGCGACAAAATAACCGTAGATGTCTTCTGAAATGTGAAGGACATCATAAAAGTCACCCCCGGCTTCGTGGAGAGCCATGTAGTGGACCCCGAAATGAGCCCCAGGTTCCTGCTCCGGGGTGATGAGGAAGGATGTCTGGGCTTCGGTGAGCTGGCGGAGTTTCTCGGCCTGGCTGTTGATGAGGGAGTTGGTGGCGATGGAGAGTTTCAGGTGGAGGCTGACGCGTGCGGAGACCTCCTGGGGGTGAAAGGGTTTGGTGATGTAGTCGACGGCTCCCAGGTTGAAGCCCTCGACCTTGGAGTCGACATCGGAGAGGGCGGTGAGGAAAATCACCGGAATGGAGGCGGTGCGGGCATTGGATTTAAAATGTTTGATCACATCAAATCCGCTCTCGCCTGGCATGCAGATATCCAGAAGAATGAGGTCCGGAGGCTCCGCCGTCGCCATTTGTCGGGCTCTTTTTCCCGAGTCGGCCGTGACAATCCGGTACCCCTCTTTTTGGAGCGTTTTGGACATCATTGCGCGGTTTACAGGGTTGTCGTCGGCGACCAGGATGGTGAAGCTTGGGGACATGGATCACCTCATCGGGTATGGACGATGTGCCGGGGGGCGTGGTCAGGTTGTACGGGTCTCCAGAGCCTTCTGGATACCCACCTTGAATGCCTCAATGGCTTCCATGACGGGGCCCAGGCTATCCAGGGTATTTTCACGGACCGCGGCTTCGATCTCTTTGGAGAGTCGATAGATTTCCGTAAACCCCAAGTTCCCGGCAGACCCTTTCAGGGAGTGCGCGGCTTCGGTCAGGGTTTGCCGGTCGCCGCTTATGATGGCTTGTTTCAGACGGTCGATATCTATGTCTGCTGTTTCCAGGAAGAGTTCAACGATTTCAAGGAATTCGCTCTCTTCCAAGCCAAGATCTTCTCCGATCGCTTTTAAGTCCATGGGTTTCAGTCCTTCGGTGGTTCGTCAGGGGGAGGCGGTTGCCGATCATGATGGGGCCGCGTGCCGGGTGTCTATGGAGCCTGCGTTACCCTTTATTATAGCGGTGGCGTCATCTGGGTGCAAGGTCATTTTCCTGCCCGGACGGTCCGGGTAACCTCTTGACAGGAGCATGGAAAGTCTATATATCAATACATCTTGATATATGGATATTGCCACTGAGCGGGAGAAGATTCTGGGATGAAAAGTCTTATTTATTTTAAAGCCATGGCGGACAGCACCCGTCTTCGACTCTATCATATCCTGCTTCACCACGAGATGAGCGTGAACGAGATTGTCGCCTTGATGGACATGGGACAGTCTCGCATCTCCAGGCATCTCAAGATTCTAACGGATTGCGGGTTGCTGGTGTGCCGCCGGGACGGGGTGTGGGCTTTTTATTCGGCTGAAAAGGTGGGAGACACCGCGCTGATGGCCAGTCTGGTTGAATCTCTCTCCATGGACGAGCCTCTGATCCAGGCCGATTTCAAGCGGGCTGAGGCCGTGATTCATGACCGGAGACTCCGTCGGCAGAAGTTTTTTGACGATATTGCACCTCGCTGGGAGCATCTCAAGGTCGATCTCATAGGGGATTTTGACCTGAATGAGGCCTTGATGGCGGATATCCAACCCTGCCGCATGGCGGTGGATCTTGGCTGCGGGACCGGAGCGCTGATGAACCGCCTTGCCGAGTGTGTGGAACAGGTGGTGGGGGTGGACAGCTCCTCCAACATGCTCAAGGAGGCCGAGGCAAGGCTGCAGGCGCTGGGGGGCGGGTTTGACCTGCGCCTGGGCGAGCTGGAGCACCTCCCCATGAGAGACGCAGAAGTGGATCTGGCCGTGATCTCTCTGGCCCTGCATCACCTGGATAACCCGAGGCTGGCCCTGAAAGAGTCCGGCCGGGTGGTGGCTGAAGGCGGCCGGCTTCTTATCGCCGAATTTGGCCAGCATGCCGACGAATCCCTTCGGGACCGGTTCGGGGACCGATGGCTGGGTTTTTCTGAAGCAGAGCTTTTGGGGTGGATTCATGAGGCGGGATTTTCCGTGGAGAGCACGCGGCATTTTTCCCCCGCCCGGGGTCCTGCCGTCATGATTTGCCAGGCGGTGAGAACGTGATTTGCCCTGCGTTGCAGGCGTGATCCCGGTGACTTTCCACCTCCGTGGTTGTCACTGGATACATGGAAGACTCAACACGTAAGTGGGTGGGAATAAAAATGATACAATGCCTCACCGGAGGCCTTGCTTTTATTTTTTCCTGCAACCTTAATTCTTTAAATATATGCGGCTGCGGGGTGCCTGACATGAGGCTCTCCACATCGTATTTGTAGATCTGCTTTCAAAGGGCTCACCGAGTCCCTTGGGGGATTTAAAAAAACAGTCATTGATTACAGACATCCAAGGAGGACGCAAGATGGCGTTTCAGGAACTCGATTTGACCCTTAAAAATAAGGTAGCCGACATCACTTTGGCGGAGTGGGGCAACAAAGACATGCAGCTTTCCGAGCTGGAGATGCCCGGTCTCATGTCATCCCGTAAAAAATATGGCCCGGAAAAGCCCCTGGCAGGCATGAAGGTTACCGGCAGCCTTCATATGACCATTCAGACGGCCATGCTCATTGAGACCCTTAAAGAGCTGGGCGCGGATATTCGTTGGGCCTCCTGCAACATCTTTTCCACCCAGGACCATGCGGCGGCAGCCATTGCAGCCAATGAGTCTGCGGTGGTGTTTGCCTGGAAGGGCGAGACCCTTGAAGAGTACTGGTGGTGCACCGAGATGGCTCTTACCTGGCCTGACGGCAGTGGCCCGGACCTGATCGTGGATGACGGCGGGGACGCGACCCTTCTGGTCCATGAAGGAGTAAGGGCAGAAAAAGATCCCTCGCTTCTCGATCGTGAGCCCGGCAACGCGGAAGAAAAATGCCTCTTGGAGCGCCTGAAGGCTGCTTACAAAGTGGATCCCCAGAAGTGGACCAAGATGGCTGCCAAGATCAAGGGTGTCTCCGAAGAGACCACCACCGGCGTGCACCGTCTTTATCAGCTGGAAAAAGAAGGCGGGCTGCTTTTCCCCGCCATCAACGTCAATGACTCCGTCACCAAGAGCAAGTTCGACAACCTTTATGGCTGTCAGGAGTCTCTGGCTGACGGCATCAAGCGTGCCACCGACATCATGCTCGCCGGTAAAGTCGTGGTTGTCTTCGGTTACGGGGACGTGGGCAAGGGTTGCGCCCGCTCCATGCGTGGGTTCGGTGCCCGTGTTCTGGTCACCGAGATCGATCCCATCTGTGCCCTCCAGGCCGCCATGGAAGGGTTTGAAGTGACGACCCTGGATGAGGCCGTGGGCCAGGGCGACATCTTTGTCACCTGCACCGGCAACTACCATGTGATCACCGGCGCGGACATGGAGAAGATGAAAACCGAGGCCATCGTCTGCAACATCGGTCACTTTGACAACGAGATTGACATGGCGTACCTCGAGGCCAACGAAGGCTGCACCTGCCTGAACATCAAGCCCCAGGTGGACAAGTGGACCCTGAACTCCGGTCGCTCCATTATCATGCTGGCCGAAGGCCGCCTGGTGAACCTCGGCTGCGCCACCGGTCACCCCAGCTTTGTCATGAGCAACAGCTTCACCAACCAGACCCTTGCCCAGATTGAGTTGGCCACCGGGAACTACGAGGTGAAGGTCTATACCCTCTCCAAGAAGATGGATGAAGAGGTGGCCCGTCTTCACCTCGATCGCCTGGGCGTGAAGCTCAGCACGCTCACCGAAAAGCAGGCCGGGTATATCGGCGTGTCTGTGGATGGTCCCTACAAGGCGGATCACTACCGATACTAAGAGCCTTCTGGCGGCCGTGTCGCGGTGTCACAGGAGCGGTTAACGCGTCCTGTGGCATGCCTGGCAGAGGTCGTCCGTGGCCCCTTATTTTATAAAAAAAGCCCGACAGCGTTATGCGCTGTCGGGCTTTTTTTTGTGATCACGTGACGGCCGCACCAGGCACAGGGCGCCTGGTGCGAGCGTTTTTTATGCTTTGTTCTTCTCGATCAGTGCCAGGGTTTTCTCGACGATGTTGTCGGCGGTAAACCCGAACTCTTTCAGGAGGGTGCCACCGGGGGCGGAGGCGCCGAAGCGGTCCATGGCGATGATGGTGCCTTTATCGCCGACGTATTTATCCCAGCCCATGGAGATGCCGGCTTCGATGGCCACGCGGTTTTTCACCTCGGGCAGGAGGACCCAGTCTTTGTAATTCTGCTGGTTCATCTCGAAGAGCTCCCAGCTGGGCATGCTCACCACACGGGCTTTTACGCCTTTTTCAGCCAGCTTTTCTGCGGCCTCGACTGAGATGTGGACCTCGGAACCGGAGGCGATGAGGATGGCGTCGGGGGTGCCCTCGGTGTCCTTCAGGATGTAGGCGCCGCTGGGTACCGAGCCTTCTGACTGGCTGCGGTCGGAGACGGGCAGGGCCTGGCGGGAGAGGATGAGGGCCGTGGGGCCGTCGGTGATTTTAAGGGCCAGGCGCCAGGCGTCGGCGGTCTCGGAGGCGCAGCCAGGGCGCAGGACGGTGAGGCCGGGGATGGCCCTTAAGGCCGCCACGTGTTCCACGGGCTGGTGGGTGGGGCCATCTTCGCCTACGGCGATGCTGTCGTGGGTGAAGACATAGATAATGGGCAGCTTCATGAGGCTGGCCACGCGGATGGCGGGGCGCATGTAATCGGCAAAGACGAGGAAGGTCCCGCCGAAGGGGCGGACGCCGCCGTGGACGAACATGCCGTTCATGACCGCACCCATGGCATGCTCACGCACGCCGAATCGGATGTTTCGGCCATCGAAGGAGCCTTTCTGGAGGGCGTGGCTGCAGTTCATGTAAGTGTTGTTGGAAGGTGCCAGGTCGGCAGAGCCACCGATGAGGCCCGGCAGGTTGGGGGCGATGGCGTTGATGACCTTGCCTGAAGCGGAGCGGGTGGCGATTTTGCCATCTTCGGGGGTGAAGGTGGGGATCTCTTTATCCCAGCCGAAGGTGAGAAATCCGCTGACACCGTCCACCCACTGGTTCGTGCGTTTGGGGTGGGCTTTGGCGTAGGCGTTGAAGCGGGCCTGCCATTCGTTTTCTGCCTCTTCCCCTTTGGCGCTGCAGCCGGAAAAGACCTCTTGGGCGGCTTCCGGGACGAAGAAGGGCTCGGTGTAAGGCCAGCCGAGGTTTTTCTTGGTGAGGAGGATCTCCTCGTCTCCCAGAGGAGAACCGTGGGCACCGGATGTGCCGCCTTTGTTGGGGCTGCCGTAGGCGATGGTGGTGCGCATCAGCAGGACGGTGGGTTTTTCATCCTGGCTCTTGGCTTCGGTCAGGGCCGCATCGATGGCTTCGTGGTTGTTGCCGTCTTCCACGCGGATAGCGTTCCAGCCACAGGCTTCGAAACGGGCCGCCACATCTTCCGTAAAGGCAATCTCTGTGCCGCCTTCGATGGTGATCTGGTTGTCGTCATAGAGGCAGATGAGTTTGCCAAGGCCCAGGTGGCCAGCCATGGAGATGGCTTCGAGGGCCACGCCTTCCATGAGGTCCCCGTCCCCGCACATCACGTAGGTGCGGTGATCCACAATGGTATGCTCAGAGGTGTTGTAGGTGGCGGCGAGGTGGCGTTCGGTCATGGCCATGCCCACGGCATTGGCGATGCCCTGGCCCAAGGGTCCAGTGGTGATCTCCACGCCGTTGGTGTGGCCGTATTCGGGGTGTCCGGGGGTCTTGCTGTTCCACTGGCGGAAGGCTTTGAGGTCATCCAGGCTGAGGCCGTATCCCGTGAGGTGGAGCAGGCTGTACAGCAGGGCCGAGCCGTGCCCACCGGAGAGGACAAAGCGGTCGCGATCAGGCCATGCAGAGTTTTTGGGGTTGTGCGTGAGGTGTTTGGTCCAGAGCACATAGGCGGCCGGTGCCAGCCCCATGGGAGCACCTGGATGACCGGAGTTGGCCTGTTGAACCGCATCCATGGCCAGGGTGCGAAGGGTGTTGATGCAAAGATCGTCAAGGGTGAGCTGGCTGTCGCTCATGGCGTACTGTCTCCTTACTGTTTTACGAATAGATCATTTATCATGGCCTGGAGACGGAGGTACGCTCTTTGGGAGAGTGTCCTCTGGATGCAATGCCCGGTAAAAATACGCAGAAACATTGAACCGAGATCTCCCGTTTGGAGGGATACCTCATCCACCGTGCACCGGTTTTCCGGCAGGCCTGGTTCGCTCGGATTCTTGGATGACCCACAGTCTGTACAGGGGTTCCCGGCCTTTGTCAAACCAAATCAATGGATTAGAGAGCGCGCAAGTGCTCTGGCTTTAAGGCCACCTTTCCGTCCAGGGCGCGGTTGATCAACGCAAGCGTCTCTTCCTTCTCCTCAGGCAGTTTGGCCCGTATGGGAAGGTAGTTGGAGGCGTGGTTTGAGTGAAAGAGGCCGTTGGTCATGTGGGTGGCCGCGATCATGGCGCCCAGCTCACGAAGCAGCTCGTCGGGTTCCAGCACCGGAAATTTTCCGGCGAGATGATCCTCGTACAGGGGCGTGCCCGGGGTGAGCATGAGGCTTAAGGCGCCCACGTACTCGGGATCAATGGCCGAGAGAACCCGCCCGGTTTCCCGGGCATGGATCATGGTCCGCTCACGTCCGGCGATGCCCAGAAGGACAGTGACGGAGAGGTGAATACCGGCCGAACGGATTTTTTTGCCCATGTCGATCATGCGGTCGGCATCCGCCCCTTTTTTGATGGCGGCAAGGGTGGTGTCGTCCCCGGTCTCAAGGCCCATGTAGGCGATGGACAGCCCCAGGCTTTTCAACTCCTTGAGCTCCTCCACGCTTTTTTTTGCGATACTTTTTGTGTTGGCGTAGGTGCCCACACGATCCACCCAGGGGAGCTGCTTCTTGATTTCATTGAGAATCTTCACCAGGCGTTTCTGGGGCAGAATGAGGGCGTCGCCGTCACAGAGGAAGAGGCGCCGGGTGTGGCGATGGTGCCTTGCCGCAAAGGCGAGGTCCTTCATGACCTGCTCGTCGCTTTTGATTTTGAAGATTTTTTTTTCTTTGTACATCTCGCAGAAGGTGCATTTATTGTGGGAACAGCCCACCGTCACCTGAAGCAGGATGCTGTACGCCTCCGAAGGGGGGCGAAAAATCATGCCTTCGTAATCCATGCCGTAGTCATTCATAGTTGTATCCGATCGGGTGAGGAAGAACGCCGTCCCGTAAAATAAAAAAAAGCGTTGCTTCGGTCGTCGTTGTGAACGCGGCGCAGAGAAAATGGATGAAAAAGGCCATGGCGGCATACCCGGTATGCCTGTTCAGGCCTCTCTATTTCTTTTGGAACCCCCAACAAAATCAACGGACTCGGGTCGGTTTGTATGGGAAGTTCAGGCGTCGGTTCGAATGATTACGCCACATTATCTTAGAATCGTGGGGTGGTGCAAGTCCTTTCAAGGGGATGGCGGGTCCGATATTTTTTTTGGCAGGGTCGCTTGACATCACGCAATTCTGCCTAAATTTTTATGTGGATTATATCTCTGCCGAAGGTGGAGGGGACATATTGGGTCTCTGCAGGGCGTGTCCGCCGTCAACGGCGGGTATTTTATTGCGGGTCCAGGGTAATTATATGAATACACACAGATGTGAGGAGAGACCATGAGCAAAGAGACGCGTCAGTTTGAGACGGAAGTTCAGCAACTGATGAATCTGATCGTTAACTCCCTTTATTCCAATCAGGAGATTTTTCTCCGGGAGCTGATTTCCAACGCGTCGGATGCCATCGACAAACTCCGTTTTGAAGCGCAGACCCACACGGAGCTGTTGGAAGGGGAGGGCGACCTCCATATTCGTATCGCCCCTGACAGTGAGAAGAAGGTTCTCGTTGTCTCTGACAATGGCATCGGCATGACCCGTGATGAGGTGGTGGCAAACCTCGGTACCATCGCCAAGAGCGGGACCGCTGCTTTTATGAAGGCCATGGAAGAGTCCAAGAAAACCGACGTGATCGCTCCGGAACTGATCGGTCAGTTTGGGGTGGGCTTTTACAGCGCTTTTATTGTGGCTGACAAGGTGGTTGTGGAAACCCGCAAGGCGGGTGAGGGCGAGGCCGTGCGTTGGGAGTCCGATGGTCTGGGCGCGTATACCATTGAAACCTGTTCTAAAAAAGAGCACGGGACCACCATCACCCTGTATCTCAAGGAAGAGGGGCTTGAGGAAGATTTCACCGAGGAGTGGGCCATTAAGCGTGTGGTGAAGCAGCACTCTGATTTCGTGGCGTACCCGGTGATCATGGACGTCGAAAAGACAGAGCCCCTTCCCGACGAAGAGATTATCAAGGATGGTGAGGGCAAGCCCATTGGCGAGACCACCAAGAAGGTCCGGGCGGATGAGACCCTGAACTCCATGAAGGCGATCTGGACTCAGTCCAAGAGCGAGGTAACCGACGAGGAGTATGACGAGTTCTATCGGCATATCAGCCACGATTGGAACGCGCCTCTGGATAAGATCCACATGAAGTTTGAGGGGACGACCGAGTACGACGCCCTTCTCTACGTGCCCGCCAAGGCACCCATGGACATGTACTACAGCGAGAAGAAGACGGGCATTCATCTGTATTGCAAGCGTGTGTTCATCATGGATGACTGCACGGAGCTGATGCCTGAATACTTAGGGTTTATCAAAGGGGTGGTGGACGCCTCCGACCTGAATCTTAACGTGAGCCGGGAGATCCTCCAGCAGGACCGTCTGGTTCGAAATATTCGTAAAAATCTCGTGAAGAAGGTCCTCGAGCTTTTTTCCAAGATGGAAAAAGAGACCTACGACGGTTTCTTTGACGAGTTCGGGGCCGCGATTAAGTCCGGTATCCCCATGGATCATGACAACCGTGAGAAGATCTCCAAGCTGATCCGATACAAGACCACGAAGTCTGAAGGGGCCTACGTCTCTTTTGATGAGTACGTGGCCAACATGAAAGAGGATCAGGAGTTTATTTATTACATCACCGGTGAAAATCTCGCCTCTCTTGCCGGCAGCCCCCACCTTGAGGCCTTGAAGGCCAAGGACTATGAAGTGCTGCTTATGAGTGACCCCGTGGACGAATGGGTGGTGCAGTCTCTTCCCGAATTTGATGGCAAGAAGCTGAAAAGTGCCGAAATGGGGGATCTTGACCTGACCGAGGTGGGCGACGACAAAAAAGACGCGTTCAAGAATTTCATGGAGTACCTGACGAAACAGTTGGATGAGGAGATCAAAGAGGTGAAACTCTCCAGTCGCCTTAAAGATTCTGTCTCCTGTCTCTCCGGGGACGCCCTGGGCATGAGCGCTTACATGGAAAAAATCATGAAGGCTTCCGGCCAGGAGATGCCCAAGCAGAAGCGGGTCTTGGAACTCAACGGCGACCATCCCCTCGTTGAGGCGGTGAAGAGCCTTTTTGAAAAAGATGCGGGCAATCCCGTGCTGCCCGATCATGCCCGGCTTCTTTATGATCTGGCCATCATCAGCGAGGGGGGACGTGTCGAAGATCCGGCCCTCTTTTCCCAGCGCGTGGGCGATTTGATGGCAAAGGCGCTGTAAGGGATCGAAACACGCCATGCCTTTCGTCTTTGATGGGGCGGTGAGGGGGGACGTTTCCTCCTGGTGTGGCGTGTTGGCAGGGTTTATAAAGGCTCGCTCTCCATGGGATGGAGGGCGGGCCTTTTTTTTAACCCACAAGCCACGGACCGGACGTGCCGGAGGGAGGCCGTTGAAAACAGCGCGGATCGCGTGTCTCGGCCGGTTGACATCTCCCAGGCACTGTACTATCCTCCGTGGCGGAGGCATAGATAATGACAATACAGATCCATGATCTTGAAAAACAGCAGTTTATCTCGCTTTTTAAAGGCGAGGGAATTGATAATATTGATGAACGGTTCATTGTTCTCGAAACCTTTTTAAAAACAGAAAAACACATCACCGCCGATGACCTGCATCGCCTTCTTGGTGACGAGGGACACACGGTGGACAGGGATTTCCTCAAGGAGACCCTTGAGTTGATGTGTCATTATGGCTTTGCCCAGGAACACCTGTTCGATAACGGGCCTGTTCTGTATGAGCATCGGCACCTGGGACATCATCATGATCACATGATCTGTACCCGGTGTGGTGACATCACGGAGTTCTCCGAGCCCGAGCTGGAGCGCTTGCAGGAGGGGATCGCCTCTCGACATGGGTTTCATATGCTGCAGCATCGCATGGACATCTATGGCATCTGCTCCGCCTGCCTGAAAAAAAGGGTGGCCCTGATGCCGCTTATGTTGGCCAAGCCTGGCGAAAAATTGATGATTCGTGAGTATCTGTGTGGTGAAAACCTTGAAGGGCGCTTGCTCTCCATGGGCCTTCGGCGAGGTGATGTGATTGAAGTCATCACCTGCCAGGGACGGGGCCAGTTTGTCATTGCCGTTGAGAATAAACGGTACATCCTGGGGCGAGGGATGGCGCAGAAAATAATGGTGGAGCCGATTCGTTGAACAGGACGGGGTGTGAGACGCGTCAGGCTGTGATTTTTGATGAATATTTCAAACCTCAGAGATGGAGAGAGGCATGAAAATTCGTGCGTTTATTCCTTTGGTGGCTGCTGTGCTGTTGGCGTTGCCCCAGTTTTGTCTGGCTGGGCAGCGGGTCAGTGTCAGTGTCGAATCCGCGAATGTGCGGACCGGCCCCGGAACCAAGTATGAAATTGTCTGGAAAGGGGTGGAAAAGCACTACCCGCTTCTCATTTTAGATCAAGCCGGATCCTGGTATTATGTCAAGGATTTTGAGAACGACACCGGCTGGATTTTTAAAAAACTGGTCAAGAAAACCCAGACTGTCATCACCAAAAAACAGAGATGCAATGTAAGAAAAGGGCCGGGTGCCAAGAAGCCCCTGGCCTTTGTGGTGGACAGCGGCGTTCCTTTCAAGGTGTTGACCCGAAAAGGAAACTGGATTCAGGTTCAGCACGCGGACGGTGACAAGGGGTGGATTTATAAATTTCTGGTGTGGTAGGTCGCACCTTTTTTCAAATGGCCCCCGTCCATAGAATTCGGTGGGTTCGCAGGAGTGGTTGATGATGTATGATAAGTTGAGCAGCGACAAGAGAGGCATTGTCGGGGTGGGGTCGGCGTTGATGGATCTCCTGGTGTTTGAGGACGACGCGTTTCTGAAAGGGATCAGCGATGTCAAAGGGGGGATGACCCTCGTTGACGCTTCTTTTGCTGACGGGGTGCTCGATAAGGTCACCTCGGAGGTGACGGTGGTACCCGGTGGGGCCGCGTGCAATACGATCGTCGGGGTGGGGCGCCTCAACGGCAGGGCCACCTTTGTGGGGAAACGCGGCCGGGACAGCTACGGGGACAGCTTTGAAAAAGATCTGGAAAAGAACGGCGTGACGCCGAATCTTGTGACCTCTGATACGTCGACGGGGCGTGTTCTGTCCATCATCACCCCGGACGCCCAGCGTTCCATGTTTACCTATCTGGGAGCGGCCTCTGAGCTCATTCCGGATGAGATTACCCCAGAAAAATTCAAAGATGCCGCGATTGTTCTTATCGAGGGATACCTGGTTTTTAATCAGGACCTGATGCGGAAAACCCTTCGCGCTGCGAAGGATGCCGGGGCCGCTGTTGCCATGGATCTGGCAAGCTTTACGGTGGTTGAAGAGGCCTTGGATTTTATCAAGGCTGAGGTGATCCCTTCCGTCGATATTTTGATTGCCAATGAGGATGAGGCCAGGGCGTTTACCGGGACGGCGGATGAGGCGACGGCCCTTTCTGCCATGAGCCAATGTGCCGATGTCGCGGTGCTGAAGCTCGGGGCCCGTGGGAGCCGCATTGCCGTTGGCGGTGTGGTGACGGAGATTGCCCCCGTCGTGGGCGTGGATATTGTGGATACCACCGGCGCTGGTGACCTTTGGGCCGCAGGCTTCCTTTACGGTCTGGTGATGGGCTATTCGG
Organism: Desulfoluna sp.; assembly: GCF_030145185.1. Classification (GTDB taxonomy): domain Bacteria; phylum Desulfobacterota; class Desulfobacteria; order Desulfobacterales; family Desulfolunaceae; genus Desulfoluna. Next base: position 8,518 of record NZ_JAQYWB010000024.1, on the reverse strand, counting down.
TTGATATATGCGGACGGATTGCGTCGGCGTGTGGGTACGAGGTGTGCCGTGTGACAGGGGCTGATATCCCTGAGGAGGGGTGGGCTCGCATCCAGGAGGCGCTGCCGCAGGCATAAGGGGATGGGGTTTCAATAGGATACGGAAAGGATGGTGTGAGATGCAGAAAGAGAGTCCGCAGGCGGTGACAGAGAAAGATCGCTTTGTTGTATTTTTCGAGAAAACGGTGGCTTTTGCCAAAGCAAACCGGACCCAGGTGAGCTTAGGCGTTGCCGGGGTCGTTCTTCTGCTGGCGATTGTTTCCGGAGTGGGTCTGTCTAACCAGAGAGCTTCTGGAGAAGCTTCTCTGGCGTTTCAGGCTTTGAAATCAGATTTCCAGGCCCTTGAAGCCAGCGAGGGGCGTGAGATGGCGAGAGCTCGATGGTTGGGCGAGGCTCCGGATGTCCTTAGAACCTTGAAGAGAGGGGCTTCCTCTTACGCCGCCGCGCTTCTCTGGTATGGTGGTCTTGCCTATGAAAACGGTGATTTTGAATTGGCCTCTGGCTGGTATGGAACGGCCGCCGGTTCCTTCCGTTCGGGCAGCTCCCTGCTTAATATTGCCTGGTGCGGTCAGGGCCAAGCTCTGGAGCAGCAGGGGAAATTGGCCGAGGCCGTCCCTTTGTATGAAAAAATTCGAAAGAGCGCGTTGTCTGTGAAGCGTGAAGAGGCGACCTTTCTTCTTGCCCGCATCAAAGAGTCCCAGGGTGATACTCCGGGCGCTGAGGTGTTGTACCGTGATCTTGCGGAGAGCGACTCGGCCTCTGTGTATAAAAAACTGGCAGCAGATAAAGTCGCAGGGTTGTAAGGGCCGGTCTTCGCTTCGTGCGATGACGCTTCCGAGGGAAGGTCATCGCATGTTTCGTGTGGGTGCGCATGGTTGATATCTGTTGGTTTTTTGAGATATCATGGATCTTTCCGGCCCTTTTCCTGAATTTCATGATTCATTTTGCCTGATCCCAAAAAGTCTTGACAGACTCATGGATCCACGGCTAACCTGTTAAGACATATTATTTTTTATTCTCCATTCAGGCTTGATCTCTCTATCCCCCCGAGAGGAGTGTCCTGTAAAATTGAGCCTCGCTTTCAGCGGGATGAATCGCTGTTTTTCGTGCATGTTTCCCCTTTACCGCTTGTATATATGTCCGTCGTGTTGCTCATCAAGAGTCGACAAGAACGCCCCCTTTTTTTGTCTCTATTGAGGGTCTGGCAACCTGAGAAAGAAAAAAAGACTGTTCATGAATACAATATCTTGAGAACCTTTACCGCGGGGGTACAAGATATGTTAGTCATCCGAGCGGGTTATATATTTCTCTTGACTTCATAGTAGCAATACTTGAATATATGTAACTGAAATTAAACAAAGCCATCAACAGTGATTCGCTTCGAAGGGGGGCTTTGTTTATCTTGAATTATTTGCGAAAATTTGAGAATAAAAGAGTGCTGTTAGTCGGCGTGGTCTTCTCATGGAATATGATGTGCCCTGCGGGGTTCAATACATTATGCATTAAGTCCATCAATCCCATTCCTGTAAGGATGTACTTATGATATTTGGCAAGAAAGATCAGCTCATCGGACTTGATATCGGTTCCAGCACCATCAAGGTTGCTGAGGTGACGGAGACGAAAAACGGGTATGCGCTGAAACGCTTTGGCCTTTACGACATGCCCTATGGTGCCATTGAAGAAGGGGTGATACGAGACCCTGAAGAAGTGGCTGAAACCATCCGTGAAGCCCTCCGTGCTCATAATATCAAAACCCCCAACGCCGCCATTTCCATTGGGGGCTATTCCGTTGTTGTAAAAAAAATTAACGTGCAGTCCATGACGGAAGAGGCCCTGCAGTCCACCATCCATTTTGAAGCCGAGCAGTATATCCCTTTTGATATCAGTGACGTGAATCTCGATTTTCAGATTCTGGGTGAAAGTGAGCACAACCCGAATCAGATGAGTGTGCTTCTCGTGGCCGCCAAAAAGGAGATGATTGCTGATTATGTCAATGTTTTGGAAATGGCGGGTCTTGCCTCCTGTATTGTGGATGTGGACGCCTTCGCCCTTCAGAATATCTATGAACTCGGATATATGGGTCCTGAAACCACGGGCGAGGAGTTTGTGGCGCTTATTGATGTGGGGGCCAGCAAAACATCACTCAATATTCTCCGGGGGCGGGCGTCGTTGTTCATGAGAGATGTCTCCCTTGGATGCGGCCAGATAAACCAGAAAATCTCTACCCTGCTGGATTGTTCGGCAGATGAGGCCGAAGAGATCAAGCTCAACAACAACGGAGAGCGTATCTCTAACGATGAACTCAAAGATATAGAGACGGCTGTGATTGCAGACTGGTGTACGGAGATCAGCCGCGCGCTCGACTTTTTTTATTCCACCTATCCTGAAGAGAGAATTCAGAAAATTCTCATCAGTGGCGGTGGGGGTAATATCACCGATTTTAAGAAGATGCTGGCATTAAGAACGTCCACAGAGGTTGAGACCATCGATCCCTTTAAGGCTATGGATTTAGGGGATGGTCGCATTGACGATGACTATCTCAAGCAGATGGCTCCTCAGGCCGCCATTTGCATGGGGCTTGCGATAAGGAAAGTGAACGACAAATGATACGAATCAACTTACTCCCTTTTCGAGATGCTCGAACGAAAGAGAATGTCCGACGTCAAGTGACGATCTTTCTTCTTCTGATCCTTTTAATTGTTGTGGGAATGGGCGGGTTCTCTCTGAGCGTGAGTGCCAAGGTTGATGAGTACAGGCAGAAGGTTAGTGACACCCAGGCCGAACTGAACAAGTTCAAGAAGAAGGCCAAAGAGGTGGACGCCATCAACAAGAAGAATAAGATGCTTCAGAAGAAAATCGATATCATTGAAACCCTCCAAGTGGTTCGCAAAACGCCCGTCAGGGTCCTTGGGGCCATGACAGAGCTGGTGATTCCGGACCGTATGTGGATTCGGAATTACGATGAAGTGGGGAACAATGTGACCCTTAAGGGGGCGGCTCTGGATGAGATTACCGTGGCTGATTTTACACGGAAGCTTGAAATGTCGGAGTATTTTTCCAGTGCCAGTCTGCGGTTTTTGAAGCGGGGAGCCTCGGAGAAGAACGTGCCCATGAAGAACTTTGAGATCGTGTGTACCCGGGCCAAGTTGAAACAAAAATCCACCAACGCAACCGGTATGAAGGTAAAATGATGAACAAGTCCTCAGTGTTTCAATCGATGGACCCCTTGTTCAAAAGGGTTGAAGAACTTGACAAGATACAGAGAATCGCGATTTGTGTGATCACCTGCATTGCTCTGATCGGGTCTGTCTTCTACTTTTCCATCCTGCCTAAATACGAAGAAATCAATCAGCAGAAGCAGACACTCCAATCCTTGGGGACTCAATTGGATATTGCGAGGAAGAAAGCAGGTCGACTTGCCGCCTTGCAGCGGGAGTGGAAGATGAAGGAGGCGGAGTTCAGGAAAGTGATGCGAGCTCTTCCCGAAAAGAAAGAGATTCCTTCCCTTCTGACGAGCATCTCGCAATCCGGGCAGGACACAGGTTTGGAGTTTATTTTGTTTCAGCCCCAGAAAGAGGTCAATAAAGAATTTTATGGGGAAATTCCCGTCAGACTTGAAATGAAAGGCAATTTTCATAATACGGTGATGTTTTTTGATAAAGTGACCGGTTTAAATCGTATTGTGAATATACGGGATATTAAAATAGGTGGATATAAAGAGGGCAAGATTACAGCCAAGTGTACGGCTGTAACCTACAAATTTATCGAGAAGAAAGCGGCCCCGTCGGGTAAAAAAGCCAAGAAATAATAAAACAAAAGATCGAGAGCCATGTCAAAAAAGATCATTACATCGATAGTGACGATAGCCTTTCTTGCAGGGCCATTCTTTTCGGGATGTGACACGGCCGATGAGGCCACCCGGTCCCAGGATCCTGTGAAGACCTTTAAGGTGTCCAAGAAAGAGACAGAGGCCGAAGATGCGAAGCCTCAGCCCGACCTGGTCGGGCCGACACCCATTGTGATTCCCGCTGTCGGTGAGGTGCCGCTCGGGGAACCGGAGGCAGCACAGCCTGAAGTGCTCTCTGAAAAGGCCTCTGATGAGATGCTTTATGGGAAAAGCAGCTATGACCCTGCCGGGCGGGTAGACCCCTTTGAACCTCTGTATGCCAAGGGTAGAGGCGGTACCTCCGTTGTGACCGGTGATTCTCGGCCGACAGTGCGGCAGAGCAGGATTTCCCGATTAACCCCCCTTGAAAAGCTGGATATTGGTCAGCTCAAGCTTGTGGGGATTGTCAGCATGTCCGGCCGAAGCATGGCGATGGTCCAAGAGACCGGCGGCAAGGGCTATGTGGTTCGTAAAGGGACCTATATGGGAGTCAACTCGGGACAGGTTGTGGAAATCGCAAGGGATCGGTTGGTGATTGAAGAGGAAGTTGAAAATTTCCTTGGAAAAATAGTGGTTCGGACACGGGAACTTAAACTTCAGAAACCTCTTGGAGAAGAATAATATGTTTGACAAGACCTTAATGTTGCGCAGGCAGGCAGCTGCAGTCGTGCTCTTTTTTTCTCTTGCGGCGTTGACGGCAGGGTGTGCATCCGACCAGGGCATCGTCAAGCCTGTGGTCGACTCGCCATCGCCTTCTGTCATGGCTGAACGGGTCATTACGGATGTGACAACCCGTGTGGAGTCCGGTGAGGTAATTGTCTCCATTCAGGGCAGTGCCATGCTCACCTATGCCTCGATACCTCAGTCTCTTCCTCCGGGAGTGGTTCTTCATTTTCCCGATGCGGCTTTTGAAGAAACGGCGGTTCAGCCTGCGGTAGAAAATGCTGTGATCGACGCGATTAAGGTTTCCAGCCAAGGCAATGCGACACAACTTAAGATTCTTCTTAAAGAAGAGTCGGAGTATGAAGTGGTGCGAAGCGGCAACGGATTGAAGGTGATCTTTTTGTCTTCAGCCGTATCAAATCCGCAGGTCGCTGGTGTTCTGGGGGATATCCCGGCAGAAGCGTCCATGATGGAAAGAACCGTTGAATCTGAAGAGACGGTCACCGCGGCACCTCGTGAGGTCTCTCCTGTAGCGGTGGGACCCGCCACGGTCAGTCAGATTGATTTTACGAGCACCCAGAGCGGTGCTTCCACGGTTTTAATCGGAACCACAGGGCCGGTGGCTTACACGGTCAGCAAAAAGGATGAGACCACCCTTTATCTCAAGCTTGCTGAAACAACCCTGCCTGATTCACGGAAACGCCCCATCATTACCACACGCTTCAACAGTGCTGTAAACCGAATATTGCCGGTTCAAACCGAGACCTTGGGTGGCGACACCCTTTTTATTATTGAACTCAGAGATGCGGTGCCCTATCTGGTGACCCAGAGCGGCAGCCAGATCGAAGTGAGTATCGATCCTTCCAGCATTCCTCCTCTTAAAGAGGACCAGGCCAAGCTTCCGACCTGGAAGAAGGCGATCACAGAGGCTGAGGTGATGGTCGTCCCCGCTGCTGAGGCGGAGAGTGTCGTCGCCGTGGTTGCCGAGCCTGATCTACTCCCAGCGGTGGAATCGACGGAACCGGTTATCTCTGTCGGGAAATCCAAGAGCTACAGCGGCGAAAAAATTGCCGTAGATTTTTTTGAGACCGATATTAAGAATGTGTTCCGTATTATCCGTGCCATCAGTGGGGAGAACTTTGCCATTGATAAAGATGTGACAGGGCAGGTGACCATGACGCTTCAGAACCCGGTTCCATGGGATCAGATTCTGGACCTGGTGCTGAAGATGAACCTGCTGGGGTCTGTGAAAGAAAACGGCATTACCCGTATCGCTACCCTGAAGAATTTGAAGGATGAGGAGAAGGCCCGCCTTCAATACATCGCTTCCCAGCAATTTTCCAAAGAGATCCAAAAGGCCCTCGCGCCTGCGAGTACGGAGTATATCCTGATCAGCTACTCCAATGCCGAAACGGATATCAAGCCCCACATTGAGCGAATTTTGACCCAGGGCCGGGGCAGTGTCAGTGTAGACACCCGAACCAACCAGCTGATTATTACAGACACTGCGGAGAAAGTCGCCAAAGCACGTGAAATCGTGGCCCAGATCGATCGAATCACCCCCCAGGTAATCATCGAGGCTCGAATTGTAGAAGCCTCGTCCAACTTTACCCGCGCTTTTGGAGTGACATGGAATGCCAACACCAAAGATTTTCCGAAGTTGGGTGAGGGGAATTACAAGCAAAGTCTCGGGGGCACCTATGGGTACGGTGTGGCCATGGACTACGGCGTGGACACCAACAACAGTATCGGGATCAACTTCTCCCGGCTCACCGGTTCTACCCTGATTTTGGACGCCAAGCTCACAGCCCTTGAAACCAAGGGCACCGGTAAAATCGTCTCCTCTCCGAAGATTCTCACCCTCGACAACAAGAAGGCCACCATCAAGCAGGGGGTTGAAATTCCCTATCAGACGGTCGAAGACGGGGATGTGGACGTTCAGTTCAAAAAAGTGGAGCTCAGGCTTGAGGTGACGCCCCATGTGACGGCAGACAATCGTGTGGCCCTTCAGGTTATGATTGATAAGAACGATGTGGGAAGCATCACCGACGGGATCCCGGGCCTCACCACCAAAGGGGTGGAGACCGAGCTCATCATGAACGATGGCGAGACCATCGTCATCGGTGGCATCATCAAGTCCAATAAGACCTTTGCCGAGTCTGCCTACCCTGTGCTTTCGCAAATTCCCGTGTTGGGCTGGCTCTTTAAGAACCGCACGCGAACTGAAGAGAAGCAGGAACTGCTGGTCTTCCTGACGCCGCGGGTGGTGAAGATGGATGAATTGAAGATTTAAGCAATCATTAAAAATCCCTTGCATGAGGTTCCTGCAAGGGATTTTTTTGTGGGTAATGTGGTCGACCCCCTTTAATCATTTCGACAAAGGTGATGACGGAATATGAAAAGACAAACCCTGATCGGAGTAAGACCGATTGTCATGAAGACCCTTTTTGCGGTCCTTTTTCTTGGGCTGGTGCTGGTTGTCAACGGGTGCGGGAGCGACGATGCTCCGTCCTCCAGCGGTGGTGTAGTGGATTCAGGTGATGGGGGCACGGATACCGGCGATAAGGATGACGGCGATAAGGATGACGGCGGTGGGACCAGCGCGACTGGTGGGATGCCCAGCGAATGGATGACCGGTGTAGGGGTTGAAAAGGGGAGTTATCCCTATTTAAACCGTATTGGCGAGAAAATGGAGTTTAGTGTCTATTTTAAGGACCGGTATGGTGTTTATTCTGACTTGGTTCACAAAGATAATGTTCATTTTAGAGCGGAAGACGGGGCGGCAACCATTGAATCGGTGACGGTTGAGAATGGCATTGCCACAGCGGTACTCCGGTCCCATGATGGCGGGTATCTTAAAGGCGCGGGTGCCTGGGAGGCGACTATTCCGGCGGAGATACCTGCTTATCTATGGTGGAGCGGTGATAACCCCTTAGGAGTCCCCAGTCGCGGGCGGGTTTCGGTTCTTTGGTACACCCGTGGCGAAGAGTGGTTCACCGAGAAAGAAGGGGCGAATCATAACGACAGTTATGATTCGGGTGAGCTTTTTGTAGATACTGAGGATGATCCCTATCTTGACGAGAATGAGAATGGAAAATGGGATCCTGAAGAAGTTTGGGATGACAAGAATAGCAATGGAATCTTCGATGCTGGTGATACCTATACCGACACCAATGGAAATGGCGCCTTGGACTGGGGCGAGTATTTTAAAGATGCCAATGAAAATAATCAACGGGACAGTTTTAATAAAACGTGGGATGCGGATAAGCTCATTTTTGGAAATGTGACTTTTATCCTGACAGGGGACCAGCCTTATATCGCATGGGACAAGACGAATAAGACGATTGCTAATGGTGGCTCGGGATCGGTCAATGTGATTGTTTGCGATCACAATTTCAACCATCTTCCTGCGGGTGCCTCCATTGCGTTTTCTGCAAAAGATAGCGCGGGTAAAGAGGTGACCGTTTATCCTAAGAAAATTACTATACCTGATAATGCGGGTGCATATGGAAAAAACGCAGCTGACCAGGTTGAAATTATAACCTACGCCGTGACGCTTACCAATTCAATTACTGAGCCAGAGGCCCCTGGGGATGTGATGATTACCGTCAAGGCTAGTGGGGATGGTCTGCAGGAGACAGAAGCCACGTTCAGTGGTGTTGTTACGTTTGATTAAATAGCGCGGTTGAAAAAATATCAGGGGTGCCGGCGGTGAGGTCGGCACCCCTTTTTTTGTCCAATAACACCGAGTGACACTCCTATTGGTAAGGGCAAAAATGACGTCGTGGTATCCTGAAAATGGGATAAAGCGCACACCTTAAGCCAAAAAACCACTCTCATTTGCGTTATTCAATTGAAAAATCAAGCTTTTTTCCCTTGCTTTTTGAGGTGTATGCATTGTATAATACGTACACTTTAAAGGGGGTTATAT
>NZ_JAQYWB010000023.1 GCF_030145185.1 Desulfoluna sp. | reverse complement strand
CCACGGTATTCTGTCTGATTTTCTCACCCTTCGGGCGCGCCGGGTGCACTCATCTGCCGCGTTATCAGAGCTTTGAGGTAAACCACTACATCTTCAGCTCTGATGCCTTGCATATGAGCGCACCCAACTCGTGAAATATCCGGGCTAACCCGGATATTTTATGAGAAAACAATCAGGACTGAAAAATGATTTGTAATTACAGATCTTTGCAGTCATATTTTCAGTCGTTTCAAAAATGCAAAATGTAATCCACGGTATTCGGTTTGATTTTCTCACCCTTCGTGAAATATCCGGGTTCATTTGATTGATTTTAACTTTTTCCTATAAGAAATAGTGAACTATGAGCTCCTCACCACTGACGCCGATTCTCCTTCGCCCTTTGAAAAGCCGAAAGGGAGAAATGAAGGCCATTGCCCTCCTTGCTTTTCCCATCGTCTTGTCTCAGCTCTCTGTGGTGGCGACCGGTTTTATCGATACCATGATGGCGGGGCATTACAGCCGTAACGCCCTGGCCGGGGCGGCCGTGGGGTCGAGTTTGTGCTTCCCTTTTATCATCGCCCTGAGCGGGATGATGATGGCCGTGACCCCCATCACCGCCCACTTGACCGGTGCGGGGAAAAAAGCGAGGTCCGGCGAGGTGGTCCGTCAGGCCTTGTGGCTGGCCCTTTTTCTCTCGGTCCTTTTGTGTGTGGGCATTCGGCATATGGATCCCCTGTTGGTGTGGATGAACACCTCGGCGCCGGTGACGGCCATTGTGAAGGGGTACCTTGAAGGCATCTCCTTCGGATTCCCAGCCATTGCCTGTTATTTTGTCCTGAAATCGTATGCCGAAGGGATCGGACGGACCAAGCCTCAGATGTTGATTTCGCTTGTCACCGTGCCGTTTAACTACGTGGCCAATGATATCTTGATTTATGGCAAGCTGGGCATGCCTGCCCTGGGGGGCGCGGGGTGTGGATGGGCCAGCGGGCTTACCTTCTGGCTTTTTTTCTTGCTGATGTGGGGGTATACGGCGGTGAGCCCAACCTGCCGGGAGGGGCGGCCCTTTGCCGAATTTTCCCTTCCTTCAGCCTCGGGTTTGAAAGAGCTGTTGAAGCTGGGCCTTCCTATTTCGGGAACCCTGTTTATGGAGTGCAGTATTTTTGCGTGCATCACCTTGTTTCTCGGCGTGTTGGGGCCTGTGGTGGTGGGGGGGCATCAAATCACCCTGAATTATTCTGGCGTGGTTTTTTCCATCCCACTGAGTATCGGGATGGCGTTGACCATTCGGGCCGGTCACGCCCTTGGAGCCAGGGATCCCGAAGGTGCGCGTTTTGCTGCGGCCACCGGGTGTTTGATGGCCATGGGTATCTCGCTTTTGACCTTAAGCTTTACCCTGGTGTTTGCCCGATCCATCGTGGCGGTCTATACCCAGGACCCTAAGGTTACGGCGGTGGCGGTCGATCTTCTTTTTTTTGCCGCGTTGTATCAGTTTTCCGACTCCATTATGGCCACGGCCCAGGGTGCGCTTCGGGGATACAAAGACGCCCGGGTTACCTTTTTCCTCACCTTTGCCGCCTACTGGGTGATTACCTTGCCCCTGGGGTACCTCCTTTCTATGACCGATCGGTTGGTCCCGGCCATGGGCGCGCGCGGGTTCTGGCTCAGCCTGATCGTGGGGCTGACGGTCTCAGGGACTTTTCTGGCCTTGAGGCTGTATCAGGTCAGTGGGCGGGCGGTGAGGGATAGCGCCGCAGAGGATGCTCCAAGGCTTCCTGTCGAGAGACGCCGCGCCGCGTGAGGTGCCGACACGCATTCAATTTTCCATTTCTCTCGGGTTTTTAGAGGGTTTTTGGGGTAGGGTCGGAACCCTCCCCTTTCTCCGGCAACCAGAGTGAGAGTATTTTTGCCAGATTCTGGGGGGCAAAGGGTTTTGAAATAAAATCGTTCATCCCGGCTTCCAGGCATTTTTCACGATCTCCGACCATGGTGTTGGCGGTGAGGGCGATGACGGGGATCGCATGGTTCAAAACCGGTGATTCCGGGCTTCGGATGGTGCGGGTGGCTTCAAAACCATCCATCTCCGGCATTTGGCAATCCATCAGGACCAGGTCGTAGGGGAGGGTGGAAAGGGACCGGATCGCCTCCTTTCCATTGGCGACGGCATCGGCATGCAGCCCCAGTTTTTTCAGGATGCCCAGCCCCACCTTCTGGTTAATGGCGTTGTCTTCTGCCAGGAGAATCCGTCCCGCAATATTTCGGAGTTCCCGGACCGCGTGTCGGGTGACAATGCCTCGGTCGGGCTGGTCCTTTCTTGCCGAAAGCAGGACGATGAGGCTGTCGTAGAGGTCGGATTGCCGGACGGGTTTTGTCAGGTAGGCCTCGAATCCGATCGCTTCGAAGCGTTTGCTGTCTCCCCGTTGTCCCAGCGATGTCATCATCATCAGGCGTGTCTCGGAAAAAAGTGGGGTCGCCTTGATGGCCGTGCCAAGCATCTCTCCGTCCATTTCCGGCATCTGCATATCCAGAATCGCCAAGTGATAGGGCGCCTTGGCATCAAGGGCTTCCTGCAGGCAATGCAAGGCCGCTTCTCCGCCCGAGGCCTCATGGGCATGGACGCCCCAATTTTTTAATTGAGCCAGAAGAATTTCCCGGTTGGTTTCATTGTCATCCACCACGAGGATGCGTGAGCCCCGAAGATCGGCTGCGGGGGCTGTGTCCAGTCCCGTGGTCTGCTGTTTGGGAAAACGAGCCGTAAACCAGAAGTCTGTGCCTTTGCCCTCCTCCGATAGAATCCCGATGTCCCCTTCCATGGCCGCGACCAACTGTTTGGAGATGGCCAGGCCCAGGCCGGTACCGCCATATTTCCGTGTGGTGGAGGCGTCCACCTGGGTAAACTGTTCGAACAGTGACGCTTGTTTGTCTGCTGGAATCCCAATGCCGGTGTCGCGCACCGAGAAGTGCAGGACGGCTGTTTCGTCGGTCTCGGACTGAACCGTTGCGCGCACCACCACTTCCCCTTCATGGGTGAATTTAATCGCATTTCCCACGAGATTGGTGAGGATCTGCCGTAACCGTCCCGGGTCCCCCTTGAGACGGGACGGGGTTTCAGGGGAGGCCACGCAGATAAACTCAAGATTTTTCTCATGGGCTTTGAGCGCCATCATTTCACCAAAATCGCCCAGGAGGGTGTTGAGATCAAAATTCAGGATCTCCATCTCCAGTTTCCCAGCTTCAATTTTTGAAAAATCAAGGATGTCGTTGATCAGCCCCAGCAGGGAGTCTCCACTGGCCCGGACGGTTTCTGTGTAGCGGCGCTGTTCATCGGTTAATTCGGTGTCCAGGAGCAGGCCGGTCATGCCGATGACCCCGTTCATGGGGGTTCTGATCTCATGGCTCATATTGGCCAGAAATTCCGATTTGTATTTTGAGTTTACCTCGAGATCCCTGGCTTTTTGTTCGAGTTTTGTCTGAACTTTTTTAAGTTCCATGTTTTTTTTGTGGACGCTGTTTTTCTGCTCTTCGAGTTTCGCGGACTGGGTGCTTAATTCAACGTTGGATGTCTGGAGCTCTTCCTGCTGAACGCGAAGTTTTTCAGCCTGGGTCTGGGTCGTTGTCAGCAAGGCCTGCATGCGGATATGGGACAGGATCGTCTGGAGTGAAATGGCGACGGGTTCGGAGACCAGGTCGATAAATTTGAGCGCAGAGTCCGAAAAGGAATCGAGGGAGCCGAGAACCGCCACGGCAATGACCGTGTTGTTTCGGATAAAGGGGGTGACCATCAGGGCCCGGGGAAGAACCTCTCCGAGTCCAGAGTTGATTTTCAGGGAATGGTCCGGGATTTCCGGCAGGAGGATGCGTCGTCTGTCGAGGGCGGCCTGCCCGACGAGGCCTTCTCCGAACCGAAAGGTCTCATCCTGACCGTCAACGCTTGAAAAAGCATAGCGGCCGGTGAGCACCAGGGTCTTCTCGTCCGAGGCCACGTAGATGGCCCCCGTCTGGGCATTCAGGTATTCTGCCAGAAAAGCGACAATGCCATCGCAGAGCTCAGGAAGGTCCTGAATGCCTCGCATTTTGGCGTTGAGGTCCATCTGTCCCTTTTGAAACCATTCGGTGAGCTGATTTTGCTGCCGAGTGGTTTTCAGCGAGGCCACCATGGTGTTGAACGAATGTGTCAGTTCGGCGATCTCATTTTTGGCGGTGCTCTGGATGGATTGGGAATAATCGCCGGTCGCCACCCGTCTGGCGCCCTGGGTGAGGCGAATCACCGGGCCGGCAATTCGCCTGGCGCTGATCACCGCAACAAAAATGACGATCACGCCGGTGAGCCCCATGATGAAAAACATAAACCGCCTCAACCCATAAATTTGAGCCAGGGCTTCCCGCTCTTCTATTTCAGCGATCACGCCGAACAGGAGGTTGCTGATCAGGAGATCACGATGCACTCCCATGACTTTGGAGCCTGTGGGACCTTCATAGATGAGCGCCCCATGATCCATGTCCTCAATGGCGATTCCGGCTTCTTGCTGATCCGAGAACAGGAGGGTCTGGGCGGTGATCACTTTTTCCTGGATCAATTTTTTCCCCGGGGCGTTTGCGGGCAGGGATCGCAGGGTCAGGTCGGCACCCACGAGGTAGGTCGTTTCTGATGCTCCGAGCTCACCCTGCGTCTGCATGATGGTATTGATGGGGTTGATGTCGAATTGGAGAGCCAGAAGCCCAATTTTTTTCCCATTAATGGCCTTAATAGAGGCCGTGATAAAACCGACCACATGATTCCCGGAAGGGGGGTAGCGTTCATAATCAGAAATAGCGAGGCGACCTGTTTCAGAGGTTTTTTCGGCGGTGTGGGCAAATTTTGTGTTTCGGTACCGACCGGTAAACAGGTTGGTCCCCAGGTCCGTCCCGGCCATCATGGAATAAAGAATATCGCCATTTTGGCTGATGAGATAAATGTCATGGTGTTCAAAGGAGTGGCAGAATTTTTTCAGGTCCCTTGAAAAATAATCCACGATACGTGTCCATTCAACCGACTTGACATAGCTTTCAAGTGGTTTGCCTGAAGAGAGATAGCCTTCCGTCATCTCCTCCAGCAATCGAATGTTGGACATCATTTCTGCCTGAAGAGAGAGGTCGGCTGTCATTTTGCCAAAAAAAGATCGGATTTCCCGGGTTTTCATTTCAGCCGTGATCTCAAGCGCCTTGTGCGTCAGCGCGGTCAGGCTGAGGTGGGCTTTCTGATAGCTGATCACGCTGACCAGGGCCAGGGGGACCAGTGCCATGAGGAGAAAGGCGGTGACCAGGGAGCGGCCGAGGCCGGAAAAAATCTTGAGCTGTCGTTCCTTTTTTAGGGGCATCATTTTTTCCGTTTTCCCTGCTGATTATGGCAGGTGCTTTGGGGTTGTTCTCGGATGTCCTGGACGAAAGGAATGCGTGTGGCAACAGAAGGGGGCTGTGACTCCAGGTGGTGGAGGGCATGCAGCGAATGCTGGAAGGGTGTCATGCCTTGCGGGGTTCTGGTGGGTCAGATAAGGTTATTTTTCCGGCAAACCCCGTCTTTGCCATCGGCGTTTGGCATATCACCTCTTATTATACTAATAAAAGAGTGTAATATCAAACAGGAAACCTGCTTTTGGTGTGGATATTGATCTTGGGCCGTTCCGCTTCCGAGGCGCGCCTTTTGCTGGCACAGGCGGGGCGGGTGTGATATTTTGGCGGCGTCGAAATAAGACGACGCTTCATGGCTTGCCTTCTCGTGGCAGGCAGCAGTACCAAATCTTCAGACGACCATTTGGATCAGGGGTAATCGGATCATGCTGGTTTTTAACTGTACGAAAGCTTTTGCGGCGTTTATTGCCGATGCCCAGGGGGCTCCGGTGGAAACACCATCAATCCGGATGATTGCTGACGATCCGTCTTTTTGTGATGGAACGGCCATGCACTGGGTGGTGCACCTTGTTAAGATCGCCAGGCGCAATTGCGTCATCGCCATGCACGTGAGGAGTCGCTACGCCATCGTCATGGTGGGGGTGAGAAAAGGAGATTTTTCAGGGTTTGTGAATGCTTTTTGCCATCGGTTGGTGAATGAAATGGTGTTTTTGTGTGCGGAAGAGGGGTTGGTGGGTGAGGAGTACGCCTCTTTAGTGGCTGAAAATTTTGTGGATAAACATCAGGTTATCCTGGCCTGTGTGCGGGGTGATCGGAGTGTTCAAGCGCATATTAATGATGTGAGCCTGGCTCTTGAGTCCGAAGCTGGTGACATGGGCGGTTTGCCGGTGGGGCCGGATGAGGCCTTCGATTTTGGGCGACATGTCAACGCCCTCTTGCGTACGACCCGAGAATCCAGAGACTCTTTTTATCCCTTTGAGGTGATGTGTGAGCACTGGTTCGAAGATGTCTGCGTGGAGATCGTGGACCCGGAGGTCCTCGATCGTTTATCGGAAGAAAAAACAGTGCCCGACAATGTGATTGTTCTGGCTGATTATCGAAAATAATCTGCCGGGACTCATGTCGTAACAAAAAAAGCCCCTGCTTGAATCAAGCAGAGGCTTTGTTGTTTTTTTTTGGTGCCGAAGGGGAGACTCGAACTCCCACGAGATTGCTCTCACTAGTCCCTGAAACTAGCGCGTCTACCAATTCCACCACTTCGGCAATTTGTGAAAGACTTATAACAGTGCTCTGCGGCTTGATCAACCCTTTTTTTGCAAAAGCTTTCAAAAAAAGGAATTGGGAAAAACATTGATTTTAACATCAAAAGAATTTATAAATTCCCTTTTACACGCAGCCAAGTCGAAAAATGGAGATGTGCTTAAATATCATGGAATTATACGAAGGTTTTGAGGGAATCAAGCATCCCTTTCGTAATAGTGTGATCACCATCGGCAACTTTGACGGGGTCCATAAGGGGCATCAGGCGCTTCTTGCATCGGCCGTCGAGAAAGCCGCACAGATTGGTGCACAGAGTGTGGCCGTAACCTTTGACCCCCATCCCAAGCAGATTCTTTGCAACGGGGATCATCCCCCGCTGATTACCATTCACGAGCAGAAGGCAGAGTTGATCGCCGCTTGTGGCGTGGATGTGCTGGTGACCGTTCCTTTTACCATGGAATTTGCGGCCATTGAAGCCCGGCAATTTGTGGTGGATTACCTGGTGGGCAAATTGGGCATGAAGGCCATTATTGTCGGGAACGACTACTATTTTGGGCGCAAGCGAGAGGGGGATATTGCCCTGATGAAACGATTTGCCGCAGAGATGGATTTTGACGTGATCACCCCGGAATGGGTGAATGTCGGAGAAAAACGCATCAGCAGCACTCGAATCCGGGAGATCATCAGCCGGGGTGAGGTGCACCGTGCTCCCGAACTTCTGGGGCGGTTTTATCAGGTCAGGGGCACCGTGGTTTCGGGACGTGACCGGGGAGGCAAGCTTCTCGGGTTCCCCACGGCCAATATCAATTTGAGCGATGAGCTCTGCCCTGCCTCTGGTGTCTATGCCGTGGCTATTTCCTGCAGTCTGGGGCAATTTCAAGGTGTGGCCAACATCGGGTACAGTCCCACATTTGACGACCACATCTTTACGGTTGAAGTCCATATTCTCGATTTTTCCGGTGATATTTATGGCGAGACCATCAAGGTGAACATGGTTCAAAAGCTCCGGGATGAAAAGAAATTCTCCGGTATCGAAGAGCTCTCTCAGCAGATAAGAACCGATATCGATAACGCGAGAACCATTTTCAAGGATCTTTCTGAGGTTTAGATAAAGGCGTGTTTGAAAAATTGGTTTTGAACGGTTAAAGCCGGGTGTCCCTGTTCAAGGGGCCCCGGCTTTTTTGTTTTTCGGGCGTAGGAGCTGTGGGAAAGATAAAAATCCGATATCTGTTCCGCCCCGAATTGACACGGAAGTACCGGCAGCCGAAGAGCATTCGCAAACCCGCTTTCAAGGTGGCTCCACCTTGCCGCCGGAGGCAGGCTTTTGCCCCTGATTTTGACATCAGGGAGCCGTGCGTTAAAATAGCGACAACTGCACCGGGCTTTCAGCTTTTTGCGGGGTGGTTTTTCGTGTCTGGGTCTGTTTCAAGTGTGCGTCGATCTCGGCGAGGTAGGGAGACGGGGTGCAGGCAACGGGTTGGCCGAATTTGATGCGTTGGCCGGCGTGGGTGAGGATGAGTTGCTCTTTGGCGCGCGTCATGGCCACGTAGAACAGTCGGCGTTCTTCCTCCAGATCAGATGGAGTCCCGTATGTGGGCTCAAAGGGAAGGTTGCCCGCCTCACATCCGGCGATAAAGACCACGGGGAATTCGAGCCCTTTGGAGGCATGAAGGGTCAGGATGCTGACTCTTTCAGCTTTCATGCCCAGGCTGTCCTGTTCTTTTGCCAGGGCGGTTTGGGCAAGAAAACGGGCGGTGGTTCCCCGGGTTCCGTAGGTCTCTGCCAGGTCAAGGAGGGATTGCAGGCCATCGTCCAGGCGGTCGTCTTCTTTGAGCTCATCGGCGATGGCGGGAAGATGTTTCAGCACGCTGTGGATCTGGGAGAGGGGGCCTTTCGTTTTGCACGCCATGCGAAGTTTTAATAAAAATCCAAGGAGTTCAAGCATGGTGGGCCGATCGTTGCACCAGGTGTCGGTGAGGAGATAGGGGTTGGCGATCAGGTCGTTGACCGTGACATACGCCCCTTCATTGGAGACGGGAGGGTAGAGGGGAAAGGTGAGACTTTTTTTGGTGAGAAGGGGGAGACTCGTCTCAAGGTCCATGAGGCTGCCGCAACCGGAAGTAAGCTTTAAAACCGCCAGGAATTGCTTCATGCGGGGGTGATCAAACAGTCCCTCCCGGGCGGTGACGGCGCAGGGAATCCCGGCCGAGCCAAGTCGTGAGGCGATCTCCACGGCGTGGCTGTGGGTGCGGGTCAAAATGGCCATGTCACCAAAGCTCAAGTCGACGGCGTTGTTGCCGGCATGTCCGAAATCCATGGAATGAAAGCCGATGCCCCCGGTCAGCGCTTCGATCTGTTTTCCGATCGCCACGGCTTCTTCTTCACCGCTTCGGCAGGGGATAATGGTGATGTGCTCCACCCCGTCGATATCTGATACCACCTTTGTCTTATCACCTAAGACACTCCCCGAAGCGGCTATGATGGCTTTACTGCTTCGGTAGTTTTGCGTCAGCGTGATGCGTGTGGCGTCCGGTTGGTCCAGAAGAAAACGGTGAAAGTAACGGGCGGAGGAGCCCCGGAATCCATAAATGGCTTGATCCGGGTCCCCGATGATGCAGATGGCATGGCCTGGGGGGGCCAGGAGTTGGACCAGGCGATATTGTGCTTGGTTGAGGTCCTGGTATTCATCGATGAAGAGGTGGGGGAACCGGGCTGTGATGCGCTGACAAAAGGCCGGATCCGCTTCAAGGGCCTGCACGAGATGAAAAATCAGCCCTTCAAAATCGATGATGCCGTTTCGTTTCAGCAGGAGCTCGTAAGCGCTGTAGCATCGCCTGAACAAATCAATATAAGTAGCCGTGATACCAGAGAGATCCTCATCTGATGAAATCAGCTGCTGCCTGGCTTGCTCGATGAGACGACCGAGGACGCCTGGGCTCATGAGTTTACGCTCTTCAGCTGAAAGCGACACAAGAAGGGCTTCCTGCAGGAGGCGCTTTCGAGCGGTTTCATCGGCGATGCCAAGGGGCATTTTTTCGTTTTGGCTTAAAAGGTCCAGTGCCAGGGCGTGAAAGGTGCAGGCGAGTGGGGGCGGGGTGTCGAGGGCGGCGCGGAGCCTTTCGGCCATCTCCCGGGCGGCCCGGTTGGTAAAGGTAATGGCAAGAATTGATGCGGGATCGATCCCCCCTTGGACCAGGGCGGTGATGCGCCGGGTGAGGGTGTGGGTTTTTCCGGTTCCAGGCCCTGCGATGATGAGAAGGGGGCCTTGCGGATGGTTGACGGCCTCCTCCTGTTGGGGGTTCAGTCCTTTGGCCGGGGGCTCGGGTGCTTTATTGCTTTTTTCTTTTTTTTTTACGGGTGCCGAGTCCAATGGATGGGTGTCGGGCGATTTCGAGAGGGCTTCCGGGACATGGAAAAGGAGAGTCTGGCCAGGGAGGACGGCTTTGTCGTCCTCTGAAAAGACGTTGACCGCACCATATTCCCCGTCGTAGCCCCCATGAAGAATGACCTCCCGTCGTCTCACCCGCATGATGGCCTCGCCGAGCAGGGGGACGCCTGCCGATGAGAGGACGTCAACGGGGAGTTCCCTCAAAATAGATAGCTCCGGACCGAGTTTTGTGATGAGACCCGCCAGCTGGGTCTGTACTTTCTTGGATTTGGGGCCCACGGAGAGGATCTCCGAGAGAATCTCCTCCAGGGGAATCATGCTTTCAAACCCGGGCTGTTGAGGGGCGAGGGCTGTGACGTCCTCTTCGGATCGGTCGGCAAGCGCAAGGACCCGATGCAGTACCCCCAGGATGAGGGGACGGCCGCAGACGGGGCAGAGATCTCCATGCTGAACGGATTCATGGGGTTCCAGGCAGACGCCACACTTTCTGTGGCCATCCATGTGGTATTTTCCCTCTTCGGGGAAAAACTCCAGGGTGCCGAGGAAGCCGGGATTCCCTTTGGTTTTCAGGGCATGGAAAAGGGCGTCATAGGATCGCTCCGTTTCAAACAGGCTCGCCTCACGCCCCAGCTTGGAGGGGGAATGCGCGTCGGAGTTGGAGATAAGGGTGAGTCCATCCAGCATAGAGACCCGCCGGTTCATGGGGGGATCCGAGGAGAGGCCGGTTTCGCCGGCAAAAATATGGCCGCTTAAATCCCCGAAACAGGCGGACACCGAATCGAAGCCGGATTTGGAACCGAGCATGGAGAACCAGGGCGTCCAGATGTGGGCGGGGATGAGGACTCCCTTCTCACTGGTTTCCAGGACGATTTCCAGGAGATCCCGGGCATCCAGGCCCAGGATGGGGCGTCCATCCGAGGCGATGTTGCCGATGGCAGACAGCTTTTTATTAAATGCCTTTGCCGATGCGATATCGGGAAAAAAGACGAGGTTGTGATTTTTCCGGGTGGCCCCATCCTTTTTATAAATGCAGCTGATCTCGGTGGAGAGCATGTAGTGCAGCCCGCCCGTCAGTGAGGGGGGCAGGTCTTCAGACACAGAGGCGGTCAGCTCGGGCTTCAGGGTGAAGAGCCCTCCGTCGGTGGGGATCAGTTTCTCTTCAATCTCTGCCATCCAGGCAGGGTGAGTGAAGTCCCCGGTTCCGAGCACGTCGATGCCCTTTTGAAGCGCGTGTTGATAAAGGGTCTCCAGAGTTAAATTGCGCGAGGTGGCGCGTGAGAATCTGGAGTGAATATGAAGATCGGCGATAAATGGCATGGTTTTCCCCGCAGGTGATTCAATAATTTTGAGCCATCATAGTGCAGAGGCAGAGCAAAGGTCTACAGGAATATCCGGGACATGTCTTATTGCTCTCATGAGCAGAGAGAGAAGGGGAAGTTTGCCTCTGGAAGAATAAGAAAGGAGAACTGTCTCTGCGCGCGTAGCCCCAGGAAACACGTGGGGGATTCTCCCGGTCTTTTAGTGGGATTAACTTATATACGAGGCGTGCATTATCTCATATGATACGGCTTGTGTGGTAATCTACAGATCTGGTGGGGATTAACTGCTATACAGCAAGAGGGGGGGGAAGATATGCCTGGTTTGGATCAAGGAGAAAAAAAGTCGCTTGAAGCCCGGATGCATCGTCTGGAGACCAAAGAAGAAGAGTATCATGTTTCAAGAAAACTGGCCGAGTATATTGACATGCTCGAAACTTATCTCATTGAGATGGACGAACGGGTGGCCTCCCTTGAGACAATGCTTGGGCTAAGAGGGCTCGAACCCCCGCAGTTTGAATAACACCTTTAAATAAACGCTTCCAAAGCCTCGTATTGAAAAATACGGGGCCTTTTTTTGTTTTTTTGGGTTCTTTCCGCGGTGATTCAAGGTGACCTACCTTGCACGTGGGGGGTGCTGTTGCTGTTTCCTATAGGTCTCTGGTAGGTCTCTGGTAGGTCTCTGGCTCGAAATGTATCGCCTCTCTTTTTCTCCTTGTCTTGGCGGTGTTAACCCTTTACTTAAGCTTCTTATGTCTGGGCCGATTTAGTTTTTATTCGTTTCAGGCTGTCCCGCGCTAAAGAAATCGGTGGAAAATGACGAATAAAAGAATGCAGTTTGGAACGATTTCCCTTCGAGGAGCTGTGAATGTCAGTTCCCATACGGGTGATGTCGAACCTTATAGTCTCTATGGCGATTTTGCGGCGCTGATTTGTACTGTATTTCTATAGACTTAGATATAACAGGTTCAAACGCGTGAGTTTTGTTTACATGATTTATAATTTTTTGGGGGGTGCATGGATTCAATCCATACCAAGAACTCTGGGAGCCTGTTGCGGACTGCAATGGTGCTGGTTTGTATTTTTTTTCTGGCCGTGTGTACTGTCGGCTGTGATGACGAAGACAGCAGTGCCTCCAAGTTAGAAGAGGCAAAAATCGCCCTTGACGAGGGCGATTACGAAAGGGCGGAAGACCTTTTGGAGGGGATGACCGGGGCTGAGGCCTTGGGCGTCCTTGCCAGTGCCTATGCCGGCCAGGTGGGCATCGATACCTTTGAGATTCTCGGTCAACTGGATGATGGAGACACCAGCGGAAACGATGGCAGCATCGATCTCATTGGAAAAATTTTGGGAACCTCGGGAGATGGCCGTCTTTCGTGCCTGGGGGTACAGACCAAATCATCACTGATGGATTTGGCCAAGACCAAACTCATCGCATCCGCAGGGGGCAGTGTCTCGGCCTTGGATAAAGACGGCCACGTCCAGTTGGGCATTTATGGCTTCACCGATTTTATTCTCGTGACCGGAGAGATCATTTGCTACAAATTTGGCGGCGGTGATGCGCAATTTGAGGTGACCCTCACTGAAGCGGGGATCAAGGCACTGGCTGATGATTTTGAAGCCATCGACGTCACGGAGGATCAACTTAAACGCATCAATGAGGACATCGATTATGTAATGCTTGGGCTCAGCGCTTTGGGAACTGCCAACGACCTGGCTGAAGAGTTTACCATGTTCTTGCAGGATATTAACTCAGATAACGATGAGGCGATGTATATCAATAAAGATGAATACATTTCTTTCCTCAATGGACTCAGGTCCTAAGATTAAGGCACTCATAAAGGAGAAGAAGATGCGTTCATCGAACTATGCAACCTTAGGCCTCTGCGTCGCGGCGGTCCTGTTCCTTGCGTCCGCCGGATGGGCCGCCCCTTACCGGGGTTTTCACATGGGGGCCCGCCCCATGGGGATGGGAGGCGCCTTTACCGCCGTGGCCAACGATCAAAATGCCATCGATTTTAACCCGGCCGGCCTCAGCCGCACCCAAGGTTTCGGTCTGGGTATCCTCAACCCCCTGGTGGAAGCCTCCGAGGACAGCTACGATCTTTATCAGGATTTCGACGACATCGATCAGGATGATACCTCTGAGGTGAGCGACCTTCTGAAGAAACATGTGGGAGAGAACAACCACATCAAGGTGGCCGCAGATCTCTACACAGGGTTCCGCATGGGCAACGCCGGGGTGATGGTGGCGGGTGTCGGTCGTGGATTTGTGGACATGTCCATTCGAAACCCGACGTATCCTGAGCTTCATCTCACCTCCGTTCTGGATTATGGTGGTCAGGTGGGGGTGGGGTATGAACTTCCCATGCTGCCGGGGTTGAGCCTTGGGGTGGGGGTGAAGGCCCTTACTCGAAAAAGTATCGATGAGGTCTATACGGCCAAGGCGATTGCCGATGACAACTTCGAGGACACCCTGGAAGATGACCAGAAAGACGGCAGCGATGCCTCCTTTGACCTGGGGATGATCTGGAGCCGGGATATCGAAGGGCTCACCCGGGTGAGCATAGGTGTTGCAGGGCTTAACCTTAAGGAGATGGATTTTGGGGAAGCCCTTGATCAGAAGACTCAGGTGAATGCCGGTGTCGCCTTTGAGCAGACCTTTTTGGGTTGCACATTGACGGAGGCGTTTGATTACCATGATCTCACCGACAATCTGGCCGAAGATGATTCCACCGAAAAGAAACTGCATATGGGGGCGGAGTTGAAGCTGCCCTTTCTCCTTGCTGTGCGGGGTGGCCTTTCTCAGGGGTACTACACCGCTGGAGCCACCCTGGATTTTAAAGTGATTCGTTTTGATGTGGCCACTTACGGGGAAGAGATGGGGGCCTACGCCGGTCAGAAAGAGGACCGCCGCTATGTCGCCCAGGTCTCCATGGGGTGGAGCTGGTAGCGCAGGTTACGAGAAAGATGTTCATGCGTCCGTAACGGATTAGAAGATGAGTGAGCGGGGTGGCCAGGTGGCGACCCCGCTTTTTTTGTTTTGTGTGGACGGTAACTGCGCTTCTTTTTGGTCCTTGGCTGGTAATTGCCTGCTTTTGCTGGTATAGTTTTGAATACATTTTTTTGCCGTGGCCCGATCAACGGGCGCTATTCGGTTCTCCAACCTCGTTTTTCCACCGTTATTCAGCAACAGCTGTTCTCGTTTTTTCCATCTGCCTTGTTTGCCTGGTCTTGCATCGTTTTGTCTGTATTGACAGAAAGGGTTGTGACTTGGCAGGTCTTTGGATTGCCGGACAGGCGTTATCGCTTGGGGGCAAACAGGGCTTAACGATTCATGATGATGCAGGGGGGGCAAATGGATACCATGCGTAACGACAGACCCATCACCTTTTTTCGAGGGGTCCTGGCCATGATTTGCTGTGTGTGTCTGGTGGTTTTCACGATGGCCTGTGATGATGACGACAGCTTTGATTCCGAACTCGAAGAGGCGAAAATTGCCATTGACGGCAATCAGTTCGACAAAGCCATTTCCATTTTGACGGGCATGCCTCAGGTTGCCGAGGTGCTTGAAACCCTGGGCAGCGCTTATGTTGGCAAGGCGGGTCTCAATACCTTTGATATTCTCAGCGCCCTTGAAACCGGGGGGCCGGAGACCGTTGATATCATCGGTAAAATGCTGGGCGAAGGCGAGCAGGGACTCCTTAGCTGCCTGGAGATCATTGACCGTCTCTCTTACATGGACCAAGGCAAAACAGCGTTGACCCAATCCGTAGGGGGACGCGCATTGAGCGATGACGGAACCATTAAATTAGGTATTTATGGACTCACGGACTTTGTCTTGGTTCTCGGAGAAGTTCTCTGCCAGAATTATGGGGATGCCGTTTCGCCAGTCCGAATCGTGGGTCTTACAGAGGCCTGGGTTAAGACCCTTAAAGCTCGGCCGGGAGTTGATTTTTCAACCATCAATGTGACCCAGGCGGAGCTGGATCAGATGGGTCAGGATGTCTGGTATGTTCAGCAATCCGTGTCGATTCTGGGCGTGGGAAACGATTTGGCGGAAGAGTTTCAAGCCATTCAAAAATTGATCGATCCCAACGGTGATGGGATAATTGTCTACGCTGAATTCGTGGCTTTTCTGAATGGGCTGGGTGAATAGGATGAGGACACGTACAAAGGAGAAGATCATGCCTTCATATAAATATATAACATCCTGCGCTTTTATGGCGGGCGCCTTGCTTTTCGCATCCACTGTGCTGGCTGAACCTTATCGCTCTTTTCATCAAGGCGTCAGGCCCCTGGGCATGGGGGGCGCTTTTACTGCCATTGCAGACGATCAAAATGCCATCAACTACAACCCCGCCGGTCTCAGCCGAACCGAAGGGTTTGGGCTGGGGATTTTGAATCCCATGGTGGAGTTCTCGGAAGACAGCGCTGACCTGTACAAGGATTTTGATGATATTGACCAGGATAACACATCGGAAGTCTCCGAGCTCTTGAAGAAATACGTGGGAGACACCAATCACATCAAGGTAGCCGGGGATGTCTATGCGGGGTTTCGTTTTCGCGACGTTGGAGTGATGGTGGCCGGCGTCGGGCGTGGTTACGCGGACATGGTCATTCGAAACCCAACCTATCCTGAGTTGCATCTGGTCTCTGATATTGATTATGGAGGTCAGGTGGGGGTGGGGTATGCCCTTCCCATGGTGCCGGGGTTGAGCCTCGGAGTGGGGGTAAAGGCCCTTAACCGCACAAGCATCGATGAAGTCTATACAGCGATGGACATTGCCGATAACGACTTCGGGGACACTCTGGAGGACGATGAGAAAGACGGAAGTGATGCCTCCATGGACCTGGGGATGATCTGGAGTCGGGATATTCAGGGGCTGACTCAGGTGAATCTGGGGCTTGCGGCGATTAACATCAAAGAGATGGACTTCGGAGAAGCCCGGGATCAAAAATCCCAGGTTAATGTCGGGGTGGCGCTGGCACAGACTTTTTCCGGGTTTACCCTGACCGAGGCCTTGGATTACCACGACCTGACAGACAATCTGACGGGTGACGGGTCGACGGAGAAAAAAATGCATCTGGGTGCGGAGCTCGAGTTCCCCATTCTGTTGGCTCTTCGAGCCGGTCTCTCCCAGGGGTACTACACGGCGGGGGCCACGGTTAATTTTAAAGTGCTCCGTTTCGATGTGGCCACTTACGGCGAAGAGGTCGGGGTTCATGCCGGGCAGAAAGAGGACCGCCGCTATGCGGCTCAGCTCTCTCTGGGGTGGAGTTGGTGACGCATGTCGCCTGCATGGTGTTTGATTTAGCCCGGATATTTCATGAGAAAATGACCATACCAAGACAATAGTATTTTATTACAGCGTGTTACCAAGAAATATATAGACATTTCAAAAATGTAAAATGTGATTTGCCATTTTCTACTCGCTTTTCTCACCCTTCGGGCGAGCCGAGTGCACCCATCTTCTGCGTTATCAGAGCTTTGAGGTAAACCACTACATCTGCAACTCTGATGCCTTGAATATGGGTGCACTCGACTCGTGAAATATCCGGGTTAAGGCCCACGGTCACGAAACACAGATCTTCCGGGGGGAGGATTTGTTTTCCTGAATTGATGGTTTGAGAAGTGATTGACAGGTTCATTCAGAAGGGGTTTACTACAGACGATGAGTGAGCTTTCCCTCATCAATTCTAAATCATTGGCAACGGGGTACGATCCACGAGGCCTTTTTTTTTATCGTCTGATGTAAACGATGATCGCTTGTGCATGTTGAGTGTTGGAGCTGTTGGACGCATTTATATTCCAAACCACCGTCAAGGGAGTAACCTATGTGGCACAGTCTGGACGCTATCTTTTCTCCTCAATCCATTGCCGTTCTCGGTACCTCCACCAGCAAAGGCAAGGTGGGGCATGATATTTTCAGTAATATTCTCCATGGGGGGTTCCAGGGAACCCTCTATCCGGTCAATCCGAAAGCGAAATCTGTTTTAAGCGTGCGCTGTTACGAATCCATCTTGACGATTCCTGATCCCATTGACCTGGCCCTGATCATCCTTCCGCCCCTGGCGGCTCTGAAAGCCATTGAAGAGTGTGTGATTAAAAAAGTCAAAGGGGCGGTGATCATCTCTGCCGGGTTCAAGGAGGTCGGGGGTGAAGGTCTTGAAATTGAGGAGAAGATTAAATCCATCTGCAAAGAGGCCGGTATTCGCATTGTTGGCCCCAACTGCCTGGGGGTGATCAACCCCTCTTCATCCGTCTCCTTAAATGCCAGTTTTTCCACGCGCATGCCCGCCATGGGACATATCTCCTTTATTTCCCAGAGCGGGGCCCTTTGTACCGCGGTGCTTGATTTTGCCGCCGATCGGGGTTTTGGGTTTTCCAAGTTTGTCTCCATCGGCAACAAAGCCGATGTGGATGAACTCGATCTGCTCCGGTACTACCATGCAGATCCGGAAACCCATGTGATCATGATTTACATGGAGGAGATGACCCGCAAGGGCAAGGAGTTTATCGATGTTGCCAAAGAGATCACCTCCGGTGACAACCCCACCCCTATTCTGGTGATCAAGTCGGGGCGCTCTGTGGCGGGAGCTGCCGCTGCCGCGTCCCATACCGGTTCCCTGGCGGGGTCTGACGCCGTTTATGATGCTCTCTTTGCCGAGGCGGGTGTGATCCGTTGTGAGTCGGTCAACGAACTCTTTGACCTGGCCCAGGGCTTTTCTCCACGCAAATACCCCACCGGTCGCAACATTGCCATTGTCACCAATGCGGGGGGGCCGGGGATTATTGCCACGGACATGACGGAAAATGCCGGGATGAACCTGGCTGTCTTCAGTGAGGAGACGGTGGAGGAGTTGAAACGTCATTTGCCTCCCACGGCAAACTTCAATAACCCGGTGGACGTCATCGGGGATGCGGCTCGAGATCGTTATGAAAATGCCCTGACCACCGTGATCAGTGATGAGGGAGTCGATGGGGCTTTGATTATTCTGACCCCTCAATCCATGACCGATGCCATCGGCACGGCCACGGCGATTTCCGAAATATCCCGGCGCACCTTAAAGCCGATCACCTGTGCTTTTATGGGGGTCGTGGACGTCTCACCGGGGGTAAAAATTCTTCAGAAGGCCGGGGTGCCCGTCTACGATTTCCCTGAAAATGCCGCCAAAGTGCTGGGCAAGCTTTATCTGGCGCATTGTTGGTTGAGCCGCCGGATTTTGCCCCAGTATAAGCTGGAATACGATGTGGAAAGGGCGGCATCGATCATTCGCGAGCACCTTGAAAACGGTCAGACCCTTTTGGGCGAGTATGAAGGGCGTCAAATCCTTCAATGCTATGGTCTCAAGACCCTGGATATGGAGATCGCGACCTCGCCTTCTGCGGCGGTGGATATCGCCCGACGCATCGGGTATCCCGTGGTGATGAAGATTGTTTCTCCGGATATCCCCCATAAATCTGACGCCAAAGGGGTTCGGGTGGGAATCCGGGCGCCCGAGGAGGTGGAGACCACCTATACGGACATTCTGGCATGCGCCGCGGCATACAAAGAGGATGCCAGGATACGAGGGGTTCTGGTCCAGCAGATGGCGTTGCCTGGCGATGAGATCATCCTCGGGATGAAGCAGGATCAGCAGTTTGGGCCCCTGGTGATGTTTGGCCTCGGGGGAATTTTTGTGGAACTCTTCAAGGATGTGGTGTTCCGTGTCGCACCGTTCGGGCGCAATACGGCAAGACGGATGATCAAGAGCATCCGGGCTTATCCCCTCCTTACAGGGTTCAGGGGCAAGCCCGTCGCCGACATCGAAGAGATTGAAAAGTGCCTGGTGCGTGTGGCGCAGATGGTGGACAACCATCCCGAAATCCAGGAGCTGGACATCAACCCACTCCTGGTGCACCCCAAGGGGAAAGGGGCGACGGTGGCAGATATTATCCTGCGCTTAAAGGACCTCTCCAAGCCTGCAGGGGATGACTGCGCGGGAACTGAGCCCTGAGGCGTGCATGCGCTGGAGGCTTTTTCTGGGGCTGAATAGTTACAAATAAACGAATAACGCGTCGTGAAGAGGAGCTCTTTGCGACGCGTTTTGTTTTTTAAATGGTCAGGGCCTCCCAGGAGAAGGGGAGGCCGCCGGTCAGAAGGTTTGCGGCGTGGACGCCCAGAACGCTTTTTCTTCGGTTTGTATTCATCAGGATGTAATCCAGTCCGGCCTCGGCCAGAAGGGGGATGTAGGCCTGTTCCATCAGCTCTCCTTTCTGACGAGGTACAGGGCCACTGGTGAGGTTGGAGAGTCCGGCCATGCTCTGGACGCGCCGGCCTGCGAGATCGGGAAGAGCCCGCAGGGTCCGAACGACTTCAAGTGCATGAAAGGTCCCGTCGTCCCAACTCAAAGGGACCACCACCGGATCGATAATGAGGCGGTCCATCAGGCCCTCCCCTTTAGCCTCTACCGCGGTTATGAGGGTGGTAGCCGTTTGAAGTCGCCCGTCATGGGCCGTGGGGACGGCGCCCTCTTCGGAGAGAAGGTATCCCACGAAATGAGAGGCTTCATACTGCGCCATCAGGGAGAGAAAGGGGGTCAATCGGGAGGGCTGAAGAGAGAAACCGTTGACGTGAATCCCGGCGTGCCCCGAAGCTAAGGCAAGACGCGCCATCTCCGCGTTGGGGGAGTCGATAAAAAGGGGGAGGGCGGTGACGCCACGTACCACATCCATAAGATAGGGGATGACCGTAGGGCTCTCCTTGCCGAGGGGGCCGATGTTCAGATCAATGGCATCGCTGCCTGAGGTGATCAGTCGGTTGATTACGTCAATGATGGGCGGGGCTTTTTTTTGAACGGCCGCCTCGTGCAGGGTTGGGCGGACCAGTTGAAAGTTGTCAGAAACGATGCGCATCTGCATCCCCTTTATATTGAAGTGATCATGTTTAAAAGAGATCGGACCGAGCGGAACGTTTACGCCAGCTGGAGGCATGGAGGCTCACCCGGATATTTCATGGGTCGCGTGCATTCATATTCAAGGGGCGTGGAGGTGCCCCTCAGAAAATAAGCCATTCGGGAACCTTTCCTGAATTAAGAGAGAGCAATCTGGTGAGAAAATCCCGAGGGGCCTGACCTTCTATAGTTCCCTATAGGGGAATGCCCCATGAAAATGATCGGTTGTCTCTATAGACAAAGAGCCACCTCCAAAATATTATGGAGCCCACGCTGAAGTAAACACAAGTCATGGCAAAGAACGCAATTTTTAAGGCACCTCGCTCTGTTGAGAATCGAAGTCCGCTTGCGTCGCTCATTCTGACGGATAGGGCCGACGGATCGATTCCCGTTGCGATCTCAGCTACCTTACACCTGAACCCAGCATGCCGAAATGATGGAGGTTATTATGATGCAGCAGAAGGAACGCCACCTGGATGTCACCATGTGCCACCGATGCCTCATGCGTCAGAAAAGCGAAAACGTCTCTCAGGGGATTCAGCGTGATAAAAGGGTGCAGCAGGGGGTGGCATGGTTTTCAGAGGGTGTGTATGCTGTGATTCCGGAACTGGCTCCTCAGATTTGCCAAGTGTTCTCCATCGGATATACGTCCATGAGTTTCTTCTATTTCAGTGGCGCAGCCCTTGAACCTGGAGTCTTCTCCAGCGCTGAAATTGTGGTGCTCGGTCGCGGGTTTCTGGCCGACAATCTCCCCTTTAAAGTGATCTCCGATACCCCATTGGATCAGGAAGAAAATGGAAAAGCGATCAAGCGTCTCTGCAAGGTGCGGCTCCTTGCCTTAAACGAGGTCTCAAAAGATCAGATCGACCATGTGATTCATCTAAAAGAGGTCATCTCCATACAATAACAAAGAGCCTTTCTCATCGATAAAAGAGGGACGTTTTTACCGGGCATCGTGGTAAAAACGTCCTTTTTTTTATTCGTTTTGCCTTAGATTCCGAGGTAGGCTTTTTTGACCTCTTCGTTCGCCAGAAGATTTTCAGCGGTGTCAGAAAGCGTGACCACCCCGTTCTCCATGACATAGCCTCGGTGAGCGGATTTCAGAGCGAGGTTGGCGTTTTGTTCCACGAGAAAGATGGTGGTCCCGTTCTCTTTGTTGATCCGTGCAATGATATCAAAAATCTGACGAATGATGAGGGGGGCCAGGCCCAGGGAGGGCTCGTCCAGCAGGAGAAGCCGTGGCCGTGCCATGAGCGCTCGGGAGATGGCGAGCATTTGCTGTTCCCCCCCGGAGAGGGTTCCTCCGGCCTGATTTCGCCGTTCTTTGAGGATGGGAAAAAGATCCATGACATAGTCAAGATCCTGTTGCACCCCGTCTTTGTCTTCGCGAAGGTAGGCACCCATGTCGAGATTTTCAAGGATGGTTAACTGCGGGAAGATGCGTCGTCCTTCAGGCACTTGACACAGACCCATTTTGACAATTTTTTCAGGGCTCATGGCGTGGATGGGGACGCCGTCGAAGATGATCTCACCGGATCGGGGGGGGACCACGCCGGAGATGGACATGAGGGTGGTGGTTTTCCCCGCCCCGTTGGCCCCGATGAGGGTGATAATTTCGCCTTCGTTGATCTCGATGGAGAGCCCTTTCAGGGCCTGAATGTTTCCATAAAAGGTATTTACATGGCTGAGTTTAAGCATCGATGACCTCTTCTCCGAGATAAGCCTTAATGACGGCCGGGTTGTTCTTGATGTCCATGGGGGTACCCGTGGCGATTCCACTTCCGTAGTCCATGACGTAGATGCGCTCGGAGAGGTTCATGACCAGCTTCATGTCGTGTTCGATAAGGAGAATGGTAATCCCCTCTTCATCCCGTATTTTACGGATCAAGGCGTCGAGCCTCTGGGTTTCCTGGGGGTTCATCCCTGCGGCGGGTTCGTCGAGAAGAAGAAGGACCGGGTCGGTGGCCATGGCGCGGGCAATCTCAAGACGCCTCTGGTCTCCGTAAGGGAGGTTCTTTGCGAATTCGTTGGCCCAATCTGCCAGATCCACTTTTTCCAGGAGATTGTATGCGTCGTCGATGGTCTTTTTTTCTTCTTTCCGGGCCGAAGGAAGCCGTGTCAGGGCACTGAAGATACCGGCTTGGGTTCTGATGTGACGACCAATCATCACGTTTTCCAGGACGGTCATGTTCTGAAAGAGGCGGATGTTTTGAAAGGTACGGGTCATGCCGAGATCTGCAATGCGGTTGGGTTTGATTCCGTTCAGGCGGATCGGTTTTTTCCCGGTACCCCCCAGAAATATCTCTCCACCGGTGGGGGTGTAGATCCCTGTGACACAGTTGAAAAAGGTGGTTTTTCCCGCACCGTTCGGTCCGATCAGGGCAACGATCTCACCCTTTTGAATGGTGAGGTCCACATGGTTCAAGGCGCGGAGACCTCCAAAGTCCATGGTGAGCTTCTTGACGTCTAAGATGGTTTCGGTCGTCATGTTACTTCTGCCCTCCCTGGTCGATTTTATACACTTTGCGCACGTTGGAGATAATTCCCTGGGGGCGGAAGATCATCATGATGACCATGCTGGCACCGAACAGCAGCATGCGATAGTTGCCCACCTCCCGCAAGTATTCGGGCAGGAGGATGAGAATCAGGGCACCGATGATGACCCCTAAAATAGAGCCCATTCCGCCCAGAACCACGATGGAGAGGATAATGGCCGATTCCATGAAGGTAAAACTCTGGGGGTTGATAAAACCGGTTTTTGCGGCAAACAGAACCCCGGCCATTCCGGCAAAAGAGGCGCTCAAGGCAAAGGCGGTGAGCTTGGTGCGGGCAATGTTGATGCCCATGGCCTGGGAGGCGATCTCGTCTTCACGCATGGCCATCAGCGCCCGGCCTATGCGAGAGTTTTGAAGTCTATAGGTGCAGAACACGGTGAGGATGGCAAGGGCCACCGCAAGATAATAGACATACATGATCCCCTGCTGGGTGGTGAGCTCCATTCCGAAGAGACCCGGCTTGGGGATCTGGGCGATACCGCTGGGGCCCTGGGTGAGAGCATCCCAGTTTTCCAGGGTAATGCGGGTGATCTCCCCGAACCCCAGGGTCACGATGGCCAGGTAGTCCCCACGCAGGCGAAGGACGGGAATTCCCAAGGCAATGCCGAAAAGGGTGGCGAGAAGTCCACCTAGGGGAAGGGCGACCCAGAAGCCGACACCGTAATGCATGTTCAGGATGGCATAGGTGTATGCGCCCACCGCATAGAAGGCCACATAACCCAAATGCAGGAGCCCGGCCAACCCCACAGCAATATTGAGGCCCAGGCCGAGGATCACATACATAAGAGCCGTGGTGAGGATAGTGGTCTGGTAGTCATTGACAAAGGGGAAGAGGAGAGCCATCACGATGAGCAGGGTATAAAAGATGCGCTGAATCATGGGGTTGGACTCTCGGATCACCCCGTCTTGTGTGGGACGCTCCGAGACGGACATCCCTTTAAGGCGTTTTACCAGGGGGATCTGGGTGAACAGCGAGAGGATTCTCTGGCCAGACGCTTCATTTTCTTGAAAGTAGCGCCAGACAAGGGAAATGACAAAGCTGCAGATGCCGATCATAAACATGTTTCGCCAACGCCAGGCGATAAAATTTTCAATGGTGTTTACCTTGATCACCATGATGGGAAAGGTGAGAAAGATAAACCAGAGGGCGACGACGAGCGATTTCTTTATTTCAGATAACTTGAACATCGGGATACCTGTATCCATGGTTGCGGTTCCGGGGGTGCCCGGTCAAAAACGTTCCGAGTCGAGTCCGGTTAAACTTTTTGGGTGGTATTGCGACCGAGAAGGCCGGCCGGCCTGAAAATGAGAATCAGGACCAACAAGGCAAAGGCGAAAACATCTTCGTAATCACTTGAGATGTAGCCGGTGGCTAAGCTCTCGGTCATGCCGAGGACCAGCCCCCCGAGGACAGCTCCGGGAATACTGCCGATACCTCCGAGTACAGCGGCGGTAAACGCTTTAATGCCTGCCATGAAACCAATGTAAAAGTTGATCTGACCCATTTGTGACGCCACAAGGACACCGCCGACGGCAGCCAGGCTGGAGCCGATCACAAAGGTGAAGGAGATCACTTTGTTGACGGAGATACCGACCAGCATTGCCATGGTGCGGTCCTGGGCGGTGGCTCGCATCGCTTTTCCCATGGTGGTGTATTTAATAATGTAGGTAAGAAGCATCATAATGATGACGGTGGAGACGAGGATCATCAGGGACGGGGAGCCGATGATATGAGAATAGGGCTCCCAGAACTCAAATTCAGGAATCAGCTCTGGGAAAGGGAGAAATTTGTCTGTCTGGGCCAAAAGGACATAGTTCTGAAGGAAGATGGACATACCGATGGCGCTGATAAGTGGGGAGAGTCTCGGGGCTTTTCTCAAGGGCTTGTAGGCCACTTTTTCCACCGTATACCCGTAGGCCGAGGCCCAGATAATCGCAGCAAGTCCTGCCATGACGACGATGGCCAGCTGAGGAAATCCGAGGACGGTGAGGACGCTTGCAACAATGAGGGCGGTGTAGGCCCCCAGCATATAAATTTCTCCATGGGCAAAGTTGATCAATTCAACGACGCCGTACACCATGGTGTAACCGAGGGCGATGAGGGCATAGATACTGCCCTTCACCAAGCCTCCCAAAAAGAGTTCAAAGAAATACTCCAGCTCCATATTATCCATCTCCAGTGGCCTTTTATGGCCGGTACTGCTTATCTACGGATGCGGGGTGGGGCAGGGACCCACACCGCATAAAGCAATGCATCATGTGTTTTAAATATCAGGTTCCTGCCTGCCCCGCGCCTTGGGGCAAGCGGCCTTCAATCAAGGCCTTCGGCGTTCCAGCGAAACAGGGGCGAATCTCAGTGAGATTCGCCCCTGTTTGGTTAACGGTCAGATACCCGGGGGCCGTCTCAGTTCAGTTCAACAAACTGACCCTTCCGGACCTGGTACATGGTGAACCCCACACCGATGGGATCGCCTTTTTCGTCAAAGCGGATCTTGCCAAGGGGAGTCTCTACGTATTCGGTCATCAGCGCCTTGACCACAGCGTCGTATTCAGTGCTTCCGGCTTTTTCAACGGCATTGAGGATGGCCAGGGTGGCCGCATAGGCTTCCAGGTAGAAGGCGCCGGGGTCATCGCCGTAGGCTTTCTTATGCTGCTCTTTGGCTTTGATGGCCAGGGGGTTCTTCGAGTAGTCCATGGGACCTGACACATAGACACCCTCGGCATCTTTTCCGGCCACTTTAATGAAGGTTTCGTCCTTCAGGCCATCGGCACCCACAAAGAAGGCCTTCATCTTCTTTTTGTTCATCTGGCGGATAATTTTGGAGGCGTCGGAGTGGTATCCGCCCCAGATCACGGCATCGGCACGGCTGCGCTTCACTTTCTGGACGATGGGGCCGAAGCTGACGGATCCGGAGGTGACCCCTTCAAATAAAACCACCTCGGCGTTGGGGTTGGCTTCAACAAACTGCTTGGCCAGGGAGGCCGCGCCTTTGCCGTAATCCCCTTTGTCGTGAAGGATGGCGATTTTCTTGGCACCGAGTTTTTCGATGACAAATTTTACCTGAAGCTCTGCCTGCACCTTGTCGTGGGCGATGGTTCGAAAAAAGTTGGGGTAGTCGCCACTTAAGGTCAGGTCCGGGGCCGTAGCGGAAGGTGAGATGCAGACGAGCCCTGCGCCGTGGTAGATTCCCATGGCTGCTTTGGTGGCACCGCTGCAGATATGGCCGAGGACAATATCCACGCCGCTGGTGACCAGTTTGGTGGCGGTGCTGGTGGCCACTTCGGGTTTGCAGACGTCATCTTCGATGATCAACTCCACCTGCTTACCGAGGACGCCGCCGGCGGCATTGATGTCTGCGACGACAAATTTGGCGGCATTCACCGTGGGGAGGCCATAGGATGCGAGGTCACCACTGTGGGCGCCTGCGACGCCAAGCTTGATGGTGTCAGCGGCAAAGACCTGGCCAGCGGTGAGACACAGTGCGAACAATACCGACATTACCGTTGCGGTAAGAGAAGTATGAAACCTTTTCATGTGTTTCCCTTTTCAATAAAAATTAGTGATCAACCGAAAATTGTTTCTGCAAATAAACATACGAAAACGTTCACCCCGAGGATTTCTTCTGACGAGTGAAAAGTGGGGCTTTGCGATTCAGTAATCTTTTTTCATAATATAACCTTTGCGTAAAAGTCAATTATAATTACGTGAAACGGCGCGGGGTCAATCCTTGTGATATGTAAATATTTCAGCGTTTTTACTTTATAATTATAGAGTTTTACTTGACAGGGGAACGTCATACGCTTTAATTTATAAGGGTTACCATTTTTTAAAATTTATGAGATAAAACATTTTTTTTTAAAGCGTTGTTTTCTGGGCCTGTGGGGGTTTAGACTTGACCGATTCGGGAATACCTGCGATGGCAAGTAGTTGACCTGTGTTTAAAATAGTAACATGTTTTCACAAAGGTTTTGTATTTCTTAATTTTTGATTTAGACAAGCAATGTATGGCTTAGAGAGGGAACGCCGCCTGTAGTCATTTTCCGTTCGTGTTTCCTTGAAAATCCAGTCTTTATCTTGAAAGTCCACTCTTTATCTTGAAAAATCCACTCTTATCAGGAGGGAGCAGTTATTATGTATGTTGGCAGAATCATGCACACCAATCTGATTACGGTTAAACCTGAGACGACGATCAAGCAAGCCATGGATCTCCTGAAGGAACACCATATCGAGCATCTCGTGGTTCTCGATGAGTCTGGCAATCTTAAGGGCATTCTTTCTGACAGGGATGTTAAGTATAACCTGGCCTCACCGGCAACAACCTTCAGCACCCATGAACTGAATTATCTTCTGGATCAGGTCACGGTGGGCATGATTATGATTAAAAATGTCATCACGGTGACCCCGGGCACGACTGTGGAAGAAGCGGCTCTTCTCATACGAGACAATGAAATCAGCTCCCTGCCTGTGATGAAAGACAATCATGCTGTCGGCATCGTCACCAAGACCGATGTCATGGGCGTGCTGATGGATGCCATTGGGCTGGGGGAAGAGAACGAGCGAATTATCGTTCTTGTCAGAAATCGACTCGGCAGGATTGCCGAAATTACAAGCCGTCTGAGGGATGAAGGGATCAATATCACCAGTCTGATTACCTGGCCTGAAAAGGGGCTCGACGGGGTCTATCAACTCGTCATTCGAGTGGCCGGAAAGGACAAGCGCAAGGCGGTGGATGCACTGGAAGCCATGCAGCTTAAAGTGATTACCGAATATATTGAAGATCACTCCACGTGTATATCCGATTGAATAGGTGGATGACGATTAGATGAAACAGATGGCCTGAAATTTGGGGTCAAAGGAGGTGACGTCATGATTGAGAGCACCATGAAACGCATTGAAGCCCTTCTTGAAGCCGCTGATCAGATGGATCCGGGCAGGCGCAGGGAGCTCCAGGCTCTTTTGGAGACTCTGAAAGAGGAGGTAGGGATTCTTGCCGAGAGTCATCAGGAGGAAGCGGAGAGCATCGCCGGGTTTACGGGATTGACCACCCACGAAGCGGTTCGGAAAAGCCCGGACCCCAAGCTAGTCTCTATTTCATCCGAGGGGCTTCTGGCCTCTGTGGAAGGATTGGAAGCCTCCAACCCACGGTTGGTGTCGGCGGTCAACGCCCTGTGCTCTTTTTTTGCCGGGCTGGGTATTTAGCCCGGATATTTCACGGAAAGAGTTCGGGGCATTTGTCTGAAAAATGATTCAATCCATATGAAAAGGGCGCAGCGACAGTGGCTGCGCCCTTTTTGTTGTCTACAGCCGCTCTTCACTTCGCGTATATGCCGGTTTCCCCATGATGTGGGTGGCCGTGATGAAGCGGTCGTCCCCTAAAATCATCAGAACGAAGAGACGTTCTTCAAGGCTTTCAGTGCGCGTGGTGCGCCGAGCCGCCAGGGGGGTGGCTTCCGGGTCAAGGACCAGAAAGTCTGCTTCTGACCCTTTCTGAAAGGACCCGATCCGCGTCTCTAAGCCCAGGGAACGTGCTCCTCCCAGGGTGGCCAGATAAAAAGCCGTGGTCGCGGCAAGGGGCGTGCGGCACAGTTGACAGACCTTAAACCCTTCGGCCATCGTGTAGAGCTGGGAAAAAGAGGTGCCACCCCCTACGTCACTTCCGAGGCCC
Source organism: Desulfoluna sp. (assembly GCF_030145185.1). Taxonomy (GTDB): domain Bacteria; phylum Desulfobacterota; class Desulfobacteria; order Desulfobacterales; family Desulfolunaceae; genus Desulfoluna. The sequence continues at coordinate 52,901 of NZ_JAQYWB010000023.1, read as the reverse complement.
ACGGAGATGCTATGCCGTTCGGCGTTGTCCATGCGAAAAAGGCCGCTTCCCAGAAAGAGGTTGGAGGAGGGACAAAAAGAGACGGCAGCGCCACTGTCCGCGAGGCGCTCATATTCACCTTCGCTGAGGTGAATGGCGTGGGCAAAGAGCGAGCCTTTGCCCACGAGTCCGAAGTGATCATAGACATCCAGATAGTTTTCAGCTTTGGGGAAGAGCTCTCGGACCGTTCTTATCTCTTCGTGATTTTCTGATAAATGGGTGTGCATGATCAACCCGTCGGCTTCTTTCATCAACGCTTGCGCCGCATCGAGCTGTTGGGGTGTGGAGGTGACGGCAAACCGGGGAGTGACGGCATATCCGAGGCGACCTTTGCCATGCCAGCGTTCGATAAGCGAAAGGCTCTCATCAAAGGCAGATTCAGGGGTATCTGTAAGAAAATCAGGGGCATTGCGATCCATCAGGGTTTTGCCGGTGACGAAGCGAAGGTTGCGCTTTTCGGCTTCCCGGAAAAGGGCCTCGGCGGATTCGGCATGAACCGTGGCCATGGCCAGGGAGGTGGTGGTGCCGTTTTTCAGGGTTTCATCAAAGTAACGTTCCGCCCCCCGTCGACAAACCTCTGGGTCGGCAAACCGTCCCTCTTCGGGAAAGGTATAGGTATCGAGCCAATGGAGAAGCTCGGTGCTGTTGGAGGCGATGATCGATAGTTGAGGTGGGTGGATGTGGGTGTCCACAAAGCCGGGCAGGATTAATTTGCCGCTGTAATCATACCCGGTGGTTACGGCCTCTTCGTGGGCCGGGCAGTCACATCGGTCTCCTGCAAATTGAATGATGCCGTTCTCAATCAGCAGCATTCCGTCAGGATGATAATGCCATGCTTTGTCCCCTGCAATTCGGGGGTCTTCGGTAAAGTAGAGAATATTGCCCTTGACGGCAATCACGCTCCGGGATGATTTAAAATGAGACATTTTTATTTGGTTTCGTCTGTTGTCATTCATTACCAGGATAGAGACGCCCGTGTTACTCTTACGGGTCGAATCAAAACGTTTGCACGTCTCCTGAGGGGTCTCGGTTAAAGCCGCATAACTGGAGAGGCCAAGGCTCTCAAATCAAAATTTTAACACAAAAATTTTAGACTATTCATTTTAGTTGGTGAAATGCAAGTGATCTCTTTTTCTGCAGGGGTGAGATTCTTTAGACTTGCTGAAAAGGGGACTTTCATATATTTGGTTTGAGTTACTGCTTACATTGATGGTCCCGTACATCTTCGGGACAGCCTGCTTTCGATGTGCCGAAGACGATTGATTCGTTCTACAAGATTTCGTGGCATACCGGGGACGTGTTGGATCTCAGGATTCTGTGTCCTGCCCATCAAAGCCAATTCATATGTGGAGGATGATATGCGCAAGGTTCTGGTTCTGCTGGTGCTCGCCCTGCTTGTGGCTGGGGTGACAGCACAGGCGGCTGAAAAGAAAATGAAAATTGGTTTTGTCTATGTCTCTCCAGTCGGGGACGCGGGCTATTCTTATGCCCACGATGTGGCTCGAAAAGCCATCGAAGCCCTTCCCGGTGTGGAGGTCAAATTCCTGGAGTCGGTCAAAGAAGGTGCTGATTCCGAACGTGTCTTTTTAAAAATGGCACGCAATAAATATGACCTGATTTTTGGCACCAGCTTCGGGTACATGAACCCCATGCTGAAGGTTGCGAAAAAATTTCCGAACACTGTATTTATGCACTGTTCCGGTTACGAAACCTCGAAAAATATGGGCAACTATTTTGGCCGCATGTATCAGGCTCGCTATCTTTCCGGCATGGTGGCCGGTTCCATGACAAAGAGCAATGTCCTTGGCTATGTGGCAGCGTTTCCCATGCCTGAGGTCATTCGAGGGATCAACGCCTTTGCCCTGGGTGCCCAGGCTGTGAACCCCAAAGCCCAGGTGCGCGTCGTTTGGACCAAGACCTGGTACGATCCGGCCATTGAAAAAGAGGGCGCAAAGAGCCTTCTTGATGTGGGTGCCGACGTCATCGCCCAGCACCAGGACTCTCCTGGTCCCCAGGAAGCAGCCGAGGAACGCGGCGTGTACTCCATCGGATACAACACCGACATGAGCAGTTTTGCCCCCAAGGCCCACCTTGTGGCTCCCATTTGGAATTGGGCGCCTTACTATATAGAGGTGCTTAACAGCGTCAAAGACGGGACCTGGAAGAGCGGATCCACGTGGAATGGCCTGGCCGAAGGCGTGGTGGACTTAAGTCCCATGAGCGATATGGTTCCAGCCGATGTGAAAGCCACCGTCCTGGCACGAAGATCTGAGATCAAAAAAGGCGACTACGTTGTTTTTTCTGGCCCGGTCAAGGATCAGTCCGGTACGGTTCGCATTGCCGACGGCGTCGTCCCCTCCGATCAGGATCTTCTGAAAATGGGTTGGTTCGTCGAAGGGGTCATCGGCACCACCAAATAGTGCTCTGGCATTTGTGATTGCAGCATCGCGGGGGGAACGGTTGTTCCCCCCTATTTCTTTATGGACCCAAGGACAAATGAGTCACACAATAAGATGTTCGATTTAACCATAAGAAAACGTCAGGAAAGCCTGGGCTGGACCGCAGTCCTGATTTATTCCGGAGCCGTGGCCATGGCACTGCTCTTCAGCGCCGGCCTGTTGTTCTTTCAGGGCAACTCTCCCATCGAAGGGTTGAGCCTCCTGCTTGAAGGGGCTTTTGGTTCCTCGTATGCCATTGAGGATTGTCTGATCAAGGCGATTCCTATTTACCTCTGCGCATTGGGTGTCGCCATCGCCTTTAAGCTTCAGATCTGGAATATCGGAGCGGAAGGACAGTTTGCCCTGGGCGCCATCGGTGCCACCTGGGTGGCCATCACCTTTCCCGGACACTCTTCCTGGGTGATGATTCCGTCCATGATGGCGGCTGCCTTTCTCTGTGGCGGACTCTGGGGTGTCATTCCGGCGGTTTTGAAACTCAAGGCGAATGCCAACGAGATCATTGTGACCCTGATGCTTAATTATATCGCCATTCTGATTCTTGATTATCTGGTTTACGGACCCTGGAAATCCCCGGACAGTTTTGGCTTTCCCATGACCCAGGAGTTCTCCTCCGGGGCCATCATCGGCAAGATTGGAGAGACCAATCTTAACTGGGGACTTCTGATCTGCCTGATTTCGGGCCTCGTTATCTACATTTTTTTCAAGTTTACCGTGATGGGGTTTGAGCTTAAGGCCAGCGGGGAAAACGTTCGAGCCGCACGCTACGCGCGGTTTCCCTATGGGCGTTTGGTCATTATCTCCATGCTGCTCAGCGGTGCCTTTGCCGGTTGGGCGGGATTCGTGGAGGCCTCGGCCACACTGAACAGACTCCAGCCCACCATCATGGTGGGGTATGGCTACACCGCCATTGTGGTGGCCTGGCTGGCACGTCTTAACCCCTTTTATATCGGCATTTCATCCTTTCTCCTGGCGGGACTTCGGGTGGGGGTGGAAAACCTTCAGCTTGAGCTCCAGGTCCCCGCAGCCTTCGGTGAGATTATGGAGGGATTGATTCTTTTGACGATCCTTGCCGGAACTTTTTTCATCAATTACCGATTTGTACGGAGGCCGCGGCCATGACCCCCGATATCCTCATTCCTCTGCTGGCGGCCACGGTTCAGTCCGGCACCCCCATTCTTTTTGCGACCCTGGGGGCCATTTTTTGCGAAAAATCAGGGGTTTTGAACCTTGGCGTGGAAGGTATTATGGCGGTGGGCGCCCTGGCAGGGTTTGCCGTCTCATATTACACGGGCAGTGTTTGGTTCGGGTTTCTGGCGGGGGGCCTCGCCGGTATGCTGATGGGGGGCGTCCATGGCGTGGTTTGTCTCGGATTCCTGGGTAACCAGGTGGTTTCAGGACTTGCCCTGACCATTTTAGGGGTGGGGCTGGCCAATTACCTTGGCACCCCTCTGATCGGGTTGAGCGCTTCGGGGTTCGTCCCGGTGGACCTTCCATTGCTTGCCCGAATTCCCTTTTTAGGGCCCATTTTTTTTCAGCAGGACCCTCTGGTTTACGTCTCGTATGGGGTCCCCGTGGGCATGTGGTACTTTTTCAAATATACCCGGGCCGGGCTCAGGCTCCGGGCTGCCGGTGAAAATCCCGATGCCGCATTGGCTGCAGGTATCCATTCCGTCAATTATCGATGGCTGGGCGTGTTGTGCGGCGGTTTTTTCATGGGGCTCGGCGGGGCCTATCTTTCCCTGGCTTATACGCATATGTGGGCAAATCATCTTACGTCCGGACGGGGCTGGATTGCCGTGGCCCTGGTTATTTTTGCCTTTTGGAACCCGTTGCGGGCTGTTGCCGGGGCCTATCTGTTCGGCGGTGTCATGGCCTTTCAGTTCCGGCTTCAGGCATCGGGGACCCATATCCCCTCCTCGTTTCTTTTGATGCTGCCTTATGTTCTGACCTTGAGTGTGCTGGTCTTCTCTTCCTGGAAAGGGGGCAGCAGTGCTACCCCCCAAGCACTTGGGGTGAATATAGAACCGGCGGATTGATTTCTTGGATGAACGTCATCCTTCATTTATAATGAACCCTTAAACAACCCTTACCGATGCGTAAATGTGGAGTAAAGCATGAGCGATTCGACTCGATATCAGAGGCGCCACCCCATCTCTTGGGAGCAACTGCACCGTGACGCCAAGGCCCTGGCCTGGCGTCTTCTTGACATGGACATGACCTGGAAGGGCATCGCCGCCGTGACCCGCGGAGGGCTGGTTCCTGCGGCCGTTATCGCCCGGGAGCTGGAGATCCATTATGTGGAGACCATCTGTATCTCCAGTTACACCTGGAAAGAACAGGGTCAGGCCACGATTATCAAGCCCCTGCGGGACAGCGGGGAGGGGTGGCTGATTATCGATGACCTCGTGGACACCGGCAAAACAGCCCAGGTGGTGCGCAATATGCTCCCAGGCGCCCATTTTGCCACTCTCTACGCCAAACCCGAGGGCAAGCCCCATGTGGACACCTTTGTGACCGAGGTGACTCAGGATACCTGGATTCTCTTTCCCTGGGATTCCGAGTCCCGGTTTGTGGAACCCATAGCCGGGATGAATAAAAAGAAATGAAACAGCCAGCCGACATCGTCATTGCCCTTGAAGGGATCAGTAAATCCTTCGGAAAGGTCCACGCCAATAAAGACATTTGCCTCACCATCCGCAAAGGGACGGTGAAGGCTCTGCTTGGAGAGAACGGGGCGGGCAAAAGCACGCTCATGAGCATCCTGGCCGGTCGCCTTCAGCCCGATTCCGGGAGCATCACGGTGGATGGCACGCCCACGCATTTTTCGTCTGCCAAAGAGGCCATTGATGTCGGGATCGGGATGGTCTATCAGCATTTTAAGCTGGTGGAGTCCATGACCGTCGCGGAAAATGTTTTTCTGGGGCAGGAGGGAGGGCGGATGCTCAAGCCCCGCGCCATGGAAACGAGGGTGAGGGAGCTGGCGAACGCGTACAACCTTGATATTGACCCGGCGGCCACGGTGGCCGATCTCTCCATGGGTGAAAAACAACGGGTTGAAATTTTAAAACTTCTCCTGCGCAAGAGTCGGATTCTTATCTTCGATGAACCCACGGCCGTGCTCACCCCCCAGGAGGGGGATGAGCTTTTCAAGGCCCTCTCCTTTATGGCCGATCAGGGAAAATCCATCGTCTTTATCAGCCACAAGCTAGGGGAGGTGATGCGAGTGGCCGATGAGGTGGCGATCCTGAGAAAAGGGGAGATCATTGAGGAGAAGAGCATCTCGGAGGTCACCTCCAAGGATGATCTGGCCCGCATGATGGTGGGAAAAGAGACCTTCCTCTCCGTGGTGAAAAATAAGGTGGAGGGAGGGGAATTGGTCCTTGATGTGAAGGGGCTGGACGGAAATGGCCTGAAAGGCATTTCACTCAACCTTCGCCGCGGGGAAATCCTCGGCATCGTCGGGGTGGCTGGAAACGGTCAGAAACCCCTGGTGGAGACCATCTGTGGATTGCAGGCCCCCGAAAAAGGGGAGATCACCATTCTGGGGAAAAGCTGGAAATCTTTTTTTTCCCGGAGAAAAAATCAGGACACCTTAAGCTACATCCCCGAGGATCGCATCGGGTTGGCCACCTGCCCCTCCATGAACCTGTCGGATAATTTTCTGCTGACCACCCGCAAGGGGTTCAAGCGGGGGCCATGGCTACGACGCAAACGGGTAGAAAGTGAGTCCCAGAATGTGGTGGATCGCTTCAGCGTTCTTCCCGGGCATATTTCTGCCCAAGCTCGCCATCTCTCTGGAGGCAACCTCCAGAAGCTGGTGCTGGGCCGCGAGTTTTTTCGGAATCCCGGCTTGATTGTCGCGGAACAACCGACCCAGGGCCTTGACATTGCCACGGCCAAAGCCATCTGGGATCATCTGGTGACGGCCCGGGAAAGTGCGGGCATTCTTCTGGTTACCGGAGACTTGAATGAAGCGTTTTCCCTGTCGGACCGCGTGGCGGTGATGTTCGAGGGGGAGATTGTCGATCTCTTTGAGGTCACTGATATGGAAAAACGCGGGCGCATAGGCCTGATGATGGCCGGTGCGGCGTAAGGCGATGGCAGCACCGAGCTGTCGATGAATCAATTTTCGAGAAGCGATCAGGTAAGGATGCGGGTTATGGGTTTTACAATGGGTGAGGGGCGTCTGGGCAAGTGCAGTGCGCTCCTGATGCTGATGGTTATGCTTTGGGTCTTTACCCCCGTGTGCACGTGGGCCGGCACGGACTCAGCTGTGATTTTTATGTACCATCGGTTTGGGGATGCCCGTTTTTCATCGACCAATATCCGGATGGATCAGTTTAAGGCTCATTTGGCGTACCTTGAAGACAACGGTTTCAAGGTGGCGCCCCTTAATGAGGTGGTGGCCGCCCTTAAAAAAGGGGAAGAGTTACCGGATAAAACCGTCGTCCTCACCATGGATGATGCCTACGCCAGTTTGTATGATAACGCCTGGCCCCTGCTGAAGGAAAAGGGCTGGCCCTTCACGGTCTTTGTCAGCACGGATGTTGTGGACCACCATTATAAAGATTACATGACCTGGGATCAGCTTCGGGAAATCAGCGAGGGCGGGGCGCAAGTGGCCAATCACACGGCCTCTCACCCATACATGATCAAACGTTTCGATGAAGAGACCCAAATTCAGTGGCTTGGGCGGTTACAGGCCGACATTTTGAAAGCTCAGGGACGCCTTGAAGAAGAAATAGGCACCTGTCCTCAGCTGCTGGCTTATCCCTACGGGGAATACAACACCCAGGTGGCAAACATGGTGTCTGAACTGGGATACACGGCTTTTGGGCAGAATTCCGGCGCTGTGGGCACGTTTACCGATTTGAGGGCCATCCCGCGGTTTCCTTTGTCCGAAAGGTACGGAGACATGAAAGCATTTCATATGAAAGCCAACGCCCGCGCTCTGCCGGTTGTGTCAGAGACCCCGTGGAATCCCCAGACCCTGGAGACCCGTCCTGAGCTTGAGATTACCCTTGCTCCCACGGACGCATTGCTGGATGAGTTGAGCTGCTATGTGTCGGGCCAGGGGCGTGTGGAGATTCAATGGGTGATCCCCGGGAAACGATTTAAAGTGCAAGCCAGGGACGCTCTTTCTGTGGGAAGGCATAAATACAATATTACCGTTCCTGGTAAAGATAGGTCGATATATCACTGGTTTTCACGTCAATGGATTGTCCGTTAGTAAAACGCCGATTGCTTGTGTCCCCCCTGTGCAGACGTTTTTACGGGGGTGGCGGTATTTTTTGAGACGAAGAAAAAGGATTTGCCAGAGGCACCCATCTCATGTAATATTCCGGCCAAAAAAAAGGGCAACAAGAATCATTTCATTATTTTTTGAACCCAATCCGGTATTACCGGATTTTTTTGTACCCTTGATGGATATCCCTGACCCAAGGGGTATGCATTTTTACCGGTGACAGAGACACGCTGACGTTACCGGTTCTCAGGGGTGCCCATATAATCTTAGCAAGGCTTCAAGGACCGGGGGGAACCCGGCCCACAACCTGTCTTCTGCTACCCAACACCCGGAAATGGTCCAGTGGTACTGGCATTTTGTATTCGGATTTTATGACCGGAAGGGTGTCGTGTATTCAGGCGTTGGTGAAGGCGAGATCCACGCGTTTCTGGTGCGTCGGCTGCCTGTATGATGCACCGTATTTCTGCTTTATTCCATGGGGATAGGGCGGGTTACCGTATCTGCGACGTCTTCATTTTGTCTTGACTGTTAGAAGGAAGGTTCGGATTTTTATCCGTGAGGGCTTCGGTCTTTTATTACACATCCGCTTTTTGGAGGTAACGTTCATGAAAACCATTCCACCGGAAAATGCTTATTCCTTTGATGATGTTCTTCTTATTCCGAACTATTCCGATGTGCTCCCTAACATGGTGGACACCACCACGCGTCTGACTCGAAATATTACCCTTAATATTCCCCTGCTCAGTGCGGCCATGGACACGGTGACCGAATCCCGCGCCGCCATCAGCATGGCCCGCAGTGGTGGGATCGGCATCATTCATCGCAACATGCCCATTGAACGGCAGGTGATTGAAGTCAACCGTGTGAAGAAATCTGAAAGCGGGATGATCATCGATCCGGTGACTGTCAGGCCCGATGCCACCATCTTTGAAGTGAACAAGTTGATGAAGCATTACCGGATTTCCGGTGTGCCGGTCACTGTCGGGGAACAATTGGTGGGTATTGTCACCAACCGGGACCTCCGTTTTGAGACCAAGTTGGAACGAAAAATTTCTGAGGTTATGACCTCAGAAAACCTGATTACCGTTCCCGAAGGAACCACGCTCGAAGAGTCCAAAGCCCTTCTGCACAAGCATCGTATTGAAAAACTCCTCGTCGTAAATGTCGAAGGTAAATTGGCCGGTATCATCACCACCAAAGACATCGAAAAGGTTAAAAAATACCCCAACGCCTGTAAAGACAGCGTTGGCCGTCTGCGCGTTGGGGCTGCCATCGGTGTGGGTGAGGATATGATGGAGCGCGCCGAGGCCTTGATCAAGGCCAGCGCCGATGTGCTCTGTATTGATACCTCCCACGGCCACTCCAAGAACGTGATTGATTCCATCATTAAATTGAAAGCTACCTTTGAAGGCGTGGAGATTATTGCGGGCAACGTCGCCACCGCCAAAGGGGCTCAGGCCCTGGTGGACGCCGGAGTAGACGGCATCAAGGTGGGGATTGGTCCCGGTTCCATCTGTACCACACGGATCGTCTCAGGATGTGGTGTTCCCCAGCTGACCGCCATCTCCAACTGCAAGGCCGTTTCCGACCGTACCGGTGTGCCTTTGATCGCTGACGGTGGGATTAAGTTCTCAGGAGATATCGCCAAGGCCATCGGCGCGGGTGCCCACAGCGTCATGCTGGGTGGTGTTCTGGCAGGGACCGAAGAGAGCCCCGGTGAAACCATTATCTATCAGGGCCGGAGCTATAAAGTCTATCGCGGCATGGGGTCCCTGGAAGCGATGCAGTCCGGCAGCAAGGATCGGTACTACCTCGGTGAGGACGAAGAGAACGAAAAACTGGTTCCTGAAGGGATCGTGGGCCGGGTGCCTTACAAGGGCTCTCTGGTCGACAACATTTTTCAGTTGATCGGTGGCCTGAAGGCCGGAATGGGTTATGTGGGATCACGGACCATCGAAGAGCTTCGTGAGATGGCTCGTTTTGTCCGCATCACCAACGCAGGCCTTCGAGAGAGCCACGCGCACGATGTTATTATTACCGAAGAGGCGCCCAACTACCGCCTCGAATAAGCGGTTCGAGCCGTTTTTGAAAAAGGGGCGATGAGTTCATGGCCCTTTGACTGAGACAGGAATGAAAGACCCCCTCCTTTGTGGGAGGGGGTCTTTTTTGTTCGGGGGGCAAAAAGGGTTGCAACGGGGTGCCAATGGCGATATTTCTGACTCTGCTGTTGCTCTCTCTCCTCCAGGTGGCCGGGCATACGTAAATACAGTGCCACTGTGAACCTTGACCCTGAGGCTGCGCCGAGATCCCCTGCTTTTCAGTGAACAGGTGACGCGTCCTGTAAAGAATCAATGACTTGTCTTGTTTCTGACATAAACGCCAGAACGAATTTAAAAACCCCATACATCCCGATATACGAGGCCATGACGCAATCATCCGACGGTATTCCCGATTTTGTTCATCTGCATGTTCACTCCCAGTACAGCCTTCTGGACGGTGCCATTCGACTGGATCCACTCTTAGAACGGACCAAAGAGTTCGGCATGAACTCCGTGGCCGTGACCGATCACGGCAGCATGTTTGCCGCCGTAGAGTTTTACGATAAGGCCAACCACGCCGGAGTGAAACCGATCATCGGGTTTGAAGCGTACATGGCACCCCGGGGGTTAAAACGCAAAGAGGGGCTGGAAGATGGCACCGGTCTTGCTCACCTTGTGCTCCTGGCAGAAAACAACGTTGGGTACACCAACCTCTGCAAGCTGGCCTCCATCGCTCAATTACAGGGGTTCTACTACAAGCCCCGTATTGACCGTGAGGTGCTGGCAGAGCACACCGAGGGGGTCATTGCCCTGTCGGCCTGCCTGGCCGGAGAAATTCCCAAGCTCATCATGAAAGGGAAGCAGCAGGAGGCCGATGCTCTGGCCTGCCACTACCAGAAGCTTTTCGGAGAGAGAAATTACTTTCTGGAGGTCCAGGAAAACGGCCTGGTCGAGCAGTATAAAGTCAACGAGGCGCTCTTTGACATGAGCAAGCGCCTCGGCATTCCCATGGTGGCCACCAACGATTGCCATTACTTGAATTATGAGGACAATAAAGCCCACGAGGTTCTTCTCTGCATTCAAACGGGCACCACCATGGATGATCCGAAGCGCTTTAAATTCGGCACGGATCAGTTGCATTTCAAGTCCCCTGCCGAGATGGCCAGAGCCTTTGGCAGCACCCCGGAGGTGCTTGCAAACACCGTCGCCATTGCCGATCGGTGCCATATTGAGTTTGATTTCAATACCTACCATTTCCCCCAGTTTGATGCCACCAGCGAACACACCGCCGATGAGCTCTTCGAGATTCAAGCCCGAGAGGGGTTTCAAACCCGTATGGCGGCCATCGAGGCCAAAAACCCCGATGTGGACCGAGCGGTTTATGAAGAGCGCCTCGACTATGAAGTGAAGACCATCATCGAAATGGGATTCCCCGGCTATTTTCTCATTGTGGCGGACTTCATCGGCTACGGCAAGGCCAACGGCATCCCCGTTGGGCCGGGCAGGGGATCGGCGGCGGGCAGTATCGTTGCCTATTCCATGAACATCACCGAGCTTGATCCCATTGAGCATGGCCTGATCTTCGAGCGATTCCTGAACCCATCTCGAATCAGTATGCCTGATATCGACGTCGATTTCTGCATCCGTGGTCGGGAGAAGGTGTTTAATTACGTGGTTGGCCGGTATGGGGGCGGGGACTATGTAGCCCAGATTATTACCTTCGGGACCTTGAAGCCCAAAGCCGTCATCCGGGATGTGGGGCGTGCCCTCAACATTCCCCTCTCCGAGGTGGACCGGATCGCCAAGCTGGTCCCCGATACCCTGGGGATCAAGCTGAATCAGGCCCTCATCGATGAACCGGAACTCAAAGAGCTCGTGGATTCGCGAGCCGACTACACCGAACTCATCAATGTGTGTCGGGTTTTGGAAGGCTTGACCCGTCATGCCTCCACCCACGCGGCAGGGGTCGTGGTCTCGGATAAGCCTCTGGTGGAGTATCTTCCGCTGTTTAAAGGCCGAAACGGTGAAACCATTACCCAGCTGGACATGAAGCGGGTTGAGCAGATCGGCCTCGTCAAGTTTGACTTCCTGGGCCTTCGAAACCTGACCGTGATTGATGACGCCTTAAAGATGATTGAACTGCAGGGCATAGAGCGCCCCGATATGACCCATATCGATGTGGCAGACAAGCCTACCTTTGACCTCTTATGCAGCGGGAACACCACGGGCGTCTTTCAGCTTGAAAGCTCGGGCATGAAGGATCTTCTGGTTCGGCTCCGGCCCGAGGCCTTCAAAGACATCACGGCTCTGGTGGCCCTTTATCGCCCTGGGCCCCTCGACTCCGGCATGGTGGATGCCTACGTGGATCGAAAGCACGGCAGGGAACCCGTGGAGTACCTTCTTCCGGGGCTGGAGGGGATCCTGGAAGAGACCTACGGGGTGATTCTCTATCAGGAGCAGGTGATGCAGCTTGCGGGTGTCATCGCCAACTACACCATGGCGGAAGCAGACGGCCTGCGAAAGGCCATGGGCAAGAAAATTGCCGCGGCCATGGCCGAGCATCGCACCCTTTTTATGAAAGGGGCCCTTGAAAACAATCACCCCGAAGACAAAGCGGGTGCTCTGTTTGACTTGATGGAAAAATTCGGTGGCTATGGTTTTAACAAATCCCACAGCGCCGCCTACGCCCTGGTCTGCTATCAGACAGCCTGGCTGAAAGCCCATTTTCCCGTGGAGTTTATGGCGGCCCTTCTCACCAGTGAGATTGGAAACGCCGACGGCATCGTCAAATTTATAGCGGAATGCAAGAACAACCATATTGATGTGTTGCCCCCGGACGTCAATGAGAGCCTGGGCGTTTTTTCGGTCCTGGACGGTCGCATTCGATTTGGGCTCACCGCCGTCAAGGGTGTGGGCGAGGGCCCCATTGAGGTCATTCTCAATGAACGAAAGGAGAATGGCCCCTTTGTCAGTATCTTTGAGTTCTGTGAACGGGTGGACCTTCGCAAGGTGAACAAGCGTGTTTTAGATGCCCTCATTAAAAGTGGGGCCTTCGATTTTACGGGGGCATCGCGTAACCAGCTGATGGTGGTGATGGAGGAGGCCTTAGATCACGGTTCCCGCGTCCAGAAAGAGAAGAATGACCCGCAGCTCTCTCTTTTCGGGGATGCCTCAGGTGGGGGGGCCCGCATTAATGTCCCGGTCCTGCCGGATGTGCCGGCCTGGGAAGAGCGCCATCGTCTCACCCTCGAAAAGGAGGTGCTGGGTTTTTATATTTCCGGTCACCCCTTGAATCAGTATGAAGAGATCATGAAAGGCTATGCCACCCTCACCGGACTCAACAAGGAGAACGCTGTGGAAGGTGCCCCCGTGAGATTTGGGGGGATGGTCACCACGGTGAAGGTGATTCGAACCAAAAAAGGGGACCAGATGGCCTTTGTGTCCATCGAAGACCTCTACAGCGACATCGAGGTGGTGGTTTTTCCTTCCACCTTTGCCGATGCCCGTCATCTTCTGGCCCCTGACACCATCGTGATGGTCGAAGGCGTCTCCCAGGTCAAAGAGAACAACGTCACCATCGCAGCGGAACGTCTGGTTCATATGGATGATGTAACCGGCCTCTGGACCGGAGGCGTCGCACTTCATCTGGACGCCGGTGAAATTCAGATGGAGTTGATTCCTCGGTTGGATGCCGTGTTAAAGCGTTACCCCGGTCCCAGTGGGGTCATCGTGTATCTTCTGCTTCGAGGTCACTCCATGACCACCATTGAGTTGCCCGACTACGCTGGCGTGACCGTTTCCCCACAGCTTTTGGATGACCTGAAAGCCCTGGCAGGGAAGACACATGTCCGTACCATTGCGACACCGCCCAAAGTCAAAGAACGGAAAAAACCGGCCTGGATGAATCGGAAAAATGGCAACGGAAATGGAAATGGGAACGGGAAGGGCAATGGAGGCAATTAGATCTGCCTGTGTCGTTTAAGCCTCCTAACCCGGATATTTCATGAGAAAACAATCAAGACTAAGGAATAATCCGTAATGGCAGTTCTTCGCAGTCATATTTTCAGTCGTTTCAAAAATGCAAAATGTAATCCACGGTATTCTGTCTGATTTTCTCACCTTTCAGGCGAGCCGGGTGCACTCATCTGCCGCGTTATCAGAGCTTTGAGGTAAACCACTACATCTTCAGCTCTGATGCCTTGCATATGAGCGCACCCAACTCGTGAAATATCCGGGCTAAATAAATGGATGTTTTTAAAGACGCTGAGATCTATATATCGAAAACAAAACGGGTTTCAAGGCACTGCCTTGAAACCCGTTTTTATTTGTCGTAAGGGACAGGTCTTTGGATGACGTATCTGGCTATTTTTTACCGGAGGCGCAGCCTCGTCCAATATGAATTTCTGAGTCATCTCCACGGGTCATGTGGGTTGTTTTTCCATACATGCGCGTGTTCATTCGGATAAAATCGAGGGTGTCCTCATAAAAACTGAGCTCGTGATTGTATACCTTGACCTCTGTGACGGCTTTGTCCGTATTTAGTTTGGTGCAGGGTTGGCCCTTGTAGCAGGGGACAAGTTCAATGAGGCCGAGGAATTCTGACCCTTCGAACAGGCTGTAGGTGCCATAGCGAATGGGGATTCCCTGGAGCAGTTTGCCGTCACTGGGGACATTGCCGTAATACGTCATCAAGACGTCTTCCTTGGAGGTCTCGCTGTGCGTGGGGGCAATGCGTGCGATGTAGAGTTCTTTTTCCAGGGTGGAGCTGTTGGCAATGTTCTGCTTCTCTTCCAGTTTCAAGGTCCGAAAATCGGTCCGTGTAAATCCTTTATATCGGCAGAGGCGTTCCAGTCCGAGCACGTGGTTGTCTGAGGAGACGGATCCTAAAATAGAAGTGTCCATTAAATCCATGCCATACTCGGCCTTGATGATGGGGAGACGATAAATGAGTTCCCAGCCCTTGGTGTCACGCGTGCCCTGGCTGAAGGCGTCGTTGTATTTGATACGGTTGAAGAATTGGGTGATTTCACTGAAATGAATCACGCTGTTTCGGGTCTCCCCCAACTCGAGGAATGCTTTGTCGTAGTAGCTCAGGAAGGTCAGATTGAAGGGGTTTCCCTGATCGAAATCACTGACTTTCAGGTAGGCGTTGATGTTGTCAAGATCCGTCGGGAAAAAGTATTTCATCCGGAGTTCGACAATGTTGAGGTTTGCACTGATGAGGCGTTGCAGCCTCTTCAACTCAAGGGTCAGGGCAAAGGTCTGTTGTTTTCCCTCAATGTCCATCAGGGGAATGGTAAAGGATTTGGAGCCGATGGCATCGTTATTGGTCAAGGCGTGACTCATGGCAAAATCGCCGGTGCGCATGTAGGCATAGGCCAGAATATGATAAATTTTGGCCTCCAGATCCCGGACCTTGGTTTGCCCGCGGTTTGACTTGTTCGCCGTGGTGTCCGCATAGCTGATAAACTCTTCATAGAGGGCATCGAGTTGGCCCTCAAAATACCTCAGCTCCCGGATATAGCGCTGGATCATCCTTTTCGGGACGGGTCGGCCGGTTTCGATGTCAGACCAGAATTTCGGGTAGTCCCGGTTGACGAACAGCTCAATACCTTCCAGAAAAATGCGGCTGTCCTCGTAGATACTGGTGAGGTAATTGGCTTTCAGTTCTTCCATGGTGGTGGCTTCGGCAGAGAAGGTGACGGGCGGCAGGCAGAAGGTGACCAGCACGAGGGCACCTGCCAAAGACGTGGCGCGTATGAATGCCGTCAAACGGTTTGCGAAGGCACGCAGGAGAACCCCTGATGAGGGAGGGATCAGGTCACGGGATCTCCGGCCTTTCGGGAGATCCAGGAGGAGGGGCGATGTCTCTTCAGTTTGGCTATTCATTCTAACTCCTGTTTTGCTGTAATTTCAACTGAATGATCCGTTCCGCACGATATTCCCGAGGGACCGATGCATCGGGACTCGTGGGGTATTTTTTCTGATAGTAAAGAAAGAGGCCAAGAAAACTCTTGGAGTCCGGCATTTTTTGGAAAGCCGTAAAATCCCCCCCCTTACCGTTGAGTGAAAGTTTTTTGCAAAGGGTAAGGAAGGCTTTTCTGGAGTGATAAATGGCCATGGCTTCACTGCGGTTGTCATGGGCCCTTGCGTAATACTCCGCCAGGCACCTGTGAAAAACCGAGGCATATCGCCAGTAAGAGTTGGACGAGGAGGTGAGGGACTCCACCAGGTTGCCCTCCATTTCGGCGTATCTTCCTGAATCGGAGGTGAGCCCGGAGAGCCGTTTTGCATCCAGAATATTGGCCAGGAGGTAGGCCATGGTAAATCGCGAGGAGTCCCCGATGAACGGGCCTCCATCCTCTGGGCTGGGAATGCGGAGCCCCATCAGGCCGTATTGGTAGAGGACATCCTCCATGAGCCGAAGGTTGCCTGTCTCCACCCCCAGAAGAATCAGTTCGTTGTATATTTTTTTTCGGTAGGAGATGTTGTAGCGAATCTCCTGGGCTGCCCGGTCATAGTATCGCTGATAGAGCGTGAAGAGCTGAGCCCTCGTGGCGGGCAGGGTGTTGTTTCTCAGCACGGAAAATCCTCTTCGGGCGAGGTAGAGGCTCACCACAAAGTTGGTGTTGCCGGAATCTTTGTTGACCTCCTTGACGTACTGGGCATAGGGGGTGCCGTTGACGATGCCTCCCGATGTGCTCAAGTCGTTCAGTCGACTCAGGAGGGTGCGGGTCCGGGTGTGAGTCAGGGGGTCGGTTTTTTCATCATGGCGGAGGCTCCTCCCGAGAAAGTGATACCTGAGGTAGAGCTCGTACAGGGAGAAGAGTTGCGCTGACGAAGGGGTGTACAGGCTCTCCCCGCTTGTTCGGTGGTATCGTTTCCAGAGGGTCTCCAGCCAGTGCCAGGTTTTTGCTTCACAGGTGTGATGGATGGGCTGAGGGTTGTCCCCGTCGATCCAGTGTCCAGCCAGAAGCTCCGTTTCGATCATCATGGCCAGGAAGTGGACGTTTAAGTAGGTGTCGGCTTTGCCCCGAATCCTGAAGCTGACATCGTCCATCATGCGAAGGGAAGGCCCGTTACCGCTCTGGATTTGAGTCAGTTCCAGAAAAGGTGAGATGTAGTGGCGGCTGAGCATCAGGTATTGCCTGAGCTCTGCATCGGTGACGGGAATATTTTCTTCCTGAGGTCTCTTCTCCAATCCAAATCCATATTTGATCTTCTGGAAGTGGAGGTAAAGAAGAAAATATTCGTAAGAGATGTCAAACCGAAGGCGCTGCAGACGTTCCCCGTCCTTGGAAATTTCAAACTCTTCGGTGAGCCGGTCGATGCGTTTTACCATGGTTTCGATGTCATCCACCGGGAGAAAGGGCCCCTCCTCGGGGACGACAGCCAGGGTATTCACCCGGGCCATGTCACGATCGCTTAAGGCCGTGATCCCTGTGTGGGCCGGAGGCTGTTGCTGGGGGACCGCATGGAGCAGATAGAGGCTTCGCCCGCGGGTCTTGAATTCCTGCATAAAATCCGCGCTTGCAGGGCTGCTCCATAGAAAAAAAACCATAAGGGTCAGGTAGATCCGTTGCTTCTTCATTATAAAAGATACCCCTCCGGATTCCTTGAATCCTGCATCCGGTTGTAAAGATCCACATCCTCTGGGGGGAGCAGGAGGAGGACTTTTTTGCCGAGTTTTTGTGCGATCGATTGATAGTATTCGTATTGCCGTTCGTAATCATCTCTCTCTGTTGCGTCGGAGGGGAGGGCACCCGGCAGGGTGCCGGAGATGAACCCTTCTCGTCGCGCGGCCTCAAGGTAATAGGAGCGCGCCAGGTCAAAACTTTGGGCGGCGACTTTCAAGGCTTGGGTGCGAAGTCTCGGGGTCGCAAGATAGGTGTCGGCGATGATGCGGTAAATTTCATATCGGTTGTCTTCTTTATGCACAAGGACTGAGCCCAGGGTATACTTTTCGGATCGAATAAATTCTGCCAATTCCCGTTCATGGCGGATGATAAGGCTCACCTTGCCCTGGGCCGACAACTCACGAAACAGGAGGGTGTAGGCCCCCAGCAGGTTTACGTGGTTGACGCGAAGATTCGGTGCTTTAACAAAGGCTGCGGTAAAGTCGTGCAGGCAGCTTCGCGTGGCGTTGGCCAGGGGAAGCCTCGCATCCGAAAGGGTGGCTTCGAAGAGCCCGGCCTGGAGGAATTCAAAGATGTAATCAATCTCTCCCCGGTACCGGTGAAAAATATGGTTGATGCTGGTGGCCTTGTATTCTCCTCCGTAAATTTCTTCCCCTCCGAAAATTTTTTCCAGATCGGTAAAGACGATGTCGATTTTGGCCCTGGCTTCGTTATAGAGGGGCTGAACGCTTGTGTTGAAGAGGCGTTCTCGTTCCTCCCTGTCGAGGCGTTCCCACCCATCGGCATGTTTCTTTAAGGCCTCCAGAGGCTCACGACAGGAGTAGAGGTTATAGAAAATCCATCCTGTGGGGCAGACGTTGAGTTCATCGAGAATTTTTTTATACGTGGTCCGGTCTTCGACTTTGATTCCTTGTTCTATCTGCTTGAGAAGCCAGCTCTTCATGGCCGACAGAACCACCAGGTCCACTTCCCGATTGTCCATCTTCAACATATCGAGGGTTTCTTTGAAAAGTTTCTCCACGCTGAACTGCTTGGTCCCCTGATTGATAAAGAGCATGAGAGGGAGGACGGTTCGGTGCGATACAGCCTGCTCTGTCCACGTTTGCCGCAGGGAATGGGCGATGATGAGACTGCTGATGGACAGAGGGAGATGACGCTTGAACCAGTCGTAACTGTTCAGGGCGATGTGGGTCTCTATGTCCATAAAGTAAGCAAGGGTGGCGTCAAGCCACGCGCTCTCATCCGGGGTGAAGATGCGTTCCCAGGGTGAGGTCTTGGAGGAGAGCCCGCGACGCCTGAGGTTGTCCAATTCCGTACACACCATCACCATGGTTTCAAGACCTTTGATGTCTTCCTTTTTAAAAGGCGGAGGGGTTTCCGGACTGGATGACAGCTGGGCCACCGTGGTGTTGATGGCCTGAATAAGGTGCTCCTGGGTCAAATAGAGATAGTAGTAAAGGCACTTATAGTAGAGCTCCTCTTTGACGAAGAGCGACCGGTTGGGATAGTACCCGTTTTCAAAATAGCGAATAAAACGAGCGGCTTCATCCGTACGGTTAAGCACGCAGGTTTCAAGGTAGAGACCATTGTAACCGGTAAGATTGATCTTTTCGTCGAAATAGATGTTTGAAAAGGGTTTCACCTTGAGCTGACTGTACTGGGTCAGTTGCGCTTCCGTCTGGCGTGCGGTGGTGATGTTGAGATGGCCGTCCTTCTCAATACCGAGGTGGGAGTCCAGCAATTTAAAAAACGAGGCCCGCTGCCGGGATGTCATCTGGTCTCTCATGTAGAGTTTGCCTACGGCAGAAATCCAAAGCATGGGGCTCTGCTTATTGGACACAGAAATTTTGGGTTCGGAAGAGCTCCGCTCATCCTCCATCTCCATCTCCATCTGGAACTCTGTCATCTCAGAAACCGCGAAAAGAGGGAGGGGAGACATCAGCAAGCCCCCCAGGAGTGTCATCAGGAAGGTAAAAATCCAGAGATGGCATCTACCCAAGGGGCGGGGTGGGGTCGTTTGGTTTGCAGTGATCATGGATTACATTGTCCTCCGTGGCAGGATTCGCTCAAGGGTGGAGACCACCTCAAACGTGGCGTCGTTGGGTTGAAACGTAAGCGTGGCTATGGGATTCGTACCGCTTTGGATAACCACCGTGCAGGTATACCCCTGGATGCGATAGCGATAAGGGCTTTTTTCTGGCTTCATGTACCTGATTTTGCGATAGATCTCCTCTTTGAGGCTCGTAACACGCAGGGAATGCTTCAGGGTGCTTCCATGGATGGTCACCCATGTGTGAATATCCTGCGGCGTTTCAAGGGCCGACGCCTCCACAGGGACGGCGGGCAGATGTGAGGGCAGCGCCCCGGAGGAGAAAGATCGGGCACGTTTGGCGGTCTGCGGCGGCGAGGTCTCTTTTTCAAAGGAGGCCGCAGCAGGAGGAGCCGATGGGGCCGAAAACTGGGTGATAACCGGTGCCGGCCCCGACCGTTTTATAGCCGATACCCTCGTTGCCTGAGAGGCAAGCTCAGGTTGCCGGGCTAAAACCTTAGCCGAGACACCGGCAAGGGCCATGGGGCGAAATTTTTTTTGAGAGGGGGCCTCCGATGGCGTCGGGTCCCTGTGGGGCTTTGTCCGCGGAACAAGGGCGGATGGGGTCACCGATTGGGGCTGGGGGATCCGTTTCCGGCTCCGCATCCGTTCAGAACTCTTAGCCACGGGACGAGGGGAGGGCTGGGCGACGTTCAACGTCTCTGGCATTGAAAGGGGTGGTGTGCTTGACACCTTTCGGAGCCTCTGTTCCCTGATCGCCGGGGTTTGGGAGCGCGAGGGTGCAGGTTTTTGGGCAGGGTGTGTCGCAGGCAGCCGGGGTTGGGGTTTCACCGGAGAAAGTCGCCTTTTCTCGGGCAGAGACTGTTTCTGCAGGCGCAGGGGAGGCACCAGGGGCTTGGGGGTCAGAGTCAGTGCCTTCTTCTTCGGGGGAGGCAGACGGACCGGAGGCGTTCGTTTGATGACGGTTGTCGGAGGCAACACCCGCTTCGGAAGGGGTTTGGGTGATTCGAGAATCCGCGTCAGTTCTTTTTTTCTGGGCGCGGCACTTTTCTTTGCGGCCTCTTTGACCACCGTGAGAAAGGTCAATTTTTTCTCCACGGTGACTTTGGGGAGCATGGGTGCCTGGGGAAGCAGGATAATGGTTCGGGTGGGGGGAAGATTCAGCGCGTCTGAAAAAATGATTTTATACAGGGTGAAAAAAGTCAGGGAAATAACAAGAATCATAAAAGAGGGACTGACGATCCATTCACGGCGCGCATGGCGTGCGACGGCTCGGGGCATGACAATACGCGCCGAACCGTATCCGAAATATTGCATGGGCATCGAGCGCATAAAAATTTATTCCCCCTTGTCTCCGGGCTTTATGCTGCGGGCTTCTCATATCCATGCCCTCCGGAGACGCGTTGTCTCAGACAAAAAAAGTGATTTAAAGCGGTCCTGAAATCTTTTGGACGGTGACTCGCTTCTCATCGTCGTCGTAAATCTTTTCGATGAGGGCCATGGCCATCAGAGTGTCTTTACTCAATGAAAATTGGTCGGGAACCAGCATGGGACGATTTTTGCCTTCATGCTTCATGTCTGTCAGGCGGTCTTGCAGGCTTTGAGCATTCAGGGTGTGTTCTTCGGGTTGTACCTTTCCGTCAACCACCGTGACCCACTGAAACGGAGTGGTCTCCGGGATGGTGGGCTTGAGAACGCGAATCTGGAAAGAGATTCGGGCCTGGTCCAGCGTGGAGATGCTTTGGGTATCCACAACCCTTGGGATCGTCATTTCGCCGATGTGCACCGGGTTTTTTCCGATGGTGGAGGCCTGGGTAAAGGCAATCAACAACAGAAAGGCCAGATCGGCAAAGGAGAAAAGCCAGATTTTAGAATCTTCGTATCTCATGGTCATCGCCTGGGTTTAAAGGGTTGACGTTTCCACCGAGTTGGCTGACGCATCCGGGTCCGTTGCAGCACAAATATAAGGATGAAAGCTCAGTGCCCGCTCAATACGCGAGGTGGACAAGTTAACCAGGCTTTTTTTGAATACCTCAAGGATCACAAAGCAGGTGAGGGCGATGAGCGTGGTAAAGAGCGCGATGCCGAGGCCGGTGGTGTTCAGGTCACTGTTTGGATCGCCTTTGGCCAGGAAAATCATGATCATCCCAAAAATGGTCCCGATAAAACCCATGGGGGGAAGCAGGTTGGTGATCATGGTGATTTTGTTGATATAACGCGTGTGAAAGATGTTTTCCATCATCTGGTGGGTGGCATCCACCAGAAAAGAGACAGGATAAGGGCTTCCTTTGTGTTCATCATGAGCGGCCCGGAGGGTTTTGGCGGCCACGGTCATCAGCAGGTCATCAAGACAGGGCGGCTCGCAGGCCACGGCCGCGAGTGTCTTTTTTTTGACGAGCCGGGCATGGCGATAGGCCTGGATAATAAGCCAGATGGCGTTAAAAAATAAAATAGTGCTGCCAATGTAAACCAACCCCTGAACAAGATCACCGACCAGGTTGGGGTAGAGCTTGAAGATGTGAATGATGAATTCCATACGGCCTCGGGATCTCGGATTATCTGTGTTATTAGATAGTCTGGATATTTAAATAAATCAGAGGATAAGCATCGGTGCGGGGCGTCTTTGCCCAGGATGTCTTTGACCAATGCGTGAGGTACACTTTGTACCGATAATGAAATATATGATTCATATAGTTTACAATGTAAACTCAGGTATGCAAATTAGGGGATATAGCCTTTATTGTCAATAGGTCAATCCCATTTATGGCTTCTTCCATCCGCAGGAAACAGGACGATTGTGTGAACCATGGACGGAGAAAGATTCATGATTATCAAAATGTCGTCTTGCACAGCCGCAGCGCAAGTGGCATATGAACACAAGGCTTATATAACGACGAACGTTTCACGATATCGGAGATGAAAGCGCATGGACGCTGGGTTGAATTTGTTTACAGGAAATCGTCTGGAGATACTGGCCAGGGCCCTTTCCAAAGTACTGGAAGCCCCCATGGGGAACCCGCTGGAACCCGATGTCGTGGTTCTTCAGAGTCAGGGCATGGCCCGGTGGCTCTCCCTGGCCCTCGGCCGGAACAATGGAATCTGCGCCAACGTTCGATGGCGTTTTCCCAATGCTTTCCTCCAGGACATGTTTGGGCTGGCTGTCCCCGACCTGGCTGACACGCGGCGATTTGACGCCAAATCTGCCGCGTGGAAGATCATGGGGTGCCTGCCCGAGTGGGTGACGCAACCCGCTTTTTCTTCCCTGGCCCATTACCTGGGCAACACGGATGAGCCCTTGAAACGTTACCAGATCTCCGAACTTCTGGCGGATACCCTCGATCAGTACCTCACGTATCGACCGGACATGATTGATTCCTGGGAGGCAGGGGAGGGAGATGATTTTCAGGCGATTCTTTACCGTGACCTCCTCGGCTCCCTTGGCTTTCGTCATCGCGTTCACCTGATGAAAGACTTGAAGGCTTGCATTGAAACTCATCGGAATGATAAGGGGATATTCCCTGAACGGATCTGCGTTTTCGGTATCTCTTCTCTGCCTGAATTTCATATGGAGCTTTTTATTGCCCTTTCGGAGGTTTCTCAGGTGAACCTTTTTCTGCTGAATCCCTGTCCTCAGTTTTGGGGAGATATTCTCTCCGATTCTGAAAAACGACGCCTCAAACAGAAACAGGGACTTGAAGAGGAAGAGGACGCCACCCTTCTTATGGAAGAGGGGAACCCTCTGCTGGCATCCATGGGTGGCCAGGGCCGGGAGTTCTTCGACATGATGGCTGAACGTGGGCTGGAAGAGATCCCTCTGTTTGTCGACCCGGATGAAGAGACCCTCCTCGGCTCGGTTCAGGCCGATATCTTTCATTTAAGGGACCGCACCCGGGATGCCTGTGAGCGTTTCTCCCTGGAGGCCTCGGATACCTCCTTTACCGTTCACAGCTGCCACAGCCCCCTCCGGGAAGTCGAGGTGCTGCGGGATTCACTTCTGGCCATGATGGACGAAGACCCGGGTCTCCGGCCATCGGATATCCTGGTCATGGCCCCGGACATCGATACCTACGCGCCGGTCATCGAAGCGGTCTTCAGCCGCCGCGTGGAAGGGGCGATCCGGATTCCCTTTTCCATTGCGGACCAGGCCAACAAAAGCGGGGATCGTGCTGTTGAGGCACTGCTTCTTCTTCTTGATCTGACGGGTTTTCGCTTTGAAGCGGGGGGCATTCTTGAACTTTTGGAAAATGATCGCATCCGAAGTGCTTTTGGGATGGCTGAAGGGGATCTTGAGCGGGTCAGCCATTGGATTCAGGAAACATCCATACGCTGGGGGGCAGACGGTGAGCAACGCGGCGAGGAAGGTTTCTCCTGTTTTGAGGCCAACAGCTGGAAGGCAGGCTTTGACAGGCTGTTTACAGGTTATGCCGCAGGGGACGAAGAGTCGTCTCTCTACGACGGCATCCTTCCCGCCGGACCGGTGGAAGGGGAGCACGGGATGCTGCTCGGTCGCCTGGCTTATTTTATGTCCTGCCTGACAGGGTACGTGAAAGATCTGGAGCGCCCTCGCAGCGCCAGGGCGTGGACTGATTTTTTTGAAGGGGTTCTGACCACCTTTTTGACCGATGATGAAGGGACAGGCGAAGGACTCCAGGGGATTCGAAACGCCCTTTACCGCATGGCCGATGCCGCCGAGGAAGCCGGAAATGAGGATGCCGTTGTTTTTCCCGTGGTGCGCTTTATCCTTAAGACCGCCCTGGGCGAGCCGGATCCTGTTTCGGGATTTATTACCAGCGGCGTCACTTTTTGCGCCATGCTCCCCATGCGCAGCATCCCCTTTCGGGTGATTGGCATCCTTGGCATGGGGCACGGCACCTTTCCGAGGCAGCAAAAGGCCCCCGGATTTGATCTCATCGCGGCATCGCCAAGACGGGGGGATCGCTCCCGACGAAAGGATGACCGCTATCTGTTTTTGGAGATCCTTCTCTCCGTCCGGGAAAAACTTTGGATCAGCTACACCGGGCAGAGTATCCGGGATAACGGCACCCTTCAACCCTCGGTGCTGATCTCAGAACTCTTGGATTATGTGGACGCCACAACCACAGAAGGGGCGTCTCATCAGATTAAAGTAAAACATCCCTTGCACCCCTTTTCCAGCGCCTATTTTCAGCCCGGAAATCCCTCCCTCTTTACCTTTGACGCGGCCAGTCGCCGTGTGGCGGTCCGTATGACGGAGCCGCCGGTTGCTCCCCCGCCTTTTTCCAGCCTTGCAGAGGTGGAGGGCGAATTTCTCCAGCCGGCTCAGATCTCTCTGGAGGTCCTTGAGGCTTTTCTGATACACCCCTGCCGGTATTTTCTGCGTGAGCAGCTGGGCATGGAACTAAGGGGGGGAGAAGACGCCCCGGAAAATTGTGAACCATTTACTTTGACAGGGTTGGAACGCTTCCAGGCCGGGACCCTTCTTTTTGAAAGCGCCCTCGCCGGAGAGAGCCTTGAGTCCCCTCTGGATGTGGTGTCGGCCATGGGGCTCTTGCCTCGCGGGGAGGTGGGCGTCCATCTGCTCAGGGAACTCACCCATGACGCCCGGGCCGTGGCCGAGGCCCTTGGCCCTTTGACCCAAGGGACGGAGCCCCTCTATGAACGACAGTGGATAGAAATCTCCGGCGTTGACCTCGCCGGAGAGGTGGGACCCTTTTTTGGTGAGGTGCTTGTGACGGGGCGCTTCGGCAAGGTTCGGGGGCAGGATTTGATTTCCGCCTGGCTGCGTCTCCTGATCGCCGCCACAGCCGGCATGCCGGTGACCCGGGCGGTGGTGGTGGGGTTGGACAGGAAAACCGGTGGTGCCCAGATTGTCCCCATGGTCGTCCCTCCCAATCCCCGGTCGGTGCTGGAAGATCTGGTCCGTCTCTGTGTCGCGGGAGGGAGCGGCCTTTTGCCCCTGTTTCCCATGGCCTCCGAGGCCTATGTTCAAGAGCTTATGAAAACCTGTGACGAAGGAAAAGCCATGGCAAAAGCACGTGCAGCTTTTTACGGCAATGCGTTTTCCATCATGGCAGATCTCAATGATCCCTGGATAAAAATGGCCGTGGGGGGCCGGGAGCCCTTGGCGGACGCCTCCTTCGCGCGATGTGCTGAGATTCTTTATCGACCGATTCTGGAGGCCTTGACAGCATGAAAACCTTAGCGACCCTGCGTCTCGACGCCACTCCCCTTGCCGGGCGAAATCTCATCGAAGCAAGCGCTGGTACCGGAAAAACCTATACCATCGCGGCCCTCTACCTGCGTCTCGTGGTAGAGGAAAAGATGTCTGTGGACCGCATCCTGGTGGTGACCTTTACGGAAGCCGCCACCCAGGAGCTGGCCGAACGCATTCGGGAACGGCTGCGCGAAGCCCTCCATTTTCTCGAAGGCACCCCAAACGATGATTCTCTCTATGCCTCTTTGTTTCCCGATGGAGCCGCGCACAACGATGCGGCCCGTCGTCTTCGAACGGCCCTTCGCAACTTTGATGAAGCGGCCATCTTCACCATTCATGGCTTTTGCCGGCGGCTTTTGTCGGACCATGCCTTTGAGAGCGGCTCGCCCCTGGATATGGAACTGGTCACCGATCTCAGTCACTTGAAGCAGCGGGCAGTGCAGGATTATTATCGGAGGATGGTAGAGGGAGCGACCTCTCTCTACGCGGCCTGGCTCAAGGACCAAAAGATTCTGCCCGAGAGTCTGTTAAGGTTTCTCTCCTTCAGCACCCCCTTGTCCCGGATCTCCTTTTTGCCTGAGGGGGAACCGGTCTCTGCCGCGGAGTGCGAGGCGCAATGTCTCACATCCCTGGGGCGGGCATCGCGAATATGGGGCCAGGAAAAAGAGAACGCCTTACGCATCATCGCAACGGACCCGGCCCTTAATCGGAACAAATACCGCAAAGGGGTGGAGAGAAAGGCTGAGGCGGCGGCCCGGGACCTTTTTTCCGGCAGCGTTCCCTTTGGGGAGATGAAAGATCTTGAAAAATTATCTCTCTCCACCTTGTGCGCCGCCACCAAAAAGGGAAAGGCCGTCGAAGAGAACCCGCTCTTCGGGATCATGGATACCCTTCTGGAAGACCTTGAAGATTTGAAAATTATTTATGAGCGCAATCACATGGCTCATCTGATCGCCCTGGCCCGGTATGTGGATGAGACTCTGTCCAAGGACAAAGAGAGTGCCGGAATCATGGGGTTCGATGACCTGCTCTCCCGGGTGGCCCGAGCCCTTGGAGACGACGGGGGAGACACCCTCGCCCGGGGCGTGAGTCAAAACTACGATGCGGCTCTCATTGATGAGTTCCAGGACACCGACCCCGAACAATACGAGATTTTTGATCGCCTTTTTAAAGAGACCACCCTGTTTATGATCGGAGACCCCAAACAGGCAATTTACGGGTTCCGCGGGGCCGATATTTTTGCCTATTTAAGGGCCGCCGGTGAGGCGGAAAAAGGGTATACCCTGGATGTGAACTACCGCAGCACCAATGGCATGGTCCAGGCTGTCAACACCCTTTTTTCACGCGGTGATGCTCCCTTCCTTTTTGACCGGATCCTCTTTGCTCCGGTCAAAAGTGCCGGGGGAGACAATGCAGAGACGCTGACCCTCGATTCGGAGCCCATAAGCCCCCTTTTGATTCAGCGATTTGAGGCCGGGGAGAAGCCCCTCTCCAAAGAGGTGGCCCAGAACCTCTGTATCGACCTCTGCGGGGCCGAGCTGGTCTCTCTGCTGCGCATGGGACGGGAAGGCCGCGCTTTGATCGGAGCGGCACCTTTTACAGAAAAAGATGTGGCGGTGATCGTCAGGACCAACGATCAGGCTAGGGCCGTGAAAAACCATCTGACGACCTTGGGGGTTCACGCCGTTCTCTACAGCTCAGGAAATATTTTTGACAGCGAGGAGGCCGAAGAGACGGCTCTTTTGCTTGCCGCCTGCCTGCGGCCCTGGCGCCTCTCTCTGGTCAAGGCAGCCCTTGCCACCCGCATGATCGGCCTGGATGCCGAGGCCATCGCCGCGCTGGACACCTCCCCCTTGCAGCTGGAACACTGGAGTGTGCTTTTTGCAGAGTGGCATGCCCTCTGGAAAGAGGAGAGCTTTATGCGGATGATTCGCCGCTTCATACGGGCGCAGGAGCCCTATGAACGTCTGATGGGCCTGACAGATGGCGAGCGCCGGGTCACCAACATGCAGCATCTCATCGCCCTTCTGCATCGGGAAACCATGACGCGCCGCCTCTCACCGGAAGGACTCCTCCGGTGGCTGTCCCGCATGCGGGATCCTGCCTCACCGAGACTGGAGGAGCATCAGCTTCACTTAGAGAGTGATCGGACGGCGGTGCAGATTGTCACCATTCACAAGAGCAAGGGGCTGGAATACGGGGTGGTCTTTTTGCCATTCCCCTTTATGGGATATCGGGAGCCCAAAGGGGGGGCTCTCTATCACGAAGGGGAGGACGCTCTGGTCTACGATGTGGGTTCAGAGGACTTGGAGGAACACAGGGCCCTGGCCGCGGGAGAGGCCCTGGCCGAAGAACTTCGCCTGCTGTATGTGGCCCTGACCCGTGCCTGTCATCATATGGTGATCCCCTGGGGACGGGTCAAGGGCTTTGAGCGGAGCGCCATGGCACGGCTTCTTCATGCTCCGGAGAGCAGAAGTGCCGAAGAGGCGGCCTCTCTCATCGTCTCCCGGAACGAACATGACCTGGTCACCGATCTGCACGAATTGGAGTCAGCCTCGACCGGAGCGGTGACGATCCAACTTTGCGAGCAGGATGAAGAATCGATCCCCTTGACCTTTCAGGAGACTCAGGCCGAACTGGCCCCGGCGCGGCAGTTCAAGGGCAGGCTACCGGATCCGCGGATTGTCACTAGCTTTTCAGGCCTGGCTTCTTCGGGTAGAGAGTCCCATGAAGCCGATTACGACGCCTGGGTCCACAAAAAACCAGAGGAGGAGGTTCCGGCTGAAGGTATTTTTGCCTTTCCCAAGGGGGCCGGCCCCGGCACCTTTATGCACACGCTTTTTGAAACCCTTCCCTTTGACGCGGAAGAGTCGGTCAGGACCTCTGCCTGCCGTGAGCTGCTGCTTAGGCATGGGTACGATACCGAACTTTGGACCGAAGCTATCTCCGGGATGGTGAGAGAGGTCCTGAACACGCCTCTGAACGCCTTTGAGACCCCCTTTACCCTGGCGGAGGTGCCCGTGCGGGAGCGTCTCCACGAGATGGAGTTTACCTTTCCCTTGAAACGCATCACCCCCGGCGCCCTGAAAGAGGTCTTGAATCGCTGGGGGTATGGGCCGCTTGAAGGGGGCGAGCTGAGGATGGAAGGGCTCAGCTTTTCCCCGATTCAAGGGTATCTCAAAGGCTTTGTGGATTTGATTTTTCAGGTGGGAAAAGGCTTTGGGATTATCGACTGGAAGTCCAATCACCTTGGAAACAGCCCGGAGGACTATCATAAACAGGCCCTGGCTCACGCCATGAGCGAACATCACTACGGCCTTCAGTATCTCCTCTACACCGTGGCCTTGAATCGTCACCTCGCCCTTAAATTGGGCGAGGCGTATGACTATGAAGTCCATATGGCCGGAGCCTGGTATGTCTTTCTTCGGGGTGTGGATGGCTCCGGCAAGGGCGTCTACTTCGATCGGCCTGAGGAGGGTTGCATACGGGAATTGGACGCCTTGTTGATCGATCTGCCCTGAGAAGAGAGAGGGCAGAAAAAGGGGCCACCCCCTAACCCGGATATTTCCGGGCTAAGCGGGGCGGTTGAATTCCGGCATGTGGGTAAACTGAGTCTGTTCCAGGGCCACTTCCGCCTGGAACCGGTCGTTGTCGATGGCAAAGGCGATGCGTCGGTTCTCGTGATAGTCGGCATCGATGGTGAGGGTGATGGCACTGGTCAGAGCCAATACTTTGGGTTGCCCCCACATGATGGAGAGGCCAAACTCTGTTTCAATGAGGCGGGTAAACTCTCCGACCACCTGATTAAAGATTTCACCAATGCTGTCGGTCACCTCGTTGGAGGTAAAATCCTTGACGAGATTTTCTGGGGGAATGCCCATGGACACCATGTAACTCTGATAGAGTTTGACGGCGGTCCGATCGCTGAAATTGAAGACAATCAGCCCGCTGAAGTCTCCGCTCAGCTGAACGAAGCAGCTGATATCCGGTCGCATGATCAGCTTGGGGATGGTCTGGAGGGTGGGGGCGAAGGAGATAGATTTCCGGATGCTGAGTTCCAGCACATAGGTAACCGCCTCGGAGAGAACGGCTGCGATAAGATCAATAGTCGGTGCTTCTTGAAGCTTCATGAATATGCCTGTCGTACTGAAAGGTTAGTGAGTTGTCGGCGAACCGGCTGCATACAATCGCGTATATTATCACAATGAGGAAGAGATGATCCAATGAATTTAAAGCAGGAAGCCATGAAGCCCTCTGGCTGGAAGGTCTGGATGGAGCAGGGTTTTTCCCATACCGACCTGGCCTTTGCCTCGTTTCTGGCCGAGCGGCACGCACAGGATGAGTCGATTTTTTTTGCGGCAGCTCTGGTGAGTCGTGAGAGCCGACACGGGCATATCTGTATCGATTTGAACAGGTTTGCTGGCTATTCAGTGGCGGACTGTGTCAGCCCGATGGACGGCGGAAGCTGGGGAGAGCATCTTCGAGAGCTGGGCGTGGCCGGAAGGGATGACCAGGGCTCGCTTCTTGTGCTCGATGATCGAGGGCGACTTTATCTGCGACGCTATTACCGCTTTCAGCAGGAGGTGGCCCTGTATATGGCCGGAGAGTGTCGCCTTTCAGATCTCCCGGAAGCGGAAATGAGCGCCCTGCAAGAGGGCCTCAATCGGTATTTTCCCGCCCTTGCAGAGGACGGAATGGATCGTCAGAAACTGGCCGCGGCGGTGGCGTTGCTGCATCGATTCTGTGTTATCTCAGGCGGGCCGGGAACGGGAAAGACCACCACCGTGACGAAAATCTTATCGCTGCTTGTGGAACAGCATCAGCGTCGATTCAGCGGGACGCCGACCATTGCCCTGGTAGCTCCTACTGGCAAAGCGGCCGCCCGCCTCATGGAGTCCATGGCAGGTGCTTTAAAACGGTTGGATTTAAAGGACGCCGTGAGAAACGCGCTTCCCAGAGAGGCCGCCACCATCCATCGAATTCTTGGCAAATTGGGGCGGGGCCGTCGGGAACTCTTCCGCCATCGCGAGCCCCTTCCTTACGACATCATCGTGGTGGATGAAGCGTCCATGGTGGATCTTCCTCTCATGGGGCGCCTGGTTCGGGCCTTGTCTCCTTCCACCCGGCTTATCCTCATGGGGGATCGGAACCAGCTGGCCTCGGTGGAGGCGGGTTCGGTGATGGGGGACCTCTGTCACGGGAAAAAAGGGGACCGCGTCTCACCGGAGCTGGGGCGCATGCTTTTAAAAATAACGGGGAGGAGTCTCCCGACGGATCCCCAGCTCCCCCCCCTTGCCGACGCGGTGACCACCCTGACGAAGAGTTATCGCTTCGGGGCCTGTCCGGGCATCGGTCAAGCCGCGGACGCTGCCAATCGGGGGGACGTCCAGGCTCTCTCCAGAATCGCCGATCCGGGTTTTCTTCTGGCAGGTCCCGCCCTGGGCGATAGCCCCATGGCCTGGCTTGAGGCGAGGGTTCGGCATCATCTGGCCGGATATGCCCGGTTAACGGATCCCCATGACATGCTGGCGGCCATCGATCGGTTTCGAATTCTCTGTGCCGTTCGAAAAGGCCCCATGGGGGTCTTACGCATCAATCAATGGGTGGAGCGCTGCATAGGGCTCGCAGGGGCGGATCTCTGGTACCGCGGCCGGCCGGTGATGGTGACGGAAAACGATTACACCTTAGGGCTCTTTAATGGGGACACGGGGATCACCGTTAAGACGGGGGGAGAGTTGGCCGTGGCTTTTCCCGACACCGAAGGGGGCTTGCGCCATATCCATTGCGCCCGACTCCCCTCGGTGGAGACCGTCTTTGCCATGACGGTTCACAAGAGCCAGGGCTCAGAATTCAACCATGTGACCTTGCTGCTTCCTGACAGCGATGCCCCGGTGTTGACCCGTGAGCTGATCTACACCGGGATTACCCGTGCGAGGGAAGAGGTGGCCGTGTGGAGCGCTCCTGAGATCCTTGAAAGAGCGCTTTCCAGGCGAACCCACAGGGCCTCGGGTCTTCGAGAAAAACTCTGGAAGGGTGAATCGAGATAAATGATTTCAAATCAGGTCATCAGACGCCGGGAAAGGCCTTCCAGGGCGTCCAGATAATCTCGGAAGCCCACATAAAAGAGGTCGTTGTGGTCTGCATTTTTCACCTCGAGAAAGTGTTTCTCTTGTGAGGGAGAGGCTTCAAAGAGATCTTCACCTTCGTGAAAGGAGATGATGCTGTCTTCAGCGGCATGTATCACAAGAAGAGGGCCGCTGTACGTGCTGATTTTTGTCAGGTTGGCCGGTCCCCTGGATTCATGGGGGAGCTCTACCCACCGGGGCAGTCCAAGGGTGTGGAGGAGAGGAATGAACCGGGCAAATCCGCTTTCGATGACAAGTGCCTGGATGCACGCTGGAAAAAAAGTCGCCACC
Source organism: Desulfoluna sp. (assembly GCF_030145185.1). Classification (GTDB taxonomy): domain Bacteria; phylum Desulfobacterota; class Desulfobacteria; order Desulfobacterales; family Desulfolunaceae; genus Desulfoluna. The sequence goes on along the minus strand of NZ_JAQYWB010000023.1, from coordinate 20,823 downwards.
TCGATGGCCGGGGCACTGCCGATGGAGCGTCCCATCACCACCCGAGGGGCGTCGTACTCTCGGTTTTTCAACCATCCGTCCAGAAAGGAAAAAGTCGTTCTGGCATCGGAAAGCATATGAGCCACCGAGGGCTCCCCTTGCGAGAGGCCGTATCCCCGGTATTCTGCGATAAAAAAATTGTACCCGCATCCGGTAAGATGAGAGGCGAATTCATCGTAATCAGAGGCGACCTCTCCGTTGCCGTGAAAGAAGAGGAGGCAGGGCCACTCTTTGCCTTTAAGATGGCAACGAATGACAAGGCGTTCTCCATCATGGGCAGGGATGAAGAGATCAAAGCAGGTGGCGGTCTCTTGTTCGACGGGAAGTCCCGGCCGAGGGTGAAACAGCAGGCTGAGGACATCGTTGCGATCAAAGGGGCAGGGGTCCGGCATGGCATCTCTCCTGAAAGGACATTAATCCACTGGGTTTGTTTCACTCGGTATTTTTTTTAAAATGATTCGAGCATCGGCGATATCAATCCCATGATCGTGGACAATCACTGGATTTAAATCCATCTCTTCGATGTCCGGATAGGATTCAATGATTTCAGAGACGGTCAGCAAAAGCTCACTGAGCGCCTGCTTGTCCAGGGCAGGAGACCCTCGAAAGCCATTTAATATGGGAGCCGATTTGATCTCATCAATCATGCGTGTGGCAGCGGTTCGAGAGAGAGGCAGGACCCGGAAGGAGACATCGCGTACCACCTCCACAAGGATCCCACCAATGCCGAACATCACCACAGGACCAAATTGACGGTCAATTTTTGTTCCGATGATCACCTCGACGCCCTTTTTCTTCATGCTGGACACCAGACAGCCTTTGATGACCGCACCGGGTTTGTATTCCCGGGCGTTGTCGATGATGCGGTGAAAGGCGTTTTTAATTTGGTCCTCGTTTTCCAGATTGAGTCGCACCCCGCCTGCATCACTTTTATGAAGGATATCCGGCGAAACAATTTTGAGCACAGCGGATCCCTCGAATTCACGGGCCAGGCGGACGGCATCATCGGCTGTTTTGGCTAATTGATCATGGGTTGCCGGGGCACCATGACAGCGCAGGAGCTCTTTGGCTTCGTGCTCAAAGAGGTAACGACGGCTCTCTTTCCGTGCATTCTCCATAATCCGGAGGGCCTTTTTTTTGGCCTTGGCGCCCCAGTTAAAGTGAAAATTTGTTTTGTATTTGTACGCAGAAATGTATTGCCCATAGCGGGAAAGCGCCCCGATGCACCGGGTGGCGATGTCCAGAGACTCGTAGACCGGGATCCCGTAATAACGCAGAAGCTCAAGGGAGTGTGGCTTGACCGAGTTATACAGGCTCTGCAAGACGATGGGTTTTCCCGTTTTTTGAACCAGCTTGCCCATCTGGTGAGCCGCATCTTCCTCAATAAACCTGAGTTTTTCGGCGAACCGAATGGCGTAGCCCCCAAAGAGCCCGGCAATGAGAAGACCACCGACGTTGGAGTCGCTTAAAATGATTCTGGCACATTGAGCAAATATTTCAGGGTTGGAATCGGTCCCCCCGGCAACATCCACGGGGTTGGTGACCGAGGCATTGTGGGGAAGTATGTCTCGCAGTTTGGCCTGGGTCCGGTCGGACAAAGGGGGGATCTCCACGCCTAAATCGGTGAGAAGGTCCGATGCGATGGTGGCATGCCCGCCTCCGTCCGCCAGGATCGCCACCTTTTTGTTTCGTATGGGGGGAAGGCTGGAGAGGGTTTCCGCAACAGGAAAGAGCTGATCAGGGTGCTCAATGTAGATAATCCCCGCACGTTCAAAAGAGGTTCGGGCCACTTCGGAGATTCCTGCCAAGGCGCCGGTGTGAGATCCCGCAGACTTTTGTCCCGTAGAGGACCGGCCGCTTTTCAGAAGAATAATCGGTTTTTCACGGGAGGTTTTGTACACCTGCTGGAGGAAGGTTCGACCATCCCTTAAGCCCTCCACATAGATGAGAATGGCTTTCGTCTTTTCATCATTTCGAAAAAATTCCAGATATTCGTCAAAATGGATATCGGATTCGTTCCCCACGCCGATGTAATAGGAAAATCCTTTGTGGCTGCGAAGCCTGGCCTCGGTGATCAGGTGGAGTGCGATGTTACCGCTTTGGGTGAGCAGGGCAATGTCCCCTTTGGGAACATCTGAGAGGCCCACAAGGTTCAATCCCGTCCACATGTTGATAATCCCGGAGGTGTTGGGTCCTACCAGGCGGACTCCATGGGTACGGGCGGTTTTAAGGATCTCCATCTCCAGGCGTTTGCCCTGTCCACCCATTTCACCAAAGCCACCGGCGATAATCACAGCCCCGGCAATCCCTTTACGTCCACAGTCGGCCAGAAGCGTGGGGATCGTTTCCGCCGGTGTGGTGATCAGAGCCAGATCCACCGATTCTTTAATCTCTTCGACATTGGCGTAGCATCGAAGCCCCAGAATTCGTCTTTCTCGGGGGTTTACGGGAAAGATGTTTCCTTCAAAACCACTTTTTTTCAGGGTGGCGACGGCCTGATACCCCCGTTTGGTTTCGTCCCGTGAGGCCCCGATGATGGCCACGGAGTCGGCGTTGAGTATGCGGCGAAGAGCTTCCATGCTTAGATTCCTTTGAACGTGGGTTGGCGTTTTTCCTTAAAAGCATCAATGCCCTCCTGCCAATCTTGGGTTTTCATGCAGGAAAGAATGGCTTCGCTCTCTTCTCGATAGGCATCCGTCAGGGAACGCTGTGGCGCATTTTCCATGAGGCTTTTGGCAAAAGCAATAGAGAGAGGGGCTTTGTGCGTCATGCGGGAAGCGAAGCCCAGGGCTTCCTCCAGAAGACGGGGACCCGGTACACTGAAGAGGGCAAGGCCTGCCACAACAGAGTCCGGTCCATTGAGGCTTCGGCCCGTATAAATCAGTTCCCGTGCGCGCATCAGGCCTACGGTGCGCTCCAAGTGGCGGGTGACGCCTCCCCCCACCATGGTACCCAGCCCTGTTTCGGGAAAGGCCAGCGTGGCGGTGTCGGCCATCAGTACAAAATCGCAGTTCATTGCCAGTTCGGTCCCGGCACCCCGGGCCGGGCCATTTACGGCGGCAATGACCGGGAGGGGAAGGGTGCGAAGTTTCTGGCAGGTGGCGTGGGCCAGCTCAATATAGGCTCTTTTCTCCTGCGGACTGCGTTCTGCGCTGGCGTGGTGTTTAAGATCCGCGCCGGCACAGAAGGCCTCTTTTATTTCGCCGTGACGAACCCGGGGTGAGCCGGTTAAAATGAGTACCCGTATCCGGGGATCCGACACGACAGTCTTCAGGATGAACGTTAACTCTTCATACATGGTTTCAATCACAGCGTTCATTCGATGGGGGCGATTGAGGCGTATGATGCCCGTTTGATCCTGTTGTTCAAAGAGCACGGTGGCGTGGGTCATCGATAGGCTCCTGACCGGTTTTTGTTGCCTCCCACCACGGAGGCGGAAGGAGAGCAAAATTCGTATGGAAAGTGTATTTACTCAATAAAATAGTATTTTAACAAACCCCTGAGGCGCGGGTCAAACAGAACCTGAGTGTTTTTTATATCCACCTATATCTTTTTTTGTTAAGTTTAGTTTTAGTCAGGTGATTTAAAAATTGCTTATTAACTTAATTTTAAGTGATCTTTGCGGTAACGTCATGGGCCTTGTTTGATTTTGGTGAACCCGGTGTCTTCTTTGGTTCCGGGTTGTGGGGGGCGGATATCCGGAGCGGTCCTTTTTAAAACGGGTGGTATAATGACATTAAAAAGAATGGGGATGGTCATGCTCTGTTTTCTCTGCATGGCCTGCTCGTCGAAAGAATACAGTTATCCCCTGCATTTCGAGACCCTGTTAAATGATCATTCAATTCTGGTTTTTGATATGACGATCATGATGAATGACGAAGAGGGCATCAAGGAACTCAAGAAGAAAATTGCTCAGGTTGAATATGGGTTACGGATTGTTTTAACCCAAAGGAATCCCACGCAGGTCAATGTTCCCAAACGAATCAAGAGTGTAATGCGAAAAATATGTAAATCCCAAATGACAAGCCGGGTGAAGAGCTTGGATGTCACAAGTATGACACTCAGGCGGTATGTCGGCGCTTCCAAGTATGTGGATGAAACGCCAAAAGGCATCAGCAGGAAAGGGTTGACCGGTCAGTAGTCGGGAGGTCTGGATTAAACGGGCGCTTTTGCGTCTTCGAATTTTCAAAGCAGGCATGTTGACTTCATGCCTGCTTTTTTTATGATTCCCGGGCGTCCAATGCCTTCGCAATGCCTTCCCAATAAAATCCCTCTTTTTTTAAACAGTGTGTTTCCGGTGAAAGGGCGGAGCGTATTCTGGTCCGTTCATTTCTCGCAAAGAAGGGGAAGGGGTCTTGCAAAATGGGTGTTGTTGTCTCAGGGCATTTCCTGTAGTCTCTGGAGCACGCATCCTGCCGGACGCCTCAGGGAACCGGCATCCGATGCCCACCCTGAGGTGGGGCGCTTTGATGTTCCTTTGCGGCCATCATGCGCTTCAGTCTACGAACCTAACGTCTCCGTGCAGTGAATATGGCTCAAAATCAAGTAGAAAACATCCTGCGCCCGTTTTTGGAAGAACCTCCCAAGAAGGGCTCCTTATCTGCTATCACCGGGTTGGCTGGGGCGGAAAAAGCCCTGGTTACAGCTGAGATATCCCGTTTTTACCCAGGGCCTCTGGTGGTGGTGCTTCCCACCCTGAAGGCGGTGGACACATTCCAGGGGGATCTCGCTCTCTTTGAAGGCGGTTCCCCTGATGAGGTGGCGGCCCTTTTTCCCCCTTATAACATCCTGCCTTATAAATCGGTCTCGTACCATGCCGAAACATCCGCGCAAAGGATTCGTACCCTTTATGCCATGCTGGAAGGGCGGATGCCGAAGATTGTGGTTACCACCGTGGACACCCTGATGCAGCGCCTCATTCCCAAGGAGGAGATGAACGCTTATGCGGATCTTCTCATGGTCAATGAAGAGGTGAATCGTCAGGAGCTCATCGCCACTCTTGTGGCGGGCGGGTATGTTCGCACTTCCATTGTGGAGGACCCGGGTGATTTCTCCGTTCGTGGAGGGATTATCGATTTTTTCTCGCCCTACCATGATGATCCGGTCCGGGTTGAATTTTTTGGTGACATGGTCGACTCTATTCGCCTTTTTTCTGCATCCAATCAACGAAAAAAGGGATCCCTTTCTGAAGCCGTTATCCTTCCAGCCCGGGAAACAATCCTGAGGCGGGAAGACCTGGAAGGGGTGGTGGGTCGGATCCGAAGAGCTGCCGCAGATGCGGGCGTACCCCTTGAAGAGGTCAAGGATCTCGTGGGCAGGATCAAGGCGGAAGAGGGCGAATCCTGTGTGGAGAGCCTCCTGTCCCTGGTGTATCCCAAGCTGGATACCTTCATGGATTATCTTCCCTCGAATGCACTGATGGTCATTCCGGACTATGACGGGGTACGCAGGAGCCGTGATATTTTCCTCCAACGGATCGCAAGTAATTACGATCTGGCCCGAAAGAGCAATCGCCTGACGGTGAAACCGGAACAACTTTTTCTGAGCCAGGAAGAGCTGACGTCCCACCTGGCGAGGTGCCGGGTCCTTGAATATGCCATGGTGCCTGCCACGGCCCCCCCCGAAAAGGGGCGGACCCTGGCCCTGACCGTTTCCGATCACAGCGCTTTAACCGCAGAGCTCAAAACCCGTCCCACCCAAGAGGAGTCCCCCCTGAAGCCTCTGGTGGATCGGCTCGACACCCTTCGGCAGGAAGGGCACCTTACCTGGATACTCTGCAGCCGAGAGCCCCAGGTGGAAAGGCTTCTGGAGTTGCTGAAGCCCTATGGTATCGAGCCGACGGTCGAGGCCTTCAACCGAGAGGCCACGGCCCGGGGTGGGGCGCTTCGAATTGCCATGGGCAGCTTGTCCTCCGGCTTTTTATGGGCCGATGCCGGACTGGCCGTCATTACCGAAGATGAAATTTTTGGCGCCAAGCGTCGTGTGGTGCGGAGCTCCAACAGGCGCGCCCGCGATGAACTGCTCTCCCTTGGAGAATTGAAAGAGGGAGACCTCGTGGTTCACGATGAGCATGGGATCGGTCGCTACGTCGGGCTGACGAAGATCGTGGTGGGGCGCATCACCAGTGATTATCTTGCCATCGTCTACAAAGACGAAGACCGCTTCTATCTGCCCGTGGACCGCATGGGCCAGATTCAAAAGTATGTCGGTGTTGAGGGTCATAAACCGCTTTTGGATCGCATGGGCGGTAAATCCTGGGAGAGGGTAAAGGCCAAGGCCAAAAAAGATGTGGAGAAGATGGCCGGGGCGCTTCTCAAGCTCTACGCCGAGCGTAAGGTCAAAAAAGGATTTCAGTTTTCCCCTGCGGATGCCTATTTTAATGAATTCCAAGCCTCTTTTCCGTATGAAGAGACCCGTGATCAACTGAGAGCCATTGACGATGTTCTGGAGGACATGGAAAAAGAGTCCTCCATGGATCGTTTGGTGTGCGGAGATGTCGGCTACGGCAAGACGGAAGTGGCCATGCGCGCCGCGTTTAAATCTGTGTCGGATGGAAAACAGGTGGCGGTGCTGGTGCCCACCACGGTGCTTGCTGAACAGCATCTGAAGACCTTTCGAGAGCGATTTGATCGTTACCCGGTCATCGTGGAGAGCTTGAGCCGCTTTCGTAAAGCGTCTGAGCAGCGTCGTATTGTCGAAGCCCTTGGGGAAGGCCGGGTAGACATTGTCATTGGAACCCACCGTCTCTTTTCTTCGGATATCATTTTCCAGGATCTCGGCCTGCTTATCATCGATGAAGAGCAGCGGTTCGGGGTTCGGCACAAGGAAAAACTAAAAGGCCTCAAGAGCACGGTGGATGTCCTGGCCCTGTCGGCCACCCCCATCCCGAGGACATTGCACATGTCCCTTGCCGGGATGCGGGATATCAGCGTGATTTCTACCCCTCCCGAAGAGCGGCAGGCAATCATCAGTTATATCTCTGAATATGACGATGCCATTGTGGGAGAAGCGATCACCCGAGAGTTGGGTCGCAGCGGGCAGGTCTTTTTTGTCCACAACAACGTCGCCTCTATCGAGCGAATGGCCGATCGCATTCGTGAGCTGGTGCCCACCGCCCGTGTGGGCGTCGCCCATGGACAGCAGAACGAACGGGACCTCGAAAAGGTCATGTTTGCCTTTGTGGAGAGGCAAATTGATGTGCTGGTGACCACCACCATTATCGAATCGGGTCTGGACATCCCTTCCGCCAACACGATGATCGTGAACCGTGCGGACCGATTTGGCCTCTCTCAGCTTTATCAGTTGCGGGGGCGCATCGGGCGGAGCGACGAACAGGCCTTTGCGTATCTTTTTGTTCCAGAGGAGGCTCGCCTCAGTCGGGATGCGGCGCGCCGCATGAAGGTGCTCATGGAGCACACCGACCTGGGGTCCGGATTTCAGATCGCCATGAGCGACCTTCAGATACGCGGCGGCGGGGCGGCGCTGGGGGCTTCTCAATCAGGTCATATCGCCGCTGTGGGGTACGATATGTTTCTTACCCTCATGGACGAGGCCATTTCCGAATTAAAAGGCCAGCCCAAAATTCACACCCTGGAGCCGGAGATTAATGTCAACTTTTCTACCTATTTGCCCGAAGATTATATCCCGGACATTGAACAGCGGCTGGTGCTCTATCGCCGTCTTGCCCGTCTGCGAGATCTCAAGGAAATTGCCGATATCAAACGGGAAATCATTGACCGATATGGAAAGATGCCCGAAGAGGCCGTCAACGTCCTTCTCAAAATCATGTTGAGGATTCAGGCGGTAAGGGCCGGTGTGAAAAAACTGGAGTTGTCAGGGACCCAGCTCTCCCTTTCATTCTCCGATCTGCACCAGAAGGTCCCCCATGCCATTGTCGAGGTGACGGCAAGGGGAGAGGGGCGTTACGAGTTGACACCGGATTTGTTGTTTCGAGCCGCTCTGACCAAGGGGAGCAACAGCAGTCTCCTGACGCAGTGTAAGAACATTCTTAAAGAGGTGGGGGCCTATGTTAATCCAGCGGATGCTTAAAAAGGGACTGTTGCCCTTCCTCCTTCTTCTGTTTCTGGCCGGTTGCATGGGAGGCGAAAAAGAGACGTCTGCGACATGGCTTCTCTCCTGCAAGGGGCGGTGGGTCACGGTCGGGGATTATCAGGATGCTCTGAAGCTGGCGCTGCAAGGGTACCCATACGAAGGCCTCTCCAGGACGGATGAGGTGGTTGCCATCAGGGAAGGGGTCCTTCATCAACTCCAGGAAGAACTTTTAATCTTGTGTCTTGCCGACGAAAAAGGGATCCTTCTTGGGGAGGCCGAATTGGACAAGGCCGTTCAAAATGCCCGGAAGGGGTATCCCGAAGGTGGGTTTGAAAAGGAGCTGATGAGTCGGGGGATCTCTCTTGCCATGTGGAAGCGACGCCTTGCCAAACGCCTGTGGGTGGAAAAGACCCTTGCCACTGAATTTGTACTGGAACGTCCTTTGACATATAAGGACTTTCAGGCTGCCTCCGGCGAAAGAACCCAGGGGCTGAGCGAGCAGGCGCTGATCCATCGGGTCAAGCGAAGTCGGATGGAGACAGGCTATCGCAGCTGGCGACAGGAGGTTGAAGGAAAATATTCAATTGATGTTAACGGCAAATTGTGGGAAAAGATCCTTGAAGAAGGCAGGCCGTAGCTTTCCGCGGCGGGGGACGGCCCCTGAACGTGGGGACCATCTACACCGAAACTCCGGGACTTTTTTTGCCTTACAGGCGGTTCGGGAATGCAGTGTATAATCGAAATCGGATGGAATATGATCAAGTTAACGACCGATAAGTTTGGAACATTATTTTTTTGTGCCCTCGTGACTGTGTTTATCTCCCTGGCAGCAGGGACGGTCAGCGCGGAAAAAGCTGAAGTGATTGATCGTATCGTGGCTGTGGTTAACGATGACGTGGTCACTCTTACTGATCTGAATGAAGAGCTGGCGCCTTATGAAGAAAAAATGCGTCAGATGAACTACCCTCTGGAGAAAGAGATGCAGATGCGGTTCAAACTTCGTGAGGACGTGATCAACCAACTTGTGGAGAAAAAGCTCACCGATCAGTTGGTGGTGAGAAAAGATATTCACATCGGGGAGGAAGAAGTAGATCGTGCCATTGAACGGGTGAAATCTCTCAACCAATTTACCGACGAATCGCTGAGATCTCAACTCAAGCAGCAGGGGATGGCGTATGAGGCTTATCGCGCCGAGATCAGGCACCAGCTTTTGAGAAATCGTCTGGTCAGCTATGAAGTCAAATCTAAAATCGTGATTACCGATGAGGATATTCAGGCTTATTATAACGAAAATAAGAAGGACCTCGGGGAAAAGCCCCTTGAGGAGCTTCGTACATCCATTGCCGACCAGCTTTATCAGGACGCCGTGGGAAAGAAATTTGCCCAGTGGCTGAGCGATTTAAAAAAAGATGCACACATCAGGGTTATTCAGTAACACCGCTATTGCGCGGTAACGAGGGAAGGGGTGGGGCTTATGTCTGGCCACAATGAAGAGACGCAGGAACGGCCCCATTTTGGAGAGTACCTTCGAGACATTCGGTTAAAAAAAGGCATCACGATCGAAGCCGTCTGTCACGAGACCAAGCTCTCTCGTTATATGGTTGAGAATATTGAAGCTGGAAATCGCAGCGTGCTGCCTGAAGATGTGCTCCTTAAGAGTTTTCTTCGTTTTGTCGCCGATGCCTGCGGTGCCGACGGCGATACCGTGGTTTCCCTTTATCTCGAAGCGTATCCTCCCAAACAGGAGCGACATAATTTTTACAGCCCTAAAAACCGTCGACGGAATTTTGGCCTGTTGTTTTTATCGTTTTGTCTGATTCTTTTTGTCACAGGTGGTTTCTTTTTTTTTTTTGACACCCTCTGAAAACAAGGGTGCACAACAAAGTGAGCCTCCTTCTGAGGCTCGAATCATTCCCCCCAAAGAGGTCAAAAAGAAAGCACATCCCGATAAGGCGCGGGATATGTTGCTTCTGGAAATATTCTCGGCAGGCAAAGCGCATGTTAAGGTGAGCCATGACGGCAGCCTGCCAAAAACGTATGTAATGAAACAAGACGAACGGGTTTTAATCCGTGCGGTGGAATGTTTTAATATCCTTTTGGAAGATAAGTGCGCCGTCGCACTGTTTTACAACGGTCGACCGGTGTCCATCCCTGGGCAATGCGGTCGACCGGTGAATCTTTGGATTCCCTGACGACATTTAGATTTTGCGGATCCTTCGGGATCCCCTGACAGACATGAGCACGGACGGGCTCATGTCGGACACGTACTGCGTCATTTTCGTGTGACGCCTGATCTTTTAGCCCCGATACGACCAGGACAACCGCGCCGCCGGCGATGTCGGGCTTTGATGCAGAACACAGCAGTCCTGAAGCGAAAATCGTCACCCGTGCCGTGACGCTTCATGAGTGCTGTGTGCTGTCTCTTATCTGGCCCTTCGTTACCCGTCGTTTCGAAGGGCCAGTATTGCGGGGAGGTAAGCCATGAGTGAAGACAGAAGTAAGATCCTTGAAGAGACCATCAAGCGGCTTTTAAGGCGCGGAGCCAGCAGCAATCTTCAAAAAATAGTGAATAAAACCCATGCGGCGGATCTCTCCGTTATCTTCAGGAATTTGTCGGTGAACAGTCAGCGCAGACTCTTCGACATGATCAACGATTATGAGCAGCGGGCGGTGCTCTTAAGCGAACTCAGTGAATACACCGTGACGGAGTTTATCGAGACCATTGAGGTGGATGAGCTCCTGGACGTTTTTGATCACATGCCCGCCGATGACGTGGCGGACCTGATTGCTGATCTTCCCCGGGATAAAGCCGACGCCGTTCTGGAGAAGATGAATACAGAAGAGTCCGAAGAGGTGGAGGACCTTCTCAGTTACGATGACGATACCGCCGGCGGTATTATGGTGCCCGATTTTGTGGCGCTCAGTGAAGAGATTACGGCCAGAGAGGCCATTGAATCTCTCCAAAAAGATTTTCCCGATGTTGAGATGCCCTTTTACCTTTATGTGGTAGACGATCATGAGCGGCTTGTGGGGGTGGTGTCTCTGCGGCAACTAGTGGTCGTCAAACCCGCCACCCCGCTTAAAGAGTTCATGACCACAGATATTTTCTCGGTCAAGACGGACGTGGACCAGGAAGAGGTCGCCCAGATCGTCGCCCGTTACGATATTCTGGCCGTTCCTGTGGTGGACGACAACAACCGCCTCATGGGCATCGTCACCGTCGATGACGTCATCGACATTTTTCGCCAGGAGGCCACAGAGGATATCCTCAAAATGGCCGGTGTGGGCGAAGAGTTTGTGGAAACCCAGTCGGTCATGAGCAGTACCCGCATTCGACTTCCCTGGCTTTTTGCCAGCTGCATCGGGGGCATTCTCGCCTTTTTTATCATTGGTCATTTTGAAGACTCCTTGAAGCAGGTCACCTATCTGGCGGCTTTTCTTCCTGTGATCATGGGGATGGGGGGGAATATCGGCACCCAGTCTTCCACGATTGTGGTTCGTGGTCTGGCCACGGGGCGTCTCGTTTCTGATGACCTGAGGCATGTGGTGTCCAAGGAGCTTTGCATCGGTGTGATTTTAGGCACGATTTATGGGGGGCTCATCGCCGTCGCTGCGCAAATACGTTTCGGCGCGGAACTTAACACGGCCATGCTCTCCGTCTCTGTGGGGCTGGCGGTGCTCTCGTCCATGTCCATCGCGGCTCTGGTGGGTTCTCTGGTCCCCATGATCTTTGGGCGAATCAATATCGACCCGGCGGTTGCCACCGGTCCTTTTGTCACCACCAGCATCGATATTATCAGTGTCTATTGTTATTTTCGGATCGCCACTCACCTTCTGGGGCTCTGATAACCGATGGCACTCGTTGCGCAGGTGATTATCCGGAAGGCGCCGGCCATTCTACTTCGTAAGGTGGAGTATGGGGACCACGATGTGGTCCTCACCTTCCTCACTCCGGACGAGGGGAAGATGAGCGCCTTTGCTAAAAATGCCAAAAAGAGCGTCAAGCGCTTTTCCGGTGTGTTGGAACTCTTCACCCACCTTGAGATCGTCATCAGGCAAGGCAAAGGCCTTCCCTACCTTGATGAGGCCTCCATTTTATCCCCTTATGAATCGATTCGGACCGATTATCTGAAATCAGCCTATGCCGGATACTGGTCCGAAGTAACCATTCAGTGGCTGGAAGAGGGCGTGCCTCAAAAACGTCTTTTCACCCTCTTTGAGTCGTCCCTTGCCGCCCTCCATGACGCCCGGCGATCCCCCGGCACGGTCAGTATTTTGTTTCAGCTTTTGTTTCTTGATATTGCCGGCTTGGCTCCGTCGCTCAGTCGATGTGCCGGTTGTGGGGTGGACATGGAAACCCTGTCTCAAGCCAAGGCTTTCTTTGACCTGGATCGTGGCGGGATGGTCTGCCCACAGTGTCGGGGAGAAGCCCGTCACCGCATGGCGATCTCCGTCGGGACGCTGAAGCAGCTTCGATGGGTGCTGAACGAAGGGCTGGAGGGCGCCTTCCGGGTGCGATTCAGCCCGGCTGCGGAACGGGAGGGGCTGTCCCTTATGGAACGCTTTTTGCCAATGCATCTCGGACGTGAACCGAAGAGTCTCTCGTTTCTGTCAAAAATCCGATCATTTTAAGGACGATCACCTCATGCCTCACCCTATCGGAAGACCCATCACCACCCCCACCATCAGCTCCGCCCCGTGTCGTGTGGATATGGGGGGAACTCTGGATCTGGCCACCTTTTATCTCCCTTTGCAGCATCTCAACCCGGCAACCTTTAACCTGGCTCTGGATCTTCGCACCCGTGTTCGCATTTCTCCCTACAAAAAAGGGTGGGTGCGCGTGGACTCCCGTGGTTTTGAGTCGGCCGAATTTCCTGCCCGTGAGCTTCCTTTTGCCCATCCCATGGGGTTGATGTTTGGTATTGCCGCTTTTTTTGATGTGTCCGGGGTAAAGATCGAGATCGATTCGGCCTCCCCGCCGCGCAGTGCCCTTGGGGGGTCCTCCGTCGCTGCGGTGGCCCTTTGTGCGGCTTTTCTCTCGGCTCTGGAGGGGGTGGAAAACGGCGAGGCGTTACAAACGCGTGCGGCCCGGATCGCTCAGTCCGTGGAGAGCGCCGTGGCAGGCGTGGTTTGCGGCATCCAGGACCAGATGGCCGCCGCTTTCGGCGGGGTCTCTCTCTGGCATTGGGATGGGGAAGGGCAGCATCGACACGCCTCGGTGTTTCATGGGGAAGAGGTGGATCTGGCTCCTCATATCGCGGTGGCCTATTGCGGCATCCCCCATGATTCCCTGAACGTCAACAGTCGGTGGGTCAAAGGATTTTTAAGCGGGAGCTGCAGGCAGGAGTGGCACCAGATTATTCAACTGACCCATGACTTTGCCGAATCCCTGGGACGTCAGGACTGGCAAGGGGCTGCCGAACTGATGAATCAGGAAACCCGCATCCGGGTCGCCATGACCCCGGATGTGCTGGATGAAACCGGGACTCGATTGGGAAAAATCGCCGAAGAGCACGGCTGCGGCGCACGATTTACCGGGGCTGGCGGAGGCGGATGCCTCTGGATGGTGGGGGAGGCGGATGCCATGGTGTCTGCACGAAACGCCTGGAAAACGAGCCTTGAAGAGACCCCGGGCGCTCGCTTGCTTCCCTCTGGCGTGGCCTGGTCAGGGGTGGTGATCGAGCCATCGGACAAAATCTATGAAGGAGAGGGCCTTTTTCAATGATCGGACAATGACAGGTTGCGTCATTCACCCCCTTGGAATTATACGGGATCGGTGTCCTGCGCCTTTTGATTGACTATCGCCATTTTATCATGTAGTTTTCTTGAGTTAAAATAAGATGGTCATGTAATAAAGGGAGGCAGCCCCTTCTCTCTTTGTACCGTGTGTTGTGATAATGAACTATTCTCAATATATAGAATACCGCGAAGCGGTACCCTGTCTTTGTGACGGGCCATCAAATCATGTGAACCTTTACGACCGTGAAAGGGGCCGGGTATGAGTCCATACCCCCTTGTGAAGCGTCTTTCCAGGCACCGTGTTATTTGAGGAATCAAAAGATGAACTTTCAGGATGTGATTTTGTCGTTGCAGAAATACTGGGCGGGCACCGGGTGTGTGTTGAGCCAGCCCTATGACCTTGAAGTGGGGGCCGGAACCTTTCATCCGGCGACCTTACTGAGGTGCCTCGGGCCTGAGCCCTGGAAAGTGGCCTATGCTCAGGCCTCTCGTCGTCCAACCGACGGTCGTTACGGCGACAACCCCATGCGTCTGCAGCACTATTACCAGTTTCAAGTGCTCATGAAACCTTCACCCGCCAACGTCCAGGAGCTTTATCTTGAGAGCCTTAAGGTGCTCGGAATCGATCCCCTGGAACACGATATCCGTTTTGTGGAGGATGACTGGGAATCCCCGACCCTTGGGGCCTCCGGTCTTGGCTGGGAGGTTTGGCTGGACGGCATGGAGGTGACACAGTTCACCTATTTCCAGATGGCCGGCAGTATAGAGGTCAAGCCCGTCTCCGTGGAGTTGACCTACGGCCTTGAGCGAATCTGTATGTACCTGCAGGGTGTAGACAGCGTCTACGATCTGAAGTGGAATGATACCCTGACTTACGGGGATATTTTTCACCAGCAGGAGGTGGAGCAGTCCACCTACAACTTCGAAATTGCCGATGTGGACATGCTCCTTGATCTGTTCAAGAAGTATGAAAATGAGGCCCAACGCATCATCGCAGAGGGTATCGTTATTCCCGCGTATGAATGCTGCATCAAATGCTCGCACCTCTTTAACCTCCTCGACGCACGGGGGGCTATCAGCGTCACCGAGAGAACCGGGTATATCGGAAGAATACGCAGCCTGGCGCGGCTTTGTGCCCATGGTTACATCGAACAGCGAGAGCGACTCGGCTTCCCCATGCTGAAAAAATAGCAGGGATGATTCCCCCTTTGCGGGCAAAATGAGCGCTGATGTTGCCCGTACACATGAAAGATTCCGCTGCGTGATTTTAGCAGCTGACACACAGGTGAGATATGAAGACCTTACTTTTCGAAATCGGAACGGAAGAGATCCCCGCAGGGTATATACGGCCTGCCCTCGACTTTTTAGCCAGAACTGTCGCCGCAAGACTTAAAGAGAACCGCATTGATGCCGGGGACATCACCACGTATGGCACCCCGCGTCGCCTCACCGTGATGGTAAAAAATGTAGCTCTCAGCCAGAAGGCTGAGACAACTGAAGTCACCGGTCCCCCGGAGTCTGTGGGTTATGATGCCGACGGCACCCCGAAGATGCCTGCCATCAAATTTGCTGAAAAGGTAGGGATTGAGGTTGCACAGATTGAAATCAAAGAGACCAAAAAGGGCCGGTATCTTTGTGCCAGCGTGGCCGAAGAGGTTAAGGCGAGCGCAGAGGTTCTGTCGGACATTCTTCCCGAATTGATCCACAAACTGCCCTTTCCCAAAGCCATGCGCTGGGCCGATCTCTCTGTGACCTTTGCACGTCCCGTTCAGAATATCGTGGCCCTGCTCGGAGAGGCCGTGATCCCCTTCGCCTTCGGCAAGGTGGAAAGCGGTAAGGCCTCCTTCGGCCACCGGTTTATGAACCCCGGTCCCGTTGTGATCGAGGATCCCGATACGTATCTGGAGACCCTTGAAAAGGTCAGCGTCATCGCAGATTTTGCTGCCCGTCGCGTCATGGTCAAGTCCCAGGTGACCGAGGCGGCAAAAGAGGCCGGGGGCTTTCTGCTCCCCGATGAAGAGCTTTTTGATACCGTAACCAACCTCATTGAGTATCCCGTGGTGGTGGCAGGTACCTTTGATGAAGCCTTCCTGGCTGTCCCCGATGAGGTGCTGATCACCTCCATGCGCGAACACCAGAAGTATTTTGCCGTGGTGGATGAGGCCGGTAAACTCAAGAACGCCTTCCTTGTCGTTAACAACACACGGGTGAAAGACCTCTCTCTGGTGCGGCGTGGTCATGAAAAAGTGCTCCGCGCTCGCCTGGCCGATGCCAAGTTCTTCTTCGATCAGGATCTGAAGGAGAGCCCCGATACGTGGGTGGAACGACTCAAAGGCGTCCTTTTTCAGGCGAAACTGGGCACGGTTCACGACAAGGCAGGGCGCATTAAAGGCCTTGCCGAAGCGTTGGCCGAAGCGGCTGGCGTTTCTTCCGATGCCGTAAAAAATACGACCCGAGCGGCCGAACTCTGCAAGGCCGACCTGGTGAGTCACATGGTGGTGGAATTCACCAAACTTCAGGGCGTCATGGGCCGTGTCTATGCCGAGCGGGCCGGAGAAGAGGCGTCTGTTGCTGCAGCCATCCAGGAACACTACAAACCTCTCTATTCCGGAGCTGAGCTTCCCCAGACCAGCGAAGGCGCTCTTCTGGCCCTGGCTGATAAGCTTGACACCCTCTGCGGTTGTTTTGCCGCGGGTCTTATCCCCACAGGGGGAGCCGATCCCTATGCCCTGCGTCGCCAGGCCATCGGAATCGCCCAGATCATGGTGCAGAGGGGATATAGCTTCCCCCTTCGTCCCATCCTTGAAAAAGGGGTCATCGCCTATGCCGAACGCATTGATGTCAATGTAGACGAAACCGTCTCTGCCATCACGGATTTCATTCGGGGCCGTATCGACCATCTCCTCTTTGAGGAGGGGTATGCCAAGGACGTGGTGGCATCCGTCACCACCGTTGGCATTAATGTGGTGCCCGATATCTGGATGCGAGTCAAAGCCCTCTCTGAGCTTAAAGAAAACGCGGATTTTGAAGCGGTGGCCGCGGCCTTCAAGCGAGTGGTCAACATTATCAAAAAAGCGGAGCTCTCCGACGGTCTTTCCGTTGACGCGGCGCTTTTCGAACATGAGAGCGAAAAAGAGCTGGTCAGCGCCTTTACCGCCACCCGCATTGAGGTGGAGGCCGCTCTTAAGAATGGGGGGTACAGCAAGGCCCTCTCCGCAGTGGCCGGTTTGCGTCCCTTTGTGGACCGTTTCTTTGAGGACGTCATGGTCATGGCCGAGGATCAAAAAGTGCGGGCCAACCGTCTGGCTATTTTGTCTGGCATTGCCGGACTCTTTAACGATATTGCGGATTTTTCAAAGCTTTCTGCGTAACCCTGACCGCCACGTAACACGATCGACCGTGGTGTGATGACTAAATGAGGCGTTTTTCGATGACGATTTTTTTTGATCGCATCTAATATAATCACCATTAATTCGGCCTTTTGGTGTGCATCCAAAAGGCCGCTACCCCTGAAAAAATGGAGGAGTCCATGGCTGGATTTGATCCCGAAAAGGATAAGAAACTCAAAGAGTGGCGATGTGAAGACACTGGTCTTCTCGTCTCTATCAACCAGTACGATAAAGGCGAGCCCAAGGTACAGATCGGGCCGCGCATTCTGAAAAAAAAGGATGGCAGTGATCGCGCCCCTGCCAAGGCCGGGCGTCTCTCCATCAGTGACATCAGCTTTATTTATGATATCATCGACGATATTAAGGATGAGCTGGAAAACAACCTCGACCCCATCGGTTAAATCCCAGGTTCTGCAGGCCCGTCGGTTCTTCGACGGGCCTTTTTTATGAAGGCCTCCACGGGTTTGATGTTACATGCGTTTGATACGGCCACACCCCCTGTGGCGTGAGCCGCGTGGGGTGATGATCTCCTGCTATATTGATAAACCATCAAAAAATCAGGGTGTCATGCTCCGATCTATTATATATTGAGTGTATGGCAGGTTTGGAACGGTGGTCGATTGTTCTATGTCGATTTACGGGCACATGACACACAGTCCTGTCGGAGAAAACCGCACCCTTGTCGACGTGGTTTTCTGCCTGTAACGCGACGATACCCGACCTCATACGGATTCATCATTCAACAGTGAGGACTTCAACATGACAACTGGCATTGTAACCCCCCCGTCGGGACCGGATATTCCAGAAAAAGTCGTTCTTGTGGCCACTCAACCGGATTTTTCAGAATTGGTTAAATCCATGGGTGCCCAGGAGGTGAAAGGCGTTCCCATGCCCATGCGATTATTTCAGGCCGGGGACACAGCCATTGCCGGCCCTTTTATGGGGGCTCCCCAGGCGGTCATGCTCCTGGAAAACCTGGTGGCCTGGGGCGGAAAATATTTTTTGATGGCCGGGTGGTGCGGTTCTCTGACGGGCAAACTTGCCATCGGTGAGACCCTTCTTGTCACAGGAGCGTATGTGGATGAGGGCACCTCTCTTCACTATGGCGTTGAAACCACAGGGCATTGCGTCTCACCATCGGTGTCCCAGACGGCCTTTGTTCGGGATATTCTCTCCACGTCAGGAACACCTGTGGTGGAAGGCAAGGCCTGGACCACCGATGCCATCTACCGCGAGACGCCGGAACGTATCAACCGGTTTAAGGACCTCGGAGCTGTGGCTGTGGAGATGGAATCATCGGCATTGTTTACAGCCGCCTGCTACCGGAAAGTAAAATTGGCCGCATTGATGACGGTCTCTGATGATGTCTCTGGGTTAAGCTGGAGCAAAGGCTTCGGCACCCCACGCTTCAAGGAGGGCCGAAAAAGAACCCTGGGCGCTATCTGCCATTTAATCGGTCAGTCAAGCTGGGCTCTTGCATCGTAAATTTTTCTGAAACTCCGGGCTGAACCTGGCCTGAATTGAATAACGGATTCTATGAATGACATTGAACGGCTCGTTGAGGAGCTGACGCAGTTGAATGAGGCTTACCGGCGTGGCGAGCCCCTGGTTTCGGATACGGATTACGATGAGAAGGTTGAGACGCTGCGTGCTCTCAATCCCGCCCACCCCTACTTGAAGGCGGTGGAGCCGGAGACCTTCAATGGCAGGGGAAAGGTGCGTCATCCTGTTCCTATGCTGTCCACCGAAAAAGCATATAAAATCGAAGACCTCGAACGATTTGTTAATCGAGTAGATAAAGCGGCTTCTGAAATCGGTATCGAGTCGGTGACGTATCAGGTGATGGCAAAACTCGATGGGCTGGCCGGACGGGATGACGGGACGGAGTTTGCCACCCGCGGCAACGGCTTTGAAGGCTATGAAATCAGCAACGCCTTTGCCAAAGGGGTGATTCCCCTTGGAGGGCGTGGAAAAGGGCTCGGCGAAATCGTCATGGGCCTTTCTTATTTTAATACCCATTTGAAAGACCACTTCGAACATCCCCGCAACATGGTGGTCGGTATTATCACCTCAGATGTCCTGAATGACCATGCGAAAAAAGCCCTCGAAGATCAGGCGGTTCGTTTTGTCCCCTATGGTGAGCTCAAGAGGTGGACGGGCAGCGGGCCGGAGATGATTGCGTCCATGGACAGCATACGGGCAGAGGTGCTTGAAGGCATCGATTATCCGGTGGATGGCCTGGTGGCAGAGATAACCGATGAGACCTTGAGGGCCCACATGGGCGCCACCAGCCACCACAACCGCTGGCAGATCGCCATTAAAACCCGGGGGGAGAGTGCGGTCACCACCGTGGAAAATGTGATCTGGCAAGTGGGGCGTACCGGCAAGGTGACCCCGGTGATGGAGGTGACCCCGGTGAAAGTCTCGGGTGCCACCATTCGACGCGTCACGGCCCATAACCTGGAACGCCTTCGTTCTGAAAAGGTGGGAATCGGCGCCGAGATCGAGATCATTCGAAGCGGTGAGGTGATCCCCAAACTCGAGAAGGTGCTCACGCCTGCCGAGACGGTTTTGATTCCTGAGGTGTGTCCGGTCTGTGATGCCCCCCTGGAAGAAGACGACAAGTTTTTGCTCTGCGTGAACCCTTTGTGCAGCGCCAAGGCAGAACAGCGCATCATTCACTGGTTTAAAACACTGGGCAGTGCCGACTGGTTCGGGAAAAAGACCGTCCAGAAGCTGGTGGAAAAAGGATACGACTCCCTGGAAAAGATCTACAAACTGAAGGCTATGGAGTTTCAGGCCCTTGGTTTTGGACCGGTCCAATCGGAAAACCTCTACAATGCCCTCGGCATCAGCCGGACAACATCGGTGGAAGACTGGCGCTTCCTGGCGGCTTTTGGCGTGCGAAGCCTGGGCAAAAGCGAGGCCCGCAACCTGTTGGCGATTTTTCCGCTTGCCGACCTCCTGAATCAAACCGGTGATGATATCCTTGCTGCCGAGATTCGGGGCTTCAAGGAGGCCAAGTGCAAAAACATCGGCACTGGCCTGGCCCAGGTACGTGAAACCATTCTTCATATGCTGGCGTTGAGCTTTGTGATTGAACCCACACCCCTGACCTCTGAAATCAACGAGGTGGAAGCGACGTCACCGCTCTCGGGAAAAGGGGTGGTGTTTACGGGCAAGATGATTCGCGGAAGCCGGGAGGAGATGCAGGAGATGGCCCGAAAAATCGGGGCCGTGGTCCAGTCTTCGGTCACCGGCAAAACCGATTATCTTGTGTGCGGGGACAACGTGGGAGCTAAAAAAATTGAAAAAGCTCAGGAAAAAGGGGTGGCCGCCATCGACGAAAATCGTTTTTATGAGCTTGTCGAATCGTAACTATTCAGCTTCAAAAGAAGCCTCCGGCGGCAAGGTGTGCCACCTTGAAAGCAGGTTTTAGTGCAGTATAAACTCTGTACACTGGGTATTGTTGGCAACCTGTAGACATAATGATTGCCAAGTAGAACCTGCGCTCCATGAAAAGCGTGGATTATGCATTATATTAAGAAAATAACGCACAGAGCCAAAATCATGGAGGCAGGTATGGAACCAATTTTATCGTATG
>NZ_JAQYWB010000152.1 GCF_030145185.1 Desulfoluna sp. | reverse complement strand
GCGGATCTCCTGATCTTCTTGATACCCCGCCGCCTGCACCTGCAGATGCCCCGTCCGAAGCGACACCGAGGCGTTGATCATCGTCTCGTACGTCCCGAACTGAAACGATAACATAAAGACCAGCAGCAACGCCGCAAAGGCGATGGCCAAGACCGTGAGCACCGTTCGTCTCGGGTTTCGCCAGATGTTCCGCCAGGCCAGTGGGATGTCGTGGGGCATGGGTTGCCTCGAATCCTGAAAAACGGGAAAAATAAGCCTCCGGCGGCAAGGTGGAGCCACCTTGAAAGCGGGTTTGCGAATGCTCTAAGGCTGTTGGTACTCTCAACACCTCGCGTCCGCATTCGCGTGAAGGGTAAGGGGGTGCCTTGTACGTCGCAAGCGCATGAGCTTTGGGGGCCTTGGTCCACCATCAAGATTGCCGTACATCGGTTTTACTCTCATGTGACGTCATGGTTGTGAAACAACTCGAAAGCCGTTGTCTGAGCGAGGCGAGTGATACCCTCCATCGCCTGAACGGATCTTTATCCCAAGGCTTTATAGATCCGCTTTGGAAATACTCCGCAAGCGCCGGATTATTATGCCATCGATCCATTGCGGTCCCTGTTTTTTACCCAGCCTTCCGGTGTTGTTTGGAGATGTGGCAAACCTCGAATTGATTCTGTGGTGCCGGTAACAAATGCACTTGCAATGCATCGTGCATCCCCTCGCACAACACGCGAATGCGAACGCGAATCACTTGGAGTGATGACACCCGCATCGCATTCGCTCACCTGCTTTCGAGGTGGCACACCTCGCCGCCGGAGGCCTTTTTGTTTTTTTTACCTCCCCACCTTGACCAGGTTGGCGCGGGTGAAGGTGTTGGGGGGCAGCTCCTTTATGAATTTCAGGTGTTTATAGGCCATGAGGGTGTAGCTTTCCGGGGTCTCGGTTTTGGCCATTTTCCAGGTCAGGGGAAAGAGTTTTCCGTCCACGGGTTGGATATTCGAGGCCGTCATCTCTTTGACCGGTTCCAGGTCTTCATCGAAGAAGGTCTCTTTCAGAAGGAGGTGGTCCTCCCGGATCTCCAGGGTGATCATGCCCCAGATAACGGGGGCGTCGGGCCGGGGAACGGATTGTATGGTGTAGACGATGTGCCCGTCTTGCGCCGTCTGGCCCATCAGGGTGTGGGTGTAGTCGTGGATGAGGCTGTCGGTCTTGGCCAGGTCGTTATTGGAGAAGTCTGAACCCTGCCAGCTCTGGCTCATCATAGAAGGGGGGAGTTTAATTATTTTATTGACCTTCGGGTTATAGATCCACATGGTGGGCCCCCTTTTAA
Organism: Desulfoluna sp.; assembly: GCF_030145185.1. Classification (GTDB taxonomy): domain Bacteria; phylum Desulfobacterota; class Desulfobacteria; order Desulfobacterales; family Desulfolunaceae; genus Desulfoluna. Next base: position 1,364 of record NZ_JAQYWB010000152.1, on the reverse strand, counting down.
GGGTGCCGTTTCCCCTGTCTTTGGCCGGGGCTCGGGTGACAAAGAGGCTGTCGGATTCCCCCTGGGTCCAGGCGTCGATGGTGACGGTGCGTTCCCAGGTGGGGCGGTGGATGGTCATGGTGAGTTGGGCGATGGAGGCTTCCCCTCGCCAGTAATCAAAGGCGGCGTAGACGATGGACCCGGCGGACTCTGCCGCACAGAGGACGGGTATGAGAAGCAAGGTAAGGGAGACAAGGACAGCAAGGCCCTTTCGTGGGGAAGGCTCCAGAGGAGGGCCTGCGGAGGGGAGAGCGTGTGGGGGCAATGGCTTCATCACGGGGCTCCTGAATGGCTGGGGTTGCCGCAGCTGCTCTTGGGGGGAGACGTTGGCGACCATGTCGTTATGATCTGGAATTGAGAGAGAGGGGAGGCCTCTCACATAACCCCTATAACCTCCCATGCATTATAACCTCGTCGAATTCGCATAACAAACTCTATTTTAAAGGCATTTATCAACCTTGTTTTGTGAGGGGCTCTGTAGGTTATAGCCCTTGCTCAGGGGGCAAGGGCGTTTCTGTGACTCTAAATAGACATCGTATCAGTGGGTTATGAAATTTTCGATTGAGTTGGCATTCTCTGTGCTCTTACTCTCTACATTCAATTAAATTTACAGACCCGTTAAATAAAATTTATTAAATAAAGAGGGGAGAATCAATGAATCAAAATGATGCAGGGAAAAAATCGGGGTTGTTCGGTTGGTATTTTAATTCCAACCTGCTGGTTCGTATTCTGATTGGCCTGATCCTCGGTGCCGTGGCGGGTATCGCCTTTGGCCCCAAGATTGCCTGTGTGGCACCGCTTGGCACCGCCTTTGTTCGACTTTTGAAGATGATCGTCATGCCGGTGGTTGTGTTTACCCTCGTGGTGGGGGCCGCCAGTGTCAACCCTAAACGCCTGGGACGTATCGGGGTGAAGGGCATGGTTCTTTATCTTTTGACCTCAGGCTTTGCCGTGGCCCTCGGGCTTATTTTTGCCAACCTGTTTACTCCCGGCGATGGCATGGCGCTGGTGGGTGTGGCCGGATCCGCCGGAAAGATGGCGACGCCGCCCTCTGTGGTGGATACCCTGCTCAACATCATTCCCACCAACCCCTTTGGAGCCATTACCAGCGGAAAGATGCTCCCGACCATCTTTTTTGCCATTTTTTTCGGCATTGGTCTGTCTCATCTGCGTGAAAGTGACGACGAACGGATTCAGGCAGCGGCCCAGACCGTGTACTCCTTTTTTGAAGGCGGCGCCGAGGTGATGTACAAGGTCGTGAACTGGATCCTTGAGTTTGCCCCCTTTGGTGTGTTTGCGCTTATCGCTGTGGTCTTCGGCAAGCA